>JADHWJ010000009.1 GCA_016783545.1 Candidatus Aenigmatarchaeota archaeon | reverse complement strand
TCATTGTTAAAAAATTTCAAAAAATGACCTGGAAGAAGTTTTTTTATTCCCTTGAAAATTGTTTCAGAACCTGGTACATACCTAAATGTAAAATAATTATCCATAGACTTATGATTTATCTCCCTCTTTATACCTTCATATTGAAGAATGGATTTGATTTCAGATGCAAACAGAATATTTCCATCAATTAGTGCATAGTATAATGGCTTTATTCCAAGCCTGTCCCTTGCCAAAAAAAGTATTTTCCTTTCAGAGTCCCATAATGCAAAAGCAAACATACCCTGTAACTGTTTCAGACAAGAATCCCCAAGCTCTTCATAGAGATGAACAATTGTTTCAGTATCAGAATCAGTATAAAACCTATGGCCTTTTTTCTCAAGCTCATCTCTTAATTTTTTATAATTATATATCTCTCCATTGAAAACAATCCATATTGTTTTGTTCTCATTATGTATTGGCTGCTTTCCTTTTGAAAGGTCTATTATACTGAGCCTTCTATGACCAAGTCCAATACCAGAGTCAAAGAAATAGCCATCATCATCTGGGCCCCTATGTTCCAAAACATCTGTCATTTTCTTTACAAGAGATCTATCTTCAAAACCAACAACACCGCAGATTCCGCACATTGTTAAATCCCCCTGTAAATATCAATGTATCTCTCGGCAACAGTTCCCCAGTCAAATTGTTTCACAATCTCCCTGCTTTTCTTTCCCATATCTTTTCTAATAGATTCATTTGAGATTTTGACTATTGCCTCTGAAATCGCCTGTTCATTTTTTGGGGGCACAATCACACCATTGTCCTTCATTAATTCGTTTGTTCCTCCAGTATCTGTTGTTATTATCGGCAATCCGGATGCCATTGCTTCCAAAACAGTATTGGACATTCCCTCGTTAAGGGATGGCAGAACAAATACATCGGATTTTGAATAAATTTCTGGAAGATTGTCATGTGGAACATACCCTTCAAAATTGATAAACTTTTCGACTCCCAGATTCCTGGATAATCTCTTTAATTCTATTTCCTGATTACCCTCACCAATAATTACTATCTCAAAATCCTTTAATTGTTTTTCAAGAAGCGGTATCGACTTTATTAAATAATCTATACCCTTTCTTCTGATAAGCCTAGAGACGCATAATATTTTTAATTTACCAGTGTTTTTACCAGGCTTGAATTCCATCATATCTATACCGTTTGGTATAACACCAATTTTCTGTTTTGCATCAGTGCAAAACGCTAATTGTTTTAGTCCCTCTGAATTTGCAATTACAGCTCTCGCATTCCTCCAGATTTTTTTAATAAACGGCTTAAGAAACACGTATTGGAGTTCAAACCTATTATTGAATCCAGGAACATCAGAGCCTCTCAGAGAAACAATATATGGTAATCTTTTTTTAAAGAGATATGCGATTGCTCCGCATGGTATGCCAAAAAAAGCATGGCATAAATTATATTTTTCCTGTTTCAGAAGTTTCTTAATAAGACTTCTTGATTTCATGCTGTAGCTCAGAACCTCTCTCTGGGTCCAAAAATGAATACTTTTCTTGTTTACAGGCAGTCTATAAATTTTAATAGTTTCTCCAATTGTTTCAGTTTCAAAATGATTGGAAGCAGAGCTTGTAACCAAGTCTATGGAAACACCTTTTTTTGCCATTTCTTTGAGTATGTATTTGCAGGCATTGGATCCGCCCCCACCTAAAGGAGGAAACTCATAATTCAGCATCAGGGTTTTCATATCATTCAATAAATTTTTCTATAAAATAAACCTTTTTGTTCTCATGTGAGTAGTATGTCTTGATTATCATATCTGCTAATATCCCAGATACAAAGAATTGGATACCGATTATAACCAAAAGCACAGACAACAAAGGCAATTGGGATGTGGTCAGGGAAAATGTAAAAAACAATCTCAGAAATATGAGATATATCCCGGATAAAAACCCAATTATAATAAGCAGTATACCAAACCCACCAAAGATGTGCAAAGGCCTTGAAGAGAATTTTCTCCAGAACCATATGTTAATAAGGTCAAGAAATCCTTTCATTATTCTTGAAAAACCGTATTTTGTTTTTCCAAACATTCTTTGATGATGTTTTACCTTAATTTCAGTTACCTTAAACCCCTTTCTTCTCAGTATTGATGGTATGTACCTATGCATTTCTCCGTATAGCTCCAATTCTTCTATGCATTCTTTTCTATACGCTTTAAGTGTGCATCCAGAATCGTGTATGGGATCTCCTAACAGGAAATTACGCAGAAAATTAGAGAATTTTGAGAACAGCTTCTTTGAAAATGGATCCTTTCTTTCAAATCTCCATCCAGAAACAATATCATATCCCTCTTCTAACTTGTTTAATAGTCTTGGTATGTCTTCAGGGTCATTCTGCAGGTCACCATCCATTGCAATGATAACAGCTCCCTTGGAATGCTCAAAACCAGCGCTTATTGCAGCGCTCTGGCCAAAGTTTCTTCGCATTTTTACAATTTTCAGTTTCTTGTCTTTTTTATGCATTTCATTTAAAATCCGGAACGTAGCATCTTCAGATCCGTCATCAACAAAAACGATTTCATAATCTATTTTAAGCCTATCTAGAACAGCCTTTACCTTTTCATATAATGGCTTAACATTATCTTCTTCGTTAAGAACAGGTACCACAATTGATAGATCCATAAATTAAATTAAATTAAAATTTATTAAGGCTTATTGTTCCCATACCATTCAATAAACCGCCTAATACCCTCTTCTATGGAGACTTTTGGTTCATAACCAAACAATTTATTTGATTTTGATACATCTGCATATGTTATTGGAACATCACCAGGCTGGTCTGGCATTTGCTTAATATTAGCTTCTTTTCCAATGTTTTTCTCTATAAGGGAAATCAGATATCTCAGCTCAACTGTTTTCGAATTCCCAAGATTGAAAATCTCATATTTGAATTTCTTCCCAAGAACACTAACTATACCATTAACTATGTCAGAAACAAATGTATAATCTCTCTTTGACTTACCATCACCGTACATTTCTATCTCTTTGCCCTGGTCAATAAGCCTTGCAAATTTATGTATTGCCATTTCTGGCCTTTGCCTTGGGCCGTAAACAGTGAAAAACCTCAGACAGGACATTGGTATATCAAATAGGTGGCTGTATGTGTAGCAGAAAAGCTCACAGCTTCTTTTTGACGCAGCATACGGTGAGATAGGCCTGTCTGCTCTGTTATTTTCTATAAAAGGCACTACATCACTTGCACCATATACAGAAGAAGAGCTGCCGAACACAAAGTTTTCTATTCCACAATCTCTTACAATTTCCAGTAGATTCAGTGTTCCTCTTATATTAATTTCCTCATATATGTATGGATTTTCAATAGAAGGCCTTACACCAGCCATTGCAGCTAGATGAATAACTTTGTTTATATCATTTTCCTTAAAAATCGCTTTCAGCCTCTCTTTATTTGTAATATCCACTTCAACAAGCTTGAAGTTTTCTTTCTCGAGATTATGCTGAATATTCTTTCTCTTTATATCAGGTTTATAGAAATCATTAAAATTATCAATAGAAATTACACTTTCTCCCATTTCCAATAGCTTATCAGTCACATGGCTCCCTATGAAACCAGCTCCCCCAGTAACTAAGATCATAGAATGATTTTAATGTTTAAGTTTTAAATTTACATATATGTATAAAATTAAGAGAATTTTTGATTGGAAGTTCTTTTATTTGGTTTTCTTTTCCATTATCTCAGTTCTTGTGCTATGGGAACTCCTATTACCAAAATATATTTTTACATTGGATATGGTATTTACACCAACCATAAACAATATTAATATTATTTATGGGTTTGACCTGTATTATGTAATTAATCTACCATTTCGCTTAGCGCTCCAGGCTGTAAACATATTGATGCCATTCTGGCTCATTCAAAAGATAATCTTGTTTTTAGCGTTTTTCCTGTCAGGTGTTTCTGCATATAGACTTTGTCCTACAAACAGATACGGAAAATATTTTGCAGGCTTGATATACATGCTGAATCCATTGGTCTTTGTGAGATTCTTAGTAGGGCATTGGCTATTCCTTTTATCATATGCCATACTTCCATTTGCAATAAAGATTTTTTTCGATATGTTTGAAAGACCAAACAAAAAGAATATAATCAGGGCAGCCTTTTCTATAACTCTGATTGCGATTCTGGATGTACATAACCTATTCTTGATATTGGTAATCTTTGCTATCATCTTTTTGTTTAGATTGTATAGGCAAAAGAGCAAATTGCAGATATTCACTTTATTCAAATCCCTAATAATACTTTTAATTATATTGTTTGCACTGAATCTCTTCTGGGTTCTACCATTATTTACAGCAGAACAGATACCTTCAGAAGAAATAGGAAGAGAAGACATATTCCTGATGCAGCCAATAAAGGTATTTGATAATCTCCCGTTTACATTCATCTCTATGCTTGGTTTCTGGAGGGCAGGGTATAACTATTCCATGCTCTATATTCCATTCTGGTATCTGATTCCTGTGTTTATTCTTTTACTCATGTTATACGGTTACTTCATATCAAATAGTCAACACAAAGACGAATTCTTGGTAATGGCTATACTATCAATAGTATTTGCAGTATTCATGTCAATAGGAACAACACACCCGTACACTAAAAGTTTTGTCTTGCAGATTTTCAATGTTTTCCCCACACTTTTCCAGATTTTCAGGGATGTCCAAAAATTCCTGCCTTTACTAATTATAACTTATTCATTCCTTGGAGGCATTGCTGTTGGAAGGCTGATTAAATCACCAAGGAAAATATTTAACTATAATTTTATTGGAGAGGAAAAAATCGATTCAATAAAAATATTATCAGTTTTAGTGGCTGTAATTGCACTGGCTGTGCCGTTCATCTATTCTTATACAATGTTCTTTGGCTTTGAGGGCTACATGAGGTCAACTGATTATCCTAATGATTGGTATGAACTAAATGACTATCTTAATGAAGATAATGATGATTTTAATGTGCTTTTTCTTCCATGGCACATGTATATGGATTTTCAATGGCTTCCAAACTGGGACAAACGAATATTCAATCCAGCTAAGGACTTTTTCACAAAACCTGTTATACAGGGCGATAATCTGGAGCTTGGAAACGTATATTCAGCTTCGAAAAACCCAATATCCCCTTATATTGAATCCCTTCTGGACAATAGGAATAATATAACCAATTTTGGAGAGAGGATTATGCCGCTGAATGTGAAATATGTTGTTCTCACAAAAGAAAGCGATTATGGTGGCTATGCATTTCTTTTCAATCAATCAGACCTGGAAATGATTAATGCTACAGAGCATTTTCTTGTTTTCAAGAATAAAAATCCGATCAGTAAGATCTATCAAACAGATGATCTGGATCAAATAAACGATTGGGAGAGGCTAGATCATACAAGAATTTCAGTAGTAGAGTATATAATAGAAGAACCAAGGAAAAAATTCATTGTTTTTACAGAAAGGTACTCGAATTATTGGAGGCTTGGTGCAAATAATCCTTTTGAGAGGTTTGGTGTGAATATTTTTACCTATAATGGCCAGATACTTCAAAATATAAGATTCAGAACGCATATCATCGGATATATTGTATCTGTTGTAACTCTTTTAGTGCTTTTATTTTTTTACAAAAAACAAAAAGGGTAAGTAATATTTATAAGTTATAAACAATAATTATATGTTATGAATATCGGCAGTAAAAGAAATAGGAGAATTTCTATATTCTTCGCAATGTCTATTGTGATACTTGTTATCTTCGCCAATCCGACAAGAGCTGTTATACTTGGGGTGGGTTCTGACAAGTCTTCTTATAGCAATGCCGACACTAGCGTCACTTTTACAGCATATGTTGATATAAATTACCCTGGAGAAAGGATACCTGTCCAGAATATAACACTGAGAATAAAGGACGCTGACGGTACAACCATAGATACATGTACTTTCACGCCATATGGCAGTAACCTTACTTCTTGTGCAAACATAACCAATATCAGTGCATCATCTATAACACCGTATGGTTGGTCAAACACTACCTTATGGGGATATGGTTATGGATTTAATTCAACTGGATATGGAACAATTAATACAAGTTTTGGGAATGGTTATGGTTATGGTTACGGCGGCGCAGGATATGAGTATGGGGGAACATACGGAGCTGAGCTCCAATATAATGTCACTTGGAATCTTACAAAAGCAGGTCCATCTGACGGTAATTACACTGCTGAATTAGAGGCAATTGTAAGCAGTGGTAATACAAGTTATACATTCTTATCTGATAATACAACATTAGCTAACTTCACAGTTGATATAACAGTTCCAAGCATAACAGGTGTGAATGCAACAACATCAGCAACAACAAGCTCAACTGTTACATGGAACACAAGCGAGCTTACAAATTCCAGTGTTTCTTATGGAACAGTTTCAGGTACACTATCATCTAGCAGCACAAATGCAACTGAAGTTCTTGCTCATAGCATAAGCTTAAGCAGTTTAAGTGCAAATACAACTTATTATTATAATGTAACTTCTTGTGACGGATTCAACTGTAACACAACAGGCGTCTTTAATTTAACCACAGCAGCTGCAGCAGCGTCAAGTGGCGGAACAGCTGGCGGAGGAACAACTGAAGAAACTGAAGAAACAGAAGAAACAGAAGAAGAGGAAACAGAGACTGTGACTGAGCCAGAAGTAATTGTAGAAGAGACAAAGACAATCGAAGAGATAGCGGAAGGAGAGACTGCTAAGATTGATTTTGTTGAAGATGTTGATATAGAAGAGATTGAAATAACCGTAAAGGGTGCTGCTTCAAATGTTCAGGTAAAGGTTGAGCGGCAGACAGCATTGCCGGCAACAGTGAGCATATCTGCTCCAGGCTTTGTATACAGCTACCTTACAGTGACAGTGACAAATTTGGATAATTCAAACATAGAGAGTGCAAAAGTCAAGTTCAAGGTCTCAAAATCATGGGTGTCTGATAACAATCTTGATAAATCAACAATAAAGCTAAGGAAATTTGTAGATGGAAGCTGGACTGACCTGACCACAGGAATATCAAATGAAGATGATGGATACATTTACTTTGAAGCAGAAACACCAGGATTCTCTGTATTTGCAATAACAGCTGAAAAGGTTTCAGAGAAAGAATGTGAACCAAGCTCAAGAAGATGTGTTGGAAACCTATTACAGGGCTGCAACCTTGAAGGTTCAGGGTGGGCTGATCTGGATGATTGTCCAAATGGCTGTGATTCAGATACATTAGCATGCATAGCACCAGCATCACCACTTGGTGCATTCTTCGGACCAGGTGCAGAAATCTACTGGATCGTAACAGTGATTGCGATAATAATTGTGGCTTTGTTATTGTTAGTAAAGTTCAAGAAAATTGGGAAAAAAATCCAGTTCTAACTTTTCTTATTCTTCTTAATTTATTCATTCTCTGGTAAACTAAGAGCGTATAGCATTAGTGCTCCTGCTCCAATTCCTGAGAATGCTTGGGGTTGTGAATTTACCCAATATTCAATAGCCCCTCTATTATCAGGACAGCCTAAAATAATAGGATGCTCCCATGCATCTGGAGGCAAACCATCTTCTTTTAAAGCTTTAGATGCGTCTTCCTTTGAGCCTCCTTTTCCAATCACTTCATCATATGCTCTATTAGCCAAAACATTCATTTCCTGTATCTCTGCTAATGTTGCGTCTGTCTCTAAGACAGAAACAAATTTATATCCGGTTGGTCCTGGTTTAAATGCCTCAAAAACCCCCAGAAGCCTTTGACCATCAATATAAAAATCACCGAGTTCTTCTTCCATTTCCTCTTTTAGTGTGTGAGTAATAGGGTCAGTATCACCATAATCATGTTCAAACAAAACACTTCCACCAGGAGGGCATCCATAAAGGCCAGAAGCAAATCTATCCACTCTTTCAGGGGTTATATCACCACCCCTCACACCCACAAGAACATTTCTATCCCCGGTCCTAACAATACCAATTGCAGCCAATTGGAAAAATGGATTTTCTTCAAAATATCCAGTTCTTGATGCAAGAACATCAACAGATGTTACCCAGTTTATCTCGAGTTCATTTCCATCTTTTAGATCTTCAGGATTTGTTAAATTTGCAACTTTTTCTGTAAAACCTTTATGTTCAACACCATATCTTTTAGCTAAGCCATCATAATCAGGTTCTGGTTCATAAAAATCTATATCAGGCCTTTTAGGAAATTCTGCTACTTGATTCGTTACAGTAAAACTAGGAGCTTCTCTGAAAAGTCTTACAAACCTATATAAAGAATCTGCAATTAGCATAATTTTAATTGGTAGTTAGCTTTTTAAGTGAAAGAAATTAAATTTATGCGGCTAGACTATGTTCTTCTATAAACACATCAAGACTTGCTATATATTTATCAGATTCCCTCAACATTTCTTCAGGTTTTGATCTGTCAAAATAGTTTACATAACCCGCCTTCATTTTCTCTCTGTAAATCATAGAAACTAATTCATGTTCAAGCCTTAATGAATTTATTTTTTCACCAAAATAATCAATTTTTGGTGATTCTTCTCTTAATTTTCTAATCTCTAAATTTCTTCTTCCTCTTTTAGTACAATAAATAAGTAATGCAGGCAAGCAACCAAGGTATGTATATGGTTCATATCTAGCTTTACCTTTGGTGGCTTTTTTAAGAACATCACTACGTTTTCTTATTTCTTTTCTCTTTTCCCCAAACTTTTCACAATAATCAAGTATGTTTCTTTCAATCTCGTTTAATGGAAAATCTTCTATTGTTATGCATTCTAAACCATGTTTTTCACCTCCTAGTTTAAGGAAGTCAATTGAATCATCATATGGTTTAGCAACAACACGATCTTCCCAGCTATTTCTAACCGCTTGCTGAATAAGATCCCATTTAGGATATTCTAAATTAGTGGGTTGAACATATCCATTAGCTTCATAGCTATACTCTTTTAACCGTCTAAGACCAATTCTACAACTCTTACCTATAAATTCAATTTCATCACTATCTACCATGACAGGTATTATCGCACCTCTAACTCTACCCATAGCCCAAGCTGTTTTCATTCTAGGAATTTCATATTTTACAAAAACATGATCATTTCTTCGTCTTATGGCAACAATATTTTCACGATGTAAATCTGGATAATCTGGATTATCATCTACCATAAGTAATGATCTCAAAGATTGTTCCATCCATTTATCTTCATCTCCAAGACTCTCACCAAATTCACTGATCCTTGATAAACTAGTTTCAATGTCAATAAATCTATCAATTCCAGTTCTAAATGTTAAACTATATTTCATTTTAGACCTCTTTTAATGATTAAACCTAATATTTATAAACCAGCATCATGCATACCACTTTATTAAAAATAATTTTTATAGGACTAACTTCTTTATAAATTTCTTTTGCCTTAATATTCTTAATGATAAAGCAAGCAGTAATAGTGACAATCGCGGTCTTTATTTCAGTGGCTCTGAATTATATCTTTAATTTTTTAATGGTTAGAATGCTGGTTCCGGCCATATATGGAGAACTTTCCATTCTTATTGGAATATTCACTGTTTTCATGGTTCCTGGAACCACTATACAGACCCTGCTAACAAGGGAGATTGCAAAGCTGGATAGGGATCAAAAAGAAAGCACGATAATATTTATAATCAGAAAATACACTAAAATTACATTTTTTATGGGCTTGGTTGCTGCGGTTTTACTGTTCATATTTTCCTATCTTATTGCCGGTGCGCTGAATAACCCCCAGCTTACAGTACCAATACAGTTGATTTCCATTGGAATACCCATTGGGCTTTTGCTACCTATACTGAGATCATATTATCAAGGAAAGGAAAGAATGGCAGTCTTATCAGGAACCTTGATTGCAAATCCTTTGCTAAAGCTAATTGTTGGTTTTAGTCTGGTTTTCTTTGGCTTTGGTTTGTTAGGGGCAACATTCTCCCTTTGGATTGGTTCATTGGCATTAATGTTTTTCCTCATACCAATATTCTTGAAAAAAACAGAAGGTATTGCAGAATCCTTTAGTATGAATAAATCGTTCTTCTATATACTTTCTGCATCAATCTTGATGATATTTTTCTTTTATCTGGACCTGTTCTTTGTGAGATACTTTCTTGGTCCGGAACAGGCAGGCTTTTACAATGTTGCATCAATAACTTCAAAGATTTTGGCATATGCAATCGGAGGTTCAATAACTGTTTTCCTTCCTAAATCTTCTAAGCTTGACATATTCAATGATAAAGCGAGAATCAGAAAACTTTTAGGAAAATCATTGTTATTAATGATTCCAATTTTCATTGTTTTTATATCATTCCCGAAATTAATAATAACTCTATTCTATACAGAAAGCTATATCATTGCAGCAACACCGTTTGTTATTTTAAGCGTTGGTATGTTCATTTTTGCTTTCTTCAGACTTTTTGTTAATTTGATGTGGTCTCAACATAAGGAAAAAATACCACTGATAATAACATCTGTAATGATACTAACGAATATCTTTTTGCTGGTATATCTTGTCCCAATTCATGGGTTAGTTGGCGCAGCAATGTCAACAACCCTTGCTGGAGCTGTTTCTTTGGTCTTATCGTTATTTGCTATGAGAAAGATTTTTTAAAAGATATATACCATTTTCCAATTCCAATAGGTCAGGATTGTCACAGCCCAGCGGAGAATATATAATTGATATATTCCTTTCAATCAAGAAAACCGTATCCGTACACCTATTGTTAAGAAAATCATTGGCTTCGTGTGCAATGCTAAGCCGCTCTTCGTCAGGGCCAAACGGTATTGTTGCATAGACCCTTCTTTCTGCAACAGGCGGAAGAGCTCTGGCTTTCATGGGGTTTATCAGTATTAATGCATCTGTGGTAGTGTTCTCCCCTATCCACAGGAAGCTTTCATAATCTTCATTGTCAATCAGGTAATAGTAAGTTGTTTCCATATTGCTTTGCACAGCAAATACTCCTGTCAATAATAGAGCAAATAATAACAGAATAAGGCCGAATGATTTGAACGGTTTTTTTATTTCAATTAGCTTTGAAAGTCCAAAACTCGCTATTATACTCATTAAGAGAAAAAGTGGTATGTATATTTTCTGATAAGATACCAACCAGTTTAATCCATACCTTGAGAAAAGGACAATGTTGAGTAGAAGTAATAACGTGGTTAGTAATAAACTCCATATCTTTTTCCCCTGTATCGTTGTTAAAAGATAAAAGCCAACAAAAAAGAATATGGTTGGTATAATACCGTATATGCCAAAGATATCTTTCATATATAGCCAGAAATCAAATTTTATGCTCTCCAAGCCTTTTAGTTGAATATAGTGTATGTAGTTTGGAAAAGAGATAAGACCTGATAAAAGAATTGTTAAAAACAAATCTCTTGCCTTTCTTTTGCAAAATTCTTCTTTGGAAACAAGATTGAGAATAAAATAAAATCCAAGTATTATCAGCAGTACTATTGCTGTTGGTGGGTGCGCATAAAGAAGGAATGTTGTTATCAAAAACAGTGCAAGAAGATTATAAAATCTTCTTAATAATGTTAATTCGAAAGCAAATACAAGAGCTAGTGGAATGAATATAAGACCAATATTTATCGGCACAAGGAAAACAGGTCCGCCAAACCTTACACTGCTGGGAATCAGTGCTATAAGAAATGCAGATATCAGGGCCTGATTCTTGCCAAAGAAATTCAAGATAAAATAAAAAACAGAGAGAATTGCCAATACATGTAAGAATGATGGGACCAGAGTCCACTGATTAACACTCAAATTGAATATCCCTATCAACAATAAGGCCCCATGCCAGCCTATTTCCAGGTCTGTTCTAATAATCTCTCCGGAATACCAGTCAATTTCTTCATTTAACGCCAGCATTTTAACATTTGCTATGTGGAACCATTCATCAACATGCAACGGATATGGGTAGTCTATATGCGGATAATATGTTAAGAAAACTGCCAGAAATATTATTGTGATCAATAAAAACGATTTTTTGTTTTCAATGTTTCTCAGCAAATTAACCATACAGTAATTATAATAATTATATTTATATTTTAGCGAAACCCTTTATAAAATATGGGAGAAATGAGATTTTTCATAGTCTTAGTAACATCATTTTTAGTTATAATACCAACAGTTTTTGCAGCCATAGAAATTTCCTTTGGGTTGGCGGTTGTTATAAATTCGAGCGAGGATCAGACAAGCTGGGAATTGGTGGCTCCAGAAGCAATAAAAGATATCAGCTATAAAACTGAAAATTCTCCTGTGCCAATATTCATGGCAATAGATACTGGAAGTGGAGATACTGTAAATTTTTTATCGGTCTGCAAAAATGAAGGAAATGGCGGCGGGGATAATAGGTGCATATTTAGGGTATCCAACAGCAGCAGCACAATTTACGAAGGTTGTGAAAGTACTGATATTGGAGGTGGAATATCTGCCAGCAAAGGACTGAGCATTTGCAGGGGTTCATTTTCAGCAGATTCAGATGTACTTTTAACATCATCAGCTCTTTCTGGTAATCAGTCAAATAGCCTATTTTTCAAATTGCCTGCAAGGAGAAAATACGGAATATTTGTAATTTTTAACAGCCCGGAATTACAGAAAGAATCTGATTTGGAATCCATGAAAACATTACACCCGATGACTAACAGCACGGTTTCAGGTGACTACTCTAAATATGATTGGTTGTTTACAAAACTAAGAGGTCTAAAGGACCTATTTGGCAAGAATATTACAGAATACAATGTAAACGCAAAATCATTCCTTAAGGGTGAAGGTATTTTGATATATCCATGGGCCAATGAATCCAATGTGGATATTAGCATTGAAATGCATAACTCCTCTCAAATGATTAGCACACCACTAATTCACGATGAATTTGATAAACTATCTGATACATGGGAAAGTTCTGGGGATGTCTATGCATATAGAGGCTATCTAAGACTAAGTTCAAGTGGTGGCACTGCAACAATAAAATCAAATGATAATTTTACCCGTGTCAAAAGCATATGGAAATTGAAATCTGATGCAGACACTGGAAATAATTATTTCGGATTCAACAATTGCGACAATGACGGATATCTTCATTTCCAAAATGGCTACCCTAGATTTTATAACGAAAGCAGCGGTAAAGCTATTGGCACATGTTCCCATACCTCGATAGACTCGTGGAAGACATATACTATAGAATGGAATAAAACAGATGCTGTCTTTTCTGCCAATGGTAGTGATATATGCAATTATCAGGGGGATTTCTCTAATTTTACAAATTGCAAAGCCTATGCATCTGCGAACATAAACACAGTTGTTTTGACTGTTGATGAAATAAATATTCTGGACCTATCTGATCCTAAAGGTAAATTTGACGGGAGAATAATTTGGATTCCTGATATAACCGGAGGAGAATATATTCTAAACATAACCAGTGGAAATATAACAAGCAATGCCACAATCACTATAGAAAAAGACATTAGTTTATTGTATACAGTGCCCCAAACCAACAACGAAACAATGGTTAATGAAAAGTTAAGCTTTACAAGAGTACTTGAAATTGTCTCTAATAACATCTATCGTCCACAAGTTATTGGTCTGAATGCAAATGTAAGCTCTATCTCAGATTGTTCAATTGATTCTGGAGAAGATTGCGGAGATAACATAATCATACAGCCAGGTTATAGCACACTAAAAACATTCAGTTGGTCTAAATCACCTATCAAGATGAAGGTTGTACGAGAAATACAAGATGTGTCAAGGCAGTCTACAGAAGACAGGCAGTATGTAATGATAAAACTAAACATAAGCAATACAGATCCAACAAGAGGCTATTCAGACATAAAGGCAGCTATCCATGTTGATGGCAGATGTAGTGTGAATGATTTTAATAATCTGGATTGGATACCAGAGAGCATTAGAGAGAGGTTTTGCTATATCCAGATTAGAGAACTGGGTTCTTCAGAATCCAGGATATTCAATGTTAGTTATTATAATGATTGGATTGATCTGCAATACGGAGATCTAAGGCAGGACATGAAAAAAGAGTCCAGTGTTGAGAAACAGTATTTCACAAGAGATGCTAATGTAATAAACAGGAAGAAAAGAATAGCATGGAAGGATATAATTATTAATGCGTCCAACAATTGCGTTGAATGTGTTCAGAATTTCAGTATATCCAAACCTGTTCTTTTCCTGGATTTTGATCAAGAAGGCAGTGTTCTGGACATGAGTGATTTTGACAATAATTGTGTGCCAAAAAATGGACCTGAATGGGTTGACGGGAAATTCGGAAAGGGTTTGAGTTTTGATGGTTCTGATGACTATGTTGATTGTGGAGATAGTTTGGATTTAACAGGAAATGGCATGACAATTGCTTTTTGGGTAAAACGTTTGGATCCTGGAGGGACATATCAAAATTTAATAATGAAGCATAAGGATAACTATGGATTTTATTCTCAATGGTCAACGGAAAACAAACTGGTTTTTGGTGTAAGAAACGGAACAGGTTCCTATTCAGCCGGGGGCAATATGAGCCTAGATGAATGGAATTTCATAACACTAACACACGCAAAGAACGGGGATGCACATGGCTATGTGAATGGTGAAAAGATTTTAGATGCAGATAACTGGGTACATGGCGCAACTTCAGAAAGCATGACAATAAGCGAACAGTCAAACCCGCTGAATGGAACAATCGATGAATTTCTGATTTTAAGCGAGGCCCTGTCTGAAGATGATGTAGAAATTCTGTACGATGCAGCCAAAGCAAAAACAATCAGCGACAGCCACCTTTTCAAGAGAGACGATTCTGTTCATCTGAATCTTCAGGAAAGCATGATAAATTACAAAATAGAGAATTTAGCAGGACTGAAAACTAATAATTCTGAAATTTGGGGTAAAAAAATAATATTGAGAAACACAGGAGATATAGATCTGTTTAATGTTTCTGTCTCAATACCTTCAACACCGCTGGATACAGAAATTAATGGAAATATAACCCATTCGGATGGTATTAAGAACTTAGTATTAGCTGATGGGATTATTTCATTTTCCATACCCAAATTAGAAAAAAGAAAAAAATCAGTATATGAGATTAATATTTCCATAATACCAGATGAAATGAGATTAGAAGGGAAACATGTAAGCGGGATGTTTATTAAAAGGATATCAGATCCATATGAGGGCGAGAATCTTGTCTTATGGCTGAGCTTTGATGAGGCCACCGAAAACATAACATATGACAAGAGTTCTTATTACGATAATGATGGCATTCTGAATAATGTTGGATGGGGTATTGGAAAATCTGGTTCTGGTTTAAGATTTAATGGTGAGAGTAGTTACATAACCATACCAGAGACACCTTCTCTGAAAATAAAAGAAGATATGACAATCTCCTTGTGGTTCAAGGCGTCTAACATATCCGGCGATAGGGCATTAGTTTCTAAAGACAATTCATTCTATCTTGGTAGAGGATATAACGGATTGTATTGGAGATTTATGATTTGGAATGATACAAGTCATGTACATTCCATCAATTACAAGATTGAAATGGATATGGACTGGCATAGTATAATAGGTGTGAAATCAGGCAATGAAATGCATCTGTATTTTGATGGAAGAAAGGTGGCATCAGCTGAATTTTTGGGAGAGATTGAGACAGGAAAACCAATTGATATCGGAAGATGGAAAGATAATAACCACTTTTCTGGAATAATCGATGAGGTGAAAATTTATAATATGGCCCTGCCAGAGGAATACATAACAAAAAACATGTATGAATATGTTTTAATATTGGCCTTGATAGTAACATTTGTTGCTATATCTTATCTATTTTACCGTTTTAAACATGGCAAGAATTCTTGGTGAATATTATGATGTTTAAAAAATATGAAAAGACAATCAGAAGCACATTTTTCTATTTGTGTATACTCACATTGTTTTTCTACATATATGACTATTTTGATCCATTGTTTTTTCCAGGGTTAAAAACAAAATTAACTTTCATAGCAATATTTTTCGGATTCGTTTATGCATATCTGTACCTTAACAGAAAAAGGAAAAAGATTGGAATAAATTTTCATGACATAAGGACTATAGGCTTTGGTGAATTTGAAAAGGAAACTGTTATGATACTTGGACTCATCTATATTATCTTTTTAATATGGGCTTATTTCACATTTACATTCAAGGAGTTTATATTTTTTATTCTGTTGCTTTACATACCGTTTTCATATATTTTTGAACTGAATCCAAAAGTTCCAATACTGATAGCATTGATTTTGTTAGTATCCTATGCATTCACTTCTACATATGAAACCAAAGCATACCTAGATGAAATTGCCATCTATATCTATTATTTTCTTGTTGTTGGGCTGATTTCTATAGTCATAGATTTCTTTGGCCGGGAAAAGAAGTATTCCTTCCTATTGGGTCATGAATGATTTAATAATAAATTCATATACCAGATAAATAATGCATATGATTAATGTTATTACAAATATTATAAATCCAATAGAGAACCAATTCTGTGGTTTGTACCTCACTGTTATGGAAAGATTTCCTGTCTCATTGATCCAGAAGCTGTTCGTAATAGAATATAGTGGATCAGAATCATATTGCCCTGTCTGAGTTTCAGCAGTCCACATGGAATTATAAACCTCACCAAATGAAAGCAAGAAAGGCCTGTCAGCATTTACATAAACTTTGTATAATGTTGGGTCTATTCTTTCATATTTGATCAGGTTTGCAGACGTGCTGTTCCTAAAAATATTGGAGCTATCAGAATATTCTGATGCAATTTCATCAGCAACTCTGAACAATTCACTATTCTCTAAATTCTTATAGACAACATAATTATTTTCTTTTATCCTTTCAAGATCTTTCTGGGAATCCAAAAAGTTCATGTATTTTTCTTTGCTGTTCTTGTTATACCTTAATTCACCTATCCTGTCTTCGAAAGCAGCAAGGTCCGGCAGCAATATGACATAGCCTATATTAAGCGAAGAAAGATAATTTCCTATGTGCTCCGTCTCGAGCGTTTCAATGTTCCGCAATATCATTTTTTCCAAAAAATCATATTCAGTGGAGATAATAGGATGCTCATAGCTGTAAAAGGAAAATCTGGATTTCCTTGGAAGCCATAATATTTTATGATTAGGCTGTAATTCGTTTTGTACAATACCTTTCAGTTCAATGTATTCATCTGGTATGCCAGAGATTGGATAATATCCCTTATACATCACATCCCCGTTTTTGGGAAAGATTGCAGGCATTGCTATAATGATTATAAGTAAGAATGCAAACGCAAGAAAAATATATGATATCCTTTCTGAAAAAAAGTAATTTGATTTTATAAAACCTTTTATTTTTCTGTTTATGCCGTTGATACTTAGACCAAAAAGAATTGAAACCCCCAGACCAACAAAAAGATAGAATTTTGATGCTACGCGGAACATGGAGAATCCAGGGAAATTATTAAAAAGCCAGGTATAAATCCAGCCAAATGGTGGGTTTTCCTGTTTTATCAAGAATATACCAATCAGGGCAATTGCCGCAAAAAACAGCTTCTTTTGAGTGAATTCTTTTTTGGAACGGAAAAGAAGAGCTGAGAATGCTATGATAGGTATCAGCAAGAATATTGGTTCAAGTGGCTGGATCTTAAACGCTGTAATAATATTAGATAATGAATAAAAACTGCTCCGTATAACAAGCCCATCAATTATATTAGCCCAACTTATCCAAGGGCTGGCAGGCAATATATTTGAAATAGATTCACCTAGATTGGAAAAAATGAATGGTATGGTCCAATAAGCACTTAAGCCAATTATAAGCAACGAGGAAACGATTATTCCTTTGATTTTTTTTATCATATCTTTCCTGTCGCAGTAAAAATTAAACAATGTGTATAATATCACCAAACCCGCGATTATGTAAGAAAACCTAACTTCATACATCATGGAAAGTCCGAACAGTATGGCTGTTATAACGAAACTCCTAATCCTTTTTGTATCCAAAGCATCTGCATAAAAAGCTAGAATGAGCGGGGTCAATGCATATGCCATGACCCAGGTCATATGATCTTTCTCGAGCAATATGAAACTATTCAGCGAAAAAATTAAAGCAGCGAAGAAAGAGGCTTTTTTGTTTTTGAACATTTTTTGCATAAGATAATACATTGAAATCGGTGTTAGGAAAATAACAGGATATATGTAAAGAATCCTCACTGAAAGAGGCACCGAGATGCCTATCACTGAAAAAAGGCCATACAAAAATAGCATAGGATAATTTGATAGGGTAAACGGTGGTGTTGGACCTGAATTTATTAAAGAAAACCACCCATAAACAGGGTAAAAATATTCCATAAGGCTCTCTTCAAACGCATATGTCCAATCACCATGCGTAATAATGCCCATATTAAGGAGCCTGCCCCTAAACACAAAGACCATTATTAAAATCAACAAAATAATTGGAATGTATTTTTTCACAAGATTTTTATCAACCATCAAATCACACTTTCGTATATTTCTTTAATTTGTTTTGCTGACTTTTTAATATTCCAATTTTCCTTAATATCACTTTTGCCTCTTTTGGTTATTTTTGATAATAACTTAGGATTTTTCAATGAGAATTCAATTTTCTTTGCTACAGAATCAACATCCAGGGATTTTATTGTTAAACAATTCTGTTTATCGATCAATAGTCCTCTTGTATATCTGCTTTGGGGGACTAGGACTGGAGTTGAGCTTAGAAGAGACTCAAAGAATACCCTATTGGGTTGGCCCATACCCAAATCAACAGAAAGAGCAGCGTTTTCATAATACCTGTATAGCTCATCCCTTGGAATAAATCCCTTAAATTCTATACTTTCTTTCAGATTGAGCTTGGTTGCCAGGCTTTCCAGATTGCTCCTTTCAGGACCGTCACCAATTATTATAAATTTGCAATCGTTTCCGTTTCGTTTATATTTTTCGAATGCTTTTATAGCAATATCCAGGTTCCTCCTTTTGTATAGTTTTCCAATAAAGATTATATTGCTATCACCATGTTTTTTGTTTATTTCTAGATTTCCAATATTTATTCCAGGTGTAACAACATGGATTTTCGAATCATCAATGTCTGGCACGAATTTTTTTATCAACGTTTTGACGATTGGTGTGTAAATAATTATTGCAGAAGACATTTTCATTGTTATTGAGAAGAACTTCTTTAATATTGGATTTGTTTTTAGGTTGTTTAATTCGTCATACCAGAGAGGATATATAGGGCCGCATATAAGGGGTATCTTGTGCTTCAGAATACTTTTTTCCAATGCAAATATATCAAAGCTTCTTGATATCTTGAATGGGTTCATTCTATGTATAAAGTCAAAATCCCTTAAGCCAGCTCTCTTTACATGCCTATATGATTTATACAGATATTTTAAAGTTGTGCAATAGCCAACCTGATAGATATTGTTTCTTTTTTTCATTGGTGATAGAATCCCAGAAAATTCAAAGTTTTCAATGGGCTCGTTTATTTCCACATTACCTGCCACAACATTTCCGGATATTCCCAAGTTTGAAAGCTCTTTCAGCAGGTCATAATTGACATTCGCCTCGGTTGCGAATGTGTGGTCAGATATTATATAGCCCCCCAGATAAAATCCTCTCATTGCACATCACTCCTTTCAAAGCCGGATTTGCTTTTGTCATAGCCATTAGTATCTACTCTTTTTTTCATTATCCTTAGCCATGCATCTCTTCTAATTTTTTCAATTATTTCAGGATCAAATTCTTCAGTGACTATATTACCAACACCATATCTTGCATCTTCAAATTTGAACCCTTTTCTTAGATAGCCCTTTTCTTTGCATTCCCTGTAAAAAACTGTTCCTGGAAGAGGAGTGGATATGAAAAAGCTAACACCGTCCAGGTCAAGACTTTCAGCAAAATCTATTGTATTGTTAATATTTTTCATTGTTTCACCAGGAAAACCAAGCATGAAATATCCTATCAGATGAAACCCTATTTTTTTGCACATTTCAATGACAGGCCTCACTTCTGTTATTTTAAGAGGTTTTGAAACAGAATTAAGAATTTCCTGTTCAGCAGACTCTATTGCCAGATATAGCGCATAGCACCCAGAATCCTTCATTTTTCTTAGCAGTTCTTCATCTAATGTGCCTATCGCTGTTCCATGGGGCATAGACCAAGAGATATCAAGATTTCTTTTTATTATTTCATCGCAGAATTTCATCATCCTTTTCTTATCGACTGTCATGTTGCTGTCTTCAAATTGGAATTCTTTTATTCCATACTCTTTTATGAGAAATTCCATTTCAGTGATTATGCTTTCAGGGGATCTCCAGCGGAATCTATTACCCCAGACCTTATTTGCTGGACAATAAGAGCAGCTGTTCGGGCAGCCTCTTGAGGTGTACATTGTCACCCATCTCCTGTTCTTTAGCATTCTTCCAGGCGACATTCCTATTTCCATGTATTTTTCCATTGGAAGAAGATGCCAGGTAGGCATTGGGAGTTCATTCAAATTTTCTATCCATTTTATTTTTGGCTGAATGATAATTTTTTCATTTTCTTTATACCCAATACCATTTATTTCTTTCAAAGAATTTTTATTTTCCAGAGCTTTTAGAAGCTCCAGTGTTGTATGCTCGCCTTCACCTATTACAACATAATCAATATTCTTATCTTTCAGTGTTGTCTTTGGAAGGGCTGTTGGATGGCCGCCGCCAATAAGGACAATGATATTGGGATTTACCTCCTTTGCAATACTGCAGACCTTGTGCGCCTCTATATGCCTTGTTGACTGCAGGCAGGAGATTCCAACAACATCAGGGTTGAATTCCTGAATTCTGTACTTTATCTCCTTATATGACAGTCCATATCTTATAATCTTTCCAGAATGGCAGTCTCTTACAGGCTCTTCATTTTCATACCCTTCTACAAGCGCGTCAAGTATTTTCACCTCATACCCATTCTTTTCAAGAACAGCTGCTATGTATGCTATTCCTATTGGGTGCACTGCTAATTTCCCACCCCTTTCACCGCTTGGCTTTATTAGATAGTTCCCAGGTGGCTGAATAAGCATGACTTTCATATTAAAACCTCTTCTCTGCTAGAACTGTTTCATATTCATTGCAATTTGAGCACAGTTCAGGGAATTGCCCTTTTTCATGCAGCTCTCTTAACGTTTTCATCTTTTCACTATTCCAGATATCAATAAGTCTTTCAGTATTTGCATCGCCTAGTTTCAGAATACCTTCATAATCGCAACAGCATGGAACAATAGTTCCATTGGAAAGAACAATCAATTCCCCATACCTCCTCCCCCAGAGACAGTTGCATGGGGCTGTTCTTTTATTTTTTATTAATAACTGCGGCTGGAAATGCACCCTATCAACAAGATGAGCCCATTCTTTCTTGACAGCTTCCACACTGTTTTCAGTTTTTTCGTTTATTACAATCACAATCCACACTTTCATTCCAGACTTGTTGTTTGCTTCTATAAACTTCAGGATGTTCGATTTAACCTCTTCATAACTAAATCCTCTAATCTTCTCAAATTCCCTGCCAACAGAATCAATTGAAAACTGGATTCTTGTGAGATTACTCTTTACAAGATTATCTATGATTTCGTCATTAAACAAAGTGGTATTTGTCGTCATCAAAACCTCCTTTACAGTTTCCGGAACATGGTCTATCATTTCAAAAATGCAAGGATTTAGAAGAGGTTCCCCCCAATTGTGCAGAACAACTCTTTCAAGCTGCGGATTATCATCTATTATTTTTTTGAATAACCCGAGATCCATAATAACCTTTTGTCTTTTCATATCATTGTTTACAGGACACATTGCACAGCTCAGATTGCAGATGTTTGTTGTTTCAAATATCACAGACGTTAATGGCTTTATCTTTTTCATGTTTCATCTCCTTTTGCTTTGCATAAATAAATAAAATGACTTGCTGCATCCGGAAGCAGTCTCAATATGCTACGCCTTATTCTTGATCTTGGCCGTATAAAGACTTTTATTATGTTTTCAAACGGGAAATAAATAACTATTCTGTGCATTTCTAAGACATCTAAACCACTATTCTCTATGAGAGTCTCGATTTCTTTTCTTGTATATTCCCTAAGATGTGTTCTGTCCATAAATATTGGTTTCAAACCGAATAATCCCCTGAATCTGTTTCTTAGCTGTTGAATATTGGGAACTGTTATTAGAACATAGCCACCAGGCTTAACAAAATGCTTTAATTTTTCAATAAATTTGCTATCATCTTTAAGATGCTCCAGCAGCTCTGAACAGAGCACGAAGTCAAACTTCTCATTTGTTTTGAATTCCATAGCATCAGTGAGTTTATATTCAAAGTACCTACTAAACTTCTTTGCCAGTTCCTTTGCCTTTTCTATTTCCTTCCTCTCTGAATCGATTCCAAGGACCTTGAATCTTTCTGATAGATAATGGTCGAATATTCCAAACCCGCAGCCAATATTCAAGATAGTTCCGCTGCCCAGTTTGTTTAGTATAGAAGCGATCTTCTCATATCTCAGATATGTGTATTCCCCTTTGTAACCCAATGATTTCCCAATCTCAATAATTTCATCCATTTTTTAATATTATTTTAAAATTTTTTATAGTTCTTCAACCATTATTGTGTTTATTCCAGCCGAGTTTCCAGCTTCTCTGTCTGTTTCTCTGTCGCCTATATAAATTACCCTCTCTTTTGGGATTTTGCATTTATCCAAAATTTTAAGCAGGCCTTCTGGGTCTGGTTTTTGTTTTTCAACATCTTCCCTTGCAATTATCATTCCAAAATAATCATGCAAACCAATATTATTCAATCCTATTTCAATAACCTTCCTTGTATTTGAAGAAAAAATAGCAAGTTGTTTCCCATCTTGTTTCAAATGTTTTATCAGTTCTATTGTTTTCACTATTGGCTCTTGATTTTCAGCTCCAATAATTTCACGGTTCTCTATAATAGTATATGCTTCTTGTTTTGCTCTTTCTCCGTGCTGTTCCTTAAGCCTGCTTAATGCAGGGCTTAGCGGAGAAAATAAAGAATCAAATCCATACCTCTCTCTAAAATGATTACTGAGCTCAGACTTCAGCGCATTCCAGTCTACTTGAAGTTTCGCAATTGTTTCATCAAAATCAAACACTATCAGATCTATATCACTGAATGATTCCATTCTCCCCCCTTCTTTAGGATTGCGGGCGCGTCCATATGCCTTATCCAGTACAGGTCTTTTGGCAGGGCATTATATTTTGGAAGCTCTGGTATTTTTTCATTATATGCTAGTTTCAGATAATAATAGGGCATGTTTATTCCAGCTTTTGTGAAAAAGTAGCTTGTTGTAAAAAACCTGCCAGTGTTTATCTCTGTTGGTATTGGAACACCGTCTTTATTTTCTTTTAAATCCACGCAAAAAATACCAGTTGCATTCTTATCTATTGCTAATACACAATCAGTTGCCATCTTATTCACATCGTTCCTATGTATGGTCTTTGCAACAATTGGTGTATTTGTCACACCAGATGGCGCCAAGTAGGGATAAAGATATTCTAGTCTTTCCCTTGCCTGGGAAGTTATCAGCTCACCGTCTTTCCAAACACTTTGGAATGCAATGTTTTTCCCTGGAAGATATTCCTGTGCTATAAAATTCCAGTCCGATCCTCTGGATTTCCAGTAACCTATCCAATGTATGGCTGTTTTTCTATTTCTCACTAAAGTTGATCCCCTTGAACTGAACCCGACTTTTGCCCTAAGCCAATAAGGTAGGCCAAATTTTTCTTCTGCTGTAATCATATCTGCTTCATCCCTTATTTCTATGCTATGAGAGATGGGCAGACCTGCTTTTTTCCAGGCCTTTGCAGACTCATGCTTGTCCTGGCAGATTCTAACTGTTCTTTTTTCTGGTAAGAATAACATTGCGTTTATTTTTTTCCGATTTTCAGATAGTATTCTTACTTCACTGTCTGGTTGTGGGTGAACAAGATCTGCTTTTGTCATGTTAATAAGACTGTTTAATTTTTCAATATAATCTGAGGAATCAGACCGCGGGATAATGCATTTTTCATCCGCATTTACCAATTCTAAGTGGTGTTTGTTTACATCAGTTCCTATAACATAGATCTTCTCAGGAGCATCCCCTAAAGATTTTATGAAATTAATACCAGCCGGTCCACCAGAACCTGTTGTTATGATCCTTTTCATAACTATTCAACTTCCTCTGTATAAGAGCGTCTTTTCCATACAGTTCTAAAAACAACAAAAATTTCTGAGAGGCTTATCGCTATTAGAATAATAAACAAAATATCTATCCTGTTCAATAATATGAAAATCGTTAGCAAGACTGTGTATAAACTGCCTTCCCAGCTTAGATAATTGGGCTTTATCTTAAATCTCTCTGCAATATTTGCTATAAACCCCGAGACATTTTCCCTAGTATGCTTCTGGAATAGTGTTTCTGAAAACAACATTGCATAAGTCCCGATGAATGAAAGAAGATAATACAGTATGAATATCAGAATAATATCCATGTTGCCATATATGAAGTATGTTCCAAGGGCTAGTGATGAGAGTATCATAGCCTCAGATATTCTGTCAATTGTTCCATCCAGCCAGGCCCCGAACTTTGAGCATTTATTCTTAAGAAGGGCTATCTCACCATCAACAGAATCAAGAATCCTTGCAACCTGGAGCATTATAATTCCTACAACCAAAAACGGTAGCATGTTCCTGTAAAAAAGAAAATAAGCTGCAAGAATGTTTCCTAAAAGACAGAAAACAGTCAATTGGTTTGGGGTTAGGTTTGTTCTGGAGACAAGTTTTGTTATCAATATTGAAAAATTCCTGTAAAATAATATGTTTGGAAGCCCATCCTTTTTTCTTGTCGTTTCTACAACTCTTTGGAAATCTTCTTTTGTGTATCTTTTTTCTTCCTGAGAGACCAGATGCTCTGTTTCACTCATCTTTCCCACCTCTTCATTTTCTCAGATATGAACTTATCCAGATTGTCTTTAACAGAGTTCAAGTCGCCGTGAAAATCTATCTCACCCCAATCATCTGGGTGTATCTCAATATGATTAACAGGATAGCCCTCGTCCGCAAGCCTGTTGAATATTTCCAAATAAAATAAATTATGATACTTAAAATCCCTGGCCATCATCTCCACAGTATTTCTGAATTTATCCACAACCACCTTGCCCTGAACCTTGATTATTCCTACAGATTCTCCATGAGCATCACCAATATCTATTTCCTTGGAAACCTTTGTTACAATACCGTCATTTAAAAGAACTTTCATGTCCCCATGCTCATACGATTCTTTTTTGTCTATAGTAAGGTGTATACCATCCTTGCTGATATTTATCAGTTTCTTTAGAACCTCTTCATGAAAAATATTGTCACCATTCAAGATTATAAAATCTTCAGTCATTTCATGCCTTGCCATCCAAAGGGAAATGAAATTATTCGAAACATCAAAAAATGGATTGAAAATAACCTTTATGTTTAGCTCTTTCATGTATTTTAGAATTTTGCTTTCCACCTGTTCGGCCAGATATCCCAGGACAAGAACAATTTCACTGATTTCCGGGTTTAGTTTTATATTTTCCAATTGGGACTCTACCACAGTCATACCATTCCCCAAATCCATCAGACATTTGGGAGTGTTTATTGTGAAATCTCCCATCCTTATACCTCTTCCCGCAGAAAGAATTATTATCTTCAATTAAACACCTAATTAATTATAGAAAATAAATTTTAATAGTTTAAGAAATTATTTTTCTTTTAGAAAATAAATAATATTGGATGCAAATAATGAGGGATATAATTTAGCAAGAATCCCGAAATCACTAGGTTCTGGCATGATCTTAACAATTTCAAAGTCTAATTTATCTGCCCAATATTTAAAATCTTTAACTGTCCAAAATCTAATGTGTTCCCTTACATGATAATGTATTGATGTCAGAGGACATTTTCCAAGAAGGAGCCTAAACCTGTCTAAAATAAAACCCGTATTGGGAATAGCTATGAATAATCCTTTTTTAAAGTGACCTTTGAATTTCCTCATCAATATTTCTGGATCTTGCACATGTTCTAAAATACACAAAGCTGTTATATAATCATATTTTTTATTCAATTCCCTGTTTTTGATTAAGAGATTTAATGGTCTGACATTCAATTTCTTGTCTCTGCACGTCTGAATAGCATTTTTTGACACATCAATTCCATCAACGTCAAGTCCCTTTCTATCAAAATGTTCCAGAAATTCACCTGTTCCACAACCAATATCAAGTAATGTGCCCGAATGTAAATATTTATCTAACATCAGAGCTCTTTTGGTTGTTCCGCCTTTTCCTTGCAATTTCCTTTTCTCCCAATATGAATCATAATTATCAACGCGTTCTAGGGGCATATTTTTTCTTATATGATCCACAGTTCTCTTGATTTTTTTTATCATATACATTTTTATGATTATTAAAATAAATAATCTAAAACCATTCTCTGAGCCACAATTCTAAGCTAATCAACATCCATAGCCTCTGACCAAAATCTTTGCTGTCAGAATCAATACCATTCTGTATCCATTTCTTAAGATTTTCAGTTTTTGCAACCATTTTTATTTTAGAGTCCTCTGAAAGTAGCAGATTCCTGGCTTCTTCAAAGAATTCTCCACTGAACCATTTCTGGAGGGGCAGAGGAAAGCCCTGTTTCTTTCTCATTATTATCTCTTTCGGTATGTGGTTTTCTGCTATTCTCTTGAGGATGTATTTGACCGTATCGTGCTCCTCTGCTATCTCATCACAATTTTTACTCTTAGCCTCTTCTTTATCCTTTTCAGATTTCCATGGATTTTTTAATTCAAATGGGAGATTGAATGCCAGATCTACAAATCTATAATCAACAAAAGGACATCTTGCTTCAACAGCACTGGTCATGGATGAATTGTCAAGCCTTGAGAAAAGTCCTGGAAGATGTAATTTAATGAATATGTAAGAGATCTTCTTAGCATAGGAACCGTTTATTCTGTCAAAATATTTTTTAAATAATGTAGTGAAATCAACCCTGAATTCATCTTTCAATATGCTGTTCTTTTCTTCATCAGGAAAATAATTATAAAGATACATAAAATGTTCTAACTCATTGCTGAAAGTTCTTCCAGAGTATTTCTTGTATAGGCTTGGATACTTGTTTTTATACCTGCCGGCTTTAAGCCTTTCATAATCAAAAGGACTTCTAAATATTCTGCTATAGCCTGCAAACAGCTCATCAGCACCTTCGCCAGAGAGCACTACAGTTGCATATTTTTTTATCTCCTGGAAGAGCGTGTATAGTGCTATCTCATTTGGAACACCGATGGGTTCATCTTTCCTTTTAACATATTCTCTCATTATATCCAAAAAATTAGTTGTATCTATTGTTATTTCTCTGTGATTAGTTTTGCAATGGCTAGCCAAAAGCCCTGCAAACTCTGTCTCATCAAAGCCCCTTTCTGGTAATTTTACTGTGAATGTGTTTATTGGATTATCATGCATGGATGCCATTATGGCTGAAATCAGGCTTGAATCGAGCCCGCCTGAGTTTATGCTTCCTATGGGAACATCAGAGACCTGTCTGAGAGAAACAGAATTTCTGAGCAGATCTTCAGTCTGCTCCTTAGCTTCTTCCTCAGAAATTTCTATATTATTTTTATCGACATCCCAGTATTCCCATATCTTCTCTATAACACCTTTGGAAATGTCAAAGATCATGTTATGCGCTGGAAGCAATTTGAATATACCCTCAAACATGGTCTCTTTGCCAAGAACATACCTATATGAAAGGAAAGAGGAGACAGCCCTCTTGTTGAGCTTCTTCTCAATATCATGAGCAAATAAAGGTCTTATTTCTGAACTGAAGAAAAGATTCTTGCCTTTCTGCGTGTAAAACAATGGCTTTTTGCCTAACCTATCCCTGCTAAGGAAGAGCTTGTTTTTGTCATACAGCGCAAAAGCCCACATTCCATTGAAACGCTGAACACAATCATAGCCCCATTTCTTATAAGCATGTATTATCACCTCAGTATCAGATTCTGATTTGAATTTGTGACCATCTTGTTCCAATTTCTTTCTTAATTCCTGGAAATTATATATCTCTCCATTGAAAACTAGCCACAATGTATTTTCATGGTCTGACATGGGCTGCGCAGCATTTTCTGAAAGATCTATTATCTTAAGCCTTTGATGACCTAATGTAACATTCTCATCAGAGTATATGCCAGAGGAGTCTGGTCCTCTATGTTTTATTAAATTGTTCATTTCCTTTATGAGCCTCTCATCTTGAAAAGTAAACCCGTTTATGCCACACATAGATATGAATAGAATCTAAGAAATAAGTAGTTATTTTTTTATCAGATGACCGAAAAATGCTGATATGTATTCTAAAGTCTTTAATACAATTACGCCTGCCATAAGCACAGGGTTTGAATAAAATCTTTTATTGTTGAAGAATAATCTGGACCTATAAAGAAAACCAATCTGCTTGCTTCCATATTCCTTATAATTGCTTCCATATTCCCAAACGCTTTTTCCATAATAAAATTTTCTGTTCAGCCACTTCATAATGGAGAAATCGTTTTCATTGTGTAGAATTTCTGCTTCAGTTCTTGCATTGATGCTAAATCCCAGCTTTTCGATTTTCTGTGGGAGAGTGCTCTCTTCATAGCAGACCAGATTTTCATCAAAGCCACCGGATTTCAGTATAAGGTCCCTTCTGAAAAATCTCGCGGATTCAACTATTGTATTCTTATAGAAACTTCTCTCAAAGTTTCTGACTTTGGTCCAAAACGAGTTTCCAGTTGACATTTCTGGAATTACAATGCCGCCAACATTCTCTTTTCCGGCTATCAATACAGATTCTTTGATAACATTAGAGGTCAGTATCATATCAGAGTCAATAAAACAGACATATCTACCCTTTGCTTTCTCAGCCCCGAAATTCTTTGATGTTGTTCTCTCAGCATTCAATTGTATGACTTTTGCACCCATTTTTTTCGCGATCGCCTGAGTGTTGTCATTTGAGTTATTATCCACAATAATTATTTCAATATCCACATAAGTCTGTTTTTTAATCGAATCTATGCATTCTCCTAAGGTTCTTTCATTGTTATATGTTGGTATTATCACTGAAACCAGATTCATTTTATCGCCTTCACATATATTGTATATCCATTATCATTCTTTTGGAAATTATATTCCTTGTTTTCCATCTTTTCTATTAATGATGGCATAATTTTTCTATTAAGAATTCTATTCAGTGGATATGTTATTACGCAGTGCCAGAGATTGCCTGCACATGCCCACCAGCCACCAGATGTAAAGATGGACTCTATCTTGAAATTATTATTCTCCAAGAATTTTCTAATATCATGATTCTTGTAGTGTCTATGTTTTATTAACCAGAAAGAAGGATCAAGATATTTGAACAGGAACCTGTCGTTTGGTGTGGAAAGGATTACTCTACCATTACTCCTTAAGGTTCTATGGATCTCTTTCAATGCATTGTCTTCTTCATCCTCAGGAAGATGTTCAATAACATCAGTAAAGAGTATTAGCTCAAATGAATCCTGCTTGAAAGGAAGGTGCCTGGCATCTGCAATTATATCAAGCCCTGGTGAGTGTTTTACATCAAGATTTATTGTATTAAAATCAACATACTTTGAACCAATCGATAGTGAAGAATTCCTTTTGGGTTTCTCACCAATAAGTTCTCCAATAACTTTTAACCTTCCTGATTTAATCATTTTCTCACCTTAAATGTGATAAACCTGCATCTCTTCTTATTAATCATTTCACCAGGCTTTCCAAAAATATGTCCATTACCTGCTGTCTTTTCTATTCTAAAACCAACAAGTTTCATCATATCAGCTAATCCTTTCCATGTAAAAATCCTAACATGGGGATATTTTCTATAGCCCTTTATCTCAGACGCCAAAGGATTTCCGATTTTGCATATTTCATCTACCTGAACAGAGAAGGGCATGTAACCCATAATGACTGCAATTATGTTATCCAGGCTCGCTAGGTTTTCAGTTGATAATATGACATAGCCAGCTGGTTTTAGTATCCTGTACAATTCTTTCATAAACCTGAACGGGTAGAGAATGTGTTCAATGACCTGATTTGACACAATAACATCAAAGCTATTATCCTGAAAAGGAAATTTCTTGTTCAGGTCAGCCTCTTTAAATGCAATGTTATTTCCTTTCAATTTATTTTCAATATCAATACCTACAATATTTTCACAACTAATCTTGCTCTTTATCTCAGATGTGAACTTTCCATCACCACACCCCAAATCAATAACATTAGCGTTTGGGTTGCGTTCCAAAAGAGATACTATATCTTTATTTCTCGCCTCTGACCAACTGTTAAAAATATTAAGCCTAAATGACATCTTTCATCACCTTTAAGATTTTCTTAGCCGTTTCATCCCAATTAAACTGCCTGGCCCAGTCTACTGAGTTTTTGCTCAACCTTTCCCTTAACTCACTATCCTTTAAAATAGTTATAATACCTTTAGCCATTTCTTCTGGATTATTATCTACAGAGAGTCCATTGTATCCATTCTTTATTGAATCTCTTAATCCGTGAATGTTATAGCCGACTGCAGGCGTTCCCAGAGCATTCGCATCTGTAACCACCATTCCCCAACCTTCTCTTACTCCAGGAACAGCTATAACCCAGGCCTTTTTTACCAATTCATCTCTGGCTTTATTGTTTACATGTCCAAAGAATTTTACATCCTTCATGTTCCTTGACTCAAGTCTTTTCTTAAGAAAACCATCACCAACCATCCATAATTCCGCGTCCTTTACATCTTCTTTAACAATCTTAAACGCTTTCATTACATCCTGTGGCTTTTTAGCCCTTCCCATCCTTCCAAGAAAAATAATGATTGGTTTTCCAGCTTTTTCAACTTCATCAATAGGTTTGGTGTTTAGTCCACAATTGGCTAGAAAAACTTTCTTAAAACCAAGATCATTCAGATCTTTTTTCGTGGAATCAGATATCGTAACAGTGGGTGTGTTTCTGTATTTCTTTAGCCACCTATCCTCTAGAAAATGATAGCCCAATACATTAAAAGGGAACATGGTCTCATAGAACCAGAACTCTCTTGCCAGTTGAAATATAATGGCTATTATCTTTTCACCATTCTTGACAAAATTCGGTGTGAAGAAGGGCCGTGTATTGATAACATCTATGATAACATCAAAATTCTCCTTAGAAAAATGTCTATTATAACATTTTTTTGCTTTCGAGTAGACAGAGTATCTTCCACCCATTCTGATTATCTTTACACCATCAATAACCTCTTTCACATTAGAACCATTTGAATTAGAAGCAAAGAGCACAACATCATGCTTTTTTGCCCATCTCTTTGCTATTTCATGTATAAAGACCTCTGCTCCGCCAGATTCTGTGTTTTTTATATCACGCCAATTGAAAATTAAAATCTTCATCCTTTATTTTTTATAAAAATTAAATTCTTAAGTGTTTTCTGAAATTTGACAATAGCCAATTGCTTGACTGTATTTTGCCACCGCCTATATTATCAATGAGCTCAATGTTGTTTTTTTCACATATCTTAACTTCAGGTATGTTTCCTTTATTCCTATCACCACCGTTAGCAAATATGTTTGGTTTTAATTCCTCTAAGGACTTACAAACCGATGAGTCAATGTCTATGCTCTCAAAAATATCAGTCACGTCTTTAATGTTCATAAGAATTTCTTTCCTTTCTTCAAATGGCATAAAAGAGAATCCTTTCTTCAACTTGGCCTGTTCATCATTATTTAAGATGATTACCAATTTATCTCCAAGTTTCTTTGCTTCCTGTATATATCTTATATGCCCTACATGAAGAGGGTCAAAATATCCTGAAATTGCAACTACTTTCATAAATCTCTAACCTGTACAATAATTGACTTTATGCTTAAAGAGATTTATACGATGGAAGATAAAATAATAACTGTATGGAGAGGCTGAAAAGCGAAGATATAAGAATATCGATATTCTTAACTATAGTTGTCATAATTATTGTCTCTTATTCCGGGCCTGTGGTTGCTGTTATAACAGGAATCAACATAACAAATACCAGTACTTTACAGACTTTTAATAGCAATGACAACAATACAACATTCACAGCGTATATTGATATAGAATATGCTGAGGAGAGAATACCGTTCAAGAACATCACCTTTTTGATAAAGTATAATTCAACAGGACAGGTGTTTGATAATTGTACATTTGATTTGAGCGGTGTTAACCTAACCCCTTGTACCAATATAATATCAATAACATCCCGTGTTAATATAAACAGTTCTTATGGAAATAGCGACTCATGGGGTTATGGTTATGGGACTAATGGTACATTTACAGGTACAACAAACACAAGTTTTGGAGCATATCAGAACTTCACTAACACAACAGAAAATGTAGCACTTAATACAACAGGTGCTACTTGCAATGCAAGCACAGAGCTTAATGCAAGCTTTAATTGTTCATTTGCTATTGATGGAAATCTTAGTGAGGAAAGTGAATGGGCTTCGAATGAAACAATACCGGGGGCATGGATAAATGTCAGTCTATCGCAATATTATTGGGTATATCTTGTGATTTTGAGGGATAGAGAAAATTTAACAATCAACATATCTGACAGCCACCTTGAATTTTCAGATGGCACAAATATTACTGTAGGTGAATTACCTGCTAATGGCAGCAACGAGTCAAAGAATATATCATTTGCCCCGAAATATGTCAATTCTGTAAAATTTGTTGTTGATAATGGAACATCAAGATATGTTGGTTTGAAGGAAATAGAGATTTATAAATCAGATAATCAGACAACATCAATACCTGGCTTTGGCTATTCCACGAGCGAAACTTACTCAATTGAATTGATGTATGACATAGTTTGGGATATAGAGGGCTCAGAAATACAGAACGGGAATTACAGGGCTGACGTGGAAGCGCTTGCCCAAAATAATGCAATAAGTTTCAAATATATGCCAACATCGTTTACCAGCTTTATAATTGATAGGGTGGTAGCAATTCCAGAAAATAAGGCAGCAACAGTGGGTGTGACAACTTCGATAATAGCGTGGAATACAATAGAGAAAACAAATATAACAATACTTTATGGAACAAGCCCAAGTGCCTTAACCTCAAGTATAACAAACACCACATTTGCTAAGAATCATAGCCAGACCCTAACAGGCCTTTCAGCAAGCACAGTGTATTACTATAACATAACTTTATGTGATCAGAATTACAATTGCAACACAACAGGTACTTACAACTTCACTACAAGCGCTGCCAGTGATGGCGGAGGAGGAGGAAGTAGTGGAAGCAGTGGCGCGGCAGCAGTCACTTCAACAGAAAAGAAAGAAGAAAAATCAGAAAAGACAGATGGAAAGACAGAAAAGAAAGAAGAAAAGGCTGAAGAAAAAAAGAAAAAAGTCTGCGATCCAAAAGCAAAAAGATGCGTCAGTGATGTTCTCCAGGAATGTAATAAAGATGGAACAAAATGGGATCAGCTGAAAAAATGCAAATATGATTGTAACCCAAAGACCCTTACGTGCAATACATTGCTATCACCAGTTGGTGCATTCTTTGGTAGGAGTGGATATGAAGCATCCAGCTTAATTTTAATTTCAACTCTGCTTTCATTGATAATACTATTGGCTGCATTAAAGACAGGATTCGGTGCTTCAGTTCTTCTTCCCCAGATGATGATGATAGGTCACAAGACCGCATTCATCTCAAAGCTGGTGAAAAAAATATTAATGAAAATATTATCAAGGTAATAATCTTCTAATCATTGAGAAATATTTACTTGGTAAATATTATATTTTTTGGATTGTCAAGGTCTATTAAAATAATCTTAGCGTTTCCAGGGTTTATACAGATGGTTTCTCCTATCTTATCCATAGTGTTCCCAGATATCTCAGGGCTTTCGTGTATATGTCCGTGTAAGGTCATTGTTGGCTGTGCTTTTTCAATGAACTTTCTTATGGATTTACTTCCAACATGTTCTCCAGTATAAATGATATCCAAATTTGTATTTATGGGTGGGGCATGAAAAACAATTAATGACTTCTCTGCACACTGGTTTTCAATTTCCTTCAGATCTTTTTCAATATCTTTTTCTTTCCTTTCCCAATCTTTTATGAAGAATGGAGTAGGGTTAACAAACGAATATCCTCTCAAAGTCCAGTCGTTCAATTTATGGATACCCTGGTGTAGTAATTTGAGCACTCCTTTCTTCTCGGCTTGAATTAAGAGGTCATAGTTGACCTTAAAATCGTCGTTTCCAAACATAAGAAAAACCACCTTTTTGTGATCTTTTTTGAATTTGCTTATTCTCGGGATAAGATAGGTTTTTATAAAATCTCTTTGAATTGCTATATTCTCTTCTCCTGTACCCATCATGAATGGAGTTATATCACCGCCTATTATAATAGCCTTGACATTCATTCCAGCGCCAAGTCTAAACAATTCTTCATATACACTCACATCTCCATGAAGGTCTGTTACAAAGAGTATAATGTTTTTACTTTCCATACATATCACGGTCTTTACAGCAGAATTGGAACAATGGTTTATAAACGTTTAATGGACCGACCGGGAGTTACAGATCGACTAGGCAAAGCCTAGTCCAGCTTTCGAACCCGGAGTTTGCAGGATTAATCTTTCTGCCATGCCGAGGCAGCGTCTTACCGTTCGACTATCGGCCCAGATCTTCTAATATTTTCTCATTGCCTTCAATAACATCCAATTCTTTCATCTCATCCAGATTAGTCCATTTAAACTCTGAATGCTCTTTTTCATTTAATTTGACCTCTCTGTTTTTTACATCGCAGATGAATGTTATCAATATTGAATGTCTTTTTGTTTTGTTATCGTTTGAATCAAAGACACCATTGTATATATTAAATAGTTTGTGGTTATCTATTTCAAGTCCTACTTCTTCCATAATCTCCCTTTTTAGTGCATCGATGGGATTTTCAGTAAATTTTACAGCCCCTCCGGCAAACCCCCATTTATTCGCTTCAAACTTTGATTTTGGAGATCTTCTAACAAATAGAAATGAGTCATTATGTTTTATAATTCCAAGGACACCAACGACCTGTTCTTCGTTCATATAACTAAATTAACTTTTATCTTTAATTGCTTTTAGAACCAGTTTTTTTGATAATAAAGCTCTCCATCACATTGAAATTAGCATGTATAAACCTTTAAAAATAAAACATTCAATTAAAACTATGATAAACTCAGAAACATCAAACTCAGGCTACATGGGATTCCATGTCCCGGATGCGCTGATATGGGAAACAAACAGTTCAGGCATACCATTATTAAGAGCAAACCTGGGAATGCAGGCATACAAAGCATCCTTAGAATCGCAGCCATTAACAGTATGGCTTTCTTTTTATGAACTTGGACAGGACATTGTTGAATGTGAAGAGGCAGGAACTATGCCTGAAAGAATAACAAACCTTCCTGAAGGGGACAGAAACCTTGGAAAGCAATTATATTTGGATTGTCAGAGAAGAGCAGCTCTAAGAGACCCTGAACACACGGACCATGAAAGATGGATTGGTGTATGGTTCAAAGATGCTGTTGATTTTGACGCAGAAAAACCTGTTTGCAGGGTTGTGCCAGAAGGATACAGGTATGCAGAGCTTATCAGAGGTGTTGAGCACTGGGATGAAGAAAAATATGTTCCTTTGGACGGAGAAAGAATTCCAGTTGAAATTCCCATAAGCAGAGGAGCATTTGCTGTTCCTGACGGAATTCATACTTATGATCAATTAACAGGAATTCCAAAGAAAGTAGAACCAAACAGAGAAAAAGCCCTTAAAGTAATAATGGATAACACAGGACTGACAGAAAATCAGGCAGAAAGAAGATTATCAAAAGTATGGTCTGACAGAAAATCGGGCATTGTGGTTGTGGGGTGTTCTGCGGGCCCTGATGATGGTCCTCTTGACATGGACTTCAGCTACGGCCCCATGGGCAGGGGCGTCGATATGGGGTCTGTTGCTGCCAGTAGGCTGCCGAGCGGAGCGAGGCAATCTGAAACTGCGGTTCCAAAATCAGAGTATGATTCCATAGTTAAAAGCGAACAAGAAGCCATTAAGAGAGCTGAGTCAGCAGAAGCGAAGCTTTCAAAAATTAAAGCATCATTTGAATATGATATAGATTAAAACAATAAATTTCTTATTGCCCAAATTCTAATTACCTCTAATATAGAGGCAGCTGTCCAAGACAGTTATGCGCCAGTGCGGGTGCGTCCATGGACGCATTGCTGAGAACATAATTCTCAAATAAACAGTATTCCCTGGCGTGCGCTTGAACTACATGCTCGGTTATAGTCGCGAGAAAGAGGAACAGGCGCAAATCTGTTACCTGCAAAGTCTGAAAGCGCATGAAATTCAGCGGCAATAGCGGAATACTGTAAAATGAAGCTAAAGCTGTGGTGTGTATCCAAGCAGTTGGATATATTTGATAATCGGGCTACATGTTGTGTTGTGAGGTGTTCTGCGGACCCTGATGATGGTCCTCTTAACATGAACTTCAACAACGACCCCATGAACAGGAACGACGATATAGGGTCTGTTGCTGCCAATAGTTCAATGCTGTCTGGACGGTTTATGTTCATGTCATATAATTTGCTCTTTCAGAAAGCATATGATTTGGTTAAATGGATATATCCTACTGTTAACAAATTTCCAAGAAAACAGAGAATTGTATTATCCCAAAGAATAGAACTCACTTCTATTAGGATACTTGAACTTATTATAGATTTAAACAATAGTGATACTGTAACAAAAAGAAGAAAAATCAAAGATGAAATACAAAAACTGCAGGTTCTTCTAAGGTTAAGCAAAGATTTGTCATATCTCAGCTTCAGGAAATATGAATATGTGAGTGTTTTATTGGATAACATATGGGGGGGGGCATATAATATTAACAGTATTTTTACATTTTTTTAAATTGCTTTTAGAACTGTTTTTTTAACTTCTTTGTCTTTTATAAAACTTAAACCATTTTCATCCCAGAAACTTTCTACAGATTTCTTATAATTACCTTTTTTATGATATTCTATGGCCTGAAGTATTGTTTCAGCTCTATCAACACTTTTCAGGAAAACAGCATCTTTTGTTTCTTCTTTTTCAGATTCCTCCCAGAGATTCATGAATTCATTCCTCATCTTAGGGTCCAAATTATCAAGAAGTTTATCTAAAGCTTCTTTCTCTATCTTATGCTTTTCTTCAAATGTCATTGTTCCACCACCAGGCCATACTTCTTTAAGAACAATATCACCTACTTGACTCTCAGCCAATTCATGAATCAATGCCATTTTCAAGACTTTTTCCATATTGAGGTCTTTTCTTTTGCTTCCGAGAACAAGCGCATGAAAAGCTGTCATAAAAGAATGATCTGCACTTGATTCTGCATCTTTCACTCCTCTTTCAACCCAACCCGTTCTTTTTAGTTGTTTGAGCTTATTCACTTCCTGGAGAAATTTTAGGATATTCATACGTATCACTAATTTATGAATGGGCCGAGCCAGGATCTCGAGCTTGCTTGAGAGACTTGTGAGCTCTGCGAGCAAGCAGATCGAACTGGCGATCTCTGCCTTTCTCACCCCTTAGGGATGTAAGGGCAGCGTGTGTTACAATCACTTAGAAAAATCCAGGTGACTGCCATAACCACTAGACTACCGGCCCATAGTATGGTAATTTCATTTTTAGACTATTTTCTTTAAAAAGGTTTACTAGTTCATTACTCTTTGGTATTTTATTCCCTTTAATAAATGTTTTATATTTTATTATATGTTTTGGATTAGAACTACCAAATAAATAAAAATATTTTTTTAATTTCTCACTTCCTGAAAAATAAATTCTATCTTTTGTGGATTTTACTGGAAAATCAAGTTTCTTGAAAGCTTTTATAAAATCAATCAATAATGAGTTATTCTTTATTGATATATCAGAAACTATTTTGGCTCCTGGGTGTGGGAATACACTACCATCAGTATCCATCAAACCTCTTATTAGTGTCTTTAAAAGCTCCTTCTTGGTAAAATATTTTTTAGGTATAGTTTTGTAATTTTTTGATTTTATTCCCAATGGTATGCCATTTTTAACCAAAAATCTAACCAATTCTTGGCTATATACTACACATCTAACAACCCTTTCATTTCTAGAATAATATAACTTAGGTTCAATACCAAATAGATCTATTATTAGTAATTTTACATATTCCATAAATGGTTTGTCTAATACTGCATCACATGTAATACAAAACCCCGATATATTTGAATAAATACAGCCATCACCAAGCATAATTCCGTAAAACTCTGCAAATTTTTCCGAGAAAGTATCTGGGAAATTAACATTTTTATATTTAATTATTTTTTGTCCCCAAAATGGATTTATTATTTTAATTTTTTCTTTTATTATTTTCCATTCCAATTCAGAATTAATATTTATTATCTTATGAAGTGTGGAAAGTGGTAAAGTATTGATACCTTTTAAATAGTCATGTCTTAGAGTATACGTTGAAATGCCCAAATAATTCGCGAAACTATTCCAGGTAAATTCATTATGTTTTTTAGTGTCTAATATTATTCTTTGTAATAAACTTGATGATATTTTTACTCTTTTTTCTACGAATCTACCATCCAAAGTCTTTTTTAGTGCCATAAATACTATATAGTGTAATTGTTTATAAATGTTCATATTTACTAGACCACAGATTCAACAATACAAAGAAAATGTTATTTAAAAAAGAATATGCGCCGACCGGGATAACAGGCTGAGAAGTTGGTCCCTGAGTCTTCTGTCCTCTGTCTTGGGTCTTCGACGAGGACATAGTTGTTAATTGTATTTGTGGTTAATAAGTTTTTAGAAAATATTGACTTGAATATCTAATAAAACTTTATAAATACACTATCTAATAATTATTATAAGGATTAAATATACAACGTGGAACAATGTCTCAGATGTTTGTAGGTAAGATATGGAAACAAGGAAAAAGTTTAGTATTAACAATACCGCAAGGGACATACAAATCAGAAAATTTAAGTGAAGGTGATTCGGTAAAAACATTAATAGAAAAAATAGATGAAGAGAAACTTAGAATGGAACTTGAAATTAAAAAATTAAGATCAGAATATGAATTTGAGGGATATGGTAGTGTATTAAGCAAAAAAGATGAGATTATAAAAATTGATATAGCTTTTTTTAGTCTAACATCAAGAGCTATGGTTCTTAACCCAGGAGAATCATTCCAAAAGTTAGAAGATGCCCCTAAAGATAGAGTATATGGAATTATTCTTAAGGGTAGAGTATTGAACTCTAAAATATTTTCAAACCATAAGTATGGGAAAAATGGAATAGATGAATTGAATTGGCGATATCTGACAGGGATAGAAACTATGATATTGAAAACAGAAAAAGGTGAGATTGAAATAACAGATTTAGAATTTCACACATCTTTCAACAGTAAATCACCGGGTTTAAATAAAATAGAATTTTCAGGTGTTTTAAAAAATCCCAAAAAATTCATTTAACGTTTAGGTGGAAGAATGACAGAAAATTCAAACGGGCTAACAAAATATGGCATATTCATAACTGCTATATTAGGAAC
>JADHWJ010000004.1 GCA_016783545.1 Candidatus Aenigmatarchaeota archaeon | reverse complement strand
AATCATTTGGTATTACATCCCGCAACCGGAGAGCAGACACAGACCCAGCCGAGTAAGAACGCCTTCTGCCGAAGTCGACGTCAAGGACCCAAGCGCCGCTCCAGATCGGGGCACGGAGAACCAATCGTTGTTCGCCTTTATTAGGCTCATCTCCTAAGCAAGAATAACCTTTAACATCATTTCCTTCAAGATTTGGATTTTCTATGTTTTCTACAGGACCTTCATTTTTGCTTACTTCAATTGGGTATTTGTGCCTTGCTCCAATTACTTTTGTCCAGCCTGGAGCTGCGATAATAACTTCATCATCCTGAACTAATTCGCCAAATTCATTGAATGGGTAGCGGACAGCCAGCCATTTGCCTTCTTTTATTTTCTCCTGGAATTCCAGGATTTCAGCCACAGCGTCCCATGGACCTTCTATTAATTTTTCATATAAATCAATAGCTCTATTTTCTTTTTCAGTTAATTGTTGCCTCGCTTCTCTGACCTTGGCTGCTGTTTTTGTAGTTGCTATGTCAAGCACTGCATCAACATACTGCTCGTTTAATGGAACAAAAGAAGCGTCAGCCTCTTTTCTTGAAAGAAAAATGGAATATTTGATTAGTCTTTGCAAAGGGAAATCTGATTCTCCCATATGAATGCCATATTCATTAGCTTCTTTGTTGAATGCTTCCACATCCATGTTTGCTGCATCATAAATGCTGAATATTTTATCGTCTTTCTGCATTCTCAACTCAGGTGAGACATAGAATCCGCTGGATAGTTTTATCCATTCCTGAATCGCAGTTTCTGTTGACATAATAGAATTTCTTAGATATAATGTTTTTAAATGTTCTTTTGGCTATATTTAAGCATATATAAACCAATTAACCAATAATGTGATATTATGTCAAGAAACAAGACAGGTGGAAAGAAGGATAGGATTGCCGCAAAAGGTAAACTAAGGCCTGCCCCAAGATGGGTTGATATAAAGAAATTCGGTCTGAAAAGAGCAAGAACACGAAGGGTCAGAGTAAGAACACACGACTGGAGAAAGGGCAAGCAGTTAGAGGTATAATTATGGAAGTGGAAACTCCTGTTAGGTTGGATTCATCAAAACCGGAACAGATGAATCAATATTATAAATTAAGGTGCAGGTTTTGATTATGGCTAAAAAGGAAGAAGTTGGTATTGAAAAGGTGTATACGATCCCACTTAGAAGTGAATTTACAAAAGTACCTGCACTTGAGAGAGTAAACAGGTCTGTTTCTACAATAAGAGCATATCTTTACAAACACCTTGACGCTGATGATGTTAAAATTTCTCAAAAAACAAACGAATCTCTTTGGAAAGGTGGTATAAAAAGACCTCCTGCGAAGATAAGAGTTAAAGTTGAATTGAAAGATGGCATTGCAACTGCAAGGCTTCCTGACGAAAAAACAGAGAAGTCTAAAAAGGAAAAGAAAGGATTAGTGGAAAAGGCAAAGGGAATAACAGGCGGGAAATCACCAGAAGAATTCAAAGAACAGATCGAGAAGCTTAAAGAGGAAAAAGGAATTAAAAAGAAAGAGCCTGAAGTGAAAGATACTCCTAAAAATGATGAAATTAAAAAATCTACTCCTGAAAAACCAAAAACTGAGAAAAAATAATTTTCTACCCACAGGCTTTCAAAGAATTGGTGACATAGTTATTCTAAATCTAAAAAAACAAGTTGATTCTTTAGATACTGAAATAGCACAGACAATTCTTGATAATTTTCCTTATGTGAAATCTATTTGGAAAAAATCAGGGATAAAAGGCGAGCTAAGGGTTCCAGAAGTCAGACATGTTCTCGGAGAGAAAAGATCTATTACCATACATAAAGAAAATAATTGTTTGTTTAAGATGGACATATCCAAAGTTATGTTTTCTCAAGGTAATTTGAAAGAACGGGGGAGACTCCCTGAGATTATAAAAGATGGGGAAGTCGTCATAGACATGTTTGCTGGGATTGGTTACTTTAGCATTCCAATAGCAAAAGCAAATCCAGGATGTAAAATAATTGCAATTGAAAAGAATCCTGATTCAGTTAAGCTTCTTAGAGAGAACTGTAGGCTGAATAAAGTCAACAACATAGAAATTGTTGAAAGTGACTGTAGAGACTTTTGTGGTTCAGCTGACCGTATTCTGATGGGTTATTTTCCTGGAACAGAGAGCTTTCTTGAAAAGGCTTTTTCATTGCTGAAAGATGATGGCGTTGTCCATTATCACAATATCTACAAAGAAAACGAACTCTGGGATAAACCATTAAAGGAACTGAAAGAATTTGGAAAGATGGATATTTTATACAAGGCGAAAGTTAAGAGCTATGCACCAAAGGTCTGGCATGTTGTGATTGATGCTAAAAAAGCTTATTTCTAATATTATTAGTGCTTCATATACCAGGGTTATATTTATATATAACCTAAGTCTAATATATAGTATGGAACAAAAGAAATTCCCTTTGAATAGGATAATCAAAGGGAAGGTACGAGGAATAGCAGAATTACAGGACAAGATAATGGTAGAGCTAGCTTCAAAGTTTGATATTGTTCTTCATGGAGGCACTGCAATATGGAGAATCTATGGGGGTAGAAGATTCTCATTTGATATTGATTTGTACTATAAAAGACCAAAAGATATTCTTGATTATTTTGAAAAATCGGAAAATTTTGAACTTGTCAAAAAAAGAATAACAAGATCTGATGTTGTTTATCTAAGATTTAGAGAAGGGGCGATCTTGGTTGAAATGGAAATATCACCATTATTCAAAAAAATATCTAAAATTGATGGGGAATTTAATATGATAGATGGAAATTCCCTAGTTGTAAACACATTATCAGCAACTAACCTGCTTAAAGAAAAGATTGATGCATTCAAAAACAGAAAGAAACCAAGAGACCTTTATGATATTTTCTTTCTTCTGGATTTTGCAGATACAAAAAACATCAGAAAAGAGCTCGGATTACTTCTATCTAAATTGAAATCAGAGCCAGCTGATTTCTCAGGTCTGAAAGAAATAATTCTTATTGGAAAATCACCTGACTTTGAAACAATAAAAAGGAAAATGATAAGATATGCCAAAGGTTAAATATAAAGAATTCAGGGAAAAACTAAAAAGAGTGACGATATTCAGTTTCAGGGCTGTTGAATCAAAAATGGGAAAAAACTATGCTAAATTGTTTGTTTATAATCTAAAAAAGGCTGGTGAAATAACAGAACTAATGAAAGGTTGGTATTCATTTAGAAATTCTCCATACCTATTAACAGTACCTCTGGGAGAGGCATATATTGGCCTCGGGACAGCAGCTTTTCTATATAATGTATGGGATCAGGTTCCTAATACAGATATTATAACAACAAGAGCTCCGAGAAAAATAAAAACTGGTGAGAGGAAAATAGGAGATAGAAAACTCATAATAAGAAGCATAAACAAAAAAATGTATTTTGGTTATGAGACAAAATATATAGAAGAAGCAAAGGAAAAGATAAGAATATCTGACCCTGAGAAGACTTTGATAGATCTTATATATTTCAATTATTCGTTCTTGGATGAAATTGCTCCAGAATTGATAAAAATTATTGATAAAAAAAAGCTTAACAGATATCTTAAAAGAATGGAAAATGTCAGAGGAATTAAAAAAATAAGAAAAAACATAAATAGAATCTTCAGGAAAGCCTCTTCTGAATAGCTTCGCTTTTTAGTTCCCTTAGAGCATCCATTGCTATCCATTTAGCTGACTTAGAATCCATATTCTGAATCTCTTCTGCTGTTTTTATTGCAGCCTCATTCAGAACAAGGTTTCTTTTTCCAATCTGTCTTAAAGCCCAGTTAACTGCTTTCTTGACAAAGTTTCTTTCGTCTGTCGACTTCTCTTTTATCATTGGAAAGAATTCCATGAAGTATTCATCATTGTGTTTATTTCTATGAAGAGCTAGGGAAGCCATCAGCGCAAAACCAGCACGCCTTACAAACTCTTCTTCTTTTGAAGACCATTCCAATGCCTTAGCTTTTGCAAATTCTGTCTTATCAAAAAGATTCATACAGCACTGGTCACAGATATCCCATGAATTAAATCCCTTCACCCACTGATCCATCTGTTCTTCTGTAACAAGCTTAGGATCATCTATCATTGATGCAAGGATCCTTATCTCATGTAGATCAGTGTCCCAAAGTTCTTGTGCAAGCTGATGGTTTTTTCCAATCTCTTTTGCCATCTTTCTAAGAATAGGTATCCTTATTCCAAGTGCTTTTGAGGTATCTATTCCAAAACGTTTCATTCCTTCTCTGTCTTCTGGAACTGATTGTTCTTTTAATTTTTCCACGATTTCTTCTGCTTGCATACTTATGATTAATTTTATAGAATTTATTATTCATCCATAACTACTCGAGAGGACACACCCCCAGCCCGACCGAAAGGCCAGCAGCCAGCATCGACGCTGACACGCCCCCCACGGGCAGGCCAACGCCAGCCGCCACGGAGAACAGCAATTAATCCATTTGGAAAGACTGAAAGAAAAGCATAATCAGGTAGATCCTCTCTTGCGTTTTCTTCTCCATACAGAGTGTCTAAGAACATATCAAATTCGTCTGGTAAATTCTTTACATATGCAGATTCTTTTGGTAGTTTCATTTTCCATGCATCTTTTGCTTTTAATCTTAAATCAGGAACATATAGAACATTCTGACCAATTCTGTCCATGGAAATTGGTTCAACCAAAAGGTTTCCTGCTTCATCATGTTCCGGGTGCTGGTAAACAATATCTCTGTCCTGGTCAGCCATTGTTGTTGTGAGCTCGTATTTACCTGTTATCATGTTTTGTTCAAGCTCTGGGCATTCTCTTTCAGCCCATCTTCTTATAACATGCCATTCTCCTGATGTTGGCCTTCTTGCTCTTTGTTTTTCTGCTTCAATGTCAAATTCTGGGAATGTTTTTGAGACCATTACTGTTCCATCAGGGTTTGTCATTTTTGTTTTTGCTATGTATCTTGGACATGGTCTGTAGCCTTCAGGTGTCCATACCTGCATTTCTGGTAATAAGTAAAAGTCTTCTCTTTCTGTTGGTTCTTGTGCTGTCATAAAAATTAATTAGAAGAAAGGTTTTTAAGCTTTTGTTCTTAGAAATACAAAGAAATACATTCTACCCCTTTCAGAAGGCCTTTCTTTTTCTAGAATGGATTCCTGTTCTTTTGTTAATGGTGTCCAGTCAGCCCACTTTGGCTTAAGACTGGAAAAGATTGAATCAAAATGAATCAGCTTCATTTGGAAAAGTTCTTCCATATATTTTTTTGAGAACAGATTTATCTTACATTTCAGTTTGTTTGTTATAATATTTTTTATCTGAACATCTTCTTTAGTTGGTTTAGGTTGATCGTAAATCGAGGATACTGAAAGTATAATCCTACCATTCGGTTTTAGCACACGCCTTATTTCTGAAACCATCTTCTTATGATCTTCGCAGAGATTAAGAACAGAAAGTATGCAAAGAACTGTATCAAAACTATTATCTGGAAAATCTAGTTTTTCTCCGTCCATGACTCTGACATTATTATCTATTCCCTTTAACATCTCTTCAGAAATATCCACACCAACATCAGCATGCTTCATATGATAACCAGTGCCACAACCCAGATCCAAAGTTTTTCCCTTCTTGAATCTTTCAATTATTTCAGTTTCCTTTTTTCTGACAAGATGAAACCATGGAGACTTATGCCTTTCTTCATATAAACCTGCTGTTTGATTATAGAAATTTCTGGGGTTCACAGGAATCTCTCCCTAGAATCTTTTTCAGCTAAAAGGCAGACTCTACTTTCTTTCTGTTCGTCTATTATATCCATTTCAATTTTTTCAGCGATTTGTTTTGAAAATTCTTGAATATCATTGTGGGTTGGCATGTTCTCTTCTTTCAGACGATTTCTACTTTCACCTACCCACATATAGGCCTTTATCTCAATCCAGTCTACATTAGCTTTTTCTATGAGCTTGGCATACTCTTCTACCTTTGTCATATTTAGACCTTTGACAGCTGTTAGTCTCAGAACCTTTCTTGTATCTAGTGTTGGAAGGAGTTCCAGAGTTTTGTTGAACCTTTCCCAGAAATCTTTGAGACTTGGTCTATCTATTTTTTGGTAGAGTTCTTTTGTTGGTGCATCCAAGGAAACATATAGCTGTGTTGGTAAGGATTCTAGTTTTTCAAGTCTTTCTGGAAACTGTCCGTTTGTAACCAGAAAAGAAAACTTTTTTCTTTTGTTAAGCTCTTCTATCAAACCATCTAGTTTTGAATAGATAGTTGGTTCACCCGATAAGCTGATAGCAAAGTTTGTTGGTTCTTGTGCTTCTTTGAACTTTTCCATATTGATTTCTGTATTACCAGGAAACCCATTCAGAAGATGTCTCTGACCCTCTATACAACCATCAACTATATCTTTTGGTTCATCTGACTTTGAAAGTTTTACTGCATTAAAATGTTCAATTGATCTCCAGCAAAATTGGCATTTGTTCGGGCAAAACATTGAAGGTGTCATCTGGCAACAGCGGTGTGTTGGTATTGAATAAAATTTGGATTTATAACACTCACCATTGTCTATTAAAGATTTTTTAGTCCAATTACAAATTTTTACAGCACTATGATTACCTACTATTCTATACTGCTGATTCTCTAATTTTTGTTTAATCTTTTCATCCATAAGAAATAGATTATTTTTTTTAGTTTTAAATTGTCTTCAACTATAAAATGAAGCTTTTAAATATAAGATTCAATTATACCATATGTGCGAAGATGAACTAATTGAAGATTTAATCATGAAGATACCAAAGAAAATGTTAAATAAGAGTAATATAGAAAAAATAAATTTCAGTTATTTATGGATACCTATAATGAAATGGAAAAAATCTGTTCCCAGATACCCAAAACTAGAATTACATGAAAAACAGATAAAAACATGGGGAAAAGTAAAATACAAAAAGTACTATAAACTTGTATCAGAATTTGGTTTAATTCGTTCTGTATGGAAATATGATTTCATTCCCAATAGTTTTAAAATCAAGGATGGCATACTCTATTTCAGGATACCTGAAGGAAAACTAGGTATTTGGTACATCACCAAAAACAATAAAATAAATTTTCTAGTCTTACCTAAAAACATCCGTATAGATAATGAACTTTGTGAAGGTCTGGGTCTGTTAGATGGCGAAATGATAAAATCTATGAGAGGTAAAAGTAGGCATTATATCAGTTTTACAAATTCTCAGCCAATATTAATAAAAAAGGCAATGAAGATTTTATTGAAATTTATACCTAAAGATAGACTCCTATCTCAGATAATACTAAATATAAAAGATGAAAATAATATTGAAAGGTTAAAAAAAGAATCTTTGAGATACTGGATTAGAAATGTGGGTATTAAAAAAACACAGTTTGTCAAAATAATGTTAGATAAAAGATACAGAACAACAGTTGATTTTGGTTCTTTATCTATAAAATATTATGACACATTTTTAAGATTTATATTTCAAAATATTCTGGAAATTATTAAGAAAGATAATATACCTTCAAATGAAGAATTCACAAAATCTTTTTTTAAGGGATTATTTGCAGCAGAATCTAGTGTAAACTTAGCTCCTAATAATTATATAAATTATATTTCTATTGGTGTTTCATCGCCAAAAGAGAGGGAATATTATATTAATATGCTCAATTTTATAGGAATTAAAACCGGGTTTATTAACCACAGTGTTTCAAATGAAGATGCAAGAAAAAGAGGCTGGAAAAGAGGAACAGGAGGATATTTTGTAATTCAGGGAATTGAGAATTATCTTAAAGTATATGAATACGGTTTATTAGAAATGTTTCCAAAAAAGTTATTGTATTTTTTATTTGGTTTAATAAATTATAGATATAATAAAATAGATTCTATAGAGTCGAATCTAAATAAATTAAAAATAGAATATAAATATGAATTTGAAGAATTGTTGGGAAAAAAGAAAATTCTAACAAAAAGAGACAAAGAAGTCTTAGATAATATTGAATTAGGGATTTATTCCAAAGGAATTGCTGAAAAACTCAAGATAAATAAGTCATCTGCATCAAGAATACTGAATTCTATATATAGAAAGGGACATGTAAATAAAAATATTAGAAAAGGTAAAGTTTTTTGGACAAAAAAATAATTATTTCTTTTTTTCTATTATTTTTTTATTTTCGTTTGGTATAACTTTCATTTTCCATCCATTGAATTTATTATTTAATTCCTTCCCTTCAAAATATCTATCAAGAAATATGCAAAGGCTTCCCATTTCTGAGTGGGGTTGCTGAGTCACTCCAATATTAAAGTCAGCTAGCTGATATATTTCCCCTGGAACTTTGCTCCCGCCAATAATAATCAAAATATTCTTATATTTTCTTATTTTCCCAATTTCATTTTGTATAGGTAATCCATAAACTGTTAAGTGGCATATCTTAAAGTTTTTTTTCTTGAAATCTTTTATGGTTTTCAAAGCTGATTTGGTGTGTTCTATCTTGAAAGGTCCGCCCCAGTTATCTGTGACTTTGTTTATAGAATCCTCTAATTTTTGGTCATGTTCCCCAGAATAGATTAATTTATCTGCTCCAAAAGCACGTGCTATTAAAGCACAGTGTGTGGACACACGACTGTCCCTAAATGGACGATGACCAAGCCTTAAAACCGCTATCATGGTTTATTTTTAGCTTTGGTTTATAAAAGAATTAACAGGTCGTGTGAATAACAGCAACCGCTCTTTTTTCATCAGATATCATTGCATTGAAAATGTCAACAGCCTTTTCGGAAGTCTCTTCGAATATCTTTATTTTCTTGTCCTCAGCAACCTGTTTAACATCTTCGTCTACACTCATAGCACCATTAATGCCAATACCCACTATTAAAACTTCTGGTTTCTTTGGAAGAAGAAGCATGAATTCTTGTATTGTAAGTTTATGGTTTTTTGTTATGTATTTTATAGCCCCATCCCAGAATATAGCCATATCAGAGCAATATGTTTTACCATCTATTGTTATCTCACCCCATTTTAGATTATCTATATGAACCATGTTTTATATTTAGTTCAGTTGTGTAATTAAATACACACTATATGTTCATCCATTTTACATAAAGCATTTAAAGGTCCTAGACTAATAAATTATCATGAGAAAAGGAATGAGTCTTACGCTTCAAATTGTTATAATTATTGTTGTACTTCTTGTCGCAGCACTGGTCATATTGACTGTTTTTGGTGTTAAACTCGGCGATGTTGGCGATGTATTGAGCAAATGGCTTGGATTCACTGGAAATGCTGGTAGAGGATGTCCAGCAACCGCAGCAGATGCCGGCTGTAATCTTTTTGCAGGATGCCAACCATGTGGTGATGCGTGTACAGCGGTAGGGCAATGCGACACTACATAACGAATCTCTTTTTTAAATATTTAATATCGTGCAGTGATAGCTCTATAAAAACAACTTGAACTAATATATATTTGAAAGTAGCTCCCGTTAGTTTCATTTTTTGGGTGAAACCTAGCATTTTTGCGACTTGCGGTAGCGTCTGAAAACACAAAGGTTAGCTTAATTAATTGTTTTAAATATTAACCAAATAATCAATATTATTGATTAAGGCTAAGCATTTGTGAAAGGATCAGTATGGAAGATAAAATAATGAAACTAATAACATCTGAACAGAGCTGGGAACAAGTTATCTATGAGATTGTTGCGTGGGAAGGACTCGACCCATGGGATTTGAATATTGGATTACTTTCAGACTCTTTTATTAAACATATAGAAAAAACAAAAGAAATTGATTTTAAAATACCTGCAAAATATGTAATAATCGCCGCCATTCTTTTAAGAATGAAATCAGATCACCTTGAATTCCTTGAATTGTTTCATGAATCAGAGGATGAGGCTACTGAAGAACTGGAGATTATTGGTGAAGATGAACAAGCTATTCTTAGAGGAGAAACAGACGAAATAGGTCCTTTGGAACTACCTCCAAGAAGGCTTCCTGAAAGAAAGCTTATAGTCGATGATCTTATTTTTGCCCTAAAAAAGGCACTGAAAACCGAGAAACGTAAAGTAAAGAGACTAAGAAAGGCAAAGAATCAGATAGTAATCGAAGATAATAAAATATTAGAAAGAATTGGTGATTTATACAAAAAGATAGATGGTATCCTTGATAAAATAAAGCAAAGAGAGATAGAATTTTCAAAACTTGTGAACAAATGGGAAAGAAGTGAAGTAATAGAAACATTTCTGCCTTTGATATATTTAGAACAGGAAAGAAGGGTGAGCTGCAGACAGGAAGAGGTATTCAAAGAGATATTTGTCAGCAAAAGGTAAAATAATTTATTTAAGCGATGCTTACTATATTTTCTATATGACAGAAGATAAGAAAGGGATTCTTGAAGCAGCACTATTCATGGCAAAAGATCCTATAATGCTCAATGATCTTGGAAAGATAGCGAATATTGGCTCTGCTGGTTATGTGAAAAAGCTCCTTGAGGAATTGAGAAATGATTATTCTAAAAAAGGCATTGAGATATCACAGCTTCCAGGAGGCTGGCAGATGCAAGTGAAAACAGAGCATCTTCCAAAGGTTGCTCATCTAACACCTTATTCTGACATAAAAGAGGGTTGTAAAAGGACTCTGGCATTAGTTGTTTACAAAGAACCGATTAAACAGTCAGATATAATCAAAATACAGGGCAATAAGGCATATCTCTACATAAAAATTCTGCATAAGAAAGGTCTTGTGAATTCTGAGAAGTCTGGAAGAACAAAAATACTAAAGGGTACAAAGGAACTTGAAAATTATTTTGGAATGTCTAAAAAGGAGATAAGAGAGAGAATAGACGCTGGTCTCAAAGGATATGAAGAGAAAATTGATAAAGAGCTCGAAGAGCCTGAAAAAGAGGAAATAGAAGCAAAAACTCCTAAAAAAGGCAAAAGCTTTAAAAAGCCTAAGAAGAAATTAAAAACATCAAAACCGAAAAGGAGCACTGCTAAAATGAAAAAAGGAAAGAAATCAAACAAGAAAGCGAAGAAAGAAATGAAAGATATTGTTATAGATAAGAATACAATAGACAGTCTTAGAGAATTATCTCTTGATGATTTTGAGAAAGAAAAGTAAAGGTCATTTTTAATTCTGCTTTTATAATTTATTCTTATGGAAAGATTATTTTGGGCTGATCAAATTGCAGATAGGGTTATAGCCGAGAAGGGGAAAAAGAAAATATATACAGTTGCTGCTGGAATAACTCCCTCTGGTGTAATACATATAGGCAATTGTAGGGAAATACTTACAGTTGATATTGCAGCAAGAGCCCTAAAGGACACTGGTGCAAAAGTAAGATTTATCTATTCTTGGGACGATTATGATAGATTGAGGAAAGTACCAAAAAACATGCCAAAAGCAAAGGAATTGGAAAAATATCTCTTAAAGCCGATCGTTCTCACACCAGACCCATTTGGTTGCCATAAGTCATATGCAGAACATTTTGAAAAGGCAGTAGAAGAAGTTCTGCCAAAAATAGGGGTTAATCCAGAATTTATAAAGCAAAACGAAATGTACAAAAAATGTGCATATGCTGAAAGTATTAAAAAGGCTTTGGAAAATAAAGACACTATAAGGAAAATACTGAATAAATACAGGAAAGACCCACTTTCTGATGAATGGAATCCTGTAAGAATTTATTGTGAAAAATGCGGAAAAGAAGAAGCATCAGTTACTGATTGGGATGGAAAATATAAGCTAAGCTACAGATGTGAATGTGGGTTTGAAAGCTCATTTGATTTCAGGGAAAAAGGAATCGCAAAGCTTCAATGGAGAGTTGACTGGCCAATGCGATGGGATCATGAAAAAGTTGACTTTGAACCAGCAGGAAAAGAACATTCAACACCAGGAGGCTCCAGAACTGTTGGGATTGAGATAATAAAATCAGTTTATGGTTCAGAACCACCTGTCTATCAGATGTATGACTATGTGATTATCAAGGGAGCTGGTGGAAAGATGTCAAGCTCAATAGGAAATGTTATAACACTAAATGATGTATTGAATGTCTATCTACCTGAGATAGCGAGATTTTTCTTTGCAGGAACAAAACCAGTAAAAGAGTTTGCATTTAGTTTTGATGAAGATGTGATAAAGATATATGAAGATTTTTATAAGACAGAGAGAATATACTTTGGAAAAGAAGATGTTTCAAAAAGGGATAAAATGCATTGGTCAAGGGTGTATGAAATGTCTTGCATAGACAGGCCTCAGAAAAGTATGCCAGTGCAGCCAAGCTTTAGACATGCTGCAACACTTGTAAATATTTTTGACACTGAAAATGCTATTAAAAGGGGTATTTTGGATTGGGGTGCAAAAACAGAATATGATAAAAACAGGTGCAGACAGATAATTGAAAATGCAAAATTCTGGCTGGAAAACCACGCACCAGATAAATATAAATTTGAGATAAAAGAAAAGGCTGATGCTTCAGGGCTGTCAAAATCTGAGAAAAATGCATTAAAAGACCTGGGAAAGCTCTTGGAAAAACCAATTACAGAGGAAAAGCTTTACAACCAATTCTGGGATATAACAAAAAAGAATGAATTGGCACCACAAGATTTCTTCAGGGCTGCTTACACGGTTCTAATAGGAAAGGAGAAAGGTCCGAGATTAGCACCATTTATTATTGCAATTGGAAGGGAAAAAGTAAATAAATTATTAAAACAAATCTAATTTTATGGGGCTATAGTGTAGTTTGGTTTAGCATTGGAGCATGGGGAAGACCTTTTGGGGCTTCGCTTCCATCAAAAGGTCTTCAGGCCAAAAGCCTGAGAAACTGGAATGCTTCAGACCCCGGTTCAAAACGCAAGAAGGGAACACATTTCCCTTCTTACCGTACTATCATCCCTTTGAGTTTCAAAGGAGATTATGTAAAGGTGAAAATCCGGGTAGCCCCATATTTATAAAAAAGTCTTTACAAGCTCTAAATTTCTTTTGAAATCTTTATCATTTGCCAGACCATTTTCATTTGAAAATATCTCTAATTGAATATACTTACATTTTGTATCTTTGATTTGCTTACAGACTTTTTCTATATCTATTATCCCATCCTCTAATATGTAATGATCCCATACACTTCCCTCTGTTTTCCTACAGTTGTGTAAATGAAGAACTTTTATTTTGTTTTTGAAGGCATCTATCCATTCAGAAATATCTGCATTTCCCTCGTTTTTTCCTCTACCATCATTGTTAGCACAAATCACATGACCTACATCCAGACACATATCCAGATCTTTCACACCTGCAAAGAAAAACTTAAAATCGTCCAAGAAACAAAAGGGAAGGTTTGGTTTATTCTCTATTGTTATGTTAAGTTTTAATTTCTTGTTTAGTTTTGATAAGCGCTGACCCACTAAGATTGATTTATCGTATATTTCTTCCCTAACATCTCTAAGCTTGATTGTTGGCGGATTGCCTCGTAGATGTATATCAAAATAAGCTGGAGAGAACTGTGTTGCAAACTTCATCGCACGTTCCATTATTTTAAAACCAGCATCTGAGATTATTTTCCTTGGATGTAATAACTCAACACCTGCGAATGGTGCATGGAAACCTATCTCCATGTCCAAATCCTTTAGTAGTGCTTTGATTCTTTTTACCATTTCTTTATTCTTCTCAAGAGTTTCCATTGTTGGATAATCAAGGGATAGCTCGATATAGTCATACCCAATTCTATGTATGTTCTTTATTGCTTTCTCAAACGGTCTGTCACCATACCATATGGCATGTCCAAATTTCATAATGGGCCCGGAGGGGTTTTCTGAGCCTTTCTCATTGGAAGCGTCAGCTCCTTTTCTGTAGACGCTTTTTTGAAAAAGGGTCTCTCGAACCCTCGACCCCCAGATTTCTTCTCACAGAACCCTTTCCAGGATTCTCGAAACTTCTATAATTAGAAGTCTGGTGCTCTAATCCAACTGCTCATATTTCGCCATATTATTTTAAAATTGTTTTTTATGGAGAAATATCCTGAGCTACGGGTCCATCAACACTTTATTTATCTCATTTATACTTTTAAACTTCTTTCTTCTCACAAATACTTCTAATAACTTATTTTTTTCTATTCCTTTAAAATACTTACTTTTTCCTGTTATTTTAACATTTCTTATAAAACCCCCCATTTTATAAAACTTGTGTATATTTTTTTGATTCTCAGAACAAAGACCTGATATACCACTCCATTTACTATTATCCTTCATTACACTAAACTTTAACCCAAATTGTTCTAGTATCTTTTTCCATCCCATACAAAGTTTAGGATGCGAACATGCTATTATAAGTTTTGGTTTTATTACCAATTCACTTCGACGATTATATTTCGCCATTGTAATACACCCTTCAGTTGTAAATGCCAATCTTAGACTCAAAACTTTATAAATTTCATTTAAATTCATAAGAAAATTCAATGTTGGTTGGGACTTTTTAAGATAATTTGTAATCCCTTCACCACAAGGTGATTTTTTGTAAGATTGTATGATAGTAACTAGTTCATTTCTTAAAGGTAGAAAAAAATACACTTTTTTAATAGATTTTTTATTTTCATATAAACTTATTTTTACATCATCATATTTCATTCTTACAAGTTCCAAAAAAATATCAATTAATTCATTACTTTTTGATATAAATACTATCTCTGCACATGTCTTTTTTATATGAACACAACCATCAGTCAGTAACATTACAATGATCAAAGGTGTCGGATCAAGATTCATTTTTTTCACATCTAAACCAAATTTTGTTTTCGTATTAACTTTTTTAATATGAATAACTTTAGAAGATATTCTACTTTTTCTAACCACTTCCATTAATTTATTGATATCTTTCACGTTTTTTATTTTTTCTCTACCACCAGTTACTTGTCCCCAATTATCTTCAAGTCGCTCTAAAACATATTTTCTATATTCTTGCAATTTATAATCATCACATAATCTTTTGAATACATGATCTGGTAATAACCTATCAGAGCGCAACCATTTACGAATACAACTTCTAGATACTCCAAGTTGTTTAGCTAATTCCTTTTGAGGAATATTGGTTAAGACTTTTTTCAAGAACTCGTTCTGTTTATTACCAATTAGCTTTACTCTCATATTATTAATTCAATTTCATATATAAAAAATAAACTGAGCTACGGGTCCAATTGCATTGTTTAGTCTGAATAATGCATTAATTGATGTTTCTGTTTATGTTAACAATTTATAAAGAAGAATTAATATATTAAAATAAGTGATTATATGACTACTATTAAAAAAATTGGTAAAATTCCTAAGCTAAAGAACCCTATTTTTATTGAAGGTTTGCCTGGTGTTGGAAATATAGGAAGAGTTGCTGCTGGCTACCTTATAAAAGAGCTTAAAGCAAAGAAATTCGCAGAATTATATTCAGAGCACTTTTTTCCATTTGTAATACTTCACGATGACTTTAAAATCGGATTGTTAAAAAATAAGTTTTATTATTACAAAGCAAAGAAGGCTGGTGAAAGAGATATTGTATTTATGACAGGTGACTGTCAAAGTCTTTCACCGAATGGTCATTATGATGTTGTTGAATCTGTACTGGAGTTTATACAAAAACTAGGCGTTAAAGAGATGATTACTATAGGTGGACTTGCAACCGGTGAGATAGAAAAAAAACCAGGTATAATCGGAGCTGCCACAGATGATAAGATAATTAAGAAATATGAAAAATCTGGCATAGACTTTGTTGCAGGAGAAAAGGTTGGTTATATAGTAGGCGCTGCTGGCTTGTTTTTAGGTCTTGGTAAAGAAAGAGGCATGTCAGGTATATGCGTACTTGGAGAAACATCTGGATTTCCTATAGTAACAGACCCAAAATCAGCTGAATCAGTGCTAAATTCCATAACAAAGGTCTTGAAACTTAAAGTAAGCATGAATAGGCTAGAAGAAAGGGTAAAGGAAATGGAAAAATTCATAAAGAAAGTAGAAGAGCTTCAAAGAAAAGCTTTGATGCAGATATCAAAAGAAGAGAGAGCACCTGTCAAAGGTAAAGAACAACTAAGGTATATTGGTTAAGTATTGATGAACGCTTATAAACCCTTCTATTAAATAACTATAAATTAGGTATTTCATATGAAAAATAAAAAACTTATGACAAGATATGAGAAAACAAGAATTATAGCAGCCAGAGCCTTACAGGTAGCACAGGGATCACCTATTCTAGTAGATGTTCCAAGAAATGTTACAGAACCGATAGAGATAGCTAAGTTAGAGTGGGAAAAAGATGTAATACCAATTGAAATAAAAGAAGAAAAAAAATAATTTAAAAGCCCAAATTGCCAAATAATTCTTTAAAAAATCTTTTATAAATACATAGGTTTAATAATCATTATTGTTATATTAAACGTTGGTTAGTATGTTAATAGATAAATCAGAATACCTGAAAGCAGGAGTTCATATAGGAATGAAGACGTGCACACCTTTCATAAAGAAATTCGTATATAAAATAAGGGACGATGGTGTTGCTGTTTTTAACCTGCAAAAAGTAGATGAAAGAATAAAAATAGCTGCGAATTTCCTTTCGAATTTCAATAATATTATGGTTGTTGCAAGAAAGGAAAATGCAAACATAGCATTGAATAAATTTGCAGATGTTATTGATGGAAAGGCTATTACAGGCAGATTCTCACCAGGAACATTGACAAATCCGTCTTATAAGGATTTTTATGAACCTGATGCTATTGTTGCTGTAGATCCTCTGATAGATGAACAGATAATAAAAGAGGGTAAAAAGAAAAGAATACCAATAGTCGCATTGGGTGATACTTTCAATGCAGCAAAGGATATTGATCTCATAATACCTGCAAATAATAATGGTAAAAAATCAATTGGTATTATTTTTTGGCTGCTTGCCAGAGAGATACTTAAAAACAAAAAGAAAATTAAAAAAGATTCTGATTTTAAGTTTTCACAAGAAGATTTTGGTGTTGAAGAAGATGTTGTGGAGGAAAAAAAATGATAATGCAACAAAAAAGAATTGCCGCAGACATACTAAAATGTGGTGTTTCTAGAGTAAGAGTTTTGGATTCAAAGGAAGTTGGAGAAGCTCTTACAAGAGAAGATGTCAGAGAACTTATAGGAAAAGGTATTATAATAAAGACTCAGAAAAAGGGCACTTCAAGGAAATATGCAAAAAAAATACTTGCCAAGAAAAAAATGGGAAGGAGATACTCTATTGGCAGCAAGAAGGGTAAGAAAGGTGCAAGGTCTACTAAGAAAATGAATTGGATAAAAATAGCAAGGCCTTTGAGAAAACTTCTGAAAGAATTAAGAGATGATAAACAGATAGAAAAAGCAACATACAAAGAACTATATCTTAAGATTAAAGGTGGAATGTTTAGAAATCGAAAGCATTTACTTTATTATTTGAAAGAAAATGAGCTTTTGAAAGCTCCAAAACCCAGGAAAGCAAAAACTGTTAAAAAAGATGAAAAACCTAAAACCACAAAGACTAAAACAAAAGCTGTGAAGAAAAAGAGGTAATTATGTCAAAAGGAACTAATACGTATAAAATGGCACATAGGAGAAGAAGAGAAAAAAAGACAGATTATAAACTTAGATTTAGGTTGTTAAAATCCGGAAAGCTGAGATTTGTTATTAGAAAATCCAATAATAATATCAGCTGCCAGTTAATTGAACACGATTCAAAGGGAGATAAGATTTTGGCATCTGTTAGTAACAAGGATATTAAAAAGCTTGGTTGGAAGGGTCATGGTGGTTCAATACCATCAGCATACCTTGTTGGTAGATTATGTGCTTCAAAGGAAAAGGGTAAAGATGCTATTTTAGATATGGGTCTTCAGAGATCAACAAAAGGTTCAAGGATTTATGCTGCTGTAAAGGGTGCAATAGATGCTGGCCTTAATATACCATGCTCAAAAGATATTTTACCCAATGACAAGAGAGCAAAAGGAGATCATATTGTTCAGTTTGCATTGAAACTGAAAAAAGAAAATCCAGATAAATACAAAAAAGATTTCTCTGTTTATCTGAAAGCTGGTCTGAATCCAGAGGATTTGGCAAAGCATCTGGAAGAAATTTTAGCAAAGATTAAGAAATAACTTCGAATACAATATTTCTCTGAACATTTAAATAACTAAAACACAATAATAATCGATATGGTACTAGCAAAAGAACTTAAGAAGGGAAATTTTGTTTTAGTGGATGACCAACCATACAAAGTTATGGGATATAAAAAATCCAAGACAGGTAGGCATGGTTCTGCAAAATATCAAATAGAACTTGTTGGTATAATAGATGGGAAAAAGAAATTGATATTCAGACCTGGAACAGCAAGCCTGGAAGCACCGAATATTGACAAAAGAACAGCACAGGTTATTTCTATTTCCGATGACTCTGTTCAACTAATGGATATGCAAGACTATGAAACATTTGACTTGGCTATACCAGAAGAGATGAAAGGAAAACTGGAATCTGGAAAAGAGGTCGCATACTGGAAGATAGATGGAAAGAAATTCTTAATGACCATGAAATAAAATCTGGGATTTGTGGGATTTTTCTGGGTTAGTTTTATAAATTATGTATCCAAAGAAGAACCTATAAGTTGTGATTTTTATGCCAACATATCTAAGTGAAAATACTCGTTTAAAAATAACAGAATCTGGTGGAATAGTAACCAGTGATCCTAGAGGTGAAACCTGGGCTGCTCTATCTTCTAGTTATAGAACTTTTGTTAGAGGAGAAGATTCAGACGTATTAGAACATGTAGACGTTATGATTGAAAAGTTCCCTAAAAAAGGAGACCCGGAAAGAGAGGGTGCACGTTTTGATGGTTCAACATGGGAAAGGCTTGTATTTGAAGATGGTTCATGGTCAACTGATGGACAACTTACTCCAGATGCTATTAGAAGGTATCAAAGAGAAGCTGAAAGATATAGCGGAGCTTAATTTTTCTATTTATTTCTATAAGTGTAAAATATCAGTATATGGGCTCGTGGTCTAGAGCGCAAGAGGGTGACAGATTCCCCCTCTTACCGCACTATCACCCCTTTCATAATGAAAGGAGTTGTATAAGCGGTTAGTAATCAAAGAACGCGGACATTGGCTATGACATCGCCTTGACGTTACAATAACAGATCGTTTTTGTATCAATTTGGCGGGGATCGCCGGTTCGATAACTAGACTGGGCTTTGTTCAGTCGGTCCATAAATCCGGCCGAGCCCATATTTAAACTTATTTTTAAAAGAAATAATATAATTAACAATATGCTCCCGTAGTATAGCCTGGTCAAGTATGCCGGGTTTTCGAGCTTCGAAAAAAGTGAGAACCTTTGAAAGGGTTTTCCGTGAACGCTTTTGGGCGATGGCGGAAGCCTCGAAAAGGGTTCCGTGAGCGAAAATACCCGGAGAGGAGTATTCTTCTCGGAGAATACTTGCTGGAAACCGGGGTTCAAATCCCCGCGGGAGCGTTAACCGCAAAAAAATAGTATCAACTATCGCGGGGGTACCCAAGTGGTCAAAGGGGCTGGATTGTGTTAATATTATGTATTATCACAAGGCTAAGTTTAGGACCCAGTGGCTTAGTGCCTCCATGTGTTCGAATACTGTGCTGAAGCACATACCTTCAGCAGAGCAGAAGATCGCATCCCCCGCATAACACTGTTATTTATGCTTTTATTATCTAAGTACAATTAATTATATCTTTATTCGGAGAAATCAGTATCTTCGTTAAAAAGTGGAGGTATCGGAACCGGAAACAATATAACAGCAGGTTCTGATTTTGATATGGAATTTAGAGCTTTCATGGCAACAAACATCATGGGCGTCTTCGCCTTTGATAAAGACGGGAAAATATTAGACAAAAGACTTTTCCCCAAAGAAGCCGAACTTATAGCAGAAAGGATTTCGAAATCAAGGAAAGGTGAAATTCTACACGAAGAAGAAGAGATTCTTAAAAATTTAATTTCTTGCGGATTTAAGGAAATTGCATGGGATAAAAAAGATATGAGATATAAAGACATATCCTGCATACATGTGGTTGATAATATAGCAGCCAAAAAACTCAATGATGAATTCAGAAGTCTTGCTCTTCATCTTAAATGGGCCATGTCTCAAGCTGAGATCAATGATTTGCTCTCAAAAGTGAATATTTTACTAGCAAAAGGGGAGATAAAAAAAGTTAGAAAAGATGAAATAGTTATGCACGCTATTGGTATTTTAGATGAAATAACAAAGGAAGTAAATGTAATTTCAGAAAGACTTAAGGAATGGTATGGTCTTCATTTTCCTGAAATGGGGGAGATAATCAAAACTAATGAGAAGTATGCAGATATTGTCTATAAGCACGGAAGAAGGGATAATATAAGAGATGGTGAACTTGCCAAATATGTGGAAAGTTCTGCTGGTATGGATTTTTCTGATGATGATATTAAAGAGGTTCAGGGTATAGCAAGGTCTATTTCTGAACTATATGTTGTGAAGACTAGCCTTGAAAAATACATAGAATCTTCATGTAATAAGATTATTCCGAATATAAGCGCTGTTGCAGGCCCTTTGCTTGCTGCAAGATTACTTTCAATTGCAGGCGGGTTGGAAAAGATTGCTAAGATGCCATCTTCTACAATACAACTATTGGGTTCTGAGAAAGCTCTTTTCAGGCATATGAAAGACAAGGAAAGATTCAAGGCTCCTAAATTTGGGATTTTGTTTGGGCATGAACATATACAAAATGCTCCTAATGAGGTAAAAGGAAAAATTGCAAGATTAATTGCAGCAAAGATTAGCCTTGCTGCAAAGATGGATTTCTTTTCAAAAGAGAATAAAGGAGATGAATTGAGAAAAGGACTAGATATTAATGTTAAAAAAGTCCTTGGGAATGCAATAGAGCCCTCTACGGGCAAGGTGAGCGAAGAAAATAGGCAAACTCGTGGCATATAGGGTCTTATTGAGGCTTTTCTTTCGCGTACAGGAGCTAGTTTTTATGTCAGAAATCAGGGCTTTATTCTTTCAAAGATAATATTTTGAACGCGTTTATCACTTTTCCACCCTTTAAAGTGATTGAATTTCTTATCACATTTACTTTATCTTTTATTTCTTTGTAGGTATCTTCATCTATTATTGTCTCTCCTGCATTTGCACTATCAGAAAGTTTTGATGCTATATTTACAACATCACCAACAGCAGCATATTTTAATGCTTCTGGATGTCCAATAGTACCTGCAACCAATTTTCCTGTTTTTATACCAACACCTATCTGCATTTTGTTATCAACCCCGAATATTTTTTTATTCAGTTCTTTTACAACACCATGCATTTCTTCAGAACTTTTTACAGCACTGTGAGAGTGATTATTACATTCTTTGTTCAGGTTGAATGTTGCATATATTCTGTCACCAACATATTCTGCCACTGAACCACCATGTTTTATAATAATATCTGCCATTTCCTTGAAAAATATATCAAGCATATCTGCTGTTTTATTATGACCAAGCTTGGATGCTAGATTTGTAAATCCTCTTATATCTGCAAAAAGAACAGTGGCTTCTTTTTCAACTCTCTTAATCCTCAGGTTTTTCACGCCTCTTATAATCTCAGAAGGTATTGCTGATATATATTTTGTTGCAGCGTTTTTTAGCCTGCTCTTTTCATCATATTCATATTTTAGTTTTGTTCCGACAATTTTGACTATCTCTTTCTTTGTTTTTTTATGGAAAACAATAACTACAACTACTAGAATAATCAAAATAACAAATCCTACTATTTCTGTGGTTCTTGTGAAAACATATGTTGTGAACATATCTGAACCTGAAAGAGACGGATCAGATTCTACTAATTCATCGAATAGTGTATTATCAAATGTTATATTTTTTCCTATATATTCCTGAATTTTTTTTCTGGCATCAGTTGATGCTGAAACATACCTATTGGTTATTTTCAACTTCTGCTCTTTACTATTTCCCGCAGGATCTGTTGCTTTCACCTTCAATTCGTTTTCACCGTCACTGAGGTTTGCATATCCAGCGAAATTTCCATTCTCGCTTATCATGGCATCAAAAACAATGCCGTTATTTTCAACTTCTATTTCAGCGTCAGTATCCACACTACCAAGAACAAGTATCTGCGCTTGGGAAACAGATATGTCATTTTGAGGATGGAGTATAATAAGATTTATTTCAGTATCTATGACATTTACCTGAACAGAACTTTCTCCCTCGTTACCAGCACCATCAACTGCTTTTACAATATAATGATATGTTCCAGGAATTATATTTCTATCAAAAACTCTTTTTTCGTCTGTCCGGGTAATATGAACATACTCATTTTCTCTTGTTCTGTAGACATCATAATACATCACATCCTGGGAACCAGATGGATCCCATGAAAGAAAAACAGTTCCATTTGAATATGCTATTGCGTTTAGATTTTCAGGTGGGTTTGGTGATATGTCATCTGGATCTCCAAACACAATATTTGAATTCTCTGCTTCATTTCCATAAACATCAATTGCAGAAACAGTGTAATACATTGGCTTTTCTGGAAAATCTGAAAATGTACTTTCGTTAATGATGACATTACTTAATCCATTAACAGATGTGATTGGATATATAGAATAATATATTCTGTACATGTCTGATCCTGACCAGTTCAAAAATATCTCTCCGTTTTTTCTCTGATGTGCTTCAAGGTCAGTGATTTTTTCAGGAGGTGTCTTATCTATTTCAACAAGAACATTGTTGGACGGTCTTGCAATATTATTCAAAGTATCAACAGCAAAAACAGCGTAGTAAAACCTTTCTCCATCATTTGTGTTTTTATCAATATAGATTATATTATCTGTCTCAGCATAAGGTATCTGTGTTTCTGGGGATTCAATTGAAAGGGTATCCCTATAGACAAGATATTTTGCAATACCTACATTATCATATGGTCTGTTCCATTTTAGCGTGACCTCTCCTCTATATTGCGTATAATGTAAATCTGTTATGGATTTAGGAGCTGTGATATCAGGTGTAGATATCTCAACAATATTTGAGAACTGTCCCTTTGTGTTCAGATTATCTACAGGTATCACAGAATAATAATAGATTTTACCATCTTCTATCGATCTGTCTATGTAACTTGTATTTTCAGTCATAAATGAACTGATTCTGCTTATATCAGATTCTGAGAATTTCTCAGTATGTCTATAAACAATATAATTTTTTATGCCAGATATGTCAGATGAAGGATTCCAGTTTAATGTCACTGCATTGTCTCTGAATTCAGCTGATAACTCTACAGCCACTGGCTTGCTGAATTCTGTGTATATAATCCTATTCCCTGAGGATATTCTGCTAAATGAAACATGTATTTCAAGAGCTTCATCTGTTTCTGAGCGTATATAATTTATAGCACTATCTGCTAGGCCCTCTCCTATATGAAAAACACCGAAGAAAATACCGTCATTTGGCTCTTTATCTGGTATTATACCATTGTCATATGCAGCAACTGTTATGTTCTCATTCTGGCTTTTAATCACAACGTCTGTCTTATCGCAACAATAACTTCCATCACTTACTGTAAAATAAACAGGCCCTTCACTGAAAATGCTGGTAGGCCCATAATATTGGGAATCAGAATACGTGTTTATAACAATCTCAGCATATGCAGCATTAGGTATGAGAATTAGCGATAGTAATATAACTAGGAAAATCTTCTTCATAATAATTAATTATAGATAATATTATAATAAGTTAGAAATCATCATTAGCTATTCAGTTCCTGAAATATTCTGATTTATTTTGTCAGGAACTATAGTTTAGAAATATTTTAAACTACTCCCCATAAACTCTGTGAAATAACTCAAAAAGTGGTGCCTCTTCTTTTCCCAGTCTTAGAAGTTTAGGTACATCATCAGCAATAAACCTATCTCCACTGGTTCTATAGGCCCTTACTACACCATACGGGGAATTGCCTACCATAACAGGAACATAAATTGCGCTACTTGTACTAATTCCTGTACCTTCGTCAACACTACTATCCCTGCTACTGCTTTTCATTGGTCTTGTTTCTTCTAACGCATTAGTAGTGGTATTGTATACTTCTAGTGAAATATCTTCTTCTGCGCCAGGTGAAATTGAAATCATTGGTCTTTTCTCTCTCCAACATAATGGAGTAAATCTATCCGGGGATTGTTTTCCTACTTTAATGACGGTTGTTGCCTTTGTAGCAGATATGTTCCTAACCCTAAGTCTGTCAGATATCGAACCAACACAACCATATAAATAATCTTCATCAGGACCTTCATGGAAAAGAGATGCGCCCTGGCATTGTAATCTGTCCATTGCATCCATCATTACTTCGTTCATATATAATGTTAATAGGTATGGTCCAAGTTCATCTGGAACAGCAACACCACTAAATCCTTGTTCTAGGGTATTGTCTCCCAATTCTCTTGCAACATCTCTTAGATGACTAACTACAAGTTTGCTTTTACAAAGCGCTTTTGGCACTTCTCCAAAAAATTCAACTGAACGTTCAGGTGACATTTAAACTCCTAAATATCTTCCTATCTGTTGCCAATCATCCACAAGCTTTACTCTTTTGTCTAATCCTTCATACTCGCTTTCTGGGTGAAAGGTTGTCAATAATACACAATTACTAGTAAATTTTAAATAAACGTCCGCATCTTCTCTCATGTCTCCTATACCAGCATAAACGTTTCCTAATCCTGATATCTCTCTCATCTCTCTTTCTTTGCATTCCCTATTACTCTCGCCTTTATCAATTTTCATGAATAGGTGATCCGTGTCAAGGGGAAAGTTATACCTCTTCAACCACTGAATTGTTCCCCATCTCATAGAGTCTTCAGAATCAGAATCATGGCGAGCTGTAAGATAGACTATTCTTTTTCCAGATTTTTCCAGTCTTTGAAGAACTTCTGCAGCATATGGAACTGGCTCATCTAAATGAATATATTTATTGGAAAGGAATATGGAAAGAAATGTCTTCAATTGCTCTGGTGTTAAATGCGAGTCAACAAAAAAATCCTCGGTTTCCAGGATATGTACACCAGAATCATGCAAAGATTTGAATTTTCTCTCGCAACAGTCTGCTACTGTACCATCTATATCCACAACTACTATATCTTGTGTATTAGGCATGAGTTTAATTTGAATCCAAACTATTTATATCGATTATTTTAGAATATTTTTTTCGGCAAAATGTATTGTTATTTAATTCTTTTCAGGTTTTCAAAATGTATCTTAGGGTCTTTTGGGTCAAAGACTTCAATCACTTTATACTTTCCTTTTGTATGAATCTCTCCATTAAGAAGGAAATGCGTTGCTTCTAAAATTTTTACGCTTGCTAATGGTCTTGATAATTTTCCTTCTCCTTGTGTTACACATAAAGGAATTTCTCCAAAATCCCACTGAGGATCATCAGAAATATAATAAAGTCTTTGGTCTTTTTTGAGAAAATCATAGACCTTTCCGGCTTCCAGTTTCTCTGGAATGCATTCCTCAAGCTTTCTGTTCCCATTTTTGAACTCAGAAATATCTCTTAGTGCCATGTCACAATTAAATTCTGCTTTTATTCCCATACCTACTCCGTCTTATATCTTAAGATTCCAGCTATCCCACCAAGTTCTTTTACCTGAATACCTCTTGGACTTTCATCAGAAATCATCTCAACATCAGAACCCATCTGTTCAGCAAGTTTTATCATTTCATCGATAAGCTCTGCTTTTGCAACAACCGTCATTGCTGACTTGCAATTAGAACATCTCTCGTCTTTAAGGAATTCTTCCTTTTCCTCAACCTCTGCACCTCCGCCACACTTAGGACATTCAAGCTTTGCTTTTACCCAGTCAAAGCTCTCTGAGAGCAAAAGCATCTCAACATTTCCATTTTTCAGTGCTTCTATTGTCTCTACAAATCCATAAACAGCCAGGCCATCAGTTGCAAGCTCTCCAAAGAACCTCTCTAGTATTTTGTTCTCTCTTATCGCAGATGCCTCTGAAATCAGCTCGTCTGATCGTTCAATAAGTTCTTTTAACCCAGGTTCGCCTGTATACGATGTATCAACAATACCTATGATTTTTTTCTTGATTGGAGGCTCAAGATATTTTCCCTCAGCAAACTGCTCTTTTACTCCAGCAGGACCTCCTATTATTATGCCTTTTAGGTCTCTCATCTCTTTGAACTTTGAATTTACAATCTCACCAACTTTTCTCAGAAAATCATTAAGCATGTTCTCACGGATTCGTTGGTATCTGGCCTGTGAATTGTGAAGAATGAAGCCATTTGCCATAAAACTTTGGTAATTTGGGACTTCCAAATCAAAGAAAAGGCCTTTTGGATTTTTGATTTTTTTTATTGAAGTGATTTTTTCCCTCTCAACTTTGAACCCATCATAGAATAAAACATTATCTCCGATTTCCAAACAATCCGCTGGTTTTGTTTTTTTGTCAAATGATAGAAAAAATAAATGTTCTCCTGTAACCATAAGCTTTGAATATCTTATTCCAATTTTATATGCTACTTTAGATTTCCTTGAAAATTTTCTTTTGCAGAAGGATTTTACTATTCTTTTATTTTCAAAATCAAATGATTTTATTTTATCACCTTCTTTTAGTTTATCAACGATCGTTTGGCTGTTTGTTTCTATATTGGTTTTTTCATGTACACACCACCCACCGGCCTTTGTTTTTCCAGGAACATTACTCTCAGAATGTTTAAGGGGTTCTATTTTCTTTCCCTTCAGAAGCCCTACTTCAGCATCTGATTTGTCTATCACAACGAGTCCGTATATTTCTTTTTCTCTCACCATATCTCTAAGATGGTCCAGAATGAAATTCTGATCGCATCTATAAAGTCTTAGTTTAACTGATTCTGGTGGCTCAATTGCCCACATTTCAATATCAGCAGTGCCGTCTTTCTCAGAAACATTACCGCAGAATATAGCCAGTCCGTTTGCAGGTGTTTGTCTGTAGAGTTTTAGATGTTGTAATATTTTTTCCAATGCAGACAAAACATTCTTTCTCACGGCCTTACTTTTTATGTTTTGTGCTGTGCTCTGTTCTTGTCTCAATTGCTCAGCGACTTTATTTATATTGTATCCGCTTGGTATATAGACTGTAACCAGTTCGGTATGCCTACCTTTAATGTTTTCCAGATATTCAACTAATTTCGATAATCTCTGTTTTTTTGCGGCTTCCATAATCGACCTTCTAATTTGTTACGCTGCTTATCTATAGTATTATTGGTCAGACATAAATTAAACATAAATATGTGCTTTAATAATAATTAGTTATGAAATCGGTATTTTTCGGTGTTTTCGCTTTTCTGCTACTGATTAACAGCGTTTATGCCCTATCAACCCCAACTCCTGACATGTCAATAACTATTGAAAAAGGAACTGATTATAATTATGCGTTGGTTGTGCAGAACACAGAAAATACAACCCAAACAATCACATTTACTTCCCCAAATAGCTGGGTGACATTCGAGGGAAATTCAAATTATAGTACAAATATACTTGCGTATGTTCCAACATATGTTAATGTTAAAGTAGCGGTTCCATCGGATGTTGGTGTGGGAACATATACTACACAGATTAATGCGAATAATGTCAAGCTTGCTGACCTTGATATCAAGGTTACATTATCTATAAATGAAGTTGAGAATCTTCAAAGCCTGGCTAATGTAAATGCAGAAATATCCAATCTGAAATATGAGCTTGAGAACATAATCAATAGCATGAGAACAAATCTCAGCAGTAGAATAGATGACATAGAGCAATACAAATCAAAATATGAATCCCTGAATACAGAAAAGACAGAACTCGAAAGAAAAGTTAATGATTTAACTGGTAGGATATCTGACCTGAGCGGTGAAAAAGAAGTGCTTGAAACAGAAAAACAACATCTTGGTGAAATAACAGGGAAATTAACTGCCACTCAACCAACATTTTTTGGAATAGGATTTGTTGTGGGTTTGCTTATTTTCTTTGCATTTACTCGGGGAAAGAAATTTCTTAAATTCCCTAAGCTTAAACTTAATGTACCAAAACTAAAGTCAGAAAAAGTTAAATCAGAAAAAAAAGATGATTCAAAGTATTCTTTTAAACCAAAATAAGGGCCTTGCCCCCTTATAAACCTCCTCCTGATAAATTTGTTATCCCACTATAAGGGCCTTGCCCCCTTATAAACCTCCTCCTGATAAATTTGTTATCCCACTATAAGGGCCTTGCCCTAAAAATAGATTTTATTTAACCAGAAGTCTTGCTCTCTCTAGATCATACTTCCAATCAGCCTGGAGAACTTCTTTTCTTTTATAATATTTGGCCAGTCTTCTTATTTTTGATTCAGTTAGTTCTAAACCTCTTTTTGATGTATAATCTCTTTTATTTTTCTTCAAATGTTCATCTAAATTAACTGCTCTTTTTAGCATATTAAGCAAATCTTCAGGAAGTTTTGAATAGACTTTTTTGTCTTTCATTATCTGCACTATTGATTTTTTGGCTATGGTCTTCACATCAGGAATTCCATACCTATCTCTAAGAATTATTCCTATAAAATTTGATTGGTGGCCATCACCTGCGAGCTTAACTATAAGTTCGTTTACTTCTGTTGGTTTGTATTTTACCCAACTCGCGGATTTCTTTGAGGGCTTTTTTGAACTTGATTTCCCTCTTTTCCTACTATACATTCTTGCCATAATTCTAATTAATTACATTTAGCCTTTAAAAAGGTTCACAGTGACAGATAGTTTATTAATCCTGAAAATAAATAAAAAAATATGCCACCGATAGCAGGTATGATGGAAATAATAAACCAATTACCACAAATTTTATTTTTTTCCCAGATAATTTTTTATGTGTTTTTCATACTGTTTTTCGGTTCTCTTGCAACTAGATTTTATAGGGCATATATACATCCTATTTTAAAATTTTTACTTGGTATTGGTATTGGATTTCTATGTTTAATTAGCGCTGTACCACTGTCTGGTTTTTTCCAGTCATTTAGCACAGGTATTCTTAAGCTTATGCAAATAGACCTTTTTATTGGAGGTCTTGTGTCATCGATAGTATTCGGTATTGGTTTATTTTTTGTTACATATAGAAGAGAGGATATTGAAAGGCTAAAAGGTGTTATAAAGAAACTGGAGAATAGAATAAACACTGCAAAGAAATTTGAAGGAAAGGGGATAAACAAATTCACAATAATCGGTATTGTTATAATAATCGCATTTGTTGCATATTTACTATTAAACTTTCAGGGATTACCTGATACAAATGAAGATCTTTATTCAATGTTGGGTATGTCACCAGATGATTTGAAGAATATTTCTAATCTTTTAGAACAGGGTGAAGTTGGTGGTATTCAGATGCCTCCTGGATGTGAAATAGAAGGTGAATATATAAAATGCCCTCTAAGCGAACTTCAGGTCACCTAATGTTAGCTCTGGTGGAATATCCTTCTAATTTTTTTATCCTAATAATTTTCAGTCCAAGTTCTTTTGTCTTTTCTTCAAGCCCGGGCATCTTCTGGTCATAACCGAGAGCAATTATATCAGGTCTTTCTTTCTCAATTATTTCCAGGTGATTTTTTTCATTACCTATAATAACACTATCAGCAATTCCTAATGATTCAACAGATTCCTTTCTCTTTTCTGCATTTCTTAAAAGTTTTTTTCTTTTAAGAACAGTGCTATCGTTTGCTATAACAATAACTAAGAAGTCACCCAGCTTTTTACATTCACTAATGAAAAAAACATGTCCTTTGTGAATATTATTAAAAGTTCCGCCTGCAAGCACTTTCATACTTGAAAATGGATAAATGGGTTTATATACTTTTTATGGATACGCCTGAACCCGTATTCTCTACAGCAATTTTATGTAGGCCCCTCTGAGCAGTCATGTTATTCGCTATATCTATTCCAGGACTTAGTAAAAGTTTGATTGGGTATTTCAAACCCAGACCATACGAAAAACTTGGAGAGATCCTAGAAAGAAATTTTAATCTTTCTATCAGGGTTATTCTGTTATCTATTGTTTTCCAATTACCTTTTGTAAAAACAAGAATCGCATTTGAATTTGCAAGGTTTTGATTTACCTGTATTGAATGTGTACTTCCGGATTTACTGACAGCTATTGCTGTTGAATTTTTATTATAGGTGACAAGGCCTGCTAAAACATTGTTAAGGTATGATGCTAGATAGAAATGTATTGGATTTGTATTAACTGCATCGACTATATCAGAAGAGCTCACCTCACCGGTTCCTGGGATATATACTTTGTTATCTAAATTGTCCAGTGTTAGCTTTACCTGAAACTCATATGCACTTACAGATACTGACAACAGAAAAAATAAAAGAATTGATGGTATTAAGATTCTTTTCATGATTAGATATTTGTATTGGATTAAATAAAAACTTGGTCTAAAGGTCTTCTTGTTCTTTGACTTTCTTTTCAACTTCTTCCTTTATGCCCAGACTTTCAACAATCTCTTTGTACCTATTTCTAATTGTAACCTCAGTTACACCGATTATGTCTGCAACCTCTCTTTGGGTTTTCTTCTCACCTGATAGAACAGCGGATATGTACAAAGCAGCTGCAGCAACTCCTATTGGTCCTTTTCCTGAAGTAACATCATATTTTGTAGCATCGTCCAAAACATCAACAGCCTTTACCTGAACCTTTTCTGATAAGTCCAGTAATGAACCGAATCTTGGTATATAATCCTGTGCTTTTGCAGGTAGTATTCTTATTCCAAGCTTTCTTGCAATGTATCTGTATGTTTTTCCAACATCTTTCTTGTTTATGTTTGAAGCCTTTGCTATTTCATCAAGAGTTCTTGGAGCACCTTCTTCCCTACATGTTATGTATAACAAAGCTGAAATTATTGATTCTGTTGATCTTCCTCTAACCAATCCTCTTACAACAGCCTCTTTGTATAAGCTTGCAACCTTTTCGTGGACAGCTTTTGAAAGGCTTAAGAAAGAAACAAGTCTTTGAAGTTCAGAAAATGCAAAAGAAAGATTTCTATCTCTTGATTTAATAAGTCTTTTATGCCACTTTGTCAGTCTGTAATATTGAGCCCTTTTCTTTGATTCAACTTTGAATAGTTCTCCTCTACCCTTTCCTATCTCAGTTGTTAGACCATGATCATGTTTTGTTGGTGTTAGTGCTGCTCCGGTTCTTGCTCTCCTTGATCTCTGATCTTCATCAAATGCTCTCCACTCCTGAGTCAGATCAATCATACTTTCTTTTATTATGAATCCGCATTTGTCACAGACAGATTCTCCTCTCGAATGATCATAAATAATACCTGAAGATTTACATTCAGGGCATTTTATATTAGCTTGCATATAACTCCAATTTCACTATCCTGCACTAAATATGTATAAATTGATAATATATCTTGCACATTTCCCTTTATAAAGTTTTCTATGGTCCACTATACACTTCTAGGGGAAAGATAGGGCAATATTGCCCAGTTTTTGTTTTAGAAATATATTCTGGAGTAAATATATTTATCCATCCAGCTCAAATCTAGCCCTCAAAGATTTTATTTTCCTCTCAAAAACTTCACCAATATTAACATTGTTATCATTTGCGAGTATCAATATCTGTATCAAGACATCGATCAATTCTTCCTCAAAATTATTTTTGTTATAATCTTTTCTCCAGTTAAGCTTACCATGATTCAACTCTCTTGCAAGTTCGCCCACCTCTTCAATTAGATGTGGAAAAACCGTTTCTTTATTATGATCCAATCCGTTCTTCTTGTTATAGTCTTCTATCATAGCAAATGCCTGTCTTTTCATTTCTTCAATTTCCATGATTTTGTTTAGAATCCAAATATTATAAACCTACTTGAACTTTTCAAGTCCTCTTCCATATTTCATATCATAGAGTATTCTTTTCATTTCCTTTTCTTTGTGAAAAGCAGACCAGTAATAAGCTTCATCCCTTGTTCCTTTTGTGATAAGTATTATAACTTTACCAACTTTCATTCTACCCACCCTACCACGTCGCTGTATGCTTCTTAGAGGGCTTGGCACAGGTTCATAAAAGATTGCAATGTTTGCCTTAGATATATCAAGACCTTCTTCTGATATGCTTGTCCCGATTAAAATATTAAACTCTCCGCTCTCAAATTTCTTTATTGTCTCTACTTGTTTTTTCTGGGTAATGCCTTCCTTTTGCCCAACTAACATAACAGGTCTTACACCATCTATCTTCTCAAGGACAGAAACTATGTCTTTTACAGTATCCCTGTAATTTGCAAAGATTATTATTCTGGATTTAGGATTTTCGTTTAATTGTTCAATTACAATCTGACAGAGCTTTCCTGTTTTCGGATGTTTTGCACCCTCATCATAAAGCTTGTCTACAAAGTACATTGCATTCAAAATATTCTTGTCTTTCAAGAGTCTTTGCGCGCCTTTTGTTTTATCTTTTCTTAATTTCTGGAAATATTTTTCCAGGATAGATATCCCCTGTGTCTCTAATAGACCAATCGAATGTTCAACTTTTATGGCCTGTGATATGAGTGACATCATTACAAATGCCCTCTTGTCACCTCGATTCGCCTGTAAAATAAATCTCTTTTGCATTTCCAGAAGTATTCTTTTTGAGGCTTTTTTTCTTAGACCCCATTTACTTATTGAATTGATTTTTTTTCTATAGACAACATCCAAATGCTCTCTTATTTTCAGAAAGCTCGGTGGTAATTCAACGCTAATCACTCCCATTTCTTTTTCTTTCACATATGGAGAGACATCCTCATCAACTTCTGTTTTTATCTCAACTGCTTCTATTCCTGTATTTTTACATATCTCATCTATTTTGTTTCTTGTAGCACCAGGGCTCGCTGTTAATCCCAATATTCTTGTGTTTGTGGAATTTTTCAGATATTCCTCTGCAACAAAATTATAGGAATATGCACCAATTGAATGATGGATTTCATCTATCACTAAAAGAGAAAATTCTTTTAGAGAGAGTCTTTTGTTTTCAATGTCATTTCTTATTGTCTGCGGAGTTGCGAAAATAAGTTTTTTTTCTAGATATAATTTTTCTCTTTCATTTGGTTTTATTGTCCCTGTTATAACCTGAAAAAAACTTTCATCAAGATTTAGAAATTTCTTAAAGCTTCTAAAATGTTGTTCTGTCAAAGGCTTTGTCGGTGCGCAAACCATTATCTTAGAATCTGGGAATTTTTCCAATCTATGTGCAGTTAACAGTATGGCTATGGGTGTTTTACCAAGACCTGTTGGTAGGCATGCCAACGTATGTTTTTCTTTAGCTGTTTTTAGTATAGATGCTTGATAGTCCCTTGAGTGCATAGTACCTGGCTTTATGAGTGAGTGAACTATGAAATTATCCATAAAATCTCCTAAATTAACTTACGTTTTCTGTTTTTTAAGGAATTTAGACAAGTATTATATGGAATATTATGGTTAAAAAGAAAATTGTAGGTGTTATCGAGAACGTAAAGCTTAGTGGTAAGAAAACCGTTAGTGTGCTCGCGCTTATGGATTCTGGTGCTTTTTTAACATCAATGGATACAAAACTCGCTAAAAGAGCCGGGTTTGGACCTCCTCATAGAACAACAACAGTAAAAAATCCGTCTTTACATGAAAAGATTAAAAGACCTGTTGTTGAGGGTGTTATAGAAATTGCAGGAAGGAAATTTGTTGCAGAAATCAATCTACAGGACAGATCACATATGAACTTTCCATTGATAATTGGTAGAAACATCCTCTGCGGAAATTTTATAATTGATCCTGAAAAGAACTTTGATTTATTAAAAAGAAAGAAATAATTAATTCTTTAAATAAAGAAATGTAATATTATCTATAAGGCCCCCGTGGTGTAGTCTGGTTAAGCATTCAGGCTTCTCGAGCCTGGGACCTGGGAAATAATTTGGTCAACAAGTTATTCAGGAATTCAAATCCCAGCGGGGGCGTTATAAATATAAAAGAGACCAATATTAATCGTTAATGGGCTCGTAGTTCAGTGGTTAGAACGCCACGCTGATAACGTGGAGGCCGGGAGTTCGATCGTTGTGCTAAGGCACTTGCCTTCAGCAAAGCCGAAGACCTCTCCGAGCCCATAAATCAACCACATCTTACTGTTACATCCTTTCCAATTGCTGGAGAAACTATTCTATAAGAACATCTTCTTTCTGTACAACTGTCTTTAAGGCTTGCTATTTCCCCTGGCGCAACTGAAGGCTTTGAAAAGCTCGCACTGCCAAAGTTTCCGCTAGAAGTTTTTGTTATAATCATATCTCCACATGTCACCTTTCTTCCAGAACCTGAACAACCTGTACCAGGATCACAATTATAGGAATCATATGTTGCTTTACTAATAATCCCTTCCTCGAGCAAGCCATAGGCACCATTACAGAATAGCTGCTTTACTTCATCATCACCCAAACCCCTGGTATAGATATATACATCATCAATTGCGCCCCTGAAATAGCCTGCCCAACCATTATGACCATCACCACCTATATAAGAACCATGATAATCCCTATCCCAATCAGTATCTCCTGAATTTTGATCTGAATCTATTCTCTCACCGTCAATATAGTAAGAGAAGTTTTCATCGTTCCTTGTCACTGCAATATGATGCCATTCATCATATCCAGTGTAATGATTAAATGATACACGCCAAGGATTGTACCCTGTATCAAATCTTGTGTTTCCGCTATTGGCTTCTGATATAATATCTGCATAAGCAGCCCTATGAATCATATAGGTTCCGCCTCTATATCTCTCTTTAACCCATGATGACCATGTGAATTTGTTCCATATGCCATCTATCCACTTATCTGTGCTCACATAACCATTTCCATTGAAATCCAAACAGTTCCCAGAAACACAGTCATCTATCCACTCAGCATTAGTGATTGTACCGTCTTTTCCCATTCCACTTGAATCAGTTGTTGTGAAGCCAGATCCTTCATCAAAATGCCATAACCCTACTAGGTTAGTGGAATCTTGTGGCGGTGGTTCGTCACCAGGATTTTTTAAATCAAGTGTTGTGGTTCCAATATTCTTTATTATTATATCAACGTTTCCATCCCTACAATAAGAACCTGAATGCATTATGTCAAAAAGGTTTTCAACTCTTGCATTGAACTGGCCAAAAATGAATAAATAGGCACTGCCTGCAATTGCAATTGCAATAACTAAAAGAATAATAATTGAGATAACCGGAGTAATTGCCTTCATGTTTTAATTATATGATTAGAAACTAAAAAACTATACTAAACTTCCGCCACACCTTACTGTTGTGTCTTTTCCTATGCTAGAAGAAACCATTTTATAAGAGCATATTCTTTCTGTGCATTTGTCTATAAACCTCGCGGTTTCTTTTGGATCAATTGAAGTCTCTGTAAAGCTTGGGTCAACAAAATCTCCGCCTCTGGTTTTTACTATGGTTAAGTCTCCGCATCTGATTTTGTTTCCAGAACCTGTGCAAGCCGCGCCACTTCCTCCACCACCAGAATCGCCTGTGGTTACATGAAGTATTGGCGGACTGGTGTCGCTTATGTCGTCCAAATATCCTGCAAATCCATTTTCATCATCTATATACATTAAGCCAATTGAAAATTTTTCATCGCCTGTCATGTCTGACTGCAGAGTGGATATTGCATTGCTGTTCAGAGTTATTGTGCTGGTAATAGGAACAGTATCACATTCTAAATATGCTGAACCATAGTCTACTGCAAGCGGGTCTGATACTTCAACCCATAAATCTGCGAAATGGAATATATCACCTGAGGCATAAGATATTTCAACTGGTTTTATGTTTCCAGCGAAACAATTTTGTTTTGCAGTGAGCTCCAATTGAATGTCTGTTACAGTTTCACTGTCCGCAACATCTGCGACATTGAAATCAATGGCACCCGCATTGTCACCCATGCATATTTGTCCACCAGATTCACCTGGACCTGGAACTCCATTGCAATGGGTAACAAATAAATTATATACTCCTGGCATGCCGGCTGGTCCATCCTCGCATCGTCCAACAGCTCCCCATGGTTCTTGATAACCCACCCAACAGGTTGCTCCGCCATCCATTGCAGCGCTTATATCATAGGTCTTCTGGTCGCCGCCTCCGCCACCCTGAACTCCTTCACCTAGATCTATCTTCCCTGTACCAACATTGTTTATCATTATCTTAACATCTTCGTCCAGGCAATAAGAGCCTCCAATAACATAATCAAAGACCTTTTCCACCCTTTCTGTATATTCACCGAACATGAAAGTGTATCCAAGACCTGTAAATGCTACTGTAATGAATAAAAGAATGATGATCGAGATAACTGGTGTAATAGCTTTCATAATTATTATTTATCTTCCAACTAAATAATACTATGGTATTTGATATCTTTACATTGGTTGAAGCCATCTGGATTATTTTGCCAGCATTTGCAGCTAACGGACTGGTTCCTATTCTCAAAGGAAGACATGCAATAGATGGTGGGAGAAGCTTCCTCGATAGGCCTTTATTCGGACCTGGGAAAACCTGGGAAGGTCTTTTGTTTGGCACAATGATTGGTGGTGCAATAGCTTTTATACAGCAGCTCGCACATCCATATCTTCCGTGGAATATAAGCCCTGTTGCTTTGAATATAATTCCAATGACCATTATGCTGGGACTCTTTTTAGGATTTGGTGCAATGTTCGGAGACTTGATTGGTTCATTTCTCAAAAGAAGATTTGGGTTGGGAAGGGGTAGGCCAGCACCTCTACTGGATCAGGAAGATTTTTTGCTGGGAGCCTTGCTTTTTGCTAGTTTTGTGATAACATTAGAAATTAGCTGGGTAATTTTATTAGTTGTCATAACACCAATAGTTCATTGGATAGCATCCATAATTGGATATGTCCTAAGAATAAAGAGAGAGCCCTGGTAAAATCAAAGTTTTTTTATTATCTCTTCAAAAACTTCGTCCTTTGTTTTTTCTCCGTTAACAATTATCCATTTACCAAATATATTTTTCTGCGCCATTTTGTTATAATTGCTTGAGATTTTTTCTAAAAGCTTTTCATTTGATTCGAACCTATCAAGACCAATTTTTCCAGACACCTTTCTTTTTATGCCTGTCTCTGCTTTTGCTTTGAGATATATAACGACATCAGGCTTTGGTATTCCAAATATGCCAGAAAATCTCTTTATGTTCGGCATTGACATGTTGTCAAGAGCTTGATATGATATGGTTGATGTGAAATATCTATCGGCTATTACAATCTTTCCTTCTTTAAGCCAGCCCTCTATTTTATCCCTGTCCTTTATCATGTCAGTTGAATATAAGAGAAACTGTACTTCACTTGAAAGATCGATTTTCCTGTGCAAAAATTCATGTATTAGCTTTCCAACAGGACTTTCATATTCTGGATAGTGGACTATTTCAACATTCTTTCTTTTTTCTTCAAAATATTTGTAAAGCCTTTTTGTCTGTGTTGTGTCACCGGCGCCATCTATTCCTTCAAAAACAATAAAATATCCTTTTCTTCTTGGATTGGCTGATCTTAGAATTATTTCCTTTGGTTTTTCAATAATTTTCTTTTTTGGTTTCTCTGTCTTTTTCTTGACAGGTTTATCTGATTTTTTCTTCAGTTCGGTTAATTTCACATAGCCTTCCTTTTTTTCTTCAGGCTCTTCATTCTCCATCTTTCTTTCTTTTAGAATATCAAGAATGCTCATAAAATATTTTTAAACAATTAGATTTAAGAAGATATTGTCTCTAACACTTTAATTATGTTTGGAACCATTATATCAGGTCCGCCAACAACAGGGACATCTTTTAACAGATTTTTTCCTCTGTAATATTCTATAAGTGGTGCTGTCTGTTTTTTATACACATCTAGCCTACTCATCACTATTTCTTCTTTATCATCATCTCTTTGATAGATTTCACCACCACATTTGTCGCACTTTCCCTCAACTTTTGGAAGCAATGGAGGCATATGTATTCCATCTTCGTTTATGTCAGCAAGATTGTATATATCACCACACTTTCTACACTGTCTTCTGGCAGCAATCTTTTTTATCAGAATATGATCAGGTAATATAAGGTTAATGACAATATCTATTTTTGTCAATTTGTCAAGTGCTTCTACCTGGGACATTGTCCTTGGAAATCCGTCAAGAATAAATCCTTTCTTGGCATCTGGTTTTTCTATTCTTTCTTTGAGCATTTCAGCTGTAACTTCATCAGGAACCAATTTTCCAGCATCAATAATTTCTTTTACTTTCTTTCCAAGTGCTGTCTCATTTTTTATGTTTTCTCTGAAAAGGTCTCCTGTTGATATATGGGGTATTCCTAGTTTTGGAACCAATCTTGATGAATATGTTCCTTTTCCTGAACCCGGAGGGCCTAAAAACACTATTTTCATAGAACATTTATTGTTGTTTGACATATAAATATGTATGGCTATTGTGGTTGGAATAATGGGATTGATTGGCTCTGGGAAAGACGAAGCTGCTGATTACATGGTTAAGAAATATGGTTTTCATAAAATAGCGCTTGGTGATGTTGTAAGGGAATATACAAAAAAAGACGGCCTAGAACTGAATAGGATAAACTTGCAGAAAACCCAGAAAAAATACAGGGACAGATACGGAAAGCTTTTCTTCTCTGACAAAGTTATTGAAAAAGTAAAAGAAGAGGGCTGGGAAAAATCAATAATAGCTGCCATAAGAGTATCTCAAGAGACAAAGTCAATAAAGAAAGCGTTTGGAAAGGATATTAAAATTATTATTGTAGAAGCTTCTCCTAAGATAAGGTTTGAGAGGCTGAAGAAAAGGAAAAGTGACAGAGACCCTAAAACATTTGAAGAGTTTCAGGTTCAGGAAAGGAATGAAAGCAAATACTTTGACTATGAAAATACATTCAAACTTGCTGACATTAAGATAACAAACAATGGAACCAGAAGAGAGTTCTATAAGAAAATTGATGATTTGATGAAAAATATTAGATTCGTATAATGGATGCTATTTTTAAACCACAAAAATTCAACTAATACTATGCCAGATGAATTGCTTGATGTTTTTGATGAAAACAATAAACCTATCAATGTCCAGAAAATGATAAGCGAAATACATAGAGACGGATTATGGCATAGGGCATCACATATCTGGATATACAACTCCAAAGGTGAAATTCTTCTGCAACTCAGAGCTGAAGATAAATTTGTCTATCCTAATATGTGGGACATATCTGCTGCAGGTCATGTAAACGCAAATGAAGAGCCTATTGACTCTGGATTGAGAGAGATGGAAGAGGAAATTGGTCTGAAGGTCAAGAAAGAGGACTTGAATTTTTATAGGATTAGAAAAAATCAGGCAGTTTTCAGGAATATCAAAAATAATGAATTTTTTTATGTTTATTTTCTCAGGTTTGATAGTGATGTCAGGGGTTTAAAACTACAGAAAGAAGAGGTTCAGAAAATCCGGTTTATTCCAATAGATGAATTGGAAAAACAACTAAAAGAAAATCCTGAAATGTATACACCACATGGAGATTATTGGGCTGATGTTATAAAACAGGTGAAAAAGAGATTAGTCTTATAAATTTTACTATTAATTATTCTTATGAATTTCCCAGACGGTTTGGTGGATCTTTCTTATCATGGTAGAATCTTTCATGGTATAATAACTTCTGGTCCCGCATTCTTTTACATTGAAGGTGATACTATGAAATCATTTTATTTTGATCTGGAAGATATTGACACAGAAGGTGATCCTGTTGAGCATATTACAGTTAACTCTGGAATAAACCTGGATTGGGCTACACACTTTACATGTGAACAAGGACCTGTCAGAGGATATAAAGATAAACTGGAAAAACTCAGAGCTGAAGAAGCTTTGGCCTAAGCCTAAAAACCAGAACGCTTTTTATATAAAAAACCAAATTATAATTATGAGAATATTAGTTGTATTGATTTTAATGGCTGTTGTTCTTACTTCTGGGTGCATAAGCGAATCAACAAATAGTACAATTGGGAATAGGACTGGTGTTAATTGCCCTGATAACAATTGCACACTACTTGGTTCAAGCTGTGGTACAGTAACTCCTGGATACAATGATGAATGCTGTGCAAATAGAAACAAAGATACTATACATGTTCAGTGTTTGGGCAACTGGAAATACATAGCAAAGGATAATGCATGTGCATGGATTTGTGATTTTACTGAATAGATTTACCGGTCTTCAGAACCTGCGCCAGAAATGCTTCTAATTGTATAAGCTCATCAGAACCCATATTTAACCTATATTCATACTCACCTATGAGTTCTAGCAGCTTTAATTTGGCCTCCTCAGGCAATTCCAGCTCGAATATTTGCCTATGGATTGACCTAACTACGTCCTCTCCTGAGAGCCCCTGGCTCACTATGAGCTCATATAGCTTTTTCCTGGCTTCTTTGAACTTTCCCCCTACTGCAAAGGACAACATTTCTTCTATATCCTTTGGTTTTGCTTGAGAAGATACTACATAAACACTGTCCTTGGTAACGGTTCCTAATGTTGAAGCTGCCTGCAAAATATTAGTTGTTTTTCTGAGGTCTCCACCAGACACTTCATATACTGCTTCTACACCTTCTTTTTCAGCAGTTATGCATTCATTTTTAATTATTCTATCAATATACTGGAGAACATCTTCCTTTGAAAGCTCTTTGAATCTAAAAACAGCACACCTACTCTGAATTGGTTCAATAAGGCGACTGGAATAGTTACAGGAAAGTATAAATCTACAGGAACCAGAATACATCTCCATTGTTCTTCTCAAAGCCTGTTGAGCCTCTGGTGTAAGGGAATCTGCTTCATCTAAGAATATGATTTTAAATTCAGTACCTATTGATTTTATCCTTGCAAAGTCTTTTATTCTTCCTCTTATGACATCAATTCCTCTCTCAGAGCTTGCATTCAGTTCAAGGAAATTTCCTTCCCAATTATCTTTAAACAGATCTCTTGCGAGTGCAATTGCTACTGTGGTTTTACCAACACCAGCCCTACCAGAGAATAAAATATGCGGAATTGAGCCTTCGCTTACCCATGATTTCAGTGCATTTACTACATGTTTCTGGTTTATTACATCTCCCAGTGTTTTCGGCCTGTATTTTTCTGTCCAAATTTCCATAGACATATCTATTGATAGGTTTTAAATTTTTTAAAAGCAAACCCTTTTAAAATTAACAATTATTCTGATATTATAGGGATGTTATGAATGAATTGATATTTGAAAAAGAAGAGAAAGAGTTTTTAAAAAAACTGAAAATGGAATTAAAAGGACTGTTCCTTTCAGGGGAAAGTATAGCAATAAAGCTTCACATGGGCGAATCTAAGAATGAAAATAATCTAAAACCAAAATTTGTTGCGAAAATTGTGAAGATACTGAAAAGTTTGAAGACAGAACCATTTATTTTTGATTCTGTAGCATTATACAATCCCAGGGATACGATAGATGGGTATAAAAAAATTGCAAGTAAGAATGGATTTACTGAATCAGGAATTGGCTGCCCTATTGTCATATCAGAAGATTTTATAACATCCAAGATAAATGGAAATGTTTTTGAGGTGTGCAAGCCTCTAGTGGATGCTGATGGTGTACTTATTCTAAGCCATGTAAAAGGACATCAATGTGCTGGTTTTGGAGGAGCAATAAAAAATCTTGCTGATGCGTTAACAAAGAAAAGCAAAGAATACATACACGAAGGCGGGAAACCTGAATATATTGGCAACTGTAATATATGCAATGTCTGTAAAAACGAATGTCCAAAAAATGCCATAGTGTTTGATCAAGCTGTTAACATACCATCTTTTGACTATGAAAAATGTAATGGTTGCTCTATCTGTCTTTATTTATGCAAGATAGGTGTCATAAAACCAAGGATTGATAAATTTGACAAAATGCTTGCAATGGGAGCAAATGTTGCATTAAACATGTTCAAAAAGGAATATTTTGTGAATGTGCTCATGAATATGGCAAAAAACAGTGATTATGATAATGAAGCAACTGAAATAGTTGTCCCTGATATAGGTTTTATAATGGGAAATGATGTTGTTGGTATGGATAGAGCAACGTATGATAAGATTATTGAAAGAGTTGGAAGGGATATTTTCAAAGAAATTCATAAAAAATCAGCTCTTCTTCACATAAGAGAAGCAGAGAGACTAAAGATGGGAAATTCTGATTATATTTACAGGGTGTTTAAATGAAAATAGCAATAACAGGCACGCCAGGTACTGGTAAAACAGAAGTTGCAAAACTTTTAGCCAAAGAACTTGGCTGGAAACTTGTAGAATTAAACAAACTTGCCAAAGAAAAGAATCTGTACTCTGGATATGATAAAAAACGAGAATGTGAAGTAGTTGATTTGGGTAAAATAGAAAAAGAAGTTCTGAAAATAAAAGGGAATCTTATTTTAGAATCACACTATGCACATGATATGCCAGCTGATATTGTTATTGTTTTAAGATGCGATCCAAAAGAGCTCAGAGAAAGAATGGAAAAAAGGGGCTGGTCCAAGGAAAAGATAGAAGAGAATATAGAAGCAGAAATAATGGATGTTTGTAAGACAGAAACTTTGGAGAAATGTAAACAAAGAGTTTTTGAGGTAAATACAACAAAAAAAGAATCTGAAGGGGCTATTCAGGATATTATTGAGATATTGAAAGTTAATAAAGAACTTGGTAAATAATCAAATATGATTAGAACAATAGTACTTTTCAGTGTTTTAACTGGTATTCTTTTATTCATAGGTATGGTTTTTGCTGGAGCTGTTGGTGTTGGTATTGCACTGATTTTTGCATTGGTTATTAATTTTGTTTCGTATTGGTATTCTGACAAGATTATATTGAAATTGTATAAAGCAAAGCCATTGGAAGATGAAAGAATAAATGCAATGATAAGGAACTTGGCCGCAGAAGCAGGTATCCCAAAACCCAAAATATATATTATTCCAACAGAGGTTCCAAATGCATTTGCGTGCGGACGTTCTCCAAAAAAATCGGTAGTTGCCTTGACAAGGGGTCTTTTGGAATTAGAAAAAGATGAAGTGGAAGGTGTAATGGCACATGAACTTGCCCATATAAAAAATAGGGATGTTCTTGTTGCAACTCTGGTTGCAACCATAGCAGGTGCAATCTCATTCTTAGCGCAGATTGGATATTGGAGCCTGTTCTTTGGCGGGCAGAGAAGAGGCGAAGGAAATGTAATTGGATTATTTTTGATAATTATTTTCGCACCAATAGCTGCGCTTCTAATCAGATTAGCAGTCTCGAGATCCAGGGAGCTAAAAGCAGATTATATGGGAGCATTGATATCAAAGAACCCAGAGGGTTTGTCTTCAGCACTGAAAAGAATTTCAAATGTATCAAAAAGGTTTTCTCTGCGCGGTAGCTCTGCAACATCTCATATGTGGATAGTCAATCCTTTCAGAACTGACTGGTTCACTGGACTATTCAGTACACATCCACCACTAGCAATAAGAATAGAAAGATTAGAAAGTTTCAGAATTAAAAAATAGATTATTTTTTCTTTTTCTTTTTATCAGTTTCACAGCAGCCACAGCCCATAATACACCTCTATTTTTTATTGGTTTAACTATAATATTAATATCTTAAAAATTAAGGTGTTAGATGATTATACAGAACTTTGATGACATAAAGAAAAGATTCAAGCAGATAAACAAAGACGTTGTTGGTATAGGTGTTACTGCGTTTAATAGAGTGGGATCAGAAGATTTCTTGCCAAATTATAAGATAATATGCCTCAGAAACAGTAAAGATAATATTCTTATTAGGAAAAACGCAAAAGTTCTCTGCATAAGCAAAAAAGAGGGCAGTAATTTATTGAAAAGGAAAAGAAACACTGCAAACATACTGAAAGCAAAGACAACTAAGAATTATATAAACAAACTTGGAAATCCACATCTTCTCTTATACAAATATACAAAATCTGTTATAAAGGTAACAGATAAAATGGGTTGGACAAATATTGTGGGAAATAATCTTTATGAAATGGATGTTAAGATGGGCAAAATCGGCTTCAGGGAAATACTTGAAGAACTGAAACTAAAGCCAATACCTTGGAAAGTAAAATTCTTTTCAAAAATGAAATACACATCAATGAAAAAATTATTTGGAAATTTTGTTGTCCAAGTACCTGGTACAAGTGGTGGCAAGGGCACGTTTTTTATAAATTCTGATGATGATTTTAAAAAAATGAAAGAGGTTGTAAAAGAAAGATATGGGGATGGAAGAGCTGTTGTTTCAAAGTTTGTGAAAGGCCCTTCACCATCACTAACATGCTGCGTAACAAAGCATGGAACACTATATACCAATCTCCAATACCAGCTCTTAGACATACCTGAAGTTTTAAACTCAGATATAGGCAGTGGTGTATTCGCAGGTCATGATTGGGAATCAGCAAGATTTCCAAAGAACATAAGGGAACAGGCTTATAATTACGCACATAAAATAGGAGAATATATGCGGGAAAGGGGTTATAGGGGCATATTTGGCATAGATATGTTAATGGACCAGAAAAAGAAAAACATATATCCAATAGAATGTAACTTCAGGATGCTTGGCTCATTTCCAACAATAACAATGATACAGTCAATAAATGGTGAGATACCATTCCTTGCTTTGCATATACTTGAATTTCTCGGAGAAGACTACCAACTTGATTATGAAAGAGTGAACAGATTATCAAAGAAACACAAACCCGGGGCACATTTACTGATTACAAATAAATTCAATGATCCTGTGAAAGTCTGGGGTGATGTTGAGCCTGGTGTTTATAGTTTCAAGAACGGTGAGCTTGTGTTCAAAAGATATGCATATCACATGCGGTCACTGAAAAATACTGACGATGTTTTGATATGTGATGGCGTCCCTTACAGAGGCGCTGTTTTTAACACACACCAAAGAATAATGAGACTTATAACACTGAGGTCCATGAGAGATCCAAAAACAGGTAAATTGAACAAATGGGCTTCAGAACTTACAGAAAAGGTTTATGAGAAACTAAACCTAAAGTTTACATAGGTTAATATTCATGAATAAATTTAGCTTTGCTGGATTGGATTTTATATTCGATAAAGAAATGAGGCCATACTTTTTAGAGGCCAACTCATTTCCTGGTATATTCATATGGCATGAATTATACAAGAATATCAAACCAGTGAAAACACTTGAAAAATATCTAAAGAAAAGGAAATGTGAAAATATTGTACTTCTAACACCAAAACGTTATCTGAAAACCGAAACTTCAATAAACCTTATTAAAAATGGGCTAAAGAAACTTGATGTACATATTTGTCTCATCAAAGAGAATGAAAAATCAATCAAAAGAAACTCGGCGAAACTTGTTGATATTGATGGTAACATAATAAAAGCTGATTCATTATTAAGAAGAAAACCCTTGTTCAAATACAACCCAGAGAATGTAATTGAAATTAACTCACCCGAAGTCATAAGGGTTACAAGAAATAAATGGCTAAGCTACCTTGCGATAAGGAATGCATTCATAAGATCACCCACAAGTTTTCTTGTAAAGAATATGAGTAATGTGGAAAGGGCTCTGAAAGAAAATGAGAGGATGTTCAAGAAGGGTTTCGTTCTTAAACCAACTACTGGAGAAAAGGGCAGTGGCATTCGCATAGTCAAAGATATTAGCAAGATAGATAACATTGAAATAAAGAAGCCATATCTTCTGCAAAAAATTGTCAACATAAAGAAAATGAAAGGCGATTATTGGGACCTTAGGGCATTTGTTGTCGGCGGAAAATATATAGGTTCTATGCTAAGGGTTTCTGAAAGTCCTGTGACAAACATAAGCCTTGGTGGTGTTGTTAAAGAAGTTCCAGGAGAGATTGAAAACAAAATCAAGAAAAGAGCAGAGAAATGCGTAAAAGTAATAGAGAACTTTAGTGAAATGTTATAAACAATTATCTTCTAGAATTAACCAAATTATAGCATCTTAACGAATTCAACCAATACGTCTGCAACCAGTTCTGGATATGAATTATTCAAGAATCCATTGACTTCTATCTCAACAACTTTTCTGTTTTTACCTATGAGCTCCTTTTTAGGGGCAAATGCTTTTGCTCCCCAGAAATTCTGTTCCAGTGTTATTTTCAGGGGTATGTCTTTTTTCAAAACATTTTCAACAGCCCTGATGAAATTCTCTTTTGTTATGCTATTCTCCAATCTCTTAACAATATTTTTATCACCATATTTTCTTATAACACCTGTATCTCTTTCAAACCACTCCGCATATGCATCAGTGTTATTCAGCATTTTATCAGTTTCTATTGAATTAGCAGATGCCAGCAAACGCGTTTTAAAATTATTTTCCAGATTGGAAAATTCTCTCCTGAACTTTTTATTTAATTTTTTTATTATTTCCATTGTTCTTTCTTTCTTAATACCTATTCCATCGAAAGTTACTATATCAAAAAGACTTGGATAGTTGCCTATTCTCAAATCCTGTGTATGCAAAAGTATAAAATGCTTTCCTGTTGATTTTGCTATTTTCCAGAAATTCTTATACAGCATTATTCTTTTTTCATAATCCTTTTCATTCTTCGCAACCATCCCATAGACCTTCTTGAAATCAACAACATTTTCATTTACTGCGTTTTTCCATTCTTTGATTGCGGTTTTTTTATCAGGTACCTCCCTATTCAAATCAACACCTATCAACGGATTTCTTGCCATTGTAGAGAGTAATAATCTTCCGCCTGTCTTTTTCCAGCAAAGGCTTGCAACAGTATCTGAATTAGTATCCCTTATTGTTGGCAGGCTATAATTGGGTCCTGTGTGAAGTACTATATATACAGGATCGTCTTTGTTTTTCAAATGTATATAGCCATTTTTAATTTCAACTTTCATTTCAACACCATGTACAATATAATTACATTTGCTCTTACTTATTATTTATTCACTGAATATCTTTCCATACATTTCTAAGAAATCCCGGAACATCTTCCTTTTTCATATCAATTCTTCCGTTGTATCTAAACTTTCCTATATTCGGGCCGTCTCTAGCAAAGCCTTCTTCTGCTTTTAGAATAACTATTGGAGTATTTCTTTCTTTATTTCTTGTAATCTCTGCGGCAATTGATGTTCTTATTAAATCATGCGGAACCAAACCATTTGTGGCGCCTATTGGAATAGCAATTAAAGAAGGGAACCCAGAAAGCAAAGAATGTGTCACTGCATTTACATTCAGTGTATCTGTTATAACAACATCTATGTTCTTTTTAAATTTATTTAAAATCAATTTTGAGATATCACCTGATATTTTATTTGGATTTTTAGGAAGCAGTGAACTATATCCTTCTTTCACATACGTTTTATCTGAAGCATGTATATCAAGTCTATCAACTTCAATATTAAATTCTTTTTTCACATCACCAATCAGAATATCAAGTTCTTTGTTCAAAAGTCTTGATGGCTTTCCATATTTTTCCAGAAATTCACTTGGAAGAAGTCTTTTCTGAGCTATTGCAAATATTTTTGCTGGAAAGATTACAATATCACCATCAGCTATATCTTCTTCTTTAAGAGATTCTATAAGTTCTCCCATAAGATGTTTATAGCCTTTTTCTGGATGTAATAATGCTTTCACAGCAATCGGCCTTTTCTTATATTCTCCACCAGCGCCAAGACCACATAGTATGCCTTTAGAAATAAGATTAAAGAAATTAACTAGATCTCCCATATTATTTTCTTTTTTCATAACATTCTGTTTCGTTAATAATGTCTTTTATCAGATGTACAGCCAGATCAGGTAATCTTCTTGTAAGGAACTCTGATATCTCAAATTGTATTATTGGATAATTCCTTTCTGGTAATATGTGTTCAACAAGTCCCTTTGTATTTTTCCCCTTGAAGTTTTTTTTATATGTAATCTTTATATACGGATCAGTCTTTATTGCCTCCCTGAACCTATTCATTCTCCATATTATTCTTGGTTCTGAACTTCTGAATAGATCTATACCAGAGTTATTTTCCAATTTATCTTTGAAAAGTATGCAGTTGCTCTTATAGAAAAATGCTTTCTTGTAGAAAGGTAGTATGAAGTTGAATATTTTTTCATATTTTTTATTAACTTTCCTGACAGCGGATTGCACTTTTCTATTACATGTGAACGGTACAACATCAATTAAGCTCGGATGCCTTATAGGATTAAAGAATTGTCTATGTATAAAATATGTTGGACTATTTGCATTCTGCACAACCTTCCAAAAATTTTTATAGATTTTTTCTTTTTTACGATGTTCTTTTCTGTTAGCAGCAACCCAAGAATATCTTCTCCTAAAATCCCTTGTCAAATCCTTTCTATTGTTCTTGAAATGAATATAATATTCCAGAGCGAGTTTTTTTGTCGGAGGTAGTCTGTAGAAATCTAGGCCAATATCCCTTTCCCTTGTTATCATTGATATTATTGCCTTTCCTTTACTATTCGCAAGCCTCTGACCTATGAAATGCGTGCCATCATCTTGGAAATCACCTGGTTTATGAAAAGCCACGCCCGAATGCGGTACCACAAACATTGGTCCTGGTTTCCCTGAATCGAAGAGAAGGTAGGTGTTTTTATAATCAAAGCTCATATAATATTATTGTTTTGAGATTAAATAAATGGTTTTATGCTATGATTTTTTCTACTTTGTCAAACATTTTTATTATTGTGAAGATAGATCGCATATTCAACTATGTTTCTTGAAACATCTTTTTTTTGTTTTAGTGGTACATGTCTAAAATCATAAATCCCTGGTGTTCCATTCAATTCTATTATATAGACTGCTCCTTTCTCATCAGTCATTATATCCACACCAAGTATCCCAGCATTAGGAAATGCATTTGCTGAATTCAATGCAGCTTTCCTCATATTAGAAAGAATGTTTTTATATCTGTCTTCATAAAGTTCTTTCAACACTTTTTCAATATCCGCTATATCTCTGCCACCACCATGTAAATTTGATATAATCTTTCCTTTCACACCTTTTCTGACTACCATAAATGCAATAACCCATTTACCTTTTTTGTTTTTTTGTATAACTGTTCTTACATCAAAAACACTTCCATTGTACTTTACAAGATCTACAGATTCTTGTACAAGATAACTTGCATCTTTCATAATTTTTTCTATCTCAATGAAAAGTTCCTTGGCCGTAACATTCCATTTATTTTCTTTATAGTTTATCGTATAATCATCTCTATTTTTAGAAATCATAAAGATGCCCCATCCCCATGTACTAGATCTCGGCTTAAAGAAAAGCGAATTATGCTTTTTAAAAAGTTTTCTTGTATTTTCTTTTGTATAAGAAAGGGTCTCAGGCTGTCTTATAGCACCATCACTTGCAATTCCATGTCTTTTCAGAATATTACATGTTTCTAATTTATCCCACATGGCCTCTATCGCAGACGATGAATTCACACGTATTTTGAATTTTTTTGATATTTCCATATATTTTGTTTTATGACGTGTGGGATGAACTATATCCGGCCACAAAAAAAGAACATCAGGAAACACTGTTTTTTTTCTTTTCCATTCATCATTCTCTAGAAAAAATCCCTTAATTGTTTTTTTCTTCCAATTAACATCATCCTTGTAGAAAATAAAAAACTCTATACATTTTTCTTTGCAGATACTTGCCATATCTTTAAAATATTTACTGGAGTAAAAAATTATATCATTAGATTTGTCCTTGCCCTCTCTTTCGGTTAATACGCCTAGATACATAAGTCATCAATTTATTCCCTTTCTGCTCTGTCAAGTGCCTTTGTTATTTTAAGAGATGGTCCTAATACTTTTTCTAGTATTTTTTTCGGAACTATTGTTGGTTTCGCGCCACGGGCCACATTTGTTATCTTATCTTCAGTTACTCTCATCTCACTTCCTGCTATCTCTCCGTTCACAACGAAAACTCTCGCATCCCAATAATATTTTCCTTTGATAAGGTCTGGTATCAGTCTCTGCTGGAGTATTCTCTCGCCCCTTATCGCCGGAATCTTGTCACCGACTTCCAAAACAAAGCATCCCCTACCTTTGGATTTGTTCCTTGGTTTAATAACAAATCCATTTTTGAATACATCCCCATTTTTTCTGATTATATCATCTGCTTGTTTTCTTGATTTTACAAGAAATGTCTTAGGCATCCTAAAAACCTTATCGGCTATTATCTTATAGGTATTCCACTTATCAGCGATATGGAAAAAATAATGCGGGTTTATTATTTTTGCTTTTGAATCCCTAAGATGAAAACCTATATGACCATGTTTGAAGACACAATCAGGCTCCACAACTTTACCATCAACCGTTTTCAGATATTTTCTTCTCCTAACATTCTCTTTGACAAGGCATAACTCAGTTTTTGTCCCGTAATGCCTTAATTCATTTGCCGCCCATCTTGTATTTTCTTTCTTACCTTCCTCCCAACCCAGTGCGCAGAAATTCTTGTATTTTTTTGTAAAATTAGAAAGTTTCTTAAGTGGTGTTGCTTCACCTGATATTGTTTTTATGCTGTATGCACCATAAGCATGGGGGTTCATTTCAATGAACCAGGGGTTTCCATTCTCAAATATGAAATCTAGGCCAACATAAATAAGATTTTTTACATTTACTTTCATGGGTAATTATTAGTTGGCATTAGTTATATTTCTGACCATACAAATGAATAGCATAATCAACCATGTGTTCAGCCAATTTCTGCTTTACTTTTTTTGGTATATTGGTAAAAAGGTAAATAGCAGGGCCACATCCATTTACTTCTATGAGATACGCATTCCCATCAACATCAAGCATTATATCAGCACCCATTACAGATAGTTTGTTCATTATTTTTGCTACTTTGAAAAAAGCACTCTCTAAATTTTTTATTATTTCCCCATGATTTGATGGGTAGAGCTGTTCAAGTATTTTCTTATATTCAAAAACATCATCACCGCCACCATGTACATTGGATATTACTTTTTTCTTTGCACCAATTCTCATTATGGTAAATCCTTTAATTATCTCCCCTTTACCATCCTTTAACATGAATGATCTTATATCAAAAACTCTACCATCATATTCTTTTGCATTGACAGCTTCCTGAACAATAAACTCATCATTTAATTTATTTATTATATCATTGATTTTTTCAAAAAGATCTTTTTCATTCATATCGTATTCGGTTTTTTCATAATGTAGTGTATAAGAAGCATTCCTTTCGACTCTGATTATACCTCTCCCCCACATACCGTGAATTGGTTTGAAGATTAATGTTTTATATTTCTCAAATAATTTTCTTGTATTTTCTTTTGTATATGGAAGTGTTTCTGGTTGCCTAATCTTTCCTTTATTCCCAATTCCCTGTTTCTTTATGAACTCATACGTCCTTAACTTATCGAGTTCCATGTCTATCATATCAGGGCTATTCATGACAACAAAAGATTTCATTATCTTTTTACCTATACTTATTGGAGGCCTTCCGTTTCGTATGTATAAAACATCTGGGAATCTGAATTTCTTTCTCTTACCACTAGAATCAAAACCATTAACAATCTTATTTTCCCAGTCTATGTCTTTAGAAAGAAATCTACAAACATCAACATTTTTTTTCTTGCCATAATTTATAATATCTTTGTTGTGTGGCTCGTTTATGAACTCCTCTGTTGTTATTATACCTAACAACATGATATCACTTTATTTTTTCAACAGGAAGTTTTGTGAAATAAGAATTTGGGATAAGTACTGATCTTTTATTGCTTCTTAGTATAGTTGCTGTCGGGTTTATCTTTTCAACAATACCTGAATATTCTCCTATTTTTACATGATCTCCGACTTTTACTAAACTCCTAACCTGCATACCTGATGAATAATTTGGTATTGTATCTTTCAATCCCAAAATAAGTATGCCAACAACAACTGCCATTATTATTGCAAACATTATATTTAGGCTAACTGTGTCTAATCCTAGTAGACTTAGAGCTATTATTATCGATATTATTCCGATAGTGTATTTAGCAAGAGCTCCAGAGAATATTCCTGCAAGGTCTTCTTTAAAGATCTTTCTTGCAGCTTCTTCGAAAACTTTGCCGAAAAAATCTGCTATTATAAACCCTATCACAACAATGAATATCGCCCCAACAATTCTTGGCATAACAGATGCCACCTGGGTGAAGATCTCAGCAACTCCAGGGAAGCCTATAGTCTGTATCATAAGTGCAAGGAAGAGAATATAAATGAGCCATTTGATCAGGTCTCCTATAAGCTCCAATACAGTTCCTCTGTATCCTGTGATTCTCAGCATGCTCTCAGCCCAGGTTCTACCTGTTATTCTTTTGAGACCTATTATGTTCAGTAACTTTATGGTTATTGTTTTGCCTATTTTCCCGACAATCAGGGCAACAATAATGAGTATAATTATTTGTATTATAAGCTGGATATTAGGAATTATGTATTTGGGTATAAATTGTTCCATAAACGTGGCTATCCAAATCCATATGTTACTCAGAACTGTGTTTATATTCATATAACCATCTTGTATTATACATTAGCTCTAAGTTGTATTTATAAGCTTTCTCATGCACGTATTTAAAGCATCTGCTTGCTTTTTAATACATCTTTTACAACGGATTTTGCATCCTCAAAAAATTTTACAAGCATTGGCTTTTCTTTATGAGCCTGGTAATTATTATGAACAGATTCTATGATTTTTTTTGGCAGGTCAACGCCAGTAACTTTTGATGCTTTTATCAATTCAGGGTTGAGTTTTATGTCTATTACTTTTGGTGAACCGTTTAGGCTTATATCAATTCTCGCCATCTGTGTGTCCACAGCCTTTGCTGCATCGAGTGCGAGTTGTTCTACTTCTGCCCTTAACTTGGTTTTTTTAATATCCCCTTTTGCAAAGAGAACGTCTTTTTGTTTTGTTTTCTTCTTAACAGCTGCAATGATATCTGGCTCTGCGACATAAACAGAAACCATGTCTTTCACAACCTCTTCTATTAATATAGATTTCTTGAATGTGCCAAGCGCATCTATCACATTTACTGCTTCTTGTTTATTTTCAACAAAAATTCCTGTCTTTTTTTCACCTGTTCTTAGTATAACTGGAAACTTTGATTTTTCAAGTACTGCACTAGCTGCTTTTGGTGTCTTTGTGAGATGCAGATTTATGGTTGGTATTCCTCTTTTTCTCAATACTGTAAGAAGGAAAAATCTTTCAGTTGAAAGTAAGAATGATATTGGCCTTATCGGCATGAATTTATCTTCTGGAAAAAGTGACAGAAGCTGATATCCATATGAACTAAGTTTTTTTGATATTCTTGGTAGTATAGCGTCAAATTTTAATAGTTCAGTTGTTCTATACGAAATTGAGAATTTGTCTGATAGTCCTATGGCTATAGAATCGATAGGAACATAAAAAACCTTGTCAAAATGTTTTTTTGCTTCTTCCATGAGCCTAAGATTTGTTTCTGTTTTTTCGTGACCTAATATACATAAAGACATAATACGCCTCTCAATAAAGCAAGAATGGAGTATATATTTAAAAGGGTTTCCCTTTTGAGATTACTATTTCCTCTTATAAAAGCTATATTTCCATGAAAACGGAATATATTCCAGTAAATAGAAATGGTATTTGATTTCATAAAACTAGTTGCATGTATTAATCAATACTTATAAATATTAAATCAAATCAATTATATCAGCCGCTGAATTATAAGGTAAGTTATGGTGAGAGTTACTGTCCAAAAAAGTGAAGATGCCCTGAAAACATTTCATTTAATATCAAATCTTACTGTTAAAAATATAATTGAATGTCTCAAAGAAGGCCCTGCCCCGCCATCGGAAATTGCCAGGAAAGTGAATATATCACCTTCAACCGCTTCTAGATGCCTACAAGAAATGAGAAAATATAATATAGTTGATGCAAACTGGAAAACTTCTTCCATAGATGAGAGACCATTGAAGATGTTTAGACTTGTCCCTAATTTACTAAGGTTTGAATACATGATTAGGATGCCTGAATCAGAGCCACCAAAACCAGAGCATATAGTAATGTTTTCTGGTAATTGCGTATCAGAATTTAGGGAAAATGACAAAAGGGGTGTTTATGTTTCCATTGAGTCTGTTCCTTTCAGGTTTGAAGGTACTGAAGCAGAAATCATAAAAGAATGTGCAAATGAAATAAAATTCACTGATTTGAGAAAGAAGTTTGGAGATATCAATGATTTTGAGTCCACGATTAAAAAGCTATTGAATCTTGGTATAATACGTCTAAAGTCTTCAAACTAAAAACATGACGAGTGCTGCTAGAATAGGTATCAGTAAATTATCATTCAACCATCTTGTTCGTGGATTTTTCAATATTTTTTCATGCCCAAGGAGCATCTCTGTTACCATGGCAGTTAAGCAACCAATTATTGCAATATCAATTGATACAAATAATAGAGCTGCAAAAAGCGATGATATAAAGAAAGCAATGCTTCCTTCAAATGTTTTCACGCCGAATATTCTTTTCCTTCCAAATCTTTTTCCGACTATTGTTGAAAATGCATCACCGACTGAAAGGATTATGCATGCTGCTGATGCTATATGTAAAGGGAATATAAAAAATGCAATACCACATCCAATATAAAACCATATTGCGCCTGTGAATGGTATTTTTACATTTTTTCTCTCTAGTTTCATAACAGCGTCTCTAAACCCATGTTCTAATCTAGAGATAACGTTTTCAGAATTTTCTATTGTAGATTTTATATGCCACGCCCAGAAAATTAGAATAAAACTTATCATAAAAAAATATATTGATACAACACTTCCTATGAATTGTGCAAGTAATACGAACAAAATCCCTGACAGGTGAATAAATTGTCTTGGCAACTCTTTTCTCATGCTTATAATTTGGATTATTAACTAAAAAATCCTTTTACAGAAATAGCCCTATTTTTGCCAGGAAAAGAAATACACCAACGCCTGAAAATAACATTATAAGGGAATGCTTAAATCCTGCATTAATGGAATTCGATCCTAGTTGTCCTGCTATAAGACCTATGAATATAGCTTCTATTATAACAGTCAAGAAGAAAAGAGACGTGTAATAACTGGAGATGCCTGGCCTTGCGTTTAACATTACACCAAACGATGAGTAAATTTGACATGGGAATTGATTTATATCAATACATGGATCTTTGAACTGGAGTGAAAGTGTGGCCCCTGTTGCAGATTCTGTTGTTGTTGCTATCATTGGAACAAGAACATTTATTATCAGTATTGTTATGGCGAGAAACATGAAAAATATCCCATACATTATAAACACCTGCTGTTTTATCATCGAACGCCTATCATTCTCAGCATCTTTTAGCATTATAATGCTGCTTGCAACAGAATCCAATGTTGATGCTATATTTCCGCCTGAACGGAAGCTTTCCTTTACTATGTGAAGAACTTCTGTTATTATCTTTGAATCCTTTGCTCTTTTCCCAAATATATCCAGCACCCTCAGAAACGGTGTTCCCCATGAAAGCCTGTTGTTCATTTTTTTAACTTCGACTGTAAGTTTTCCATAGTTGGATTTGCTGGTAATTCTTATTGCTTCTGAGAAGCTCATCCCAGAGCTGATTAAATCAGCAAGATCTCTCAAAAGATTTGGGAATTGTCCTTCTATAGACTTTACCCAAAGAAATTTTGTATACCTGTAAACAAAGAACGGTATAAGGGAGATTAAGATTGATATAACTATCATGTTTGACAGTATGGCAACATCGCCTGTTAGTATTCCAATCACTATCAATATTACAGATATTGCCGTGAACACAAATATTAAATTGCTTTTCATATTTCTATTCCTCTGGTGATGAAGATTTTAAAAGGACTATGAATGCTACTGATATCAACGGGGTTAAGATAAATACAAGGAAAGTTTGCACCAACAAAGTGCCTCCTACCAGAGGAGACATTATTGAGAGTAGAACTATGAAGAATAGGGTTCCTATTATTATCAGAGTTATGTATATCTCAGCATAAAGCGTGACCATTTTAGCATATTCATTGAGGCTTCTCTTGTAATTCCCGAAAAATGTTTTTGTTTTCTCTTCTAGGTATAAATCCAGATCTCCACCTGAAGCTATAACAGAGACCATGCCATATAACAAATCAGAAAAGTGTGTAGATGGTGACTTTAGTGCAGATTTTTGAAGAGCTCTTGTAAGACTCATCCCCATTGTTTTGACATTGTTATAAATCGTCCTTGCTTCTTCTCCAATCACCCCGCCTCTCATTGATAAGACCCTAAAAATTTCAACAGGGTTCATACCAGAATGGGCAGATGTTGCCATATACATTGTTGCAAATGGGAGTGACTTTTCTACGTTCTTCTTAACAGCTGATATCTGCACTGTTGGGTAATAATACCCTACGAGAAATGTAACCAAAGAAGCTGCAAGTGATATTATAACAGAAAGTGTTACAGCGTATAAAACAGCGCCTGTTGCAATGGATATTAACATTGAAAACGCAATCATTGATATAGCAAATACCAATGGAAATGAATAGAATGTTATTGTACAAATATAATTATATAACGGCATTCTTATCCTTGATTTTTTTAGATTATTTTTTAGACCATCAAAATAATCAAGGCGTGGTAAAAATAATGATCCAAACATTTTAATTGATAATTCTTCGAACATATTCAAAACTCCCTTTTTTATATGACCTCATAGAGACAGCCTTTATCATATACTACCCCATTATTCTCTCAATTAGATTTTCTGGATTTGTGTAGTATGCGTTTATTACCTTTGATACCTCTCTATATTCATACATTTCTTGTTCAAGCATCCATTCCAAAATCTTCTTCCTGTTAACCAATTCCTGTCTTATTGTATCTTCGGTTATACCAAGCCTTTCAGCCAGTTTTTTAAGTGTGCCTGATTTTTTAACAACCTCAAAATTGTCATCAATAGGTCTCCACTTAAATATATTCTTTGTAATAATTTTGCCTTTATCCATTCCCACAACCTCTAGTATATCATCTACCCTTCTTACGTATCTGCCTTTCAGCTTGCTTAGTGTAAGGAACAGTATTATGTCTATATTCTCTAGAAGATTTGGTGGCAGTGATATCGGCGGTGTTATTAATCTATCAACAAGTTGCGGTATAGAAGCTGCATGTATTGTTGATAGTGCTGCATGGCCTGTGGCCATTTGCTGGAATAGAACAAATGCCTCCCTTCCCCTTACTTCACCAACAATTATATAATCAGGTCTCTGTCTTAATGATGATTTCAATAGATCGAATAAAGTAACTTCTCCTTTTCTTCCTTTAATAGATAGTGGGCTTCTTGCAACTTCTGGTATCCAGTGTGGTAGCGGCAGCCTCAGTTCTGCTGTATCTTCTATACTCACAACTTTCTGGCTCGGCCTTATGAATAAAGAAACCACATTTAACAGGCTTGTTTTTCCAGTAGCGGTTGCCCCTGATATTAGAATGGACTGTCCATTTTCAACAGCAAGCCATAGATATGCAAGCTGTGTTGAGTCTAATGTTCCATACTTCAACATGTGTACAGGTGTCAGCGGATCCTCAGTGAATTTCCTGATTGTGAAATTTGAGCCTCTTCTTGCAATATCTGTCCCTAATGTTGCCTGAACCCTTGAACCGTCTGGAAGAGAAGCGTCCATTAAAGGTTCTGCAACAGATATTGTTTTGCCGCATTTTTGCGCAAATCTTATAATAAAATCATTCAATTCATCATTTGTTTTAAATCTGACATTTGTCCTTGTTGATCCGAACTTTGGATTTCTATGATAAGCATAAAGCGATATGTTTCTCCCATCACAGCTTATATCCTCTATATTTGGATCCTTCATCAATGCATCTGCCTTGCCAAACCCTATAATATCCCTTTCTATATAATATAACATGTTTTTTCTATTTTCTAGCGATATGTTAGACTTCGCAATGATTGCTTCTGCCTCTTTCCTTAATAGCTCTTTTGCCTTTACAAGCCCAATGTTTGTAAAATCAATATCAAGCCTCTCTTCTAATTCTAATTTAATGCTTTCCAAAATAGTTTTTTCACTGGCTGTTATTTTTGGCTCAATTATATAATAAATAAGCTCATTTATTTTAGATTCCCATTTTATGTTTGCATATGCAAAAATTGGCTCGCCCTGTTTTGGTTTTCTTGGATTCAGCGGGTAATATATATTCGTACCAATAAGCTTTTCATTAGTAATGCTTGACACTTTAATAGGACTTCCTGGCCGAACCTCAGCAGAAACTTCTATACCTTCTGATTCTTTTGCTTCTATTATTTTTAATTCCTTTTCTTCTGCGGTTTCTATGTTCTGTCCACCTGCTACTCCAGGAGGCCCCCTTTCCCAGGGAAAATATACAGCAGCTGCTTCTTTCGGACCTTCCGTTTTGTTCTTTTTTGTCAAATAACCTTTTCTGAGTCTTAGGAAAGCCTGCCTTCTACTCAAAGGTGCATTGGCTCTTCTGATTTTTGGCACCTGTATTTTTAATTTCATATATTAACATCAACCCAACTGAACTGGAATATTTCTTATACTAAATTAATATTGTTTTCTTTCTTAATAATTGTAACCTTGCCCTGCGTACTCCACACACTACCACCGAGAGTTCCTCCTGTTAATTCTTTTATGTTGTAAAGATTCGATGTATTCATCTTGCTACCTCTTAGTAATATGCCAGTATCACTGAGCTCTATTGTGTATGGGATATCTCCTATTTTCGGAGGTATTTTCATTATTATACTCGAATCCCCAGGTTTTGTTGCAAGTTTAACTATGTTTGAAACAACAAGGTTTTTGATCTCTATGATCTGGTTTTCTTCACCAACTGAAAGAAAATATAACTGATAGGAATTGTAGAATGCTAGAAATGTTATGAATATCATTACGCCGAAAAGAAAGAGTATCACTTCTTCAAAAACTCTTGCTTGTGCTTTACGTTTTTGCATATATATTATTTTGATTAATTGGTTAATATTAATTAACCAAAATATTATCTGATTAGAGTAAATGTTTTTCTTATCATATTCTTATCTGTATAGAAGTAAGCGTAAGGCTTCCACCAAAATCCTGGTCTGTTAAAACCTTATTTTCGATAAAGGAAATTGTAACACTATCCTTTCCGACCTTTTCGGTTTTTCCAGTATCTGTATATAACTCAATATTAAATCTGTCATTACCTGAGTAAAGCTCTCTATAATGTGCATTCAGTGTGATAAGATATCCATTACCTGAACTTTCACCACTAATAGCTATTATTCTTGGCTCAGAGCCGTACACGGCTGGCTCGTCCAGATTATTTGTCATTAGATAGCTCTGGCTTCCCAGTACAATGGGTTGTTTTGATATGTATTCAAGAGCTATGTTGTTTTTGCCTGTCTTATCTGCGCTGTCGTATGGCACTACTCTCAGAAGACCAAATGGTATTTCCAGGCTTACTTCTCCACCACCTGAATTCGCTATCTCTTTTATTTTCTTATCAAGATCAAGCATGAATTTTTCAGCAATGTCAAGGTCTGTGGTTGCTGTCCTTTTATCAATCATGGGAACGCCCCACATATATGCTGCGCCAACAAGGGATATTATTATACCAGTAATCATTAGAACTGAAATAACCTCTGTTTGAGCAGACCTATATTTTGTTTTCATACTTATAGATACTTGTAATCAGAACTTAAAAAATATAAAAAAATAAATTAAGGACAAACTATTCTGTCTGTTACAACACCAGATGCTGTTCCTAATCGGAGTACATGACTGCCTGAACCCCAAGGATCAGTACCTTTCATTGTGTCTATAAGCTCCTTGGATGACTGTGTTGGGAGATCTTCGGTTATTAAACTAGTGTCGCCAGTGCCTGCTGTAAGCAGATCGTATTCATCAATCTGTGCCACAGACCAATCTTCAGCTTTTATTGTTGTTGTTCCCATGTTCTGGACTGTTGCTACCACTGTATTGCCATCAGTACCTGCATAACAAAATGCTCCTCCTGGCGGTATGGTAAATGCTTTTTCAGTGTATGCACCAAGATATCCTCCAAGAAATGTGTATGCTGCTCCTGCGATTGCTACTGTTATCAATAGTAAAATTATTATTGAGATAACAGGTGTTATACCCTTGAAATGTTTCATAGTAATATATTGTTCTGCTTCACTTAAATATATTAAGAAATTAAGGACAGACAACTCTTTCTGTCAAAACAGTTGAGGATGTTCCAAGTCTAAGTATGTGTGCACCTGAAGACCATTCAGCATCTCCAGTATTCAATGTGTTTATGATTTTTTTGGATGAGCCTGAGGGAAGATCCGCTGTGATTTTCAATGCAGTTATTAGATCATAACCATCAATTTCTGCCACAACCCAATCCGTGGTTTTTATTTCGGTTGTACCAGTATTCTGGACTATTACTGATATTGTGTTTTTTCCAGCAACCTCGTCGCAGAATGCTCCTCCTGGTGTAATAATAAATGCTTTTTCAGTGTATGCACCAAGATATCCTCCGAGAAATGTAAATGCTGCTCCTGCGATTGCTACTGTTATTAGTAAAAGAATTATTATTGAAATGACGGGTGTTATACCCTTGAAATGTTTCATAGTAATATATTGTTCTGCCTCACTTAAATATAAGTCACTGCATTGGCTGTTGATATCTAGTTGGTGCTGGTTGATGTGCATATGATGTTCTTCTTCCAGACTGTGCGACGCTTGCCTGTGTATGCAGCCTTTTTAATCTCTTGTCGATTGTGTCCAAGCTTGCTAATGATGCCTGGCTCACGTCAGTGCTCTTCTTTGTATGCTGTATAAGCTCATCCAACTTTCCAACAATCGGATCCATTACATCCTTTGATATTTCTGAGACTGTCTCTTCTGCTGCAGATGTTTTTAGAAGGTCCATGAACTCGTTCATACTACCAAGAAGCTCGTCGATTTTTCCTGGGATTCTTGACAGTTCATTTCTTAATTCTGTATCTGCCTTTACAACACCATCTATCACTTTTTGGTTTGCTTTTATTAATTCGATTATTTGGTCAACTAATCTTCTTGTTTCAGAACTTGAACTTGTAGTCTCTACCCTTGAAAGTCTTTGCTCTATTTTTCTCAAAGGAGAAGTTGGTATTACTTCATATTCATCATAATCAGCCATGATATTTTATTGGTTGTATCTACTATATAAATGTTGTCTTGAGTGGGTTTGTCTTTTGTGTTTGGTGAGACAATGTTTACATCATCCCTGGCGGCATTCCGCCCATGCCACCTGCTGGCATTTCTGGTGCTCTTTCCCCGCCACCTGAAGAAATCATATCATCTATTCTCAAAATCATCTCAGCTGCTTCTGCTGCTGATTTTACTGCCTGAAGTTTAATTTTTAATGGCTCAACAACACCTGCACTTAACATATTCTGAACACTACCAGTGAAAACATCCAGACCAACTGTCTTGTTTCCTTTGTCATGCTCAGCTCTAAGGTTTGCGAGCTTGTCTATAGGATCCATTCCAGCATTCTCTGCAAGGCTTCTTGGAACTATTTCAATAGCATCTGCAAAAGCATTAACTGCCAGTTGTTCTCTTCCTTTGAAACTCTCAGCATATTTTCTTATTTCCTTTGCAACCTCTATCTCAGGTGAACCACCACCAGCAACTATCTTTCCTAATTCCAGAGCAGCGCCAATACCTTTTATTGCATCTTCCATTGCTCTTTCAACTTCATCGACAACATGTTCTGTTCCACCTCTAATAAGAATTGTAACAGCTTTTGGGTGTTTGCATTCTTCAACAAAAATCATCTGGTCGCCAGAAATCTTTCTTTCTTCAACCACACCTGCAAAACCAAGATCATTGGCTGAAAGATCATTTAGATTTGATATTACGCTTCCACTTGTTGCTCTTGCTAATGCTTCCATGTCAGATTTCTTTACCCTTCTTGCTGCAATTATTCCCTGCTTTGCAAAGTAATGCTGAGCAGTATCATCTATTCCTTTCTGGCAAAAAAGAACGTTTGCGCCTGATTTTACAACCTTTTCCACCATACCCTTTAACATTTTCTCTTCTTCATCAAGGAATGCCTGCATTTTTTCAGGAGAATCAATAGTTATCTTTGCATCTGATTCCAGCTCTTTCACTTCCAAAGCACTATCCAATAAAGCAATCTTTGCATTTTTAATTTTCTTTGGCATTGAAGAATGAATAATTTCTTTGTCAATAAGTATTCCATTGATTAATTTTGTATCGTTTATTGAAGCACCTTCTTTCTTTTCCATCTTTATGTTTTCTGTGTCAACATCTACCTTTCCGTTTGAGGTCTCAGCAACTTTCTTGATTGCTTCAACAGCAAGATGTGCAAGCTCTTCAGATGCCTTTTCGGCTGATTTTCCTGTTATTGCAGTGTTTGCAATCTGCTTCATAAGCTTATCATCGTTTATTGTCACGTTTTTTGAGATACTATTAAGAATTTCTATTGCTTTTGTTTTTGCAAGTCTATATCCTTTTGTTATAACAGTAGGATGAATTTCCTGTTCAAGAAGATCCTCTGCCTTTTTCAAAAGCTCTCCTGCAAGAATAACAGCAGTTGTTGTTCCGTCACCAACCTCTTTGTCCTGTGTTTTTGCGATTTCAACCATCATCTTTGCGGCTGGATGCTCAATTTGCATTTCATCGAGTATTGTAGCACCATCATTTGTTATTACAACATCACCCATAGAATCAACAAGCATCTTATCCATACCTCTTGGACCTAAAGTTGTTCTCACAGCATCTGCAACAGCTTTTGCAGCAGCTATGTTATTTTTCTGCGCCTCCCTGCCTCTGTTCCTTGTAGTTCCTTCTGGAAGTATTATAACAGGTTGTCCACCAATATTAGCTAATTGTGCATTTGACATAACAAGTCTCCTATGGAGATATCTATTATTAATAGAAGGCTTTAAAAAGCTTTTGGTTGCTTGTTTTGGGTTTATTAGTTGATAGATTAAATGGGCTCGCTGGGATTTTCATATTCTTCCAATCTTACCTGAATTTCAGGGGGATCAGAGGAACCTTAGGAATGAGGGGGATGTGCCCCCGCGTTCCAGTTTGAACCCAGGACTTCCGCAACTAAAACCCCGTAAGGTTAAAGCTTCTTCGGCTTCTACGCCAGATAACCAACTAGCCAAAGCTAGTCTGTTTCCAGGTTAGCCTGGTTGGCCTTATAAGACCTATGCACGTCTACTGGGACGTGACCTTAGAGACGTTCGACACTCTAGACCAAGCTGAGCTACGAGCCCTTCTGTTTATTGTTACTATAATTTAGGTACTTTAAGCTTTTATGTTAAAACCAAAAGATATATTTTTAAGATGGGTATATGAATAATTGGTTTTAACATTTATACCTAATCAAAAAACCGCTGATTTTAATCAGCGGTTGAATCAAGGTATTTTATATCATATTAGAATAGAAAAATACTGACCATACAAAACCTAGCCAGCGGTTAGCTTTTTTCTGTTAGCGCCTAAAAAAAGATGCCCAAGCCTATCCATTAATTCTAGCTGAGCTGAAACTATGTCTGTTGCTGTTAATATTCCTACAAGATGATGATCTATAATAACTGGTAATTTTTTTATCTTATGTTTCTTCATTATTTTGGACGCGCTTTCAATATCAAGATCAGGGCTTATCAGCATAACTTCCTTTGTCATTATATCTGACACTTTTGTTTTTACTGTATTTTTATTTTTTGCAACAACTTTTTGAAGTATATCTCTTTCTGTTACTATCCCAACGAGTTTTCCAGATTTAACAACAATAAGACTGCCTATCCTGTATTTTGTCATCTGTTCAGCTGCCCTTTTTATGTTAGAAGATGGCTGGATTGTTTTTACATTAGTGTTCATTGCTTCTTTGGCATTCATAACATATTATTGTTATCTATATTTAAAATCCTTTTTTAGAATTAACGAAATCTTGGCCTTTGCGATTGCTCTCTTTTTTCAAACTTGGGAACAAATATTCTATATTTATCTGCATTTTCCAATTCTTCAATTATTCGTTTAACTATCATTTTTTCAGGGTTTGGTAAAAGCGAAACCCTCTTTTTTATATCATCAAAGCTTTCGAATGGTTTCTCTTTCCTTGCATCGATTATTGCCCACAGATGTTTCTTTCCAACACCTGGAAGAAGCTCTAACTGATGAAGTCTTGTTGTAACATGACCTGCTTTGTTAAAGAATTCGATAAATTTATCTGGTTTTTTTTCAATAATATCTTCTATTACTTTCTCTAGCTCATCTTTCGAAACAGTTGACGTATCATTAATCTCTAATCTTCCACGTATATACTTGACTTCCTTTCTTTTCCCGTCTCCAATATAAACTCTATCGCCTGTCTTAAGTGTTACGTCTTCTCTAACTATAACATCTAGAAGAGAGAAATATACATCTCCCAAAACCTGCGCAATAGGTTGTGATCTTTCCATCCCGTAATGTCCGTGAGGCAAGAAGTCCAGAACTATTCCCCATTCGTCTTTTTTTATCTCTCTTTTCATAGTATCACTTTATTTTTAGAATTTTAGAATAAAAGTTTGAAATTCGTGTTATGAGTGTTTTTTCACTATACTGAGTATTTTTCTTTTATCATCTGGTGTAAGATTTATAATCTCATTTGCAAATAAAACTCTAAGATCTTCATCGTCTTGAGGAGCCAGATTTGTTATAATTGATATATGCCTTTCTTTTAACTTTGCTATCTCTGAAAGCTCCTTTGCAATTTCTTTTACTCCGGTTGTGGTTAGTTTTGAGAATTTTTTCAGATGCTCTGATGCATTCTTTTGTTCATATCCCAATGCCTTTTCTTCTGCTCTTTTATCTAAGATTGTCTTCACTTCACTCCATGAAACAAATTTTTCATCTTTGATTTCCATATCAAAACCTGCTGTTAATTTATGAATTCTTTTTCATCTGCTCCGGTTTTCATGAATCCACTATCAAAACCCGCTTTATTCCTAATATATATTACTTTGTTAGTTTTAAATGTTCAGGGGATGCTATAACGGTTTTTTCTTTGTTCTTATCTTTGATTTTTATTATATATGAATTCCCTCTTTTTCCCTCAACAACGCCAATTTTTCCTTTAAATTTAGGGAAAGGCATGCCTTTCTGACTGCTCGGATCCAGCATTATTAAAACCTTTTCATCTTTTTTGAATTTTTTCAAATAATGCTCTGGTTTGAACTTTGCTCTTACATCTGCCTTTAACTTGCTTCTCGTTTCTCTTCTAAAACCTTTACTTCCTTTTGACATCTTAAACCTCTCTATGTCTGTTTATAACACCTTCTGTTGGTATCAATACCAAATGTACGCGTCTGTTGTCAAATTCAATCCCCTCGTCTGCATATAAAAACGGATAATTAAACCATTCCAAATTAATCCTGGTACCGCCTTTAGGAGTCTGCGAACAAATTTCTGGGTATGAAGCTCCGTCTTCAACTACGATACTGTATTCCTGACAAGGTTCTATTCCATGACTTATAAGGGATTTTCTTTCATTCAATCCCAACCTACCAATTACTCCCCTTCCAACATACACTCTAGTCATGATACTACCTATTTTTATGTATTTTAATAACATCAAGGCTTATAACCTTTACAGGCCCTAACTTTTCAGCAACTGAAGGACTTGTTCTCCCATCATCGCCTGTTACTAATTCTTTAATATATAAGCCAGATTCTCCTTTTATATCTAATTGTAATCTTTTGTTATTTATTCTTTTCCATTTAATATTTTTGAGTTCTCTTTTACGAAGCAAGTTCGCACGCCTATGAAGCACTCTTGAAGGCGTTTTTTGGTTTATTGTGCCGATAATTGTTTTCAGCCTCTCTGGTTCCTGGAAAGTTTTTTCGAATTGTATCATCACTCTATATGTTTTATCATACTTCGAAGCCTTCAATTCCCTTACTTTTTTCTTATCTGAAAAAGAAAGATCTGAAACCTGGACTTTTTTTGATTTGTTTATTTCTTTTTTTAGTTCTTTCAAAGGAAGTTTTCGTTTTTTTGGTTCTTTTATTTCCAGTACAAAAGGTCTAAAATCAAGGCACCTCGCATCCCTGTCTTCTCTGCCAGCGCCATGGAGACTATGCCCAGAGCCTTTTGTTAATTTCATAAAAGGCTTTGCTATTATACCCTCAACTGTTATTTTATACATATCCCATTTGGTTTGTGGTATGTTTCTCACAAGTTTTTTATACCCAGAAAGTATGAAAATTGAATTAATACTCACTTCTACTTTGTCTGTCTCAAGATTTACAAGTATATTTAAATCAGGTCTTTTTGCATTGAATTTTTTATTGGTTTGTTTTTCAATGAGCTTTCCGAGCTCTCTATTTATTTCTGATTTCAAAGGCTCACATTGTTTTGCATCAAAGCGCTCTAAATGATACTTCTCTTTTTCTATGAGTTCTGAGCTGAGTCGTGTTCCTATTTGAAATGTCTCGAATTCTATATTCCTCGTCTGCTTGATTATCATATCTTTGTAATGCTCTAAACTTTGAAAGATATTGTCACAAACTCTACATGTATCGTTTTTTATTTTACCTTTCCCTAGAAATCTATTTACAAGTTCCCCTCTTTTATTATTCGAAAGTCCTGTTGAAACCTGTGCGAAATTCCTTCCAAGGCAATTAAGACAAAGTTGCCCATTGGAAAGCCTTTCAGCTAATTCTCTCGAACCTTTCAATTTATCTAGAAATTCTCTTTGACTCATACAACTCAATATATATTAACTTTTTTATCTGTTAAATCAGAAGCTAATTCTTCAATTCGTTTTTTATTTTTCAATAATGATTCATTGGTTTTTTGTATCTGACCATTTAATTCTTCAAAATCTATCCCAGTATCATCTCTCTGACCATTTACTTTATTTATTTTCTCTGAAGCATCTTTTACTTTACCTGTCATGTCCATAGTTTTTAATTCGTCTTTTTTCTGATTTCTTATTTCTTTCAATTCAAAGTATTCTTTTTTTGATTCCCTAATTTCAGGAATCTTTTCTATGAATTTATTTAATTTTGATTTTTCTTTTTCTTTCAATGATTCCTTTCCCATAAGTTCTCTCAGTATATCTATTAAATCGTCTTCCCTATTTTCAATGATAATAGAAAATGGCCTGCTAATGGCTTGGTCTAATAATGAATTTTTATGATCATGTCTTATTTTTTTCAAAGGCCTCCGTATTGATGTTATCTCGACTATAAGATTATTTTTAATTGATTCCATTTTCAATTTGGTTTCATTATTATGTATTTTCATCTCCTGGTATTTTTTATATTCACGGCTCTCTTCAATATCCTTCAGCCCTGTTTGGTTTTTTAGAAGCTCTTTATCCAAAGATTTTATTTTTTCTTCTAAAATAATCTTTTCGTTTTCCATTTTTTTTATTCTGATTTCAAATTCTTTCTGCTTTTCTAATTTATTTTCCAAGATTTCTTTTTTATTCCATATCTTTGCATCTTCTGAAAGGAATATGTTAAGAGAAGTTAAGTTCTTATCCACAAGCTTTAATGAATTTATTATTTCAGCTGTTTCTCTGGGAAAATATTTTCTTGTTAATATAGATTGCTTTGGCGGAATATTCTTCAAATCTGCAACTAAAGAAGCTGACTTTTCATAGAACTCTTTAAGGCTTCTATAATCAATGGTTTTTAATGATGGGAATCCTGTTAACACGTTGTTTGCCTTTTTCACAAATCCGTCCTTAGCCATATTAACCATTGCAAATTCTTTTTTGTTTCCAAACTCTGCATTTCTCAAATTCCCTATAGGTGTCTTCATTTCCAACACAGATTCTTTTATCGAATCGTAAGATTCTTTTGCTTTGCTTTTTATCTCTTCTATTGACTGAGAAAGTTCCTTATCCAACCAATTATCTAGTTCAGTTAATTGTAAACGGACTGTCTGAACACTAATTGGCTTTGGTTCTTCCCCCTTCTTCAAAAAATCAAATAAACCCATGTTTAGAATAAGTATCTATATTTATTATTGTTTACTCTATCACTACTGGTGAATTAGCCCTTATTACCTTTATTTTACTGTCAATTTCGCTCATTCTTCTGTAAATAGGATCCAAGTTCAATTTCTCTGCTTTGGTGTTTACACGCTGAAGCTCCATCCGCATAGCAAATATCTCATTCTTTAAATTTTCTATATCTTCTGGTTTTAACCCACTGCTAAATTCCTCTATGTCTGAAAGTCTTTTATCCATTTCAGAGTTTTTCCTAGCCAATTCTATTATTGTTTCATTCATATCTGAAAGTTCCCTTTGCAGGCCTTCTTCTGTGTTTTTCACATCAATGCTTTCTACTCTCATTTTAACACTATCCAGAATTTCTTTTGTTTTTCGAATAGATTCCTTGCTATTAAAAATAACATCCTCTAATTTTTCAAGATTCTTTATTCTGTCCTTTACGAGTTCTATCTCATCTATTACAGCACCGCTTTTATTCTTTTGACCAATCCCGAGTTCATTTTCCAGGTTTTCTATATCTTTAATTTCCTCTCTGAAACCTTCTAATTGCGTAATTGAAGACTTGATCTGAACAACATCGCTTTGTAGCTCCTCAATTGTTTTATTAATTCCTCTTGGTATCTTAGCGGGTTTGATTTTGTTAACAATGTTCTCCAAGCGATTCACTTTACTCAATAAAAATTCAATGCCGTTCTCATTTTTAGTTTCCTTTTTTTCTTTCATAATATCACATATCCTGCTCTATATAAATATCAGAGCATACATCATTTATTATTTTTACTTCTTTCAATATACCTGTTATATCTTCGGTTATATTAGCTACCAATATTGTAGATTCTCCTGGTTTAAGAGGATCTTCTTCTGTTTTTTGGGATGCTTGTGCAACATCATAATTTTTAATGACAATATCATCTAACACTTCAATTGTTATTTCAAATGAGAAATTATATGCACTCACAGTACCTTTATTCTCTATTCTTGATTTCAGTTTATCAGGAGTGGATGAGAAATCATGATCTACACCATCTATACCATACTCTGTATCAAAATCGTATGCAAAGTTTTTGCATATTAACTGAGTTGCTGTGTTATAACCACTTTGCTGTGTGCTTATTCTAACAAGATTTAACAGCCATGGACCAACAACACCAGCTATGCCAAAAACTATTATAATAAGAACAACCATTGCAACAAGGGGGGATATTCCTTTCCTCATATTTCTTTTCCTTTAATTTCTATGAAATCTGCTCCGGATTCCAATATAAATTCTATACTATAATTTAGGTAATCAGAACTCATAAATGCGATGGCTTTTCCATAAGGCAGTGCATTACCCTCTCTATCTAAAGTGGTATAACCTCTACCTGTTTTTGATATGGGGTTGCTGTCAACAGATATCTCCAGACTCTGCAAAGGAAGATATTCATTCAAATCCTTTTGAAAAACAGCGAGTAACAGATCATTTGTATTATAATTTACCGGACTTCCTTCAGAGCCTATTTTCTTTACATAAACTATAAGATGTTCGTTTTCCAAAACAAAAGCGGGTATGGTTGAATATTCTCCTTCCTTTGTAGAAGTTTCTAGATTAGAGCCGAATATAAGATTTCCAATTGTCTGCATGGTTCTGGGTGATATGATTTTAGCATCTGTATCAGTTTTATAATATATTAAATTATTCTCGCTATCCACAATCACTTTGCCTTCGTCTATCCTTATTGCTTTTGTTCTTCTGGAACCATTACCTTCTAGAGAAACTGTCCTTATTGTATCATCCAGGTCCAGAAAAACTGTTTTCATTTTCTCTATGTTAGTTGCTGTGTGCATTTTTTGTGTTATCGGAATGCTTAAGTTATAGACCATAGTTATTGCAATAATGATTATAGCAAGAAATATGATTCCAGATATAAGAGCAATACCTTTCATGTTTATTATTTGTTTTATGGGTTAATAATTATTGAGTTTTGACATTATCCTGCTGATCATTCGGAGCCTTTGTTGAAAGAAATACTATAAAAGCTGATAATATGAAACCAAGAATCACTAGTATCCAGCCTGTTGTATTATCATTGAATGCGAGGAAAAGAACACCAGCAACTATGAGTATTGCTGCGGGTGTTTGTATCAAAATTTTAAAACTCATATTATTTATTTTGTATTTTGTATTTTAAATAATAATGCCTCTTTTTTTCACTATTGATATGTGGGTTAAAGTTTTAAAGTTTAAAAATAAGGATATTTATTAATTTATGAGAGATTCATATGAAAGTAAGAAAAGCTGTTATACCAGTAGCGGGCATAGGTACAAGGTTTCTTCCAGCGGCAAAAGCACAGCCAAAAGAGATGCTTGTGGTTGTGGATAAACCTGTTATTCAATATATTGTAGAAGAATGTATAGCATCTGGTATAAAGGATATTCTATTCGTAACAAGCGAGGGAAAGGAGTCCATACTAAATCATTTTGACAAGAATTTCAGATTGGAATCTGTTCTTGAAAAAAAGGGAAAAACCGATCTCCTTGAGATGATTAAAGGACTAAGCGAGGGTATTAACATTCATACGGTGAGACAAAAAGAGCAACTAGGTCTTGGACATGCTGTTGGATGTGCAAAAGAGTTTGTAGGCAATGAGCCATTTGCACTTCTTTTAGGAGATACAATAATTGACACTAAAACACCATGTACAAAAGATCTAATAGAAGTATACGATAAGCATAAATGTTCTGTATTGGCAGCTGTTAAGGTTCCCAGAGAGGTGGTAAACAGGTATGGAATATTCAAACTAAAAGATCCAGAAGGCAGGGTCTATGAAGTTGAAGATATGGTTGAGAAACCTGATATAGACAAAGCACCTTCGAACATGTCAGTGGCAACAAGATATATTCTGACACCTGAAATATTCGAGATGATAGAAAAGACAAAGCCAGGGCATGGCGGTGAAATACAGATAACAGATGCAATAAAATTACTTCTTGAAAAACAAAAAGTATATGCTTATGAGATCGATGGTGAAAAGATGGACATAGGGAACAAGTTAGAATTTGTAAAAGCTAATATCAAATTTGCATTGAGAAGGGATGATATGAAAAATGAAATCAAAGAATTCATAAAAGACTTGGAGATTAGATAATGGAAAATATACTTGTTACTGGTGGGGGAGGATTTATTGGTTCTCACTTATGTGATTTTCTTTTAGAAAAAGGAAATAGTGTAATCTGTATAGACAATTTTGGGTCTGGCTCTTCGAAAAATATCGAGCATCTCAAGGGTAATGAAAAATTTTCTTTAATAGAACATGACATATCAGAAAATCTGAAATTAGATCAGAAAATTGACAAGATCTATCATCTCGCATCAAGAGCTTCTCCAATAGCATTCAAAAAATATCCAATAGACATAATGATGACAAATTCACTTGGTACATTCAACCTGCTTGAGATTTCAAGAAAAAACAATGCACCAATTCTTTTCACATCAACATCAGAAGTTTATGGGGAGCCAGAGGAACATCCTCAAAAAGAGACATATAACGGTAATGTGAATTGTAATGGACCAAGAAGCTGTTATGACGAATCCAAAAGATTTGCTGAAGCGCTTTTCTTTTCATTTAACAGGCAATATGGCACAGAAATAAGAATCGTGAGATTGTTCAACACATATGGACCTAGAATGAGATCAGATGACGGAAGAGTGATACCTAATTTCGCTAACCAGGCTCTGAAGAATGAACCAATAACTGTTTATGGAGATGGTTCACAAACAAGGAGTTTCTGTTTTGTCACTGATACTGTTAAAGGTCTCTATAAAATGATGGAATCTGGAAAATCAGGACCTATCAACCTGGGCAATCCTGTTGAAAGGACCATACTCGAAACAGCAAAACTTGTGAAAAAATTAACTTCTTCTGATTCTGAGATTATTTTCAAGTCATTGCCCAAAGATGACCCTACTAGAAGAAAACCTGATATAACAAAAGCAAAAGAAGAGTTAGATTGGAATCCGGAAATAGATTTCGAAGAAGGCCTGGAAAAAACAATTGATTATTTTAAGCAATTCTAATTATGTAAAGCATACCGAGCTTGCCTTTTTCATCTGCCTGTATTCTAACATTAAATCCTTTTTTCTCCAGGAATTTTTTCAAAGAAATGCCATTGTTGTTGTTATCGATATCATGGTATTCTATGCTCATCTTTTCAATCATTTTCAATATATTATCCGGACACTTGAACAATATATCATATTCTCCACCTTCACAATCCATCTTCAAGAAATCTATTTTTTTGATTTTATATTTTTTAACAAAATCTTCCAATGAAATTGACTCAACAATTACCTTATTTCCTTTTTCAGAAGGTATTGTGGAATGTCCTCCAAGATTCTCGCCATCATTTATGAAGAAATCAATTCTACCTGTTTTGTTGGAAACCGCTTTATTAATAGGAACTATATTCTGATTATTGTTTAGTTTTATGTTATTTTCTAGCATCCTGAAATTTTCTTTTGCAGGTTCAAAAGAATATACAATGCCACTACTATTGTATTTGGATGCAAAAATAGAAAAAACACCAATCTGCGCACCTATGTCAAGTATAGTGCTATTGTCTTTTATTTTAAAACCACATGGAGTATAAAATTTATGTATCCATATTTCATTTATAATAACCCTATCAAGTGTTTTCGATCTGACTCTATACTTTACACCATTTCTTAATGAATATGTAATATATTTACTCTTTGTGAAACCAGAATAATCCATGAAATAAACTGGCCAGTTCCTTATTGTTCTCAAAATCCTTATTATTGTCCTTAATTTTGATATTAACATGACTCTTCACACACACTAAAATATGCTTAATTTAAGCGTTTTAAGCTTTTATTCTCTAATTTCAATATTTTCCTTATTAAAGCGATTACATGAAAATACTAATAATAACACATGGAGATGAATACAATCCAAAGGCGTTTTGTGGTAGATGGCACTCTCTACCGCCACTATTCAGAAAAGCAGGGCATGAAGTAAGGCATATTTTGAAAAAAGATTGGAAAAAATTCTATTTCAAATACTTAAAATTCAAGCCAGATATTGTTATCTGTGTTGGTGTTATTGGTGCAGCAGTGTGTTTTATGAAAAAACTGAATTTGATTAACGTACCAATTGTAAACGGTTGTACAGATAATTGGACAGAAGTTATGGGCAGAACGCACGGCATAGATAGAATAGCTTTCCTTGAACACTATGCAATAAAAAACTCTGATTTTATAACAACACCAAGCAGAGCAATGGAAAAGAAATGTGAATTGTTTGGTAAAAAGGTTTTCTATATTCCCCATGGAATTGACAAAGTATTTGATAATTTTGATGACATAATGCCAGCCAAGCTACCGGGTAAATTAAAGGTTCTTTATGTTGGTGGTGCAACAAAATACAAGCGTATAACAAGTTTAATAGAATCTGTCAAGGGCTTGGACTGTGATGTCTATATCATAGGAAAGGTTGATATAGAAATAAAAGACTGCCCACCAAACCTTCATTTTGTGGGTCAGGTTGACCATAAGAATATTCCTCAATATCTTAAAGCTGCTGATATTCTTGTTTTAACACCAAATGATGACTCAACACTGAAAATGTTTGAGTATATCAGAGCTGGGAAATGCATTTTAGCTGTAAAGGGTAGGGTTGGTTATTTTCTGGATCATATGGAAAACGCGTATCTTACATATGATTTAAGAGAAGGTCTAGAGAAACTTATTAAAGACGAAAATCTCAGGGAAAGGCTTGCAAAAAATATGAGAAAGATAAAAATTAGAAGCTGGGAAGATGTTGCTAAAGAATATCTTGAATTTTTGGAAAATGTTGTTTTAAAAGATAAAAAACAATGAAAAAGATACTAAGGTGTTTTATATGATTAAAGTTGGTTTAATAGGTACTGGGAAATGGGGAGAAAATCACTTAAGAGTATTTTCAGAACTGGAAAATTGTGAACTTATTGGTGTTGCTGACGTAGATCCTGAAAAGGAAAAAATGGCAAAGGAATTCAATACAGGTTTCTTTACAGATTATAAAGAACTCTTATCATTGGTGGATGCTGTTTCTATTGTTGTACCAACCCATATACATTATAAAATTGCAAAGGATTGTCTATTGGAAGGAAAACACGTCTTTATTGAAAAACCAATAACATTAGATCCAGAAGAAGCGAAAGAGCTTGTGGATTTGGCAAAGGAGAAGAATTTGATCTTGGCTGTTGGTCATCTATTCAGGTATAATCCAGCTGTTTTAAAATTAAAAGAACTGCTGGAAGACGCTGGAGATATTCATTACACTACAATGAGATACATCCATTCAAGCAAACCACCAAGAAAGGATATGGGTGTTGTTTTTAATTTCGGTTCTCATCTAATCGATACAATGAATTTTCTGTTTGGAAAACCAAAAAGGGTTTTTTGCAAGAAAATAAATTATCTTTCTGAAGAACGAGAGGATTATGCTAATATTACATTGGGTTATGATAGTTTCGCAGCAAATTTAGAAGTTAGCTGGCTGCACCCATTAAAGAAAAGGGATATGTGGATAATCGCTTCAAATAAAAAAATATACATTGATTTTCTCGAACAAAAGATTGTTGTACACCCAATAAAAATTAGTTATGATAAAAATGAGTTTTCAGAACCAATTGAAATTGAAATCAAGAAAAATGAACCACTGAAAGATGAACTGAAATCATTCTGTGAATCAGTTGAGAGTGGTAATGAACCTATAAATTCTGGAAAGGTGGGGTTTGAGGCTGTAAGGATATGTGATTTTTGTTTAAAATCTGCAGACAGTGGGAAGGAGATGGAAATATGAATGTTCCATTAAGCAAGCCTACCATAACAGAAGATATGAAAAAGAGAACACTGGAAGTTCTGGAATCCAATAGATTTGTAAAAGGTCCAAATGTTGAAGAATTCGAGAAGGAATTTGCAAAATTTTGTGGTGTTGAACATGGAACTGCTGTAAGCAATGGAACAACCGCAATATACATTGCATTAAAGGCTTTGGGTATTGGTAAAGACGATGAGGTTATAGTTCCATCACATTCCTTTGTTGCATCAGCATCACCAATTCTTTTTGTTGGTGCAAAGCCTATTTTTGTTGACATTGGTAATGATTTTTTAATTGATATGGATGACCTGGAAAAAAAGATAACCGAAAAGACAAAAGCTGTCTTATGTGTCCATTTGTATGGACAGATGTGTGATATGAAAAAACTAATGGAACTAAAAGAAAAAAATAAATTCTTTTTAATTGAAGATTGTTGCCAGGCACATGGAGCTGAGTTCGATGGGAAAAGGGCTGGCTCGTTTGGTGATGCCTCTTGCTTTTCATTTTTTCCATCAAAAAATATAACTGTTGCAGGTGATGGCGGTATTATTGTTACAGACAACGAGGAATTAGATGCGAAACTAAAAATACTAAGAGACCATGGAAGGGATTACAGAACAAAAGATGGTAAATTTAAAAGTAGTGCACTCAGCCTTAATTTTAGAATGTCTGAAATCTCAGCAGCAATAGGTAGAGAGCAACTAAAGCTCATTGACAAATTTACAGAAAGGAGAAAAGAAATTGCAAAAATGTATAATGAAATGCTAACAGGTGTTGTAAAGCCGATTGAACATGAAAAAAGAAAGCATGTGTACCATCTTTATGTTATAAGAACTGAAAAACAAGAGGAGCTTAAGAACTTCCTTTTAGAAAACGAGATAGAAGCTGGTATACATTACCCTATACCTATTCACAAACAACTGATATTCAAGGAATTTGATTCAGAACTACCTGAAACAGATAAGACTGTAAATGAAATTTTATCATTACCAGTATTTCCATTAATGACTGATGAAGAAGTGAAATTTGTTTCTGAAAAAGTTAATGAATTCACTGATTAGTTATTTTGTAAAGCCTGACGCTATTGTCTGGTTCAAAACTTTCGATAAGTGTCATTGGTAACGATCTAAAAGCAGGGCATGTATACATATCATTTTCGATATTTGAATTATCAGGGGAAATTGTGTTATAGACAACATACGGCTCAGCCTTCTTTAGTTTTTCAATATAACTAGGGTTGCACCTCTTACCGTTCGGTATAGGTATACTATCAGCATCCCCTGGATAGAATATCAATATGTTTGGCTCTGATGTAACAACAGACGGATTGCCTTGGGATTCTAGATATTTCATTGCATTTCTTACAGCACCCTGATGTTCATGCGTACCGACAAATCTGTTCCAGAGAGGATCTCCAAAATTTGAATAATCTCCAAAGTAGGGGAATGCTGCCACAATTCCATACATGTTCACAATTATAAGAATAATCAAAATTGAAAGAATCATTTTGTTTTTAGCCATCTTGATCATGGGCTTGCCTGCCATTATGAAAAGAGGTAAAAATAATATAATAAGATAACGAGCATCTGTTCCATATCTAGAAAATCCAAATCCTAGAAATATAATCCAGAAAGCTATGCTGATTATTAGAACCGGCTTAGGATTTTTAATAGATTCTTTTATCCAAGTAAGGCTAATAGTTCTTCTCGGCTCTCCTTCATTATTTCTTGTTACTCTTAGAACACTATAAATTGTTATCAGTATTGATGCAATGAAAAGATAGGAATTCCTAGAGAAAATAATCATTATTTCTTGTATGAGGGAAAATCCCATTATACTCCCCAATGAAGTAATTCCATGAGCTGCTTGTGCTATATCTCTTATTTCTGGCGGATATATGTGAAAGAAAACAATACGCAAAGATACAATCAGCAAAACAATGAAAAGAAGGTTTTCCTTCATTCTTCTACGATTGATAATAAACTGGCTTAGTAATAATATTGGTATAATGAACAATGGATTGAAGGAACGCGTACCAATAGTTAGTGTAACAAAGACAAAGGTCAATGCCATATACAATATCCTTTTACCAGACTCCCTTGTTTTTAGATACTTTATATAAAGGAAAATACTGGATAAGAAAAATGTAATAAGATAGGTCTCATAAAATGTTATTCTGCTATAAAGAATTAAATCAAATGAAAGCGCAGCAATTACAGTGCTCCACAAACCAGCCTTAGTGCCATATAATTCTCTGGTGATTAGAAAAATAAGAGCCAAAGATAGTACACCAAACAAAGCCGTTAGTAGTCTCATTGCAACATAGGTCTTTGACAGTGCTTCATAACCAACATAGAGCCAGACATACATATTCGTTGGTATTTGTAAGATTTCATTATAATCAGTAGCAATAAATCGTGTGGGCAATCCTATAAACCATTTAGCAACAGCAGGATGTTCGTAATTCCAAAGTCTCCCATCATATGGATTATCATAATGTAATTTGATTCCACCTATAAACGTGATCGGTTCATCCCTAAACATGAAAGCAGACCCTAAATCATAGAACCTGAAAAATATCCCAAATAATATACAAAAAATAAGAAAAAAATACAGGTATTTCTGGTTATTATCACCAAAAATATGCAGATTGCTCATTTTAATCTTTTTGCTTCAAATTAATATAAATAGTTAAAATCTTAAGGTACTAAAAATGAAACGAGTAGCTATTGTTCCTGCATATAATGAAGAGAAAAACATAGAAAAAGTAGTTGATGGTCTAAGGAACAAAGTTGATGAAATAATAGTTGTAAATGACGGTAGTGCAGACAGAACAGGAGATATATTAAAAAATCTCGATGTAATAACAGTTTCGCATATTGCTAACAAAGGTTATGGTGAAGCCATGAAATCCGGATTCAGAAAAGGTCTCCAAGTGGGTGGGGATTTTTTCTTATTAATAGATGCGGATTTGCAACACAATCCTGCAGAGTCCAGCAGGCTGATGAATTCTTTAATTGATAACAATTATGACATGGTTATAGGTTCTAGATTTCTAGACAATAAATCAAAGATACCGTTCACCCGAAAGCTTGGAATACACATTTTCACGATATTAACTAAGATTTTTCTGGGCATCAGGATAACAGACACACAATCAGGATTTAGGGCATTTTCCAGAAAAGCCCTTGAAAAGATAATTGATTTTAAACGAGATGGTATGGGATCCTCGATTGAAATATTATATATAGCTAAAAAGAATAATTTTAGAATAAAAGAAGTTCCCATAAGCTGTTCTTATGACAATGTACAGCATTCTATAAACCCGATCGCACATGGATTACAACTAACGAGAACAATATTAAGCTTGTATCTAAGAGGAATCTAATATGAAAATATTATTATTAAATCCACCACCATATAAACAAGGAGCGTTTGTAAAGGAAGGTCGATGTCAGTCAAGAGCAGACCCAGAATTCTGGCCTCCGATAACATTAGCAATAATAGCATCGATTCTACGTAATGAAGGATATAAGATAAAACTCGTAGATGCTACAATTGACAATTACACAGAGAATGATCTCATAGATTTATATAAAAACTTCTCACCTGATATAACGATATTTAATTCCACAACAACAACATTTTTTGACGATTTACATGCAGCTGAGCTTGCAAAGAAAGTCAATGAAAATGTTGTCACTGTTTTCTATGGCACACACTCTACAGCACTTCCTAAAGAATCATTAGACAACGATACAATTGACATTGTCATACGTGCTGAACCTGAAATAACATCTAGAGACCTGGTTAAATCTATTGACAGTAAAAGGGGACTTGCCGAAGTAAAAGGAATATCCTATAAGAAAGATGGAAAAATAATCAATAATCCGGATAGACCTCCTGTTGAGGATTTAGATTCTCTGCCATTCCCTGCAAGGGATTTGTTAAAGAATGAAAAATATAAAGTTCCTATGAGAGGTGGTGCATTTACCATAATAAGAACCAGTAGAGGCTGTCCATTCAAGTGTACATTCTGCACATCTCGCCTATATTATGGCGATAAGTGGCGTACAAGATCTGTAAACAGTGTCATAGAAGAAATAAAGGAAATAAAAAAACTTGGAATCGATAATATTTTCTTTAATTCTGATACATTCACTTTTAGGAAGAGTTTTGTTCTTGATCTATGTAAAAAACTGAATGATGAAAATCTTAACATTAAATGGTTCTGTAATAGCAGGGTTGATACAATAGACATGGAAATGGCAAAAGAGATGAAGAACGCAGGCTGCTGGCTCATAGCATTTGGCATAGAATCAGGAAACCAAGAAGTATTAAACAGAACAAAAAAAGGTATAAAACTGGAAAAGGCTATTGAAACAATTTCAATGGTCAATAAAACAGGAATAGAAACAATAGCATATTTCATTTTCGGTCTTCCTGGAGAAACAAAGGAGACTCTCAAGGATACAATAAAATTCGCAAAAAAATGCGACCCCACATATGCCAGATTTTTCACAGCTGTTCCGTTTCCAGGAACAGAATTTTATGAGGAAAAGTTAAAAGAGGGTAAAATAAAGACCCTTGACTGGTCAAAATATGATCAGGCAGATTGTGATGTCTTTGTAATTGATGGGTTAAGCTCAGAAGATATAGTCAAAGCAGAGAAGAGTGCATTTATTTCATTTTATATCAGGCCAAAATATATAATAAGATTACTAGGAAATCCAAAGAGAGCTATAAGGTCTGCAAATTCTTTCTTCAAGCAATGGGTCTTTTCAAGGAGGCAGAAATGAAAGTGTTAATTCTCAATCCACCGGGTAAAACAGGATATGTTAAAGAAGGTAGGTGTGAACAGAAACTATCTTCCTGGCAATATGTAATGGTTCCAATATCATTGCCATACATTGCGGCTGTTTTAAGAGAATCTGGATTTGAAGTAAAAATTATAGATGCGGTTGCTGAAGACACACCGATAGATATTCTCAAAGACCATGTAATTTCTTTTGAGCCTGATCTGACAATAGTAAACACTTCAACACCAACGTTTAGAGAAGATATGCTTGTTGTTGATGTATTGAAAAAAATAAGCAAATCATTTTTTGCTGCAATAGGGGTTCATGTCACTGTTCTTCCAGATGAAAGTATGGAAAAATCAAAACTGGATTTTATTGTAAGAGGAGAACCTGAGATTTCATGCCTGAAATTAGCAGAGGCTTTGAAATCAAAAGAGAATGTAAACCATGTTAAAGGAATATCATATAAGAAAGATGGAAAAATAATCAATAATCCAGACAGACCACTTATTGAGGATTTAGATTCTCTGCCATTCCCTGCAAGGGATTTGTTAAAGAATGAAAAATATACAATGCCGATTTATAACAGACCATACACACTTCTTGTTCCTTCAAGGGGCTGTCCTTCAAGTTGCATATATTGTACAGCGAATGTTTATTATGGGAAAAAATGTAGAGAGAGAAGTTGTAAAAACATTGTTGATGAAATAGAAGAAATTCTAAATGTTCATAAGATCTCTGATATAACAATGTGGTCTGATACATTTACACTGAAGAAAAATTTTGTCATTGAAATCTGCGATGAGATAAAAAGAAGAGGGCTGAAATTTAATTGGATGTGTAATTCAAGGGTTAACACAATCGACCCTGAAATGCTGAAAAGAATGAAAGACGCGGGTTGCTCGATTATATCATATGGCGTTGAGTCAGGTGTGAAAGAGATATTGGATAATGCCAAAAAAGGCATTAACATTAAGCAGATTGAGGATGCAATAAAATGGACTAATGATGCTGGGATAGAATCTATAGCACATGTCATATTTGGCCTTCCAGGGGAAACAAAGGAAACAGTTGAAAAGACAATAGATTTTATCAAAAAAATAAACCCAACCTACGCGCAATTCTATTGTGCAACTCCTTTCCATGGGACAGAGTTTTATGAGATTGCCAAAAAGAATAATTGGCTGACAACTGAAGATTGGGATGAATTCGAAATCAACAATCCTATAATAAAAACAGATAAAATGTCTATTGAGGATTTGCACACTGCAAAAATAAAAGCATACAAGGCATTCTATCTTAGACCAGGATATGCGTTCAGCACAATAAAAAGGATAAAGTCAATAAAAGATTTGATAAGAGCCGGAAAGCAAGGAATGAGTTTTATTCGTGAGTGGGTAATTGAATCTGATTAGTCACTGAATCGTTTTGATTATTATCTTCTTCTGAAATATCTATATTGACAGGCCTTTTAGCCCATATTATAAAACCAATAATACCAAAGAACAGATAAGCTATGATATAGTACAATAAACTAAAAGCTATGGCACTCTCCTTTCCTATGTTTATCAATGAAAAAGAGAAAATGAGAAAAGATTCTCTTGTCCCAAAACCTGAAACAGTGACAGGTATCAATTCTATTATAATAACTAAACTCATTATGAACAATAAGAAAAAATAATCTAATTCTAATCCAAGAGCAAGTCCTATAATCTGAATCTGAATTATTGAAAACATCCATATACCTGCACTCAGAAAAAGTATTATAAAGATTTTCTTCTTCCTATTTTTCACTGTTTCAATGGAATCATAAAACGAATTAAAGTTTGACTTTGTCTTTTCTTTGTACTTTTTAGGTATGAAATAATAGAAAACAAATTTTAGTAATTTTCTTGCCAACCATTTCTTTGAGAATATGTAGATGGCTAGAATAAAGGTTGCTGCAAAAAGAAAAACTGCTATATAGAAAATAAAATTATAGCCAAAAAAGTAGTTAAGAAATACTATTCCCAAGAGTGCGAATCCTATAACCACAGATAACTCAAATATTCTATCAACTATAACCGTTGATAGACATTTTCCGAATGATTTCTCTTTTGATTTTAGATAAAAAGCCTTTATGAAATCACCTATCCTTCCAAGAGTAACTGTTCCTGCTGCAATGCCCACTAACCATGCCAGAAAGCAGTCTTTTAAAGGATAGTGTATCTGATGGAGATTTACTATCATTTTCCATCTGAAGCTTCTCATGAGTGATATAACAACACCGAAGAAAATAGCAACAGAAACGTATAAAAAGCTTATTTTAGAAAAGATTTCCATAATTTCAAAGGGTTTAGAGCTCCATATAACATAAATGAAAAGAATAATACCTATTATGGGCAGATATTTTGAAATGTGCATATAATATCTTTAATCCTTTTATTAAAATTGATGATTATGTGTGGAATATGTGGATTCGTAGGTTTTGAAGATAAGGCACTCTTAAAAAAGATGATGGATTCCATTAAACATAGGGGTCCTGATGATTCAGGGGTTTTCATAGATAAGGGTATATCCCTTGGACATAGAAGATTGAGTATAATAGACCTAAAAACAGGAAAACAGCCAATGAAAAATGAAGATGGAACAATTCAAATAGTCTTTAATGGGGAGATATATAATTTTCAGGAATTGAGAACTGATTTAGAGAAAAAGGGACATAAGTTTTATACTAACTCTGATACAGAAGTGATTATTCACGCATATGAAGAATATGGGAAAAATTGTCTTAAACGTTTCAATGGTATGTTTGCATTTGCAATCTGGGATTCGAAAAAAAAGAGTCTTTTTCTGGCAAGAGATAGACTTGGCATAAAGCCACTATACTATACTTTTTTTAATGGGAGTCTTATCTTCGCGTCTGAAATTAAGGCTATTTTACAACACCCTGATGTTAAGAAGGATGTTGATTTTCAAGCAATGAACCACTATTTTTCACTTGGATATGTACCAGCACCTAGGACCATGTTTGATGGGATTAAAAAATTATCACAATCGCATTGTTTAGAATATGACGTGAAAGAAAAGAAACCTATCATAACAAAATACTGGAATTTGGTAAATTTTGAATCTGAAAATAAATCAATTGATTATTATACAAAAAATCTTTCAGACATATTGGAAAGTTCAGTCAAAAAAAGGCTTATGAGCGATGTTCCCTTAGGGGCATTTCTTTCAGGAGGACTTGATTCAAGTGCTGTGGTTGCAATCATGAGCAAATTAAGTGAAAAACCTGTGAAAACAATATCAGCAGGATTTGAAGAGGGTGGGCATTATGATGAATCGAATTTTTCAAGGATGGTTGCAGAGAGATTCAACACTGATCACCATGAAGTTGTTTTGAAAACAAATGACATAAAGATGCTACCGAAAATAGTATGGCATTTTGATGAGCCTGTACTCGATGGTTCGTCTGTTCCAGAATTTATGATATCTGAAAAGGCGAAGAAACACGTAACTGTTGCTCTTGTGGGTGAAGGTGGAGATGAATTATTTATGGGTTATAGACAATACAAAATAATGAAACTTTCGAGATATTTTCTCCTTCCGAAATATATGAAAAAAACAATAATACCAAAAATTTCAAAATCCATTTCAGGGATTATTCCAAGAAGAAAACCTAAGAGGTATCTGGAATTTCTTGCAGATTTTTCTTCCAGATCAGGAAATTTCTTGGAAATTTACAAATCGTTACTAGAAACTTTTAACAAAGAAGATAAGGATAATTTGTTTCTAGAAAAGATAAAAAAAGGTATGAAAGATAACATTGTAGTCGAAGATTATTTCAAGGATGAAAAAAAAGCAAATGCAAACATCTCTTCCTTTGAACTCAAAGTTCCGCTTCCAGATATACTTTTGATGAATGTTGATAAGATGTCTATGGCTAATTCGATTGAAGCAAGAGTTCCATTTCTGGATCATAAATTAGTTGAGTTTTCTGCAAAAATACCATTCAACATGAAACTGAAAGGATTCACAGAAAAATATATACTCAAAAGAGCAATGCAAAATGAACTACCAAAAGAGATTATCAAAAGGAAAAAACATCCTTTTGCGGTTCCTATTATAAGCTGGCTTGAAAATGATTTGAAAGAGATATCAGATCACTTGCTTTCGAAGAGAAATATTGAAAAACAAGGATACTTCAATAGTAGTTATGTAGATAAAATCAACAAAAGTAAAAATTACAACCAATTGTGGCCTTTAGTATTTTTCCAGATGTGGCATAAAACATATATTGAAAATGATGCTGTTAAGGGGCCTCTTGCTTTTGACAGCGTTTTTAAAGATATCTCTCAACTATAATTATGTTTGAGCCGATATTTGAGCAACTACCCACATATCTAAGGGTAAAATGTGAAAGGGCATTTCACAGGTATAGAATAGCTAAAACAGCTGTTATTTGTTCAGGTGTAAAAATAAGATATAGAAATAAAAAAACAAAAGGACAGCTGATTATGCGAAAAAATTCTTGGGTTCTTTTCAACTGTTTTCTAGATATAACAAAAACAATCCATATAGGAGAGGATGTTCAAATAGCTCCTGGTGCAATGATATTTACACATGATAGTTCATTAAGTATGGAAAATCCAGTGGAAAAAGAGGTTGTTATTGAAAACGGCGCCTATATAGGAGCAGGTGCAATAATCCTGCCTGGAATCAGGATAGGAAAAAATGCAGTTGTTGGTGCAGGAGCTGTTGTCACAAAGGATGTTAAAGAAAAGACAACAGTAGTCGGAGTACCTGCAGATATTATTTCAAGATAGGTTTAATTGGTGATGAGATGTTATACAATAAAAGCAGTAAAATAATAAGTAATGATAAGAAAACAAAACCTTATTGGCAAAGATTTTTCTCTGATTTTGAAGGTAGAATATTAGATGTTGGTTGCGGAAATGGTAATTTTGTATCTTTGGATAAAGAGAATATAATTGGTATAGACAATGACCCAGATGCTTTGAAAGCGTGTTCAGATAGAGGGCTAAATTGTCTGTTAATGGATGTTCAAAAAACTCTGGATTTCCCTGATAATACATTCGACTGTGTTCACGCATCACAGATATTAGAACATCTTAACAATCCCGTACCACTGGTAAAGGAATTTTATAGAATTCTAAAGCCGAATGGTATATTGATTGCAGCTGTTCCAGATGCAAAAAAAATAGGGCATCAATTTTGGGATGATTATACTCATAAAAGGCCGTATTCAAGAAAATCATTAAGGGAAATTGTTTTTGATAATGGGTTTAGGGGAATCGAAATCACTCCTGAACCAAAGTCTATTAGGGGCGCAGGTTATCTGTGTAGAAGGGAGATGATATCACCTAAATTTGTCAATAAATTACAGGACTTTCTTTCATTTATTGGAATACGTGGTAACAGTTTATATGTTAAATGTAGAAAACATGTATAAGATATCATTATATATTTATCATATAATATTGAATTGATCTTATGAACATCTTGATAATATCATCATCATTCCCAACAAAATCAGCGACCCATCAAAACATATTTGTAGGGACACAGGCTAAATGCTTAGCTGACAGAGGGCACAATATATGGGCAGTGGCAACACATAGCGAAACACGAAAAGAAGGGAATCTAACAGTTGTGAATAGAGATGATTCATTTTTCAAATTAATTTTTATGGGGTTTCGTATGTTTTTAAAAAAACCAGGTATGTTTTTCTTTCTTTCTAAAAATCTTGGCATTAAGAGAACACTCGGACTTTTCTCTTTATGTGGTGCCTGTATGAACATTATCAGAAAAAATAAAATAGACATTATAGATGGTCACTGGATTGAATCAGGTGGTATTGTAGCCTATATGTTATCTCAGATACTTAAGAGGAAATACATTGTAACTGAGCACGGTATATTAGCAGAATTGTGTGATGGTGCTGTAGGTAAAAAATCTGATAAAGAATCTGTTGTAATAAAAAGAGTTCTTGACAACGCAGATAAAATAATAACTGAGTCTAAAAATCTAATGGAATTTATTGGTCTCTATACAGATAAAAAACCAATTCTTATACGTTATGGTATAGATCTTTCCAAGTTCAGTCCTGGCAAGAAAAGTATTTTTGAAAGACCTACATTTCTCAGTGTTGGATCATTGAACAAGAGAAAGAACAGAATAGAACTTTTGAAGGCATTTAAGATTCTTCTTGATAAAAACTTTGATGCGGATTTGGTTATAATAGGCAGTGGTTCAGAAAAGGATAAATTGAAAAAATTTATTGAAGAGAATAACCTGTCAAGAAACATAAAACTTATTGATTATGTCGAAAATGATAAATTACCCTCTTATTATTCATCTGCTGTGGCATTTGTCTTGACCAGTCTACATGAAGGATTTGGCTTGGTTTTCATTGAAGCCGAAGCGTGTGGATGCCCGTCAATAGCGTATAATTTATATGCAATTCCAGAAGCTATTGGAGATGCTGGAATATTAGTCAAGGCTAGAGACATTGAAGGAGTTGCAGAATCAATGAAAAAAATTCTAACTGATAAAAAACTGCGTGATAAATTGAGCAAGAATGCAGTAAATTATTCAAAGGAATTCTCTCTGAACAAAAGAATCAATGAAATTGAAAAACAATATAAATTAGTTTTAAACTAAAAGTATCCTCTCTTTCGCTGTATATAATTCCAAAGTTTCCATTCATATGTTAAAGAGAAAAATCGATATCTCCATCTAAGATTCCCTGACAGAGAAAATGGCAGCTTTCCTGCAAGTTTCAATAATTCGCTTACGGTTTCTGGAACCTTTCTCTCAACTCTTCTTACACGCGATATCATGGCAACTTTTTCTAAGAAATCAACATCCTCTTCAGACATCCAGTTAATATTACCTTTAGTTGAAAAAAGCCATTTGCCCCACCCCTCAAGGGATTGTGGGGGTTTAAATCCCATTGAAACAGCTACATCAAAAAGTTTTGTTCCTGGATATGGACTGAATGAGCTTATAATAGAACTACTCTCTGGATTTATTCTTTCAAGTATATCTATAAGATTTAATGTTTTATGGACCTCTTCTCGTGTTTCGGTTGGAAATCCTACCATAAATAAATTGAAAAATGAAATACCCACATCTTTGCATTTTTTTGCAGCATCAATTGCACCTTTAACTGTTATATCTTTGCAAACGAAATCCAGGATTCGCTGAGAACCAGATTCCACTCCAATACTTAGGACATTACAGCCTGAATTTTTTATTAGTTTTAGAAAGTCTTTGTCATAAGATTTGAAGTAATCAACTCTACAGTCACCAGTCCACTCGCCAGAGAATCCTTCGGATTTTAAAAAATTGCATATATTCTCAACCTTCTTTTTTCTTACAAAAAAATTATCTTCGCAGAACTCTATAATTTTTGGATTGTATGTATCCATTATATATTTCAGCTCTTCCTCTACTTTTTTATCTGATTTTGTTCTCCATCTACTCTGGCAAAATTTTGTATTGTAACAAAAAACACATCTATGAGGACACCCTCTTGAACTCATGTAATGGTACACTTCAGTCGGTTTATATATTTTTGGATTCTTAATCAAATCAAAAGAAACATTTGAAACATCATCCATATTCATGAAAGGTCTTTTTTCATTATGTTTTATAGCACCTGTTTTTGTTTTATATGATATCCCACGAACATCTTTTTTTGACTCTCCTTTTTCTAGTTTCCTTGCAAGCTCTAAGAGCGTCTCTTCACCTTCCCCAGAAACAACTATATCCACAAATGGATTTTCTAGTGTTTGGTGAGGCAATAATGTTGGGTGTATCCCTCCCCATACAATTGGTATTGATGGGTTAATTTTACGAACGTGTTTTGCTATTGTAAGACCAACTTCTATCTGATGACCTGTAAAAGATGATATTCCTACAAAAATAACATCGTCCAGATTAACTTTAGTGAAATCATCATGTCTAACATCAACTAACTCACATGAAATACCATTTTCAGTTAGATAATTGCCAAGTGATATTATAGACACTGGCGGAAACTCTCTATCAGTCCCATAGGACCAATTTTCACCAGGAAAAAACAAAACTACTTTACTCATAATAGCCTAATATTAGACATTATATTTATAAACCATGTAAAACGCACTTCACTGTTTCATCCATTGACTGAGAATATCCATTCCACTAACAATATAAATATTTAAGTTGAATTTAGTCTATGAAATTAAGAATTTTAATCCCAGAAAGGAATATTTTATTAACAGAATGGGAAAAATCTCTAATAGATTCCAAAGAAGGATTTGAGAGAAAATGGAATGTATTACCACAAATATCCAATATTCCAGCGAAAATAAAAAAGATTTTTCAAGAGTATAAACTATCAAAAAATCAAGAAAATTTTGCATTTATAGCAGATTCTAGTCTTGGATATCTTCTTAATTTTTTTTATAAGAAAAGATCTGTGGTATGGTGCTGGGATCTCTGTTATCTATTCCTTGGTTCTACATCACTAAAATCAAAGATGGCATTTAAGATTAATGTTAGAGGTATGTCAAAAGCAAAAAGAATAATAGTGGCGTCTGAAAACACGAAAAGGGATTTTCTAAAATATACAGGTATTCCAGAGAACAAAATAAAAGTTATTTATGCAGGAGTGAGTCACAAAAATTTTAAAAGGTATAGTCCAAAGAGCTATGAAAACGCAAGGGCTTTTGTGAGAGAAAAATGCAATGTAAATGATAATGAAAAATTATTACTCTACGTGGGCGGTGAACAACCAAGAAAGAATATACCAACATTGTTAAAGGCTGTGAAAATGATTAAAACTCCGATAAAACTTCTAATAATTGGACCGAGAGATTATGGTGAAAGAAATCACGAAGAACTTGTTAATTTAGTCAAACATCTTGATATAGAAAATAAAATTATATTTGCAGGTAATTTTCCTCATGATAGCTTACCTGATTATTTTAATGCTGCTGATTTGTTTGTCTTTCCTTCATACTATGAGGGTTTTGGATTACCACCATTAGAAGCTATGTCATGTGGACTCCCTGTTATTACAACAGGCTGTTCCTCTCTACCAGAAGTGGTTGGAGATGCAGCAATAAAGATAACTGACCCATTCGATGATAAGATATTAGCTGAAAAGATAGATCTTGTTTTAACAGACAAAAATCTCAGAGAGAATATGATCAAAAAAGGATTAGAACAATCAAAGAAATTTTCATGGAAAAAATATGCAAAAGATGTTTCTGAAACCTGCATGGAGATCTGGAATGAAAAAAAACGATGTTAAAATTTAAGCAATTTCCTTATTGTCAAGAATTCTTCCTTTCTTAATCCTCCAATTACTAGCATTATTGCAGCGTATATTAAGAGAGACAGAACACCATAGATTGCGAATGTCAGATAATTTGTTACATTAGGTAGGAAGAACAATGCGACAAAATACATGAATATAGATGCTATTAATGGTTTTATTAGGATAGATGGTTTGAATGTTAATTTCTGAACTAAAATAATTATGATGAATAAGATAGCGGTTTCAGTGGATTTTGCAATTAAAGTTGCTATTGCAGCACCGCTGATACCATATAGCTGGATTAAAAAGTAGTTAAATATTATGTTCAGGATCATCATTATGAATAGTATTTTTGCTATTATTTCTGGTTTTTTAGCACCTGTAAAATATGTTGCTAATATCATTGAAATGACTATAGGTATTGACACAAACGCCATTATCCTCAGAGCTTCAGAAGCAACTGTAAATGACGCTTTGTAAAGGAAAAGTATTAATGGTCCTGAAAATGCAGAAAGAAGGAATGCAAGAGGAAATATGAATATTGAACTATATTTTAAAGAATTGGAAAACATTGTCTTCATCTGGTCTCTATTTGTGCTGCTGGAAAAATAAGGATACAAAACCTGGCTTGCTATTGGTACAAGATATATTATACTCCATGCCCATGTATTGCTTATTTTATAGAAACCCACACTTTCCAAAGGTAGCATGGCAGAGATCATTAACTGATCAATTACAGCATATATTGTATTCACTATACTGTACATGAATACCCAAGCACTGAATGTCAGCATGTCTCTTCTGTCAAACATTGTCTCTCTTTCTGAAACAATGAAATTATATTTCTTATAGACTATCACCATAGAAGCCACGACCATTAAAACATATGAGAGTATTAGACCTGTAATCGCACCTGAAACACTCATACCAAGAACAACTAAACCTATAACGAAAATAAATCTGAAAATATTCTGTGAGATCTGAATACCAGAAAGAATAGAGAATTTCTTTAGTCCTGTGAAAAGGCTCTCAAAGAAAGCGAATAAAGAATTTCCTATCAATACAAAACCTGCGAGAAAGACTATAAAACCTGCCTCTGGCTTATTGAATATTAATAATGAGACCTGCTCTGAAAATATAGAAACTATAATTCCAGTTGACATGGTTAAGGCAATCTTGTATTTGAATATCGATTTTATAATTGAACTCACCTTTCTCCTTTCTTCCAGTTTCATGTTTTTCGCAACAAATCTTATCAGGGTTGAGTTTAGTCCAAGATCTGTGAAGAGTATAAAGAAGCTGACAATAACTATACAGAAAGAATATAGGCCAAAATTATACGGCTGTAATATTCTCGCAAGGATAATAGAGAAGAAAAATCCTATTGCAGCTGAAATGAATCTTCCACCTGTAAAAATGATATTTGCTCTCGCAATCTCAGTCTTAAGGCCCATAGGATTATATTGTAAAACCGCGTTAAAATAGTTAATAATCAACTGACTCGTATGTTTTTTTAAGTTTTTCAATTATAATATCCCAATCATATTTTTTAGCTGTTTTTCTTGATTCCTTTGAAATATTTGAATTGTCTTTTTTCATTATTTCCAGAATCGAATCCGCAGCATCTTTTGGTTTAAAGTAATCGATTAGGAATCCGTTTTTTCCATTCATAACAAAGTTTCTAAAAGCATCTATATCATTGACTATAACAGGTATTCCGGCTGCCATGGCTTCCATTACAGATATTCCAAAACCTTCATATTCTGAAGATGATAGAAAAAATCCTGCCTTTTCCATATGCTTCAAAATATCTTCTTCTGGCACTTTTCCAAGTAGGAAAACAGACTTCTCCAGACCCTTTGATTTTATCATATCAGTAAAATTTCCTTTATCTAGATAGAAGTCACCGATAACAAACAATTTTGCATTTGGTTTCTTTTTCTGTATATGAAAAAAAGTTTCTATCATTAAATCTATGCGCTTATTTTTAGCAACTCTTCCAACAGAAAGAAAGATATTTTCATCTGGTTTTCTCTTTATACTGGAGAATTTCTCAAAGTCAACAGCATCTGAGATATAGGTAATGTTTTTGCTTATATCTGAGAACAATATTTTGTCGTTTTTGCTGTTTGCTATAACCTTATCGACATATCTAAATATGAATCTACACCATAAATTAAAGTAAATTTTTTTCAAGAAGCCCATATTTTTTGTATGGAAAATACCACCATGCGTGCTTAATATAATTGGCTTTTTGTGTATAAATTTTGTAAGACCTACAAAGTCTGAGATAAAGCCCAGATTATGTATATGTAACACATCATAATTTTTTATGATACTTAATATCTTTGGATGAAATATTTTATAATGTCTAAGATTTAGAAAAGGCAGCCTATAGACCTTTATGCCTTTATAATTTTCATAACTTGGTAATTTTCTCTCTGCTTTCTTGTTCACAGTCAGGACATCGCACCCAAGCTCTCTGGAGAGTTTCTCTATGTGAAGCTCTAGTCCTCCAACTGAAGGATAGAATGCATGGGTTATATGAAGTACTTTCATATGATTTACTGAAATTGTCAATTTAAATACATTCTCTAGCCCCTTCTCAGGTTCAAGATGCCAAATATCAACCCAAAACCAAAAACCACTGTTCTCAAAACCAGAAATATTGGCGATAAAAGTATCAATATCCTATCCTTCCTGAAAGCTCTTATAGAGAATGGTATAGTAGATAACACAAGCAAAACAAAAAAACCAATACTATAGAAAATAATATTAATAGAAAATACTGATAATATTAGAAATAATGCAGAGATATAGAATATTGCTATCTGAAACTTAAGCATTTGCGGTGTGTAACTTTCTGTTTTTATCTTTCCTGGATGTTTTTTATACAGCAATGTCCTCCAAGAAGCTCTTCTGAATTTCTGTTCTAGATATTTTCCCAGACCTTCTGGATGTTGATGATAGACAACTGCATTTGGGTTAAATGTCAGCATATAACCCTTATCTTTTATTCTGTATGAAAGATCAAAATCTTCGCCAGATGCTATTGGGAATTTTCTGTCAAATCCTCTCATTTTCAAAAAAATATTTTTTCTATAACCAGCTGAATAAGTGCCTATACCATCTACACCCTTCTCTATCATTCTGCCATATCTTTCTTCTATTTCTACTTGTACAAATCTTGCTGTAAATGACTTTTGTTTTGTTTTGTATATACCCTGAACACCAGCAATTTTTCTATTTTTAAATGGTTTCACCATTTCAGATATCCAATTTTTACTGGCCATGCAATCAGAATCAGTGAAAAGAACTATACTACCTCTTGCTTTTTTTACACCTAAATTCCTTGCTACAGCAGGACCCTTATGCCTTTGCTCAACTAATCTTACTTTTAATTGTTTCACAACTTCTACTGTATTGTCATCTGAGCCATCATCAACAACTATTATTTCATATGGTTCTTTGTAATCCTGATGAAGTAATGCGCTTATACACTTCCCTATTCTGTCTCCACTATTGTAAGTAGGTACTATAACTGATATCATATGCTTTATTGGTACAAAAAGAATAAAATGCTTTTTGGTGGGTTCAGTTCAGATAATAGGGTTATAAGCACTATTATACGAAATAAACTTCGTATAACGGATGTTAGTAGAAAATCAATCAAATTCTGGCTCAGGGTCTGACATCCTTGTTATACTTTGGATACTCTTATCAGGAACAAAGAAACTTTTCCCACCTAGCCTCTTCTTTTCAGGAACTCTGTAATCACCTTCAACATTTCCGCCGTAGCCGAAAGTTGCTCCACCATCACCTCTGCCCAAAAGTTGGTATGCGCCATTAGAATGTCCGGCTTCTTTCCTAAAAACTACATGAACATAGCTCATAAAGATAATTTAATAAAAAGTTTTATAAACTAAAGAATATCTTTATTCTCTTTTGACCATTCAGCTGTCTGCTTTAATCCGTCTTCCAAACTAACCTTTGATTCAAAACCTAGATCTTCCTTTACAAGACTCATGTCAGCAAAACAATGCCTTGTATCTATTGTTCCTCTTCCCTTTACAGCATATCTTGGTTCATTTGTTATTATTGGTTTTTTATCAACACCAACAGCATCTGCTATCTTTTCTGCAAGTCCTGCTATTGAGATTGGTGTGCCGCCAACATTATATCTTTTGATTCCTTTTGCTTTCTCAAGTGAAAGCTTGTTTACAGTAGCAATGTCATTTACATGAACAAAGTCTCTTGTCTGTTTTCCATCCTCAAACGCTAACGGCTGTTCATTGTGAAGAAGCTTGTTAAAGAATATTGCTGAGACAGCTGTCTCCATTCCCTGTGAAGTCTGTCTCTGACCATAAACGTTGAAGTATCTTAGTGCAATACCGTTTATTCCGTATGATTGTGCAAAGGAGAGCAGATATTTCTCTTCAGCAAGTTTTGAAACACCATAGGGCATTGAAGGATCCTGTCTCATTGTTTCTTTTGTTGATATTGGTTTTACAGGATAATACCCACATTTTGGACAAAAATGGTCAAATTTACCCTTCCAGATGTTTTCTGGAGTTCTGAAATCTGGCTTTCCTTTCCAACCACACTTTTCACACTCATAATTACCCTCTCCATATGCGGCCTGGGAGCTCGCTACGACGATTCTTTTGAGAAAGTCTTGTTCTATGGTCTCCGCCAACGCAGAATAGAGGCTCAATGTTCCTTCGATATTAATCTGAGCGTCTAATAGGGGGTTTTTAACTGATCTCAGGGGTGAAACAGTGGCTGCAAGGTGCAAAACCGACTCTGGCTGTGTTTTTTCAATTATCTCTTTAATTTTGTCTTTTTTTAGTATATTTTCTTCGAAAATTTCCACTTTTTCATTGAGATTTTCCTTCCTTCCAGAGAAAAAATTATCAATAACAGAAACTTCATGTCCAGCATCAACAAGCATATCAACAGTATTGCTTCCTATGAATCCTGCCCCGCCTGTCACTAGTATTTTCATAGATATCATTTATTGTGAAAATTTAAATACCTATTAGAAACCTTTTTATTCTCTTTATTAAACTGTATGTATTTCCATATTTAGCATAAGCAAACCAGCTTTGCATACTCTCAAAGATTTTTTCTCTGGAAATATTACCTCTCTCATGAAGCCTTCTGAATTCTTTGATTCTCCAATGAATTAATCTAATATTACTTTTCTTCAGAAGTTTGTAATTATAGAAAACTCTATAACCAACTACGCAAATACCTTTGTGAATTGGGAATATTTTGGATTTTTCAGGATGAAGTTCTAATTTCATGCTTTCCAGAAATTTGTTTATTTGTTTCTTCCATTTTTCCAGGACTTTCTTTGAATTATGAAGAATTATAAAATCATCCATATATCGGATATAAAACCTTGCCCTAAATCTATGTTTTATGAAATAATCAAGCTGATTTAGGTATATGTTTGCAAATAGCTGGCTTGTGAGATTTCCAATAGGCATCCCTTTCCCTGATATTTTTGGGTTGTGATTTTTCAGAATCTTTCTTATTAACCATAAAATCTTTTCATCTTTGATTTTTCTTGAGATTATACTCATCAAAATCCGATGATCTATTGAATTAAAATAATGTTTTATATCTGCTTTTAGGACATAACCAACTACCATATTTTTATCTTTTACATTCTTAACTAACTTTCCATTACCAGATACTTTCCATTTAAATCTGTCAAATCTTTTCAAAGCAACATGGGTTCCTTTGTTCTTTCTGCTTGCATATGAATCTGAAATAAAAATCCTGTCAAACATTGGCTCTATTATATTACATAAAGCATGATGAATTACTCTGTCCCTGAAATCAGAGGCAGATATTACTCTGGTTTTTGGGTCTTTTATTACAAAAACTTTTAGTGGCTTTGGTTTATAGGTCTGGGTTTTCAGTTCTCTTTTTAATTGGAGAATATTTTGTTTAAGATTTGATTCAAATTCTTTCACATATTGCTTCTTAGTTTTTCCCTTTCTTGCTTTTTTGTATGCTTTATGGAGATTTTTTAGAGAACAGACTTTTGGGTAAAGATTTTTATATGTTTTCATATTTGAGTCCTGGCTCGCTGGACTATTGAGAGCAGACACATTCTCAGTCTCGTCTCTTTTATAATGATTTCGAGTAAGAACGCCTTCTGTTGAAGTTGACGTTAAGGACCCTTTGACGTTGGTTTTACCCAATATCGTCGTTCCAGTTCGGGTTACGGAGAACTGCTTTATAGCCCATCCACCAAAAACTCACTGCAGTTTCAGCGTTCAGCCAAAGCCTACCAGCTGTCACTGCTGTATTTCATTGCACACAGTACTTGTTAATATATATGGAAAAGCTGTGTGCACTATGGACAGGCATGTAGTTCGCTCATTGCCAGGACTATGAATAGAAATAAAATTGAAAAAGAAGAATTTACAACATTTTTAAGTACCCCCCCCCCCCCATCTGATTAGGGGAAAGAGAGTATATCATACATCATATTTAGAGAAAAAATTATTTATTCTTTTAGCGTGTTGAGTCTTTCTTCAGCATCACTGATTGTTTTTTTGATAGAAACCAATTCATTCGCCATCCGACCTACTTCTACCTTCAGTTTTGAAGTTTCAGACTCATAATCTTCTGACATTACACTCCGCAACCTGAGAGCAGACACAGGCGCATCCGAGCAAGAACGCCTCCCGCGGAAGTCGACGAGAAGGACCCCAACGCCGCCCCAGCCCGGGTCACGGAGAACCAAACGCTGTTCCTCTTTCTCAGGCTCATCTCCTAAGTAAGAATAACCTTTAACATCATTTCCTTCAAGATTTGGATTTTCTATATTTTCAACAGGACCTTCTTCTTCACTTACTTCAATCGGATATTTATGCCTTGCTCCAATAGCTCTTGTCCAGCCTGGAGATGCAATAACAACTTCATCTTCTTGTACTAATTCTCCGCGTTCATCAAACGGATAGCGGACAGCCAACCATTTCCCTTCTTTTACTTTTTCCTGGAATTCCAAAATTTCAGCTGCAGCGTCCCATGGACCACTTATTAATTTTTCATATAGACTAATAGCTGCTTTTTCATCTTCAGTTGGTTGTTCTGTTTCTCTAGCTTTTGCTCTTGTTTTTGCAGCTGCTATGTCAAGCACTACATCAACATACTGCTCGTTTAATGGAACAAAAGAACTGTTAGCTTCTTTTCTTGAAAGTAATATAGAATATTTGATTAATTTTTGCAATGGAAAATCTGATTCTTTCATATGAATGCCGTATTCTTCGGCTTCTTTGTTAAATGTTTCTGCATCCATATTTGTTGCATGAGAAAGTATGAACATTTCATTGTTTCTATATAATCTTAGTTCAGGTGAAACATAGAGTCCGCTGGGTAATTTTATCCATTCATTGCATTCTCTTTCTGCTGGTTTTTCTGATGTCATAAGAATAATATTGAGAAAAGCTTTAAAAGCTTTTATTCTCAGAAACTTCCTCTGAAAAGATATGAAACAAGTTTTTTAGCTGATTTTGCAACTCTGACAAATTCGCCTGGTTTTCTAACAACCTGAACCATCTTTGAACCAATATACTTCGGCCTCATATAGAACTCTTTTCTTGCTCTATCACAGAACTCAACTAATTCTTTATCTGTTAATTCTGGTCTGCTCACTGTTGTTGTATGAAGACCTTCTGGTGTAAGCCACTTGGAATAATCTTCTGTTTTCAGATAGCCTTTATCTTTTGCCCATTCATATGATGAGGTTCCTGGATAGACCATTATTGGATAGAACTGTGCAGTATCAGTGCTCAGCTCTTTTGCAAAATCTATTGTTTTTTGCATGCTTTCCTTTGTTTCACCTGGCAATCCTAAAATAAAACAACCATTAACAAGAAGCCCCACCTCTCTTGTGTTTCTCATAAATTCAACTTGCATAGCCTTTGTTGTTCTTTTCTGGATATCATCAAGCTTATCCTGTTCCGGACTTTCAAATCCTACACACATTAATCTGCATCCAGCTTCTTTCATCTTTTTCAAAGTCTCAATATCGGTGTCAACTCTAGCATTGCAACTCCACTTCAGCTTTACTACTCTTTCTATCATAAGATTGCAAAGCTCCATTGTCCTTTTCTTTACAGCAGGAAATGTTTCATCCTCTATCATAACCTCTTTTACTTCTGGAAGGTTTTCCTGAATCCAAAGGAATTCTTCAACAACGTTC
>JADHWJ010000008.1 GCA_016783545.1 Candidatus Aenigmatarchaeota archaeon | reverse complement strand
GAGAATTGTATTATCCCAAAGAATAGAACTCACTTCTATTAGAATACTTGAACTTGTCATAGATTTAAGCAATAATGATACAAGAAGAAAAAGGAGAAAAATTCTCAATGAGATACAAAAATTGCAGATTCTTCTGAGATTAAGCAAGGACCTGTCTTATCTCAGCTTCAGGAAATATGAATATGCGAGCGCCCTGCTCGATGACATATGGGGGGGGGGTTCGGAGTGGAACACAGAAACCTCTATGATGAACTCTGCTCCTTCAGAAATCTGGAGCTTGCCTATAGGAAAGCCAGAAAAGGTAAAAGAGGAAAGAAACCTGTTCAGAAATTTGAATCTAACCTTGAACAAAATATTCTCAACTTAAAATATGAACTTGAAACATTCAAATATAAACCGAAACCGTTGAGGCAATTTATTATAAGAGACCCTAAAACAAGAAGGATATCTGCTTCATATTTTAGAGATATGGTAGTTCATCATGCTTTGTATAATATTATACAGCCGATATTCGAGAAAGGCTTTATCTATGATTCATTTGCAAATCAGATAAACAAAGGTTCTAGCAAAGCAGTGGAGCGATTAAATAGATTCAAAAGAAAAGTATCTGTAAACGGCAGGATTATTAACAAGCACAGAGATAATAATATGGTTGCTGGTTATGTTCTGAAAGCAGATATTAAGAGGTTCTTTGATACTATTGATCACAATATTCTTATGAAAATTATAAAAAGGAAAGTAGAAGATAGAAATATCTTAATATTGATAAATCAGATAATAAAGAATCATATATCTGAAATACCTGGCAAAGGGATGCCTATAGGAAATCTCACAAGTCAGTTCTTTGCAAATATTTATCTAAATGAGTTGGATCATTTTATGAAACATAAGCTAAAGGCAAGGTACTATATAAGATATGTGGATGATTTTGTTGTTATGGGAAAATCAAAAAGTCTGCTTGAGGGTTTCAAAAGAGAAATAAAAATATTTATGAAAGCTTTAAAGCTAGAGTTGCATTCGGACAAGACAAAGGTCTATCCTTTGTGCAAAGGTGTAAATTTTCTTGGTTTCAGAATATTCTATCATTATAGCCTTCTAAGCAAGAAAAATATAATTGGAATTAGAAATAGAGTTGAAAAGTTTAAGGTTGAATATGAAAGTGGTTTAATGGATTCAGATGATATTGAAAGAAGCCTTAGTGGATGGCTTGGATACGCTATGCAGGCAGACACATATAAGCTAAGAAACGAGATTCAAGAAGAATTCAAAAATTTAAAGCCATTATGATAATGATAATATCTGTCCTTTATAATACAAAGGCGCGGAAAAGGTTTAGATTAAGAAAAATCAGTTAATATTTATAAAGTTACTTTTACAATAAAATAACATGGTTTATTATTTGGCGCAATTTGGCGGTGGACTCTCAGCAATGTTAAACAACATGTTAAACATGGAGTTCTTCCAATTACTCTTTCCATTCTTGTTGGGAATGGCAATCATTTATGTTTTAATTAACTGGGCACTTGGCGACAGAATACCAAAAGCTCCCAGTGCTCTGATTTCAATAATATTTGGTTTCTTTATAATGCTTTTCTTTTTGTGGAATCCTTATCTTTATGGATTATTGGTTTCGATATCAGGCATGTTCTTAATGATAGCGAGCGCAATACTTCTGCTGATAGTGGTGCTTGCATTGCTTGGATTTAAGATAAACGATGAAAAAACATGGTCAGGCAAAGGTGTCGTTGTTGCAATAATAGTGGTGTTCATAGCAGTCATATTGATACTCGGAGCATTTCCACTTGGAGGGACATCAAGCGTATTGTTCAACTCTGATATTTGGACAATAATATTCTTCATAGTAATAATAGGAATCATTCTCTATGTCCTTGGAAGGGAAGGTAAAAAGGCAGCAGCACCGGCATCAACATAAACTATGATAACAACAATCAAACTCATTCTCCTTTATATTAACTTATCACTTTTGGTATACATTTTTTTCTTATTCATAAGAGGTCTTCATCTTGGAAGAAAAAAAGAGAAATTCGACTGCCAACAATGTGGTAAATGTTGCAAGCGTTTCAAAGTCCCACTACTTGAATCTGATATAAAGAAAATAGAAAACAGGGGCCATAAAAAAGAATTCTTTGTTGGAAAAAACAATTATATTAAGAAAAGAGATGATAAGTCATGTGTCTTTCAGAAAAGAATATCTGGAAAGCATATGTGCTCAATTCACGACTACAAGCCGTCTGCATGCGGAACATGGCCATTTAATAGATATATAAATGGAAAAGTTGTCTTTGTAAGAACAATGTTCAAATGCCCTGGTCTTAAAAAACTTTAATTATTTATCTTTTAATTCTTTAACAGTTTCAGAAAGGCTTCTCATTGTCTGGAGCATTGGCCTTAAACTATCTTTTAATGCAGCTTCAATGCTTTCCATTTTAGCAGCCATCTCAGAAATAGAATCACCATAGCCAGTCACAAGTTTCCTAATTTCAGTAACTTCTGTTTTTTCTGTACCGGCTAGCTTTTGTATCTTAGTTTCAACATCTTCTACCTTTCTTCTAAGATCCCTTGTATCGGTTTTTACCTCTCTTATATCCTCTCTGACAGCATCAAGTTTTTCATCAGTCACTGCTTCAACAAGCTCTTCGGTGTCCCTTCCCAATCTATGCTTTGCAGGAGATTCTGGACGTCCCAAATCAATATCATCAGGATAATCAGGTATCTCTCCTAGGCCTTCAGTACCAGGCAGTTCAGGTAACCCTGGAATTTCATGTGTTTCTGGCGGTGGCATCTCTTTTGGTATTGGTTCAGGTGGTCTTTGCACTGGAGCAGGTTGCTGCTCTACCGGAGGTCTTGGTTCTGGAGGTGCAGCCGCTGTTTTTACTGCTGATCTCATTCCTTCATCAACTTCCAATGGGGAATAACCTTCACCTCTCATTGCTCTTATTATCTCTGTATCTGAAAAACCCTGATGAGAAAGCGTAGATACCCTTTCAGCTGACGGAATTTTATTGATAGCACCTTTTCCTTTTTTTTCACCAAATGGCCACTGCATACATCTACCTTAATATTTTAAATAAAACATGTTTTAAATTCAAGATGAATTTATCATGCCTAATATGTTTTTGTTTTTTAATATTAATAAATATCAAAAATTGTCTTTAAACTTTTCTTTCCTCTAACATTTTTTTAGCTTCTTCCTTTGTAACAAAATTTGATTTCAACGGATTATATATCTCTACAAGCTGTTCCAGTTCTGCTAGTTTTTCATTTTTGGGCATTTTCTTAATATGTTCAACTATTTCCTGTAAATTCTTTTCAGTTTCAGTAATTTTCCTCTCATGTGATGATAAAAGGTCTTTAATTTCAGCAATACCCTTTTCAATATTCTTTCTTTCCTCAAGGAAATTCTGTTCTATAGAATCCATTCTCATATTTATTGATTGAGCTGACTGCTCAATTCTTCTAAGCCTCATCGTATTATCGTTAGTTCTATTGACAATTTCGCTTATAATTGTTTTAAATGTTTTTTTTGGTTGCCCCTTTCCAAAAACTGCCATGAATAAATATTGTTTCTTTGCAATAAAAAGTATTATATTGAACAAGATAAGTTCATCTGAACTCTCCCTTCTTGAAGATTTCACCCTTCTTGCCTTTCTTTATAGCTGTTTGGGAAAGAAATGTCCACTCTTCTTCAGGCATCTCTAACAAATCTCTCAGAGGTTCATGGAAATGGTCTTTTATTATCTGCATCTGTCTCTTATCACTTCCTGCAACCGCGCCTTTAATACCATAGAATTCAGGAGGGAGCTCGTCTGGTGGAATATCCCTTTCTAGATATTCAATACATAATCTCAGAACTTCAACAGATTTTGCAAAAGGATCCTTTGCACCACCTCTCTCAAATATAAGATAACCATTATGATCACCTTTGCCAAATCCAGTTGTTCTCAGCATCCAAAGAAGTTGGTATACTCTATCATCTCCCAACTCTATGGGATCCATTGCATGCAATGGGTTCGGTGGATTCGAGTGTACAGATATTACAAATTCCCCAAAATCCGGCGCTATCTTAACAACCTTTTCCATATCCTTGATAGCATCAACGCCCTGGGTTGCCACATGCTCATAATCCATAAGCATCCAGACTTTATCAGTTTTCAGTGTTTTTCTGATGGTCTTTATGGCAGCATATTGCTGTTTTGGATGCCAAAGTATAAACAGGCCTGCGTGTTGTGGGTCTCTTGCATCAGGAGTCTCAAATGCCAATTTCAGCCTTTTTATATTAGCCAAAATCTTTTCTTTTTCTTCTTCTTCTATGGCAAGGTCATTTATTTCCTTTACCAGACCATCTTTATCGTCTTTCATCCAATCCAATATATGCTTTATATGACCTTCTAGGAACTTTGCACCAACAACCGCGTAGAAAAATTCTTTAAATGATCTATCATTGTTTTTCTCAGCGCTTTTCCAGGCATCATCTAGCCAGTAATCATCGCCATAATTCATTTTATATTTATCAACAATAACATCCCTGTACATTTCTACCATCTTTCCCCATAACGGATCTTTGGTATAAAATAAATAATGTGCCATTATCTGGTAACCGTCTATAACACCCACAACACCCCTAAGCTCTTCAGTGTCCCAGTCGCGGCCGTTTTTAAGCTTGTCTCTTATCTCTTCCTTTATGTACATTTCCTGGAGCTCTGCGTGCTCTTTTGATGCTTGTTCACGTACTTCCTTTTCAACCTTTGTCCTCTCTTCTCTAAAAACTTTTTCTATTATCCTTCCAGTTTCTGGTGTTGGGCGGTCTGGATCTATGCCCATTTCTTTAAGTATTTTCTCAGCATTTTCTGTTGATCTTCTGTCCATCTCTTCCCTTATCCATACATCACCGCGCTCTACCTGTGCTTTATGCCTGGCTTTCTCAAATTCCTCATTGTTCAGCATATCCCTGTAATAAAGATGCCATCTTCTTGCAATGAACCATTCCCTTAATTTCTCACTATCCTTGAGTATCTTTCCTATGAAATGACCTTCATGGTCGCAGAAAACCATTGTAAGCTTTCTTCCTGCGTATGTCATTAGTTCAAGCCAAATGTTGAGGCATGTATGGACATTCATATATGTACATCCAGCGAAAACAGCAGACCTCACTGCTTTTTTCATGTGGTCATCCGCATCCCTCCACTCACCTCTTTCTGGTATGCATATGGGAACAGTCAGCGGGCCATGGAGTGTTAGTTCAAGACCCTGTTTATTGGCTATTGCCATTAGTTCCAGACCTGTAGAAATATCTATCTCGTGCGGTATGTCACCTGTTATTTCAATAACAGAAGTTCCCCTTGTAAGGCCGAAGCCCAGCTTTCTAAGGACAGTTGAAAGCTCTTCTGATCTTGCAACAGTGTAAAGGCCTGTAGAAATACCCACTTTATATGACATATTTAATTATTGTTCTATAGATTTAATATTTGCGTTTTTTGATTTAATATTAATCTATTCCAAATATTATATATGGATTCAAAATTGATAAGAAAGTATGCACTTCAAAATGCTGTGTTTTATAATGGCAAGGCTAACCCCGGAGCTGTGCTTGGAAAGGTTCTTGCAGAAAACCCCAATTTAAGAAAAAATATAGCACCTTTAAGGTCTGATATTGAAAATACAGTTGAAAGTGTAAATGAGCTAAGTCCAGAAGACCAGAAGAAGGAGCTTGAAGGAATAGATAAGAAACTTCTTGTCAAAGAAGAGAAAAAACAAGGTCTACCTGAATTGAAAGATGCTAAAATGGGAAAGGTTGTTACTCGTTTTGCTCCAGCGCCATCAGGACCACTTACAATATTCCACATACTCAGAGCAGCTTCTCTGAGTTATATATATGCAAAACGGTATAAGGGGAAGTTTATTCTTCGCTTGGAAGATACAGATCCATCCAAGGTTGAGAAACAGTTCTATGGAATGATAGAGGAAGATCTGAAATCAGTTAGCCTGAAGCCAGACAAAGTTATAATAGAGTCCAATGATATGGAAAAATTTTATGAACAGGCTGAAAAATTGATTAGAAATAGGGATACATATGTATGCTCTTGTTCTGCTGAAGATTTCAGAAAGCTGAAAATTGAGAAAAAAGAATGTGATTGCAGAAAAAGAAGCGATGAGCCAAGTCTTTTCCTTTGGAATGAAATGCTTGAAGGCAAGATGGAAGAAGGCGAGGCTGTTCTCAGGCTGAAAACCAACATGAGTGATCCTAATCCAGCTATCAGAGACCCTCCTCTATTTAGAATAGCTAAAGGCAAACATCCTCTTACCGGAAACAAATATTATGTGTGGCCTTTGTATAATTTTGCAAATACCGTAGAAGATCATCTTCAGGGAATAACACATGTTTTCAGGGGCAAGGAACATGAGCACAACACAGCTATCCAGGAAAGAGTTTACAAGGCTCTGGGATGGAAGCCGCCTATTGTGATAAATTTTGGAATGGTCTACCTTCCTGGCGAAAAGCTTCATACAAGGGACATTAAAGACGGGATAAAAACAGGAAAATACTCTGGATGGGATGACCCCTCATTGCCAACACTAAGAGCCTTCCTTCGAAGAGGATTCCAGCCAGAAGCATTTTTAGAAGCCGCAAAGGGCTGCGGACTTTCAAAAACAGATATAAGGCTTGGTTGGGAGAACATATACGCATTTAACAGGAAATCAGTGGATCCAAAAGCAGACCGGTATATGGCTGTAATAGATCCTGTTAAAATCAAGATGGAAACTAATAAAAAACAGACAGAACTTATCTACCACCCTGATTTTCCCAAAAGAGGCAAAAGAAAGGTAGATGTTTCCAAAAACATTTTCATTTCCGGAGAAGACTTCAAGTGTCTGAAGGGAAAGAGCATAAGGCTTATAGAGCTTGGAAATATAAAACTTGACAAAACTTCCCAATACAATGGAGATGAATTAATACAGAGCATGCAAAAGATACAATGGGTTTCTGAACCCAATGTAAAGATAAAGATTCTAACACCAGAAGGCGAGCTTTCTGGTTTGGGAGAACCGGCTATGGCCAAGCTAAAAGTCGGTGATATTATCCAGATGAACAGAATTGGTTTTGCAAGAGTTGATTCCAAAACAAAAGGCCAAGTCGTTCTAGTCTTCGGTCATAAATAAATATAAAATATCTAATTATTTGTATGAAAATAATAATCTGCAGTAGCATTGATTTTACATATGAAATAGACAAGGCCTCAAAAAAACTTAAAGAAAAAGGACATGATGTCCATATACCATTTACAGCAAATAGAATTCTTAATGGTGAACTGACGCTTGAAGAATATAAAAATGAGAAAAGAGAGTGCGGTGATGAAGCTTTCAGGAAGGTTCAGAGTGACCCTATTAAAAGATACTATAAGACAATTGGAGAATCTGATATTGTTCTTGTAATAAATGTGGAAAAGAAAGGGATTAAAGGATACATTGGCGGCAACACACTCTTGGAAATGGGTTTTGCACATGTTCTTGGGAAAAAGATTTTCCTTCTAAACGATATACCTGATATGAGCTATACAGATGAGATAAAGGCCATGCAGCCGATAGTTCTAAACGGAGATCTAAGCAAGATAGGTGAGCTATGATAATAATGATATGCGGAAGTATGTCGTTTGCCAAAGAGATGATGGAAGCAAAAAAGAAACTAGAGAGCATGGGACATGAAGCACTTCTTCCCTGTGATATAGATTTACATTTAGAAGATTCTGAGTTCATAGACGATCTTGACAAGGATTTTGAACATTGTATTGAAAACCAGGTTATGGAAACATGTTTTGGCTTTATTGAAAAAAGCGATGCCATAGTTGTTCTGAACCATCCAAAGAATGATATTGATGGCTATATTGGAACCTCAACAATGATGGAGATTGGTCTGGCTCGTTATCTAAACAAGAAGATATTCATTCTAAACAATCTTCCAGACTATAAAGATCATAGATGGGTTCATGAGGTCAGAATAATGCAGCCTGTTATGCTCGAGGGTGACCTGAACAAAATTACGCTATGATTCCCATTCCAGAAAGCGCAGACTCTATCATATCCCCAAACAAAGAGCCAGCAACCAGAGCAACCAATGCATATATAATAAGCGCAATTATCAGCGTCCTTCCGATACTATTTTTCTGGAGTATCTTGTTTTCACCATGATTTATTTTTGTCACAAACATTGAAAGGATGATAATAACCTCTATTAAATATATACCAACTATCATTTGGAAGAGTTCAGGTGATATGGAAGACTCCATATTGCCGAATATGTTTGACAGTCCCATTCCACCACCCATTCCGGCCTCTTCCAGACCCATGCCTTCCAGATAAGCCCCGAGCTTGCTTAATACCTTTATTATCACATCAGCCATTGAAACAATCAGACCTGTTATTATCGGGGAAAGGAAGTATGCCTGAAAACTCATACTTGAAACAGTATCTGACAGAATATCTCTTAGATATTCCTGTGTTTCCCTTACGTTTTTTAGATACTTTGCAATTCTTAACATGCTCTCGGATGCATATGTAACACCCTTCTTTGCCGTATCAATAACAGCATACATTATGTTCTTGATCAATTTAGATGGATAATATCTAATCGCTCCATATTCTTCATCAAATATTGATTGCTCAAATGTCATTCCAAGATTTCTTATGTTATCCAGGCTTTTTTTGAAAAGACCAACTATCTCCAAATCCTTTACATCATCTATGGATTTTTCTATTGCAACTTCTGTTGGTGTTCCGCCTGCTATTTTATTACCAAGCTGGAAAAGTGCAAGCTCAAATTCACCTTCCATTTTCTGTATTTTGTCATATATTATCTTTTTTTGGAAGTTCGAAAGTATGTAATATACAGAGATTCCAACACCAATACCTATTATAACCATTATCGACATGAGCATGGAGTAGAATGTATGCCTGTCCTGTTCCACAATACCCGTTGCCAGTATATCTGGATTTTGGGCGAAAAACATAATAGGGGAAATTAAAAATGCAGCTGTAATAATTATTGCAACAGGAAGAACTGGTATATCTATTCCTTTCAGCCTGAAACTGTTTCCCTTGGGAAGATCCGGATGCTTTGATATATCTACCTGGGAAAATGTCATAGGTCTTTTGTTCAGTGTATTGTTTATGAACCATATTATCACTATAGGAAGGACAATATCATATCCAATTATAAAATATTCTGGTCTTACAAGGTCTGCCATGAACACAGCAGCCAGAGGTGCCATTATGGTTCCTAAAACAGGGAGCACTATACCCATCATATGTATAACCATCACAGGAAGCATAAGCTCCTGAGAATAATGCTTCATTCTTGTTTTCGATCCCTCGAGTATTACTGTCAATGACTCATCTAAAATGGTTTCTGCCCGTGTTGGTATCTGCCTCAAAGATTCCTTTATCAGTCTTAATGCTTCTGAGAACTCTTCATTTTCTGATTTCCATTTAACCATATAGTCGTCTATGGCCTGTTCGGCTGACGTGTATTTTCCCATCTCTATATCCCATATCAGTTTTCTCATATCCCATGCCAAGGCTCCTGATATGTTTACTGCAGCAAATCTCAGAGCTCTTTCCAGATTTGGTGATATCCTCATTGAAACAACCATATAAAGTATGGCGAGAACAACCTCAGAGCTTGCCTCTATTCTCCTTTTTTTAACAAGGTTTATAGGATACTTAAGGAAATAATAACCAATACCAAGCCCAAGAGCAGCTATCAGAACACCTGCCATCAAAGGAACAACACCAGTGACACCAGTAACAACACCCACTATGATAAAAAGAACAATCGTTGACACAAAAAGGCTCATTACATCTGTAGGTGTGATCCTGAGGTCAGCAAAGCTTATTGCCTTTCCCAAATTTTCATTTGTGGACTGGTCTGGGTTCATTTTAATGAATTTAGAAGCAAGTTTTGCCAGTTTCTCATACCAACTCAGTTTTCTCTCTTCAGACTTCATATAGAGTTTGTACTCTCTACCTCTTATCTCAGGCATCCTTTGTTCAGGCAGGTAAACATCATCTGAAGGCATAATTTATTATTGTCTCAAATGGGATAAATATAAGAATCTAGCCAACAAAGACGCAATCAAATAAAAACAGCCAAAACAAAAACACAATATCAAATAAAAGCTAGCAAAATAAATTAGTAACATGTTTGACTGACTAAGTAAATACAAACAATCGGTCTAGGTGGATATATGTTTGAATGGGCTCTTCTCATAATAGGTGTTTTAGGTCTTGGGGCTGCTGGATATCTTGATCTTAAAACAACAGAGTTTCCTGATTGGCTGCCATATGCAACAATAGTTGCAGCGCTGGCGGTAAGGGGTTTGGCATCCTTTTTCTTAGCTGACTTCAATATAATAATTGGCTCAATTGTAGTTGGTTTGGTTTTCCTGGGTATTGGATATCTTCTCTATTTTACAAGACAATGGGGAGATGGTGACGCCTGGCTTTTAGGTGTAATGGGATTTTTGTTTCCAATAGGATCATTTGCCACAATTATACCCCAGAGATTTCCATTTCCATTAACTCTTATATTTAATTTCTTTCTGATAAGCTTTTTTTATCTGATAGGATATTCTATTATAGTCGGCTTTAGAAATCCAAAAGCAATGAACGAATTTAAAAAATCCCTTAAATTAAAATACAAAGGAATTGTTTCAATAGTGGGTTTCTTTTCTGTTTTGACTGTTTTGCTTGTTTATTTCATGTATGAGTTTTATGGAATAGGTCTTCAGTTCACATATACAATGTTCTGGATACCTGTTCTTTTGCTCTTTGTACTGGTTTTCATAAATTATGGTAAGGTAATAGAGAGTACTGTATTCAGGAAAAGAATAGACGCATCTGAGCTCAGAGTTGGGGATGTTCCCCTTACTGATAAATGGAGAGTCTTGAAGCCAGCTGAAGTTAAGGCACTAAAGGAGAAGGGTGGAAGTGTCTGCATAAAGGAAGGCGTAAGGCTTGCACCTGTATTTGTTATCACACTTGTTGTCAGTCTATTTATTGGGAATCTGTTCCTTTTGATAATTTGATATTTACAGGTTTTTCCTAGAGATTTTTGCAGAAGTGGAAACTCTTGTAAAAAGCTCTTAACAATATAAATTTTAATTCCAATTAGTCTTTGTGTTTCCATGGAAGAGCTCTCTCAAAGAAAAAAGAATGAATTCATTACCAGGATAAAAGATTTTCTAAATAGAAAATACAAGAAGGAGTTATTCAGAGCATCTGAAGAGGAGAAAGCGCTGGAAGTTGATATTGCCTTTTTAGATAAAGCGCATCCAGATATTGTTGATATTCTAAAAGAACAGCCTGAATCAATCTTTGAAGTGTTTGAAGAGGCAACTGAGCAGATAGAACTCCCTGGGCCTGTTAATATAAGATTCAAAAATCATACTGATTTGGTTAATATAAGGGATCTGAGAGCAAGGCATATAGGAAAATTCATTGCAATCGAGGGTATAGTTAGAAGATCATCGGAAATAAGGCCGGAAATAACAGCTTCCATATGGGAATGCCCTGAGTGCGGTGATAAGATAGAGCAGGAAGCAAGGCTCGGATTTGTCTCAAAGCCGTACAAGTGCGAATGCGGCAATACAAAGGGATTCAAACAAGCTGAAGCAAAGCTGATTGATACCAGAAGAATAGTTATTGATGAACCTTTTGAATTAACAGAAGGAGAGAAACCGTCACAGATGAACATAATACTTCAAAGAGACCTTTGCTCGAAAGAAGGCAGAAGGATGACAGATGCTGGTAACAGGCTAAGAATTACAGGCATGCTTAGAGATATACCAAAGGGAAAGTTCTATTCATCAAAGCTTGACTTTTATTTTGAGGCAAATCATATAGAACCAACAGAACTTGGCTGGGAAAAGGTTGAAGTTAGCAAAGAGGATGAGAAAAGAATAAAGAAACTTTCAAATGACCCAATGGTTTATAAAAAGTTGGTTGGTAGCTTAGCACCTTCTTTATATGGTCTTTCAGAAATAAAGGAATCCATAATACTTCAGCTCTTTGGTGGTGTACCAAAATTGATGAGGGATAATACAAAGATAAGAGGTGATATACATGTTTTGTTGTTAGGAGATCCGGCGGCTGGAAAATGCGTTTCTGGTAATACGAATGTTATCCTGATAAATGGAGAGATAAAAAAAATAGAAGATATTGTAGAAAATAAATTAAAAAACAATAAAGAAAAGATAAAAGATGGTTGGTATGCAGAGGGAAATGATGATTTATTAAGTTTGTCTTTGATCGGAAAGATGCAGAAAACAAAGGCAAACATATTTTGGAAAAGGAAAAGCCCGAAAAGTCTCTATAATATAGAAACTTACTCTGGAAAAACAATAACTGTTACACCTACACATCCATTCTTTATTTGTTCAGATGGTTCTGTTAAATCCATAGAGGCATCAAAACTTTCTAAGAATGATTTCATAGCATCCCCGAGGAAACTTTCAATTAAAGGTAAGCAGCAAAATATTAGAATTAATGTTAGAAGAAGCAAAGCAAACAACGCAAAGCATATAATTATTCCTAAAAAAACAACACCAAGACTTTGTAAATTTTTAGCATATATACTTGCTGAAGGTTATGTGCAGAAAAGAGAGAAATCAAAATTGATTTGGTTCACTAACAATGACCCGAAAATTTTGAAAGATTTTGAGATGTCTGCTAAGATATTCAACATACCGATTCATAAGAGAATCCCGCATAAGGGAAAAACCGCTTGGGATTATTATCTCTCTTCTATAGAACTTGTCGATTTTCTTGAGAAAATTGAGCCAAGTTTCTTGGAAAAATCCAAAAACAAGAAAATACCGAATATAATACTTAGAGCAAGCGATAATGAAATTAAAGAATTTTTACAGGTATTTTTTGATTGTGAGGCGCATATAGGAAGAAGAGGAATAGAACTTAGCACTGCAAGCAAAATTATGGCAGAACAGATACAGATATTATTGCTAAGATTCAGTATATTATCTCAGGTGCATGGAATGATGAAAAGAGCTACAAATTCTCCAACCCCCAAATACAGAAAATACTATAGGATTATAGTTTCTGGTTCTGACCTTAAGAAATTTAGCAAAATGATAGGATTCTCAACTAAAAAGAAGAATAAAAGACTGGAAATGTTTAAAAACAAATTTTCTATTTCAGATGTAATTCCTAATCTATCAGAAACATTAAAGTATATCAGAAAACATCTAGGTTTGAGCCAATTTGATATGGGAATAAAAAGAACAACATATCAGCATTATGAAAGAGGTGATAGAAACCCAACGAAAAGAATTATGAATGTTATTGTGAGAAACATAGAAGAAAAAATAAAAGAAATGAAAATAGAAGATAAGAAACTGAGTGAAAAGATAGAATCTCTGATAGGATTGAATAGAAGTGATATTTTCTGGGATAGGGTAAAAAATATAGAAAAAATAAAGTCAAATGAGAAATGGGTGTATGATTTGCAAATTCCAGAAGTGCATAATTTTATAGCAAATCAGATATTTGTTCATAATTCCCAGCTCCTTAAGCTCGCACCAACAATTGTTCCAAGAGGAAAGTATGTTTCTGGTAAGGGAGTAAGCACTGCTGGGCTTTGCACAACATATGATAGTATCATACAAAAATCAGACGGAGGCTTTGCCAAAATAGGCGATGTAGTTGAAGATGAAATAAAACATAATTGTAAAGAGGTACGACCAGGTGTTTTTGTTTCAGAAAAACAATCAGGACGTATAGTATCTTTTAACAAAAATAAAATGAAAATAGAACCTAAAAAAATAACAAAGTTCTGGAAATTGAAAGCACCTACTAAATTAACGAAAATCATATCAAAAACAGGAAAGGATATTATAGTTACGCCTGATAACCCAATTCTGGTAATAAACAAAGGAGAACTTATATGGAAAAGGGCAAGCAAGCTGACAGGGAATGATTATATAGCATGTTCAAGAGTTTTATTGCCATCAAATAAGAGGAATGTTAATCTAACGGAATACATAGATGAATCTGCAAAGATTTTAAACGCAGCGAATATCGTAAACAATACTGTGGAAAAAATAAAAGAAAAAACCACGTTAAGGGAATATACAAGAAGTCATGATATAAGTGAAAATCAAATTTATCATCTGTGGAGAGATGTTACTAATTGTGGCAAACCAAGCCTGAAAGCTCTTAGGATGCTATGTGAAGATACAGATACTGATTTTTACAGCACCCTGCCATCCAAATTAATACTCTCGCAATATAATGGTCATAAGATAGAAATACCGAAAAAACTCAATAAAGAATTTGCATATATTATGGGTCTTGTTGCAGGTGATGGAAATATAACAAAAACCCCTTATGGTGGCTCTGATATAAAATTCACAAATAATGACGTGTGGTTAATGGACGAATATAAGAAAATATGTGCAAATCAATTGGGTTTCGTGCCAAAATATAGAAAACAATGGAATAGGATACAATATTATAGATTCTCTTCAAAAATAATTGGTGCTATATTGAATGATTTTGGAATACCCACTGGAAAAAAATCAAAAAGAATACATATTAACAGAAATCTATCTTTATTGCCTAATGAATTGTTAGGCTCTTATATACGAGGCGTATTCGATACAGACGGTTCGGTTATGATGAGAAGTGGCGGATCTAATTTGATAGAGCTGGATTCTGCAAGTGAAATGTTTATTAAAGGAATACAACTACTGATGCTAAAATTTGGCATAATATCTTTTGTCAGAAAAAGAAACCCTACAAAATCTAAAATAAGAGGTAGGGAGGTTGTATCTGGTTATAAATGGACTTTGGAAATCAGAGGACTTGGGAACTTCAAAAAATTCCATAAAAATATTGGGTTCAAATTACCAAGAAAACAGATAATTTTGGAGAAAATAATTTCAAAAACAAAAAACGAACATACAAATTTTGATATTATACCTAATATAGGTCATCTTATAAAGAAAGCAAGAAATGATATTGGTTTATCTTCAAGCGATATATTTGGCTATAAGAATTATCATTATGAAGAGGGGAGAACACAAATATCAAAAAACAAGTTAAAATGGCTAGTCAATAAAATGAAAATAAACGGCTCTAACAAAACACTAAAGCATTTGGAAAAACTTGCAAACTCTGACATTGTGTGGGAAAAAATCAAAAAAGTTGAAACTTTCCAAAATAAAGATCATGACTATGTATATGATGTTACGGTTGAAGACGAACATAGTTTTGTATGTAATGGTATGGTAATACATAATACCGCCACGGTCACAAAAGATGAAGAATTTATGGGCGGGTGGGTACTGGAAGCAGGTGCGATTGTCCTGGCAAACAAAGGCATCCTTTCAATAGATGAGTTTGAAAAAATGGCACCAGAAGACTCTGTTGCCATGCACGAAGCGTTGGAACAGGGCTCAGTGAGTATCGCCAAGGCGTCCATAGTAGCAACACTTCCTGCTGAAACATCAGTGCTTGCAGGCGGAAACCCAAAATTCAGCAGATTTGATCCAATGCTTTCTATAATGCAGCAGATTACAATAGTTCCAACACTTCTTTCTCGTTTTGATTTAAAGTTCATATTAAAAGACCTTCCAAATTCCGCAAAAGACAAGCTTGTTGTTGAACACATGTTGAGAGCGAGACAGGATGAAAATTATGAGGGTGCGAAACCAGTTCTGGAAACTGATTTCTTAAGAAGATATATAGCATATTCAAAGGAGCACTGCAAGCCAGAACTCACAGTAGAAGTGGGAAATATTCTGAAGAAATTCTACATAGACTCAAGGAAGAGGGCAGAACAGGAAGGTTCGCCTGTACCAATAACACTAAGACAGTTTGAGGCAATGATAAGGCTTGCAGAGGCAAGCGCTAAAATTCAGCTGTCAGATGTTGTGAGAAAAGAAGACGCTAAAAGGGCCATAAAGCTAATGACATATTCATTGCAACAACTAGGATTCGATCCTGCAACAGGTAAGATAGATATTGATTTAGCAGAAGGTGGTGTGGCATCAAGTGAGAGGTCAAAGATAAGAATTGTAATGGATATAATAAACAAGCTTTCTGAGAAGAAGAAAGAGGTTCCTATTGGAGAGATAATAACAGCTGCAAAGAAAGAAGGTGTTGAAGAAGTGGACGATGTTGTAGACAAGCTAAAGAAAGAGGGCATGTTATTTGAGCCAAGTGCAGGGTATGTTCAGAAAGTTTAGAATATAATATGAGTGAATATTTTGAGTATTTATTTTTTATTATTAATTTATTTGTATGGGATATAGACATCAGACTCCTAATCTAAAACAGCCATTGAGAAAAGAAGAAATAGAATATCATACTAAATTACTCAGGAATGCTTTTTCTTATTGGCAAAGTACAGGGTACTGGCAGCCAGAAGGAGAAGACTGGAGAAAGGAAACAACTCGTCATAGATATTTAGTATATCCTGTTGATGATAAGTTTGGCTTAGCCGTTGAAAGGGGAACTGAACCAAAAAAATATTTTAATCAAAGAATGGCTACTGTATATCCAAGTTTAGGTGTTGCTGTTTTAGGGGATAGTAGAACACTTGATAGAGCTGAGAATGGTTTTTTAACAAGACTGAGTAGAATGGGATATAGAATAGCTGAGAAAAGATGCAAACGTAGACTATCCAATTCATGTAAAACCAGAGTTCTTGAACCAAAACCTTTTCATGTTGCCATTGAAGAAACAGATCATTTTAGAACAGAACAGATTTTTGAACAAGTAGTTGATAATGTGGATGCCATTCTAGGAGGAAGAGAAAGTATTTATGATGCTACTTCCTGTGAAATAGTTGTATATGATCCACCAGGTGACAGAATAAACAGAAGCTCAGTTGGTTTAACAGCAGATGAAATAAGATATGGACATTTCAGAAATAATTTTGTAAGTAAACATGAAGTTCCTGTTTTTCAAGGCAGAGTTAATAGAGAAAAACTCGGTGAAATTTTCTTTAAAATGGAACCTGATATAACAATGGGAGTTTCATCTAGAAGGCTTCATCCAGAACAGGAATATCAAACTGATTGGTCAGATAGATGGAAATTCAATCTTCATGCACCAATGATAGATTTCAGGTGTAGTGATCCTGAAGAAGCTATAAAAGTAATGGAAGAACTGCAAAGAGATCCAAGATTTGGTTTTGATAGGAGAAATGCTGTTCTCATTGATTCTGGGGCATCATTTCATTTACATTTTCCTGGGAATATGATGCCATGGGAGTTTGCTGAAAGATATTTAGAAACTTTAGAAAATCATGATGAAGTTTGTGGAAGATGGCCTGAACTTCAAAGAGATCAGGAATATGAATTATTGAGAGTTGCACCAGCCATACAAAAACCTAAAATACCTGTTACTCTAGATTTATAGAGAGTCTAATCTAAACAAGCTTCAATAAACCCTCTAAACATAGGGTTGGGTTCTAATGGCTTTGATGTAAATTCCGGATGATATTGGCTGGCCATGAAGAATTTCTTATCAGGAAGTTCTAATATCTGCATTATTCTTTTCTTTGGTGCATAACCAGAAAAAACTAAACCATTTTCCTCTAAAATATCTATGTATTTTGTATTGACATTGAATCTGTGACGAAATCTCATCTTTATGTTTTCTTTTCCATAGAGTTCAAAAGCCTTTGTATCCTTTTTAACAGAAAGATCTATTCCACCTAATCTCATTGTTCCGCCAAGGCCTTCTATCTCTTCCTGTTCGGGTAGTATGCAAATAACAGGTTCTTTTGTTTCAGGTTCTATCTCTGTTGAGTTTGCGTTTGGCAAACCACAGACATTTCTTGCAAACTCTATGGTAGCCATCTGAAAACCATAACAAAGACCTAAGAAAGGAATATCATTCTCTCTTGCATACCGGATGCACTCTATCTTACCTTCTGTCCCTCTTGCTCCGAACCCACCAGGAACAATTATACCATTCAAACCCTTTAATCTATCAGAAACATTATCTTTTGTTATGTCTGTTGTTTCAATCCATTCAACCTCCACTTTTGTATTATAATATGGAGCTGTGTGTTCCAATGCCTTGAGAATTGACATATAAGAATCATGAACATTTGTATATTTTCCTGTTATGCCGATAGTAATATCTTTTTTACTATTCTCAATCCTTTCTGCAAAAGATTTCCATTCTCTGGCTTCTTTTGTCTCCCCTTTACTCTCAATTTTCAATATATCCAATATTGTTTCATCTATTTTCGATTCTTTTAAGAAAAGAGGTAGATTATATATGTTACTAAGGTCAGAACATTTAACAATTCTTTTTGCAGGCACATTTGAAAACATACTAAGCTTATCAATAACATTCTGTTGTAAGGGTTTTTCGCTTCTGCATACTATTACATCTGGCTGTATTCCAAGTCCCATTAGAAGTTTCATCCCAACTTGTGCAGGCTTGCTTTTCTGCTCTCCAAGTGATTTTGGTTGTATAATGTAAGAAACATTTACGAAACATATGTTATCCCTACCTTCCTCGTATGCAAGCTCTCTCATAGCTTCTATGAAATATGAATTCTCTAAATCACCAATTGTTCCACCAACTTCAATTAAAACTATGTCAGCATTTGCTTTTACTGCAAGGTTCCTTACAAATGCCTTTATCTCACCTGTTACATGGGGAATAAATTGAACATCCCTTCCAAGATAGTCACCTGCCCTTTCCTTATCTATAATAGTCTTGAATAGCTTTCCTGCTGTAAGATAATTATCTTTCAAAAGGTTCTGATTAAGCATTCTTTCATATGTTCCTAGATCTAAATCACATTCTGTTCCGTCATCAAGAACAAAAACTTCTCCATGCCTGAATGGATTTAATGTACCTGCGTCTTGATTCAAATAACCGTCATACTTCACTGGAGAGATTTTCAGACCATGAAACATTTTCAAAAGATTGCCTATTGATGATGAAAAACTACCCTTTCCAACACCTGACATCACAGAACCTGTTATGATAACATATTTGGTTTTTCCAATCTCGTAACCTTTTGGTACATTGTTGTATTTCTCTCCACTAACTTTCTTAGAAATCTCTTTAAACTTTTCAGAGCTTGGCATAAGATTAATTGATGTTAAAAAATAAATAGACATAACCAAAAGGAAAATTTATATCGCAAACTATATTTTGTATTTTTAAATAGAACAACCAATTCATTTTATGGCTCACAGGCTATTGGTTAAGGTAGGAAGCGGTTATTTTTTCAGTAGAATAAGAAATGGTTATGATTTCATTGAAAAACAGATGGATGGGTTTGTCTATGAGATTTCTGAATTAATGAAAGATAATGAAGTTCTTATTGTCAGTTCTGGTGCAATAGCAATGCAGGCTAGTTTAACTGGCCTTTCAGAGATACCTGAAGATGATTATGCAAAGGCAAGGCTTTCTGCACTAGGCCAGCCACATCTAATGAGACTCTATGATGAGCGTTTCTTTGATTGTTATGGAATAGACTGTGCACAGTGCTTAATAACAAGAGATGATCTTAGAAAAGAAAACAGAAGCAGAAGAAGAAACATTAGAAGAAACCAGGAAGCTTTCTTTGAAGATGGTGTTCTTGAAATAGTTGTTGGTAGATCAGGAGGTATAACTGTATATAATATAATTGATTCACAAACAACTAGCTGGGAAATTGATATATCCGGTGCAAAATTCTTTTCAATTATAATAGCTGATTTGAATGAAGATGGTTTTCCCGATATTGTTACTGCGGATTCTGAACTAGGAAAGGTGTTTGCATTTGATTATAACGGTAATATAATTAATGGCTTCCCAAAAAATATGAAACCCGAAAATTTGGGTCATACTTCAGGGGTTGCTGTCTGTGATCTTGAGAACGATGGAACTATAGAGCTTGTAGCTGGTTCACAAGATAGTTATGTATACATATGGGATTTAAATAAAAATTATGATGAATCAACAATGGACTGGCCGATGTTCCAGCATGACCTACAACATACAGGACTTTACACAAAAAAAGAATTTCTAAAAGAGATAGTTGTTGAAGATTTTGAATCGCCTTTAAACACTGCTTTCGAAATCTATGACAATAACCCCAGAGGATTTTTAACAATAATGTTTGATGAAAAAGCTCCAAGTATTTGGGGTGGAGATAATAATTATTTGAAAATATGGAGTATAAATAAAGAGCAACCAGCACAAACAGGTTTCAGATTAACATCACTTGGCGGCATACCCTTCCCAGAAACTTATAACACGCCCAAAATATCTTGGGAAATGAATGCATTTTCTGGAAAACCATTCATTATTTATGTCAGAATCCGGACAAAAGAAGGTCTCAGATACCTTACTTATAAGCCACTGAGTACAGACTATGCAGAGATACATACAAATCCGACATATCTTAAATTCGGTATAGGCGTAGAGACAAAAAATGGTCAGTGGCATACGATAGAAAGAGATATGGCTGCTGATTTGAAAAGACTTGAACCAGATAATGAGTATCTAAGTTTACATTCATTTCTTGTAAGAGGGAGTATGTATCTGGACAATATAGAACTGAAAGGTTTTGTTACTGAAAGTGGTGGCATTCTCCAAGAAAATAAAGAAACAAATATTCTTGGTAACTTCTTTGCATTAATATGGGAACCAATGGGCAACTTCTTCTCAATGTTCGAGGAACCAATGGAAAGTGACGAAGAGCTTGCAGAGATAGAGGAAATGGAAAGTGGATAGTTAATTATAATAAAACATTAATCCCTCTAACTTGACAATACAATGCCTTCACCAGAATGTTCTGGATCCGGCTTCGGCTCAGCGGATCGGTGACATGCTTCCCCATAGCTTCGAGATCCTTCTTGCTTATGGGAATTACTCTGTCGTCGTCTTCTGAGTCTCCAGTTCGGCAAAGAGATTCTTAAGATTTTCTGGCGTAGACATGGCATGACTCCTAGAAAGAGAATCGAAAGACTCTTACCGAACAATTCGGTATACTTTTAAAGTAATATAACGCTGTTATACGTACCAATAAAGTGTTTATAAACTAAAGTTTACAAATATAAACTAATATGGACATATATAAACTTAAGTTTACAAGGCTTCAGAATGAAATATTCAGGCTTCTTTGTATAAAGGCAGGTACAGAATTAAACCAAAGAGAAATAGCCAAATCATTAAATGTGTCTCCAACAGCAATCTCAAAAGCCCTAAAGCTTCTGAAAAAGGAAAAAATAGTGAAGATAAAAAAAGAATATAAGATAAATCTTTCTATTATTGAACTTGAAAGAGAAAATCCTAAAACAATGGAGAAGAAAAGAGCTGAAAACCTGAAAATGATATATGAATCCGGCTTGGCCGATTTCTTGGAAAATACGCTGCCTGGATCGACAGTAGTTCTTTTTGGAAGCTACTCAAGGGGAAATGATGATTCATCATCAGATATAGACATAGCGATTATCGGTAGAAAAGAAAAAGATATTAACCTTGAGGAATACGAAAAGCTTCTTGAAAGAGAGATAAGGCTCAATTTCTATGAAAACCTGAAATCTGTTCACAAAAACCTCAAAGAAAACATTTGCAATGGAATTGTTTTATCAGGGGGTATTGAATTATGAGAATGGTAAGGAATTTTGAGAATTTCATAAATAATGGTGTTGTGAAAAAGCAATCACCAGACTTTTCAAGGGCAGAATTCCTTGAGAATGAATCCGGAAAATCATTCCAGTTTCTCAGAAAAATAATAAATGATATGGGAGTAAATGAAGAGAATACGAATAGCATTATTAAATTATGTTATGACATAATCATGGAACTAATAAGAGCTAAAATGCTACGAAAGGGTTTTAATTCATCTGGTCATGGAGCACATGAAGCAGAAGTCTCCTTTCTAAGGAAACTAGATTTTAATGAAAATGAAATTCAGTTTGCAGACCAGCTTAGGTATTTCAGAAACGGAATAATTTATTATGGAAAGAGCTTTGATGCTGAATATGGAAAGAAAGTTGTCGAATTTTTAGAGAAGATTCATGAAAGATTAAAGTAATATAACGCTGTTATAAACACTAAAATAACATTTATAAACCTCTAAACACTATATTAATTATATAATTAACAATTACAGGTTACTTCTCCTAACCGAGTTTAACGTTAAATATTAAAAATTTAAAAGGTGAAAAAATTATGAAAAATAAAAATACAAATAGAAAAATTAGCCAAAACACTGCTTCTCCTTATCCCAACAGAAGCAGAGGAGCAAGAGGGAGTACAAGTACTTCCAAGGCTAAAATTATAGTTCCAGATACATCAGTTCTTGTAAGTAAAAAACTTTCAAGATTGATAGAATCAGGAAAACTCAAAGATAAACAAATACTGATACCAAACGTTGTTATCGATGAGTTACAGGCCCAGGCCTCAACAGGCAGGGACATTGGTTTCTCCGGATTGGAAGAGATCAAAAAAATCAGAGAATTAGGAAAAAAGAAAAAAATCAAAGTTGATTTTACAGGTAAAAGACCTACTTTTGAAGAGATCAGACTTGCTAGAAAAGGAAGACTGGATGCTCTGATAAGGGATGTTGCAAAAGAAATGAATGCAACGCTTCTAACTTCTGATTATGTTCAGGCACTCGTAGGTGAAGCAGAAGGAGTATCAGTTGATCACATACCTTCAGGAAGCAGTGTAATGAATAAAGAATTCGCTCTTGAAAAGTATTTTACAAATGATACACAATCTGTTCATCTGAAAGCAGGTGCATATCCTGTGGCGAAAAGAGGGAAGCCAGGAGAGGTTATCCTTCACAAAATAGGAAAGAACAAGATCACAGAAGATGATCTTAAAAAATTAGGAGACCAGATTGTCTCAAGGTCAAGAGTAATGGAAAACAGTTTTATGGAAATAAGCAGGAAAGGTGCTGTTGTTATACAATTAGGTAATTATAGAATAGCAATAACAAAGCCACCATTTTCCAATGCTACAGAAATAACAGCTGTAAGACCTATAGCGAAAGTAAGTATTGAAGATTACGAACTACATAAGGAGATTGAAAACAGAATACTTGACAGATCAAGTGGTGTTCTTGTTTCAGGACCTCCTGGTTCAGGTAAATCTACTTTCACTGCCTCTTTGGCAGAATTTATAGATAAGAAAGGTAAGATTGTAAAAACCTTTGAACAGCCAAGAGACCTTCAAGTTGGAGATAGTATAACTCAATATGCTCCGCTAGAAGGTGATTGGGAAAAAGCAGCTGAGATATTGCTTTTGGTAAGACCTGACTACACTGTCTTTGATGAAGTCAGAAAGACCAGAGACTTCAAGATATTCTCTGACATGAGACTTGCAGGAGTAGGAATGGTTGGTGTTGTACACGCAACTAATCCTGTTGATGCAATACAGAGATTCCTTGGAAGAGTAGAGCTTGGTGTAATACCACATATCATAGACACTGTGATATTCATAGAAGCAGGTAAAATAGAAAGTGTTCTTGAACTAAGTCTAACAGTAAAAGTTCCTTCGGGAATGGTAGAAGCAGATCTATCAAGACCTGTTGTAGAAGTAAGGGATTTTGAAACAAAGAAACTTGTATACGAGATATACAGTTACGGTGAAGAGACAATAATGATACCTGTAAAGGAAGCAAAGTCACCTGTCAATGACCTTGCAAAGCAATCAGTTGAACAGTTTATGTCAAAATATGATCCATCTGTAGAGGTGGAAATTATTTCAGCTGACAGAGCTGTTGTAAAGGTGAATGAAAATGTCATAGCAAGGCTTATTGGAAAACAAGGAAAAAACATAGATGAAATTGAGAAACAGTTAGGAATTCATCTATCCGTTGAACCAAAAAGTCAAACTTTGAAGCAGGAAATCCCTTGGCACTATGAAGAATCAGGTGCTCATATTTTGATTAGAATTGCAAATGAATTCATTGGTGAGCAAGTGGATGTTTATTCTGGAGACGACTTCATTTTCAGCCCATATGTGGGCAAAAAGGGTCTTATCAAAGTGAAGAAAAAGTCTGAATTAGGTAAGAAAGTATTGCATAGTGTCGTTTCTAAGAGACTGAAAGTTCTAGTATAAAGCCCGCTTTTAGAGCCCAAGGGCTTCTTTGATTAAATTGGTTAACAAAAGTGGGCAAGCAAAAGCCCTTATAACTTACCATTCTTCAGTTTCCACATCAAAAACTTCAGAAGTAATTCCAAGCATACTTGCTAGTCTCTTTCTCTGTTTAGGTGTTCCACCAACCTCTCCACTTTCCCAGTCAATAATCTCATATGGTGCACAACCTTCTCTTACCCTAACAGATGCTTTAGGACATTCTATTTTTACCCATTCTTGAAATCTAGCTAGGTATTCTTCTCTAGCAGCACCATTACCATAAACAACTATTGTTGGGTTTAAATCACATGAATCAGCATCATTTTGACAGTCGCCTATTTTACCTGCATAATCACCTTCAGGGAATTTTTCAACAAGCTCTTTAGCACCTTCCCTTGATACACTTTCTGGAAGTTCAATAAGAATCTTATAACAATCATTAACTTCTTTAGGTTTTTCTTTACTACTACGTGTTATTTCAAGACCTATAGAATATACACAGGATTCACATCTTTTTCTTGTCTGCTCGTAAATTTCAGAGCCTCTTTCTCCTATCTGAAACCCCACATACCCATCAAATTCAGTAAAATTCACTGTCATATAGTGACTATTATATTGACTATTTATAAGCATGTATAACAGTGTTATATAGCTATTTTTCGGCCCAGACCGTTGAAAAACATCCCTTTTATTAAAAGGCTAAAACAATCCGTTTTTAGAGTAAAAATATCTTTATAAGGGGACAATACAATTATATTATTCACTATCAAATAGTGGCTATATATGTCGATTTTGGGGTAAAATCCAAATAGGCTTTCAACACGTTCATAACTTTAGTCTTTTTTAGGCTAGCTAAGAGAAAGGAGACGATTGATTCTACTAGCCAGAGGAATATTGAGAAGTTTTTTCTGTTCGTCTTGGGCCAGTCTTAGGAGGAGTTGGTGATGAAGAAGCTGATGGCGTTTGGAATGTTGTTTGCGTTCTGCGCGCTCGCTCAGGCGCAAGTGTTTGACTCGATGCTTGGGACAGAGCCCAGTCCAGGTGGCGGAGGCGGAGGTGGCGGAGGCGACGTTGACGTCAGAATGAAGACGTTTCGTTTTCGGAAGGGTCACCCAAAGATCAGGATTGAGCAGCCCCTGATAATCACTGAAGGGACTTTCCGCCAGATTCCCATCAACAAGAGGTTGGTGAAGGACACAGGCGAGGATCGGACCTTCTGGGAGAACATTGAGGTCACTGTTGCGAATCCGGAGCTCGAATATGGGGTCATAGTCGAACCGGTGGCAGTCGCGTATGTTTTCGGAGAGGGCGCTTTCCGGGAGCTGTTTGTTGCGGGATTTGCTCCTGGATCCGAAGAGGAAGTCGAGACAAGCTTCGTTCTCGTGGCCACTGACGACGACGGCCACAGCGTCGTAGCCGAGGTCGAGGTTCTGATTCTCCCTCGGGAGAACGAGCCGCCAGATGTCCCGTCTGAGTATCATACCCAGACATATCGGGGCGAGCAGGTTGATATCTGCGTACCAGCATGGGACGATGGGAAGCCGGAGCCGCTGAGGATTTCGGACTGGACCGATCCCTCCCACGGCTGGCTTTCTATTCCGTCAACTCCGGGCGGGCCAGACGGGCCGATGCCAGTGTGCCTAACCGCGGTCACCTACCACCCAGATCCCGATTGGTGGGGCGAGGACTCCTTCACGGTGGTTATCACCGACGGGGAGTACTTTGTGGAGACCAAGGTCTTTGTCGAGACCTTGAATGTCGTGGTCTTCACACCAGAGAAGCTCACCCAGGTCATTGAGCAGAGTGGCCTGAGCACTGAGCTTGCCCTGCGTGCCGTGGGCTGGTCAACTGATGGTGAAGATGAGAAGAGTCACATCCTCCTGGAAGTCGACGGAATCACCACCATTCTGCCCTGGGGTGAGCGGACAGCAATCCCGATTCCCGGCTTGTATATCGGGATCCGGGAGCTTGCTCACCTACGTTCTGACGACGGCCTGAAAGTTCGGGTGGTTCTGGACATCTGGGAGGAGTTTGTTGTCGAGAACAACCCTCCGAAAGTTCTTCTTGGTCTTGTCGAGCAAGAGCTGGCAGTGGAGCAGGGCGTTCACTTCAACGTTGGTAAGTGCGTCACAGACGATGGCCGTCCGGAACCACTTCACATCACTGGCTGGACAACTCCTTTACATGGGTTTATCGAACAGCCTGGTGACTGTGGAGAATTCTGTATGCGGTTCAACTACACCCCGAACAAGGGATTCGAAGGCTTGGACAGCTTCGTGGTCATGGTCTCGGATGGGGAGTACGAGGTCAGCGTCCGGTTCGAGATCAATGTGGTGGTGAAGCGTTATTCCACCCTCCCTGTCGGCGAGCACTATATGTTGAAACTCGATGAGAGTGGTGATTACCTCATCATCAAGCTCGTCGAGATCGTCGACGAGCGGAGTGTCAGAGTCTTGGTTTCAGAGTATATTCAAGGTGTCTGGAATCAGGACGAAGAGGTAAAGATCTCGCTCGGTGAGGAGGTCTGGTCGTTTGGGGTCAGGCTTAAGGTGTTGGACATCAAGTCTGACAAGGCCACGCTCGAGATGGGTCCTAGGGACCCCACCAGATAAGGAGGAGATTTGGGGGAGGAGCAAAGGCATGCTCGCAAGTTCTGGTCTGCTGGGCAGATACGACCAGAACCTCCCCTTTAATATGTCTATTAAGAGGGATATATCCCACCAAACCTTTTTATATAATCTAATCAATATTTTTATTATGAGTTCGCTTAGTCACGTTCATAAGAGAAAAAGGTAATTTTTTAGCATTGGCTCTGTGACTTAGAACTTTAAACTTATTCTGTGATAATTGTGAAAACTGATTTTAGTTCTGATTTTAGAATAAAGTCTTACGGCATTGTTGATTTGGAACCCCCTTTTGAACTTCCTGCTGGCAAGGCTTTGATGGTAATAAACGAATACTATACTCCACAAGCACCTGTTGTTTATGGCACTGTTAATAGTCCTAGTGGAAAGAATGTTATAACTGGTCCATGTTTCCTTCCAAGTACTGATATAAAGCAAATGAAAGGAATGGAATCATACGATACATCTGGAGCAAAGCAATTCTATATAGAATGTTTAAAGAAAGCACCCACGTTTCAGAATATAGTTTGTCAGGGCTATCCATTAACCGGTAATGTTGTAATGGTTCTTGAAACATATGAATATGGTTCTTTTGTAGGCGGAAAGCTGGATGACGACATACTTGAAGAAGTTCTGAAGGTAGCTGAAAGAACAGTCGCAATGTGTAAGAGATATCAGCAGATGATTGATTCAGAAGCAGATTTCACATACTTCTATACACACGAACCAGAGAATAATGAGATGATAGATGATATTGCTTTTGAAAGTATGAGAGAATACGTATCTGAAACAAGAAAAAAAATGGGACAGAGAATGAAGATGAGAATAGAAGTTACATATATGCCTGAGTTTGCAGAACAGCTTTTTGGTCCAGGTGAATACACTGTTGCTGAGAACTTTACACATGGAACAGAATGCGTAAACGGAGATATATTCAAAAGAAAGTTTGAAGAATGTTTTGATGATGGTTCAATGAATTTCCTTGGACTTATACCACCGATAAGCCTTGGTATGGAGAAAAGAGAGATGGATAATAAAAATCCTCTTTATATGGGTGATCCAGAAGTGTTGTCAGAGCAGCTTCAGTCAATGAGAAATAATGGAAGTGGGTTTTATACATCTCCAATGGGAATTTTGCTTATGTTTACAGGCGATGTTGAACTTTCAGAAAGACTATATACATTAACAGAGGATAAGAAAGCCATCAAAAGAGGTGAAGAAACAGTTACAGGACTGGAAACAATGGATCAGGTAAGAAATGGGATAGGTGAACTTGAAGAAGAGATGTTCCCAGTACTAAGAGAAAAACTTTCAATAATATCAGGTGAAACACTATGAAAGAGAATTTCATAGAAGCGGATGAAAATGATAATGTATTGATAATAGTAGAAGAAAGTATAATGAATCCATTCATAACAGAAATCTGCAATTCTCTCAGACAAATAACAAATACAGTTCTTCTAGTCTATCCAGATAAAGGAGCAAATCTCCCAAACTACCCACAGTCTGTAAAAGAGGCAATGGAACAGGCAACTATAATACTGGACTGCTGTGAAACAACTGATATGTATTCAGAATTGAAGCAAGGTCTTCTGAATGGGAGAAAGATTGTATATATGCTGAAACCATATGGAAAATTCCTTAAATATTATGAAACAATTGATGAATCTATTACACAGAATCTGAAGAATTTCCTTGAGAATTCAAAAGAGATAGAGATATCAATAGGTAACAATACAATTAAGGCTGTTATATGTAATAGACCAGTGATTGTTGATGGTTTTGATGTAAAGACTGGTTCAGATACTATTCTGCCTCCAGCAAGTGTTAGTTTTGCGCCTATTGAAAACAACGTGAACGGAAAATTGGAATTCAATGGATTTGTTGAAAATGTTTCAGGTAGTGTTAGGTGCAAGGAGCTTTCTGGTAAAATTCTGATAAAGAACGGAAATGTAGAGTGTGATGGTGAAATAAAAGAATTTTTCAATCGATTTGATGATCAATGCCTTACAATAGGTCACATAACATTTGGAACCAATCCTTTGATAACAGAACCATATGAAGGATTTGATACTGAAAGAGCTGTTGGTGGTATATGCCTTGGTTTTGGAAACAATCAAGGTGTTTTTTCCGGAGAGAATACATCAAATGGTCACATAGATATATCTGCAAGATTTGACAGAATAATCCTGAAAAACGAAAAAGGGGATAAAATCATATTGGGTGGTAAATATGGCTAGGCAAAGTGATTCAGAAAAACTTTGAAATAAAATGCAAGGTGGATTCCAAAGGCAGAGTATCAATACCCAGTTGGATGAGAAGATATATAGGCATTGAAAATACAGTTGTATCAATATTGTTTGATATGGAGTCAAATTTCGTTATTTTAGAGTTTCAGCCTCCCACAGAACCTTTAAAAGCCAGAAATACAAAAATTAACTATGACTAATAAAATCAATACCAAGGAAGGAACCCTAGGAGAAATTGTTAGCAAAAGCGCTGCAACAGACCTTGGGTTAGTTCATCAATGATTTTTTTAGTTCTAATTCTGAAGAAATAAGCCTAAAAATGGATTTTAAAGGAAGGGTAGTTATACCAAGCTTTCTAAGAAAGAATCTAGGTTTGAATAATAGTTCTATTATCAAAATACGATACAATCTTAAGTATAATTTTGTTCTTTTGTTTTTGGAAAGGAGAATCTATGGCCAGAATAGTGTAATTGGCAACATAGAAGATTGTGGATCTTCTGTACTGGGTTCGAGTCCCAGTTCTGGCCCTAAAGGATTTATTGAAAGCAAACAAAGAATTAAAGGAGTGATAATATGAAAATACAACCACCTCGTGGAACAAGGGACTTTCTTCCTGAAGAAATGAATAGACGTAGAAAAGCTTTTGATAGTATAAGAAATGTCTTTGAATTATATGGTTATGGTGAAGTTTGTACTCCAGCTTTTGAAGATTTCAAACTTTTATCTAAAAAATCTGGACCTGATATAGAAAAAGAGATTTACACATTCAAAGATAAGAATGGCAGAAAACTTGGATTACGTTTTGACCCTACAGTACCTATTTGTAGAATTGTTGCTTCAAATCTTTCTTTGGCGAAACCAATAAAATTTTATTATATAACAAATATGTGGAGATATGATCGGCCATCTGTTGCTAGATGGAGAGAGTTTTGGCAATGTGGAGCCGAATTGATAGGTTCTGATAGAGCAGACGCAGATGCAGAGGTACTATCATTAGTTTTTAAGTCGCTGAACGCCATAGGAATAAAAAATTTTTGTTTCAAAATTAATTCAAGGAAGATTGTAAATGGTATACTTCAATTATTTGATATCAAAAAACCATTGTGGCCAGATTATATGAGAATTCTCGATAAGTTGGATAAGATTGGAGCAAAAGCTGTATTCAAAGAATTTGAAAAACTTGGTCTAAAAAAGGAGCAATATATATCAGCAGAAAACATCTTAAGAAATTCAATATCTATAGAGGAGCTGAAAAAATATATAATTGGAGTATATAAGAACAAAAATAAAAATCCAGAGGAAAATGATGCAATGGGGGGGTTTAGTGAACTTGAAAGAATAATTAAATTAGCAAAGCTTTTTGGTGTGAGGAATATAGAATTTGATGCTTCTATTGTTCGTGGCATAGACTATTACACAGGATTTGTTTTTGAGACGTTTGTGAAAGGCTACGAGAATTTTGGATCAGTTGCATCTGGGGGAAGGTATAATGATTTAATTAAAATATATAGTGGTAGAGAAACACCAGCAACTGGTTTTGGAATAGGAATAGATAGATTAATGGAGATATTGAAGGATGAAGAATATTCACCTGTTAAAATTTTCGTTGCACCTGTGAACGAAGAAACGAGAAGAGAAGCGATAATAATAGTTCAGATATTAAGAAAAAATAACATAAAAGCTGATACAGATCTGATTGGTAAAAAGTTAGGGAAACAGATGAAATATGTCAATGCAATGAACATACCATACACTATAATAATGGGAACAAAAGAACTCGGCAGAGGAGAAGTTCTTCTAAGAGATATGAAAACCGGAAAAGAAAAAAGAATAAAAAACGAAAAGATAGTAGATGTTGCTAAATCACTCTAGTTTTTTCAATATTTCAAGACCATTGTTTGTCAGTTTATAAAATTTTTTTCTTCCCACCTCTTCAGATCTTATCAAGCCTTCCTTTTCTAGAAATCTCATATGTTTTAATAACCCAGAAGGAAATATACCCATACTTTTTGACAACTCTCTCAAGTAGTAAGGTTCTTCAAATATTTTTTTTAAGATAATAGTTTTAGTTTCTGATTTCTTCAGAAATTTAATCATTATATCCTGACTAACCATAACATTCAAATATTAGTAAAACTAATATATTAATATAAGGTGAACAAAGGGTGAATATATGATATATATAATTGCTTCGGCTAGTTTAAGAGAAAGAATGAAAGATTTCGTAAAGCAAAATGGTGGAACACGAGAAGTTTCTAAACTATGTGGAATACATAATGACAATATTCATAGATATCTTAGAGGTGCTAGATCAACGCCAATGAATTTCATTGATTTTATATGTAAAAATATAGATATGGATATCTGGGAATTTCTTCATGAAGAAAAACTTAAATCCAAAAATAGATATTTCAAGGTTTCAAAGGAAATAAGCATAGAAGAATGCAGTTTTTTGGGTTGGTTATTAACAGAAGGTCATATACCGAAAAATGGTTTTAGGGTAGAAATAAGTCAACATAATAGAATGTATTTAAAGAAATTAAAGAAAAATCTGGAAGAGTGCTTTGATATACAAAATGGAATGACAATTAGTCCTGATAAGAATAATTGGAAACTTAGAATAAATATATCTGCCATGAGAGAATACTTTAATCTAAGATACAAAATACCAATGGGAAAGAAAAGTAATGTCATACAAGTCCCAGAGGATATGTTTAATCTATCTAAGGAGAAGCAATTTGCTTTTATTTCTGGGTGTATAGATGGTGACGGGAGTTTTTCATATAATTGGAGAAAAACTAAAAGATATAATTATAAAGTTCCAAGGATAATGTTTAATAGCAACAGTGAAGAATTTTTAGAAGGATTACAAAAAATATTGAAGAAATATAATATAATTTCTAGAATAAATACAGATAAATATGGTCGAAATAAGTTAAATATTTCAAAGGCAGAAGATTGTATTAAGTTATTCCATAATTTATATCCATATTTAATTCATAAAGAAAAAAGAAATCATTTTATAAAAATATTATCAGAATACCAATTTTTAAATGTACTTAGGGTAAGAAATTCAGGTGATGTTATACTAAGATGGAAAAATAGATCAGGGTTCACTTGGAAAGAATTTGCAGATTTCATAGAAAAGAAATGTCATTACAAAGCATCTCCATTCACAGTAAAGAATTGGAGTATAAATTGGTTTAATCCGCCGCTTTCAGTAATAATAGAAGCTTGTAATTACTTGGGCGAAAAATGTTCAAATTGGATACCAGAAGAATATTTGTTTTTGTTATCGATAAGGAATTGAAATCAAAGAAGTTCACTCTAAGGGACATGAAAACAGGAAAAGAGAAAAAAGTTAGTCTGGAAGGCCTAAGTATCTAATTCTTCTGCATATCTGTCGCGTATGGCAATTACATCTGCTTTTCCGAAAGGCTTACCTAGGAAATCATCTGCTCCTGCGGCAATAGCAGCTCCCTCTGAAATTGTTCCGGCACTCAACATACAAATCCTGGTTCTATGATCATTATAACCGTTAGGGTCTCTGATTCTTCTTACAACATCATCACCAAACATTTCTGGCATACTATGATCAGTAAAAATCATATCAGGCCTTTCTGCTTCATATAATTCTAATGCCTCAACACCATCTTTTGCTTCCACAACTTCAAAATCATATTCATCACTGGATTTTCCAAGGAAAATAGCTAAAGACCTCTTCACAACTATATCATCCTCTGCAACTAAAATTTTATATAACATAACAAGTATTGAGAGGATTTATTTATAAATAAAATATCCCTCTAAATGAGGTCTTCTGATTTTTATTTCATCCAAACAAATACTATAATATGAAACCTTTAGTTTTTGCATTGGCTTTTATGATTTTTATAATAAGCATCTCTTCGGTAAGTGCTGTTGAAATAAGATTCAAACAGGAAAAGCTTGCAATAACAATGGGCCAGCAAAGAGATGTCACTGTGGTAATAGAGAATACAGAAGCAAATGATATAGATGTTAAATTGATTCTTAAGACAACAGAATACGGACCTTCTTGGTTTTCCAACATAAATCCTGCAAAACAGATAAATTTCAATGACTTCAGTATAACAGATACACAATTCATTGTTTCTGGTTTAAAGCCAGGCAAAGACGCAGAAGTCTACATAAGGGTTGTGGCAAAAAGGGAAGATGGTAAAGATCTTGTCTTTGATGCATCTTATGATAAAAGCGGTGTTTCAATAGGAACATATAATATGGATGTGGTGACCAGAATGCCTCCTGGATTTTCAGGACTTGAGTTCTTTTCAATGTTTTTATTGATAGTTCTTTCTGGATTTGTTTATTGGAGAAAAACATAGCGGGAGATGGATTTGAACCATCGACCTAAACCCGAACAATAGTTCTTTGGGTGTCCCAGGACAACTTATGAGCCTTTCGCAGGTATAATACCTTCAACGAGCACTCCAAGCTGCTCCATCCCGCTATATACCTATTTTTAGATTTTCTACTTATTAATAAAAATAACTCTGTTTTTACTATTATTTAAAATTTTTTGATAAAACATAATATGATAATAATAGGTAGAAAATTAAACGAAGATGATGTTTTTTGCGAAGAATTAACAGAAAAATTAACAAGATTAAACTCTGAAGATGCTGATTTTTTCCCTGTTGAACATAGACACCATCCTGATTCTGAAACATTACCAAGACTTACTGATGGATTTAGACCAGCAGATGGAATAGAAAATATCAAAACAATAAGTGAGGCAGAACGTCAAAAATTAGGACCAGATGAAAAAAGCTTGTATGAACCACCTAAAAGTTTGATAAGGCGTATTAGATCTGGAGAAAAAGCAATAGTTGTTAGTAGAAGTGTTTCAGGAGAACACTGGGACCCAACTGATATCTTTATGGATACATTATTTTTAACTGGTGAGATAAGGGATAGATGCAGAAAAGCAGATATGTGTGTTGTCTGGCCATATTATCCATATTCAAGGCAGCATGATAGATATAGAACAGGAGAGCCACACTCTGCAAAATATGTAAGAAAAGTAATAACTGATAATACAAGATTTGCAGATATGTTGATAACAGTTTCTGCACATAATTATAGAACAACAGGTGAGATGGATGGAAATTGCTGGAATATGGATGCAACACCATCTGTAACTAGATATTTAGAATGTGTTGATTTTCTTCCGGATAGGTATTTGGTAACATGTGATTCAGGTCAGTCACAGGGAGAATTAAGATTTCCAATAGCAGAAGCAATAAATGCTGGAACGATTGCCTTAAGAAAAGAAAGAGATAGGTTAAGTGGTGAAGTAAGTGCAAGAACAAAGGTTATGGAAGACATACCTGAGGGGCAGCGAGGAAATGTTTCGTTGATATATTATGATGATGAGATAGCTACTGGAGGTACACTCGTAGAACATATAAAACGGGTGTTAGATTTAGGTTTTAATCCAGAAAATATACATGTTGTGGCTGTTGCTGCAAAAAATAATTATAACACTAAATTAGGTAACTACGGTTGTAGCTGTATTGAAGATCTTGGTGTTAGAATAGCTGCGAGTGATAGTATAGAATCTACATACGCAAAATTTTCTATCATACCGGAATTAGCAGGATATGTACACGATACTTTCTGGTGATTAATTCTTATTTATAGGAACCAATCTTTTACTATGTCTGAAATTCATTATCCGAAGTTATTTCTTAAGAAATCTGTTTTCTCAGAATTAGACAAACCAAAAACAACAAGATATTTATCAAAAAAGTTTAATAGAAGTTTTGCCAGAATACAAGATGTTTTAATAGATATGAAAAAAGAAGGTAAGGTAAAAAATTATAGAGTTTATAATAGAGATTTTTGGACGAATAATACTGATAATATTCGTATAATTTCTCACAAAAAAATGAAATATTTGAATTTCTTACGAAATGGTATGAGTAGGACATACGAATTTTCAAATGCAATGAATGTATGTTTTAAAGCTTCTCATAGAAGACTTAAAGAACTTGAGAAACTAGGTATTGTAAAAAGAAATAATAAAAATTGGGGGTTAAATGGTAATATAGAGATTATGAAAAAAAGAGACTTTGTAGTAGTTGGGATTGAAGAGGCTGGTAGTTAGGATTGTGATATGAGACACATTCCAAGCCAAAAGGCCCTGTTGTCGGTCCAATGGTAGTTGTAGGGCTTTCCATAGAAGCCTCCAAAGAAGACATGTTGAAAAAATTGGGTGTAAAGGATTCTAAGCTTCTGAAACCTCATCAGAGGGAGCATCTTGCTGAAAAGATAGAAGAGGTTGCAAAAGATACTATAATATTGAAAATCAGCCCCTGCAAGATAGACAATTCAAAGAAAAAGGGCATAAATCTGAACAGATTGGAGGCAATGAAATTTGCAGAGATTATAAACCTGATAAAACCAGACAGAGCTATCATTGACTGTCCTGATACAAACTGTGGAAAATTCAAATTAATTGTTAAGAAGATGCTGGATAAAGAAACAGAGTTGATTGTTGAACATAAGGCAGATGTAAACTATCCGATTGTTTCTGCCGCTTCTATTATTGCAAAAGTTATGAGAGATGAAGAGATTGAGAAGATAAAAAAGAAATATGGAATGAGAGGAAATGGTTATTCCCATGATGAGGAAACAATAGAATGGCTAAGAGAATGGCTGAGAAGCCATAAAGAGCTACCGGATTTTGTGAGAAAGAGCTGGGATACTACTAGAAGACTTTTAGCAGAGAAAAAACAAAATAAACTGAACAGTTTCTTTGGAAAAATAAAGAATAAAAATAAGCCATGTTAAACATCTAATGTGGCTATTACATTTCTATCAACATCTTTTAAATCGCGCATATATTCTTCTCTATCCTCGTCTGTTTCTTCGCCAAACATATTAGGCTCTCCTGATTTACTTTTCCTTTCAGAAGCCTCGTCAACTATTTCTATGAACGTGTCTATAATTTCCTTATATGTTCTTAATTGAACACCAGCTCTTTCTGCTGCTTCTTCTGCGTCATATGCTGGAAATAGATCTAATGCAATATCATAAGCCTGATTTAATTCTCCACAGATTACAGAAACATCAAAACCATCTTCTCCCAGAGATTTTTTTGCTGCATCAAGCGCTTCTCTTATTCTCTTTTCAGCCAATGCATTGTAAATCATATAAATCATATAATAATTGAAAATAACTAATTTAAGCCTTTTGTACAAGTCCCGTTTACTTATATAAATACTTTTTCATACAAAAAAATAATTATGAAACTAAAAAGAATGGGCGATGTGACACTTATCCAACTTTCTGATACTGATTCCAATATCTACCTGGTTGGTGACGTTGTGATAGATAGCGGTACTGGGTTTAACTTCCCGTCAATGAGGTATTTGTTCAAGATGATGAAGAAAAATATGGATGATGTAAAACTTGTTTTGTGCACTCATACACACTTTGACCATATAGGCGGTGCAAGATATTTCTTTGAATCAAAGATAGCATGCTCTGATGTCGGTGTGCCTGTTATAGAGAAGGCTGATATTGATATGAGTGCTGCTGATTTCTACAACGGTCAGCTAAAACCAAGAAAAGTTGATCAGGTTCTTAAAGAAGGAGATAAAATAAAAGCTGGAAAATATAACCTAGAAGTTATCCGCACACCAGGTCATACAGATTGTTCTATTACACTTTACGACAAAGCCAAGAAGATAGCGTTTACCGGAGACAGTGTTTTTGCAGATGGTATTGGCAGCACAGAATTTATCAATTCAAATGCAGATGAATTAAGGAAAAGTCTGGAAAAACTCTCTAAAATGAAAATAGATAGGTACTTCCCTGGTCATGGAGAGCCTGTTGAAAAACAGGGTGCAAAAAGAATAGAGACTCTTCTCAAAGAGGCTGACAAAGCAGAACCTGTTGAATAGATTAAATCAATCCAACTGTCCTAAGATAGATTATGAGAAGTAATATCAATATTACAATAAAGAACCATCTTGGATCTATTGCGCCTTTTTTTGAGTTTATTTTATCTTCCATTACAGTTAATCTTTCGTTAATCTGACTTATATTTTTTATGTTTTCTTCAATCTCCTGAAATTTATCTTTGAACATATCTTTATAAAATGAGAAAAATGTGTAAATCAAAACAACGCCAATTATAACTGCAAAAACAATAAATCCAGATTCTGCCCCAAATAATTCTATAAAAAACGTTCCTATAATAGAAGCAAATGAAAATATAATAATGAATACATCAAGTTTTTTACTTTTTGATTTAGGATCATTCATCTTTAGTATTTGATAATAAGTTTTTAATTTCTATCCCATTTCTATTAATTTCCCAGTTCTTCTTGCTCGTTTAAACGCATATTTATAGAAAGGCAGAGCTGCAAATATGTATACAATTGCAATACCCAATGATTCATAAAGCATGTAAAAATTTGTTGAACCCAGTGTTACCAGATCCCTTATTGCTGCAAACATTCTTGTGTATGGCATTATCCATGCTATTGGCTGTAATGGACCAAGCATCTCAACAGGAAAGAACGGTGCTGAAAATAGTATAAACATCTGAAGCACTGTCCATGCAAGGAATGTATATTCTCTTCCGAAAAATGTTATCAGTCCTGCTGTTAGTATGGAAAGTCCTATTGAAGCAATGAAAACACCTACTAATATTATCAATGTTTCCACTGTATTTGTCAAAATAAATGAAAGTCCGAACAGTAATGAAAGAGCCAATAGTATTGATACTATTAAGAAGGATATTGATATCGATGTTATCACTCTTGCTACCAGATATTCAAATTCTGAAATTCCTGAAGATAGGATCTGTTTCAACGAGCCGCTCCAGACATCTTCGTTCATCTGAAGGTTTACGTGTTGCTGTGATTGTATTGAGAACGCCCAGAAAACATTAACAGCTAAAATAATCAGACCTGCCTCTGCTGCGAATTGTGCTGAATATAATGCGAAAATGCCCCAGATTATTATTGTGGTTATCGGAAAATAGAATATCTCTATAAGCCTCCATTTCGATCTTTTTACAACTAAGTAATCCCTTTGCATCAAAGCGCTTATTTTATGCCATTTCATACTAAACCGCGAGGGAGACCCTCTCAGTTTCAAGGTTTTCCTGATCTCCCCATTTTCTAATGATATTTATGAACATAACTAACTCCTGGACATCTTTACAAAGTAGTCCTCCAATGTCGGTTTCTTTGTCTCAACATCAATAATTTTACAACCACTTTTTACCACAATGGAAAGTATCCTGCTCAAATCTTCATCATAAGAAAGTTTCCTGTAAAGCTTCTTTCCCTTTACCCTAAAACCGTTCTTTTTCATACCTATTAAATTCTTTACACCATCAACTTCAATGATCAAATCATATTCTGTGAATTGTTTCAGCTTTACTTTTTTTACATCTCCTATGTCGATTATCTCTCCTTTGTGAATAAATCCCACCCTATCTGATAGCTGCTCTACTTCATGCATATAATGAGATGTTAGAATGATTGTGGTTTTGTATTTCTTGTTTATTTTCATTATCTCTTTCCTTGTTTTGATAGCCATTTCTGGATCAAGACCCAGGGTAGGCTCGTCAAGTAGGAGAATCTTTGGATAGTTTATAATACTTTTTGCGAGTATCAGCCGCATCCTTTCACCTGTTGACATCCAGGAATACTTTTTGTTCAATAGAGATTCTATGTTGAAAAACTTTGCAAGTTCTGCTATTCTTTTTTTCAGTTTTTCCTTTGGCACGCCATAAACCCTTCCGTAAAAATTCAGGACATCTTTTCCTGTAAGAACTCGCTGGAACTCACTTTCTCCTGAAATATAGTTTATCTCATCAAAGATACTCTTGTCCTTGCGGATATTCTTGCCAAGCACAGTAACAGTACCTTCATCCTGATAAAGCAGGTTAGTGATTATATTCATTAATGTGGTCTTTCCTGCTCCATTTGGTCCCAAAAGCCCGAATATCTCACCCTTCCTAACACTAAAAGAAACCCCCCTTAGGGCATAAAAATACCCTTTCTTTGTCTTGAATCTTTTAGATATGTTCTTAATTTCTATAGCAATATCCATAAAATCACTCCATTAAAAAGCGTATATTTAGATTATATATTTTGTGACTGAAAAATGTTTCTAAGAAAACACCAGTGCTTACATGCAAATATTCAGTATCATATCAATCACAAGTAATTTTTGTAATACAGTCTTATAAAGCTTATCCCTTGAAGATTATCTTTATTATATCCCCACCTTTGAGTTCGTGGTCTTTTCCTATCTTCATTTTTGTCCTTGCATCTATTGCCCCGATCATGCCTTCTGCTATATCAGAATGTATTGCTTTTGCCAGATCCATTGTTGTTGAATCTTTTTTCAAAATAATAGCATCTGGCAAAACATTATCCTTTTTATCTGAATAACGATTTTCATTTTCCACTGGATAGACAACAATCATGTTAAGGAATTCAAATACAGTCCTGTTTAAACATTCCTGTACGCCAGTAGATCCATATTTTTCCAATATATTTTTTTTGATAAATTCTAGAGCTGCATTTTGTTTTTCGTCAACTTGACCGAGTATTTCAAAATCTTTACCATCATATTTTATCAGGCCTTTTTCATCAGCCTCTTTCAATGCCAATTCAGAATCAGCAGAACATGGTACTATATTTTCAATACCATCTTTCATTTTTTCAAAGTTTTTCTGCGCTTCTGGAATATCTATTTTGTTTGCAGCTACAATAATGGGTTTTGATATCTTTCTAAGTTCTCTTGCAAATTCAAGTGTCTCTGGCTTTTCTTTATCCAATGCTGTTTTAATATCATTTTCGTTGACACCAAGACCAGAAAGCTGTTCTGCCAAGAGCCTTTGTAAAGGTGTTTTTTCAGCCGCTGCAGTTCTTTCGATTTTACCTAAGTTTTTCTGGACTATTCCAAAAATCCAGTAGTCTATTTCATTTTCAAGTATTTTTACATTTTCCTCTGGATTCCCAATACCTAGTTTGCCTTCACTATCGGTTTTACCAGAAACATCCAATACATGTATCAATGCAGAAGCCTGCCTTAGATCATCAAGAAATTCATTTCCCCTACCCCTGCCTTTATGAGCATCTTTAACTAGACCAGCAACGTCCAAAAGCTTGATTGGTATGTGTCTCATACCATCTCTACATTCAGAATTTTTTGGATTGCATTTAACATTAAGTTCCTTGCAAGGACATTCAATAGCAACAGAACTAACACCTTCATTTGCCTTTATGGTTGTAAATGGATAGTCTGCTATCGCAACATCTTTCAATGTCAGTGCTTTGAACATTGTTGACTTACCGCTACTTGGTATTCCTACTAAACCTACCAACATCTAATGCCTCCTACATACACCATAAAGGCATATCTGTTAAACCAACAAACGGTTTAACATGAGAAAAAATTAGTTTCATGTAATAAAAGGGTTTATTTCAGCTGTTTGTAGAAATCTGTTTGTGCTTTTAGCTGGAATGCCTTTGCAATGCTTGCTCCGATTAAGAATATGACCCCGTAAATGAAAACATCTTGCATATTATCTACTAACGCATTCAATAGCGTTGTAATATTGTTTGCTCCTATTGTTCCGCCCTGTTCTAATAATTTTGTCACTAAGAAACTTGTCAATGGGAACATGAATACCATTGCTATGATACCGCCTATTATGGCAATAATAATCCAGACAAGGAAAACATGAAGCGGCTTCTTTTTGAATATATCCAGGCTTTTCCTAAGCGAATCCAAAGCACCTTTATCATCCACCATAATAACCTGTGAAGGGAAAAAGAATATCAAACCAACAATTATAGCAAGAACGAAACCGGCAAGAGGTATCATATTGGCTACGGTTGTTAAAACCAAAATAACAAGCATAACTAAGAATAATCTTGGATATCTGCTACATGAAACTTTCCATGACTGATTGAATTCTTTCTCTTTATTGGCCTGATGTATTATTGCACCTTCAACCCAGACTTTCAGAAGTATACATACGATTACTATAACTACCAAAGGCAGGGCAAGTCCTACAAGACCCATTACCATTGATGATGCTGAAGTAAAAGATGTTAATAATGATATGAACACCCCGAATTTTGATGACAGGTAAATAGCGATTATGGACATGCATATTGCATCCAGAGCAAATAGAGGGAGCCACCTATAGGGATTAATACCGAATTTCAATGAATCTATAAGAGTTTTTTTATAATTCAATTTTCCCATATTTATATATTATCAACGTTTCTTAATAAATATTAAAGGAATTTATTCATATGCCCAAGCCAAAAAGAGTAGCTATAATAGACAGGGAAAAATGCCAGCCAAAGGTATGTGGATTTTATCTCTGTCAAAGAGTCTGTCCTGTAAATAGGTCAAAAAAAGACTGTGTGACAGTTTCATTGGAAGACAAAAAGCCTCTGATAGATGAATCTCTATGTATAGGTTGCGGAATTTGTGTTCGCAAGTGTCCTAAAGAAGCTATTAATGTAGTAAACCTTCCTATACAGCTAGATGAGCCAACTCACAGATATGGGAAAAATAAATTTGTTCTCTATAAATTACCTGTTCCAAAAAAACAATCAGTTGTTAGTCTTATAGGTCAGAATGGAATAGGTAAAACAACAGTCCTTAACATGCTTTCAGGTACAATAAAACCAAATCTTGGAAAATTTGAAACAGAATTAGAATGGAAGGAAATAATAAACAAGTTCAAGGGTTCAGAGCTTCAATCATATTTGGAGAAGCTGTCAAAAGGACTGAAATCCGCATACAAGCCCCAGCATGTTGATTTAATACCAAAAGAGTATAAAGGCAAAGTGAAAGAATTTCTAGAGAAAATTACAAACAAAAAACAAGTTGAATCTGTTCTGAAAAGACTGAATTCAGAGACAATTCTTAATAAAAATATAAAAGACCTTTCCGGCGGAGAGCTTCAGATGCTTGCAATAGCAACAACACTGTTAAAGAAAGCTGATTTTTATTTCTTCGATGAGCCTTCGAGCTATTTGGATGTTCAGCAAAGATTGGTAATGTCAAAAGAGATAAGAAAACTAGATGCTATCACTATTGTTGTTGAGCATGACCTTGCTGTAGCTGATTATCTTGCGGACTCTGTGCATATATTGTATGGTAGCAAAGGGGTTTTTGGAATTATTTCAAATCCATATGGTGTCAGGGAAGGCATAAACACATATCTTGACGGTTATCTAAAGGAAGAAAATGTAAGGTTCAGAGAAAACGAAGTAAAGTTTAGTAAAAGAGCAAGAACTTCCAGAAAGACACAACTATTCTTGGAATTTCCTTCATTCTTCAAAAAATTCCAGGGGTTCTCTTTGGAAACAGCGCCCGGAGAAATATATAAAGGTGAAGTCATTGGCATACTAGGGCCAAATGCCATCGGAAAGACAACGTTCATAAAAATTCTTACAGGAGAGATAAAACCAGATAAACACCCTCTACCCGATTCAGGTAGAGATACATTCCGGGAAATCCCAAAGCTAAAACTAAGCTACAAACCACAGAGGCTTGTCCTGAAAAAAACCGAAGAGAATGTTATGGTTAGTCAATATATAAAAAATACCTCAAAGAAAGAGACAAAGAATCTCATAAGAATATTGGGCCTGGAAAAGCTACTTGAGCACAAACTGGGCTCGCTTTCCGGCGGAGAGCTTCAGGCTGTTTTCATAGTAAAAGCCCTTTCAGAGCCGCATGATATGCTTTTAATGGACGAACCTTCTGCATTTCTGGATGTTGAACAAAGACTAAGAGTTTCCAAGATATTAAAAAACCACGCTGAGGTAAATGAAATTCCATGCTTTATAGTTGACCATGACCTTCAGTTCATTGATACTGTATCTGACAGATTAATGATATTCGAAGGAAAGCAGGGTATAAATGGAATTGGAAAAACACCAGTGCATATGAAGGATGGTATGAACAGCTTCCTGAAATCCCTGGGGATAACGTTCAGAAGGGACCCTCAGACTGGAAGGGCAAGGGCAAACAAGCCAGATAGCCAGTTAGATAGCCAGCAAAAGCAAAAAGGCGAATACTTCTATAATTAGCCTGCTTTTAGGGATTCAATAACTTTTAAATACAATTCCATTAATTTAAGTAGCAGTCTATGGTGTAAAAACCAGGCATGCTATCTTATCTGTAAACACTCTAAGAGAACAGGGAGTTGTTTACTTCTAGCTATCGTTCTGTATTGTTTCTAACAGTCTTTTGAGAATCTTTCGTGGAGGAAGAACAATGTTGCTGAGGATTGTTGGTTCGCTTGTGCTCGTTATGTTCGTTATGGTGTTGTTTGCTGTGGCGATTCACAATGGCCTTTTCTATTGGCTCGATGAGAAACTGTTCCACAACTCTCGTAAGCGCAGGTGGGAAAGAATGATAAAGGCTGTTCGGGAGCCCACACCACATTATGCTATTGAAAGGGAGAAGTGAAAGGTATCCTATTGGCCTTGTTCGCATTTGGTGCCATGTTTGGGGTCATTCGTTACGCTATCCATATGTCTCGCAGGCAACAGCAGGCATGGATAGATCACTACAATACCATTGACAGATTCTGGTCTTCCTTTACTGGGTGGTAGGCTGAGAAAGGAGAAGGAGAGATGGCCAAAACACGTGCTGACGCATTTAGATGGGCTACAAAGTTTGTGGAGGAGGCTTTCAAGGATCACCCCACAAAGGGCACACACTGGTATCACTGCCTCTCCTGTGAGGAGAAGTTTCGGAGAAAGCGGAAGCCAAGTCAGTGCCCTATGTGCAAGTCTGGAGAGGTCGCCAAGGGTAGAGGGCCACAGCATGTTGTAGTGGACCCTTATTTCTGAGAGGAGGCCGAGAATGAAAAAGCCAAGAGAGACGAAGATCAGCGTGTATGACGAAAATACGCTGGTCATACGGAGCGTCTGCCAAGGATGTGGTAAGGAGAATTATGAAGAGAGAAGTGGTAAATGTTCTTGTGGAGGGACAATAGTGGCTTTCAGGTGGATTGCCTGCGACACCTGTTGGGGCACTGGTGAGTCCAATCCAAACGAGAACTGCCCCAACTGCTCCAACGGCGATGGTGGGGAGTGGGAGGAATACGAATGACAAAAGCCCTACGGGGCTTTGTATTGTCAATTAAACGGGATTTAATCAATATCCAGAACAACTAAACTTTTTGTTTCTATTATCCATGGGAACTTTCTTATTTTATCAACAACATTATTAAACTCTTTAGAGGAATCAGTGAAAACCCTTACAATCATATCCCATTCACCTGTTGTTTGGAAACAGCTTCTAACTTCTGGTATGGCTTTGATTGCTTCAACGATTTCCTTTGTATTTTTTTGCGGTAAATACTTCAAAAGTACAAATGCCTTTAAACCTCTTTTAACTCCAAATTCTATTGTGAACTTTTCAATTAATCCAGAATCAATAAGACCTTCTATTCTTTTCCTTACAGTTCCTTCAGAAACACCAACCTTTCTTGCTATTTCTGTATTAGAGATTCTACTATTAGCATCCAATAATTCTATTATTCCAAAGTCAATTTGGTCCATCATAACTATTATTTACATTTTTGCTTAATAAAGCTTACGAATATCGTAGAAAAACAACGAAAACTTTAAATACTTGATATCCAAAGAATGGTATGATGACTTTCCCAACAGACATCAAAATGAATAGGAAGTAGTTTCTTAGTTTTTG
>JADHWJ010000007.1 GCA_016783545.1 Candidatus Aenigmatarchaeota archaeon | reverse complement strand
GCAGCTCATCATGTAAATCCAATACATGGTGGAGGTATTTCAGAAGCATATGTGGGTGGAAGGATTGCAGGAGAAGTTGTTTCAGAAGCAATAAAATCAGGTGATACTTCAAAAGAGTTTTTGAGCAAATATAATGAAATACCTCCACCATGTATTGGATTTACATGATGAGCTGCATCCCCAACAACCACAAAATTATCAAGAACCATATCCTTTAAAAGTCCACCAACAGGCACTCCACCAGCATTCACTTCAACAATGGATCCGTCTTTAAGACCAGGATGTTTTTCTACAAATTTTTGTAGATATTCAAGTGCTGTCTTCTTTGCCCATGGCTTTCTGATACCGATTCCAACATTAGCTGTACCATCACCTTTTGGGAAAATCCAGACATAACCACCACTTGCTATATCTGTTCCAAAAAATAATTCCATGAAATTTTCATCTTTAAGCTTAAGACCTGCCATTTCAAATTGTGCTCCTGATGTGTAATTGATCTGTTTGTTGTTTGTCATAAGACCAGCCTCTCTTGCTATCTTTGATTCAACACCGTCAGATGCAACCACGATTTTTGCTCTTACTTCAAAAACTTCACCATCAAATTCAATCTTTGCCCCAACAACCTTTTCATCTTCTTTTATCAGAGAAACAACCTCTGCATTTGAAAAGACTTTTGCACCTGCATTCACAGCATCAACTGCAAGGAATTTATCGAAAACCTTTCTATCAACTATCCACCCTTCAGGTCCATTATAATTAACCTCAACAAACTTTCCATTTGGTGCATAAACTCTTGCGCCATGTATAGGCTGCCTTGCCCACCTATCACTATAATCAATACCAATCCTTTCCAGACTGCCTTTGCTTAGTCCTTCTGCACATCGCTTTGGAGCGCCAATTTCAGGTCTTTTTTCAACACCAAGAACATTAAGACCAGTTTTTGCACATGTTTTGCATATAGCTGAACCTGCCGGGCCTAGACCAACAACAAGAACATCTACACTGTCTGGAAATTTAGGAAACATATTATTCACTCTCCAATGAAATCGCCGCAACAGGGCAAAAATCTACACATATCCCGCAATCAGTGCAGTCTTCACTGCATTTTATTTCATCTTTTAGTGTAAGTGCATTTACTGGACATATCCCTACACATCCAGCACATTTCAGACATTTCTTACCATTTATTCGTATCATATGATATTTTTACCATTAAATTTTATATTTATAGTTTCTGACAAAACGCTAGGAATGAATAGTCAGCATTATTGAATATATTTATTGTTTAATAGTTTTTAAAACTATTAAAAGAACATTTCTTGGAGTCTTCCGACTTCCTACAAGAAAGGTTCACGAAAGAAACCTATAACTAAAAAAATAAAAAAATATAGAAAAAAATAAAAAAACTAAATTAATCGGTTTATTTCATTGTTAGTTTGTATGTAGCCCAAAGAGCTCCAACTAATAGCAAAATCCATGAAATTACGCTGAAAAGCATTGAACCGCTTGATACAACTGCTTCAGTACCACTAATTGTGTTCAAACCAATCATGTTTGCTGAAAGAACAGACATAATACCTGCACCAGCAATCAAGTTGAATGCTTTTTCTGCTTTTACTCTAAGTTTTGCGTATTCTGCAAGTACTGGGATTGCAAGGACTGCTACTCCTGCTAAGATAGCTTCCATAAGTATACCTCCTATTTTTAAGCCTATAGTAAGAGGAGCTCTCTCCTCTCAATTCATTGACTGTATTGTTTAACGTCTTATAACGAAATAATGTGCAGTCAATTACTACAATTATCAAACAATGACTTTTAAGCTTTACCCACCGAAAAGTATTTAAACTACAAATACCCCCCTTTGGGCAAAATTAGAGATAAACTTCTATAACAGCTGCAATAAAAATAAGAAGTATTGCCAAACCAAATAATTTCAAAGCATCCAGAGCAACACCTTTGACAACTTCCATCTTATTCCTTCTTATTATAGCAACAGAAATAAGGCTTCCAGCAAGACCAGCGCATAGATATGCGGATATCTCTGGTATCCCATGCGGAAGAAACGACATAGATACTAAGGGTATCTCCCATATAGATTTTGATATCATACCAACATATACACCGAGTATACTCGCGTTCCAGACAATTATAAAGACTGCTCCGGCTCCAAATATAAAGGAAAATATGAATGAAAAGAGCATAACCTGTATATTGTTCATAAATATATTTCCAAACGAATTAAAGCTGGCATTGACATCCGTTGCTTTTCCTTGTATCTGGTTAATCTTTAATACCTGCATTTGAAAGAAATCAGATGGTAATACACTAGACCAGAATGCAAATGTAATAGTTAGCCCTAAAAAGAAAAAAAGAAAGGCGAGCAGGTATTTTTCATGCCGTTTCCACATACTTTTCTTGGAATGTTTTTCTATATAATTCTCTTCAATAACCTCTTCATGATGTATAAGGCGCGTAATGAAGTATGCTGAGGGAAATACAATGAAAAGAATCGTGAAGAAACCTGAAAGATTTATTGAAACAGGTCCTTCTATCTGGTACGATATTGTATTTGAAATAAAAACCGAAATAGAGCCAAGAATAACAGCCCAAATAAACATGTAATATGGCTTTTTGTGGATTTCTTTTATATTAACAAAAGATTCTATCATAGCAACCCTTTATTGGTTACCTCCATTAGATTTTATTTCCTGAAAAATGCTGCACCCAAAAGCCCTGCGGACAGATTCTATCATAGCAATCTTAGAATTATTTGTTTTAGATTATATTTAAGATTTCAGAGACAATATTTAAGTGGCTGTAATTATATTAAATAGTAATTGGTATAGCAGCTCAGACTATATTATGGTGACTATATTATGGTAAAGATAGAAAAAATTGTCTTGCAGGGATTTAAGAGTTTCAAGCGGAAGGTTTCAATACCATTATCAGATGGTGTCTCTATTTTCACAGGTCCGAACGGTTCTGGAAAATCTTGCCTAGGTGATTCCATCTCTTTTGTAACAGGTAGATCGTCCTCAAGAAAGCTTAGGGCAAAGAAAACACAAGATCTTATTTTCCACGGAAGCAAGAACAAGCCTGGTTCTGACTTTGCGAATGTTATTCTCCATCTCAACAATTCGAAAAAAGAATTACCTGTAAATGAACCTATGGTTGCAGTGAGTAGAAAAGTAAATAAGAAAGGAGTGAGCACATACAGGCTCAATGGGAGTGTTGTGACAAGGCAACAGGTAGTTGATATACTTTCGCAGGCAGGTATCAGGGCAGATGGTCATAATATAATAAAACAAGGAGAAGTGACACAGATAGTGGAGATGGATGCTGTTGAACGAAGAGAGATAATAGATGAAATATCAGGAATAATGGAATTTGATGACAAAAAAATAAAAGCCGAAAGAGAGCTTTTAAAGGTAGATGAAAAGGTGAAAGAGGCTGAAATAATACTCAAACAGAAATCAGAGGTCATGGAAAAACTCGGTAAAGAAAGGGAAGCCGCATTGAATTATAAAAATCTTGAAAAATTACTTTCTGATGTGAAATATGCGCTTATCTATAAAAAATTCTCTGTATGTGAAGACGGTCTAGGAGAAATAAACAAAGGTCTTGAAGAGAAAACAAAAGAACTGGAAAAGTTTGAAGAGGAAATTAAAAAGATGGACCAGGAAATAGACGAAGAAGAAGAAAAACTAGAGAAGTTGACAAAAGATGTTATAAAGGCTTCTGATAGTATAGAGGCAACAAAGAAGCTTGCAAAACTCTCTTCTCAAATAGAGACAAAACAAGAGAGAATATTCTCAAACAAGCGGCAGATAGAAAGAATTAATGAATTGATAGAAAGACTTAGTGGTTCAGGTACAACGCACCCAGGACAAAAAGAGATACTGGGATTAGAAGGTGTATATGGAAAGGTTTCTAGTCTTGTAACTGTTCCTGGAAAGCACTCTGTTGCTGTAGAGGTTGCTGCTGGAGGACATTTAAATGATATTGTTGTTGAAAACTCAAATATTGCTGTGAGGTGCATAAAGTATCTGAAAAGCAGGAAAATAGGCAGGGCAAGATTTTTACCATTGGATAAAATACAGTCATTTTCAAGACCAGCTCCGGCAGGAACAAAATGGCTCTCAGATATAGTGAAATACAACACTAAATATGAAAATGCAATGAAATATATTTTTGGAAGCACAGCATGTGTTGATAATATAGATATTGCAAAAAACATTGCAAGAAGTAACAGGGTCAGGATGGTAACACTCGATGGTGATCTTGTAGAAGCTTCTGGTGCAATGACAGGTGGATTTTATAAAAGAAAAGGCAGTTCTGCTGATACAGGCAAATACGTTGAGGAGAAAACCAGACTAAGCAAAGAGATAGAGCAGCTGGAAGCTGAGCTGATAAAAATTAACAATGAGGTAGAGGTGCTTGCTTCTGAAGAGCAGGGAACAGAAACAATGTCATTTGAAAAGACAAGAATAAATTCTGATGAGAAGCTAAAGAAGACAAGGGAAAAAAGAAAGAGTGTCTACGAGAAGAAACTTATCTACCAGCAACAGATAGGAAAATTAAACATACAGAAAGCAAGACTGGAAGCAGATTTTGACAATAATAAAGTTCAATTAGATGGTATGGAAGATGAAAGAAAGAATGACAAGGAGATAAAAGAACTAATGAAAAAAGATGTGTCAGAATTAAGTGGCATAGAAAAGGATACGCTGTCAAAGCTAAGAAATATAGGTCCAGTAAACTTGAAATCCCTGGAAGATTTTGAGAACCTAAAGGAAGATTTTGATGATTTTAAGGAAAAGGTCGATGAAATTGTTAGAGAGAGAGAATCCATATTGAGGACAATCGAAACAATTGAATCAAGAAGAAGAGAGACATTCATGAAAAGCCTTGTTCAGATTAAAAGAAACTTCAAAGAAGTCTATAGAGAGCTTACAGGAGGAGATGCAGAGCTGGATTTGGAATTACCTGATGATATAAATACTGGTCTTCTTATAAAAGCCCAGCCACCTGGAAAGAAGCTTCTGAGCATAGATAGCATGTCTGGTGGAGAGAAGACGCTTACTGCTTTTGCATTCCTTTTTGCAATACAAAGGCACAAACCTTCTCCATTTTATATACTTGATGAGGCAGATGCTGCTCTGGATAAGAAGAATACAAAGAAGATTGCTGCATTGATAAAGAAGCAGTCAGAGTTTGCACAGTTTGTTATAGTTTCTCATAACGATGATCTTGTAAGAGAAGCAGATCAGATATATGGTGTTACAATGGATGACGGGGAAAGCAAGATAGTTGGCATACAACTACCCGAAGAGCAAAAGAACAATTAATGTTTTAAATATTCCTCAAAGAATTTTCTGGTTGCTGGTAATAGCTCTAATCTTAATACATCTTCTGGATTCAGCCATCCAAAATCCCTTATCTCTTTCTTTTCCATTTCAACTTCACCATCTTTCCATTTAGCAAGGAGAAAATATAATTTTTCAACAATATCGCCTTTTAACATTGCAAGTTGTTCTATTATCTCTATTTCCAGACCAACCTCTTCTCTAACCTCTCTGATAGCTGTTAGTTCAGGTGTTTCTCCAGCCTCTATTTTACCACCAACACATGTCCATTTCAGCGGGAGTGGTACTTCTTTTGCTCTCTGTATCATTAGATATTTACCAGCTTTTTCAATAACAACAGATACACCATCAATAATAATCACCTAATTTAGTATTTAACTAATTAATACTTTAGAAATAAAAAATAGCTATGTCTGATATTCTGGAGCTCATTTCAAAACAGACCGGTTCAGATGGAAAAAAGGGATGGCCTGTCTGTGTAAAGGATAGAATCTCTTATGCAAAGCCATCCAAAGCAAATGTTGCTATTACATTCCTATGGACAATGAGGGATGAGGTTATTCCAAAACTGGAAAAAGAAAACCTAATAATTGCAACAAATTTCTACACACCGGCAGGATTGGAAGGAATGGTAAGGAATATTCTAGGGAATCCATATATCAGGTACCTTATACTTCTTGGAAACGAATATTCATCAAAAAGGCCAGATAATTGCGCTGATAATTGTGGTGGAAAAAAAGAAGGGGTCTGTGACGGAAAGAGCTGCAGCGAACTTACAAGCGCTAATGCTATAAGAGCCTTTTTTGAAAAAGGAATAGATGAAAATAGAAAAATTCCTGGATTTGAGACAGCAGTTCACTTTGATAATAATATCACTTCAGAGATGATAGAAAGGGTTAGGAAAAATATAGAGCTTATTGACCTGAATAAAAAGATGCCTGATAGCTCTTTGGATGAAAAGATAGATGAAGCAAACAGGCTTCTGAAAACACTCGAAAAAAAACCAGCGTTTATGGAAAACCCAATAGTTTTTGATTATGAAGAATCAGAGGAAAGCTTTCCATTTGCTGGCGGACCATTAATGGTTAGAGGTTCAACAATACCAAAAACATGGATAGAAATAATGCATAATATCTACAGATATGGAAGAGATAATCTAATGAATGCTGATACTGATAGATGGGTAAAGGAGATAAACAATCTTATTGCGGTCATACATGATCCTCAAAATATAGACCTTTCGGTTAACCCATTCCTTGTACCATTAACAAAAGAAAAGATAGATGCATATGTAAAGGAAATAATGTCACCAGAACTTCCTGAAGGAAAGGCTTATACATATGGAAATAAGCTAAGAGCGTTCCTTCATTCTAATTCAAAAGAGATAAAAGATCTTGTTAATTCAAAAGAATTTAAGGATTTTGAATTTGGCAAAGGATCGCATTTGGATAGTAATATAAAATATCTTGATGGAAAATGTGAAATCAATCAGGTTCGGGATATAATAGACGCGCTGAAAAGGGATCCTTATTCAAAGGCTGCTGTTGCAATAACATGGCATGTACAGAATGAATTAATGAGGAAACATAAAAGTAGTCCATGTCTGGTTCTTTTGCAGCCGATTATACAAGATGAGAAATTAAATCTTATGGTCTATTTCAGAAGCCATGAAATGGTTCAAGGATGGCCTGATAATACGTATGGAATGGCTGCCATACAAAAAGAGATTGCAGATGGTATTGGAGTTGAGCCAGGAATACTAACACTAATTTCCGGCAGTGCCCATATATACAATCACTACTATAAACAGGTTGAAGACATGTTGAAAAAATTCAGAAAGAGAGAGGAGAGATTCGATGATCCTGTGGGAAGATTTATTATTGAAATCAAAGATAAAAAAATTGTTGTTGCTCTGACAGATCCACACACCGGAAAGGAATTGGAGAAATATGAGGGAAAAACAGCAAAAGAAGTCTATATTCAGATAGCTTCCAGTGGACATATTGACACAGAACATGCTATGTATGTTGGTTCTGAGCTTGGGAAAGCAGAGACAGCTCTTAAAAAAGAAAAAAAATATGAACAAGATAAAAATTAAAAAAAAGTAAAATGGACACAAAGTAATTTAAATCTAATTTCTAACTATATCTATGATACTTCCAGATCATGAGATAAAGCAACTCTTAAAAGATGGGAAAATTGTTATAGAACCGTTGGATGATCCCGATACTCAAATACAACCTTCTTGTATTGACCTTAGATTAGGTAATGAGTTCAAAGTTTTTAAACATACAAAAGAGGCTTTTATAGATTCCAGGGATCCAAAGGAATATACTGAGAAGATGAATACACGAGGAGAGCCATTTATTCTTCATCCCAAAGAGTTTATATTAGGTTTGACAAAAGAATCAATAACACTTCCTGCTGATATAACAGGTTACATAGATGGTAGGTCATCATTAGGAAGATTGGGTATAACAGCACACATAACTTCTGGATACCTAGATCCAGGTTTTAGTGGTAATTTAGTGTTGGAGATAGCTAATCTAGGTAAAATGCCTGTTAAACTGTTCCCTGGCTCCAGAATGTGCAAGTTAATACTCCTTAAAATGAGTTCTCCATCCGAGACGCCCTATAACATGCGAGAGGATGCGAAATACAAGGACCAAAATGAGATAATCCAGAGCAAAATGCATAAAGATTCTGATAATGTATAAAAATGATAAAATAACTGGGTATTTTCTAATAATATTGATTGCTTGTAATAGTTACCAGCCCTTTAATATTTATATATACTAATCTTCATTTATTCTACATAGTATTGATATTTTCAATAATTAGTGATTATTATGGCAATGAGACCAGCTAAATGTTATAAAAAATTGGAAAGGCCTTATACAAGGCAGAGCAGAAAAAAGCCTAGAAAAGGCTATGTCAAAGGTGTTCCAGCATCAAAGATAACAAAATTTGAGTCAGGTAATAAAAAGAAAAAATTTCCTTTAAAACTGACCCTGGTATCAAAAGAAGAAGCGCAGGTCAGAAGTAATGCATTGGAATCTCTAAGAATAGCAGCGAATAAGATAATGACAGATAATGTGGGTGTGGAGAATTTTATGCTTAAAATATTGATAGTTCCTTATCATGTTCTAAGAGAAAATACGCTTGCGACTGGTGCTGGTGCAGACAGGTATCAGACAGGTATGAAAAAAGCGTATGGAAAACCCATAGGAATTGCCGCAAGAATTAAGAAAGATCAAAGATTAATAACAATTTCCACTATAAAAGAAAGAAGAGATGTAGCAAAAAGAGCCTTGAAAGTAGCTGCTTCAAAGTTACCTGTACCATCTAGGGTAGTTGAAAATTAGTTCTAAATAATTGCTGGTATAAATCCTTTAATGATTCCCACTAAGTATGGAATTAAAAATATGCTAATTATCCATCCAACTATAGCGACTACTAGGACATGCTTCCATGTGAGCCCACTAAAGAATGCTTTGATAAGGGCTATCCATATAACCACTGGTAAAATCAAACCGCCTGCTGGTATAATAGGAACAAGATATTTAACAATTCCAAAAATACTTATCGCATTGATTATAAGAACAACAAAAAATGCATTTGCTGGGTTGAAACTCTCACCCCACTCGTATTCAACAACTTTCATCAATAATATGAGAACCAGTCCGCCAATAATTGTTGAGATAATCAAATTCACTCCAAGGTTTATCCACCCTGTCGCACTTTGAGTGATTGCAAAATCAAGAACTGAGTTCAGAATATCAGCTTGTGCTAGAGCAAATGTAAACATATTATATATTTGGTTGTTATTCTTTAAAAATCTCAACATTGAATTTGTATGCCTTTATATCATGTTTCCACTCATCTGGAGCAAGTCCAGCCTTGATGCATAACTGATTTAGAAAATTCTCTTTATCATGAAGCTCTTCCCATACTTGAGGCAGGAATACAGACCTGTTAAAACCCTTTTCAATTATTATACCATCGCCTTTTTTTATGTTATTGATCTCAACCGGTTCTGGTTTTGTGAGAATAGAAACCTCAATATCAATATTATCCAGCTCATCTTTAGAAACATTAGGAAATCTTGGGTCCTGGGATGCTGATATGGCAACCTCAACCAATCCTTTTATTAGGGGTTTTTCAGGTTCTATAAAACCAATACATCCTCTTAATTGATTGGATTTGGTATGTAGAGAAACAAAAACACCTTGTTTTTCATTAAAACTTTCAGGATAATCTTTTGGTTTAAATTCAGTTCCTTTTTTTACCCACCATTCAATAGCATTCCTTGCAATTCCTATTAGTAATCTACCTTCTTCCGGATTCATGAATAAGGTTTGAATTGGTGTTATAAAAGTATTTAAGTACAATAATCAAGCATAACCCTATGCCTGCAATATTTAGTTCAGGGGACTTGGAAAGATTCAAAGAATTTATGAATGTAGAAGGTAAAAAAGTATTGGCTTACCATAAAGATTTAGACGGTGTCACAGCTTCTGCGATATTATTGAAGTATTTCCCTAACTTTGAAACACTGAGTAGAAAAGGACCAAAGACAGATGATGCTTTCATTAAAACCATGGTGAAGAAAGATCCATTATTGATAGTATTTCTTGACCTTCCAATGGACCAGGAAAAGGATGCAATAAAAAAGCTAGAAGCAAGGCTTCCTTCATGCAGATTTATCATAATAGATCATCATATAATCGAAAATGATATGAATTCAAAGAATATTCTTCATATAAATCCAAGGTTCAAGCTAAAGGAAGCATATATACCAGCAAGCTATATCATGTACAGGCTTTTTTTCAGTTTAAACAAATCAGGCCTATCTCTTGGTAACAGGACTTTTGATGATATTAAAAAATATATATGGATAGCTTTATTGGGTGTTATAGGCGATCACGCATATGATAATTGCAAGGATCTAATGTTAGAATCTGAAGAATATTCAGAGTCAAATTTAAGGGAAATAGCTAATATGCTTAGTTCAGCGACAACAAAATTCAAGGATTACAAAGGCATAACTACTGTATTAAGTAAACTATTGGATGCAAAAGATTTGAAAGATATAGAATCTGACAAAACATTAAAAGAATGGAGCAATGATGTTGATAAAGAGTTCAAAAAGGTTATTGAAATGTTTGAGACAAAAAAGGAAGATCAAGGTAAAGTGATAATCTATGAATTAAAAACTGAATATGGCCTAAGCGCAATGGTTTCTGGATATCTTTCTGAGAGGTATCCTGATAGGGTAATACTTATCTATAAAGGAGCAAACGGCATGTGGAAGATTAGCCTTAGGTATCAGAAGGGTGATATAAACCTTGGAGAAACAGTGAAGAGCTGCCTTTCTGAAGGTGATTCTGGTGGAGGCCATGAAAAGGCAGCTGGTGGTCTTATAAAAGATATTGAAGACTTCAAAAAAAGATTTCTAGAACAAATCAACCAACAACAATAAAAAACTTATTACTAAAATATCAAAGATTAGGATGTTTGGAGATAGAAATAATAGGCATGTAATATCAATAAACGATTTCTCCAAAGATGCACTTTTAGAACTTATATCATTTACTAGCGTTATGAAGTCTAATCCTGAGGTATATAGAGATTCTTTAGTGGGCTGGAAAGCTGCTGAAATGTTCATCAGTAACAGCACAAGAACTTTTGAATCTTTTCGTGAAGCTGCAGAAGATTTAGGTGCTAAAGCACGGATGGGTTTTAGAAGCCCTTCAGGCACCTCTTTGGAAAAGGGGGAAAGTGTTGTTGCCACAGGTCAGATGTATAGAGGATATGGTGCAGATGTGATTATTACGAGAAGTCCGCATGATGGCGCTGCTTTATATCTAGCAGATGCACTAGATGTTGATTTTGAAACAGGTCTGACAGACAAAAGAGTTTGGGTTATTGACGGTGGTACAGGAAACAAAGATCATTCAACCCAGAATATGCTAGATCTTTATACATTTCGTGAGCAGTATGGAAAATTAGATGGATTAAATTGCCTTGTTTTTGGCGACCTTCTTTATGGGAGAAGTATAAGGTTTGTTCTTCCTCTTTCACTTTTTGGAGATCTGGAAGTTACCTTTCTTTCACACCCAAGATTAGCTTTAGCTGATGATATAAGAGGGACTTTGACTGAAAGAGGTGTGAAATTTCAAGAGATTTTTGACCCAGAGGCGCTTCCTGATGTGTTGCCAACTGTTGATTTTGTATATGGCTCAAGGAATCAGGAAAATAGATATCCAGAAACAGCAGAAGGTGAAGAATTAAAAAGAGAAGTTAGGGATTTTGCTGTTATCAATCGAAAAATGATGGAATCCATTAAACCAAAAGATGGTTTTAAAATCTATCACGCACTTCCTGTTGACAGAAAACATCCCTGTATAGTAGAGCATGAAATTGACAGAACCTCCTATTGTGGGTATATCAAGGAAGCTGAAAATGGATATCATTTAAGAAAGGCTTTGCTGTATAGGATGAGGCATGATTAATATGGGAAATGAATACATACCACTACCTGACATGGAAATGGGAATGAATTTTGATCATGCATATCCTGATAGATTAGGTAGCATTTGTAATGTGCTTGTCAATAGAACATGGGTAAATGGAAATACTCCTATAATAACACAAGCAGTGGGTTTTCAAAGCTCAAAGGTGGCAAAAAGAAGAGGAAGAGAAGGGAAACTTCCAAAAGGTGTTGTAAAAATATATGGCATGCACCTGGAAGAAGCTTCTGATGTTTTAACTGAAATTGCTGCAATAGATCCTGGGTGCACTGTTAATTGGATATTTAATAGAAGTGTTATAAAAAAGAAGAGAGCATTTGAATGTGCTGGAGATTATGTTGAATCAGATGCAATAAATTGTGAAAATTCAGATTGTATAACTAATCATGAAGAAGGGAGAAAAAAGTATCATATTGTTTCCAAAGGGCCGCCATTAACAGCAAGATGTCATTATTGCGAAAGAGAATTTGAAATTGTTTATAGGTGATTATTTCCATTTAAGAACAAAAAGCATATGATCCTTTTCATATGGATCTAGCTCAACCTTTTCAATTATCTTGAATTCTTTCTTTAGCTTTTCTCCAACTTCTTTGTAGACATCTTTAGGTTCTTTAACAACATTCATTGATCTTGACTTTAGAGATAGCATTGCATAGCCACCTGGCTTTAGAAATGTCTTGCAGTTTCTTATTAAGATCTCTGGCTGGTCGTTCGAAGCTATATCTTGAAAAACAAAATCAACCTTCTCAACCCATGGATAGTCTTGGGGTTTTCTGGCATTTTTATTAATACAGACGATATTACCACGGGCTTCAGCAACTGAAAGAGAATCTCTCAAACTCCTTTTACTTATTTCCACTCCATATAATATGCCTTCTTTGCTAATTATATCACTGAAATGAGAGGCAGTTGTAGAACTAGCCAGTCCAAGGTATAAAATTTTTATACCTTTTTTTAATGGGAAGTTTTTCAGTCCTTTCATTATTCCCGCAGCTGGCTTGCTTCTATTAGGTATCCATTCTCTATATTCTATATTCTTGATTTTGATCAATTTTTCTTTGTAGACCCTTTTTCCAGGAACAAGGTTCTTTGTCAGAAGCTTTTTCTTCTCTTTCCAGACACCTTCGAATATTTCCATAATTAGAATTAGATGGGTGTATTAAAAGCTATTAATCTCCGTTTTCTCTTGGCAACCAAATCCCTTTGCCTTCATTATATTCGAAATCATCCCATTCATATGTGCTAAGATCAAGATCTTTTAGTTTTATATTCAAATCGACACTTGGAGTAAACCAAACATATCCAATTCTATCTATATTTTTTCCCTGAATTTTTCTTGTTCTAACATCGTTTGCTATAGCACGTTTTGCTTTGTGATCACAGTCATTGTCAAAATATATTTCATCGCCTTCATGTTCTGGTGAGCCATACGCGATTCTCTCATTTCGTATAACAATCTCAGTAAAATCATATTGTATAGGCGGATCCCGTTCCCTCAGGATTCCCAGAGCAGCAGCAAATTGATGCGCACGATCTCTGGCATAACCAGCTTCATACTCTTGGCCCATGTTTACAGCACAGACATTGATATGTCTACATGAACTGTCTTCAGGCGCTATATATGCCCTTAATGCCTTTATTTTATTTGCTGCTTCACTGTAGTTTCCATATGCCATAGCTTTACTCTCTTATACACTGTTCACTAAGTTCAACTTCATGCGTGTCAGATCCAATCTCATATCTAGTATTGTACAGGTTTCTGACAAAAGGATGTTCTGAATAATGTGTTATTCTTTGCAAACCATTATCTTCAATATATTTAAGCGTTTCAACAAATTCACCAATATGAGCTCTTGAACTCATAAACATTTCCGGACCCAATGGGAGCCCATTACATTCTTCAACGCAGCAATAATCAGAGACACCGCAGCAATCTTTATATAATGTGACTAAGACATTGTCTGCACCAGCCTCAAGAGCGGCAATGAAAAGACCTATCTGAGTCTGACCTTTTGTTGAAGAGTCATCAAGAGTGATAACAAAATCATCATCTTTTATTTTACATCTCCAGGGAAGTTTTATTTCCCTATAATCATTATTTCCCAAAGGATATCTCTGAGCCTTCTCAGCGGCAAACAGAACTGTATTAATACCACTGGCTTCCATGAGCTCTTTTAACTCTTTGCTGTATAGTTCACCTCTGGATTTTACTGTTATTAACACAACTCTTCTACCTTCTGCTAAAGTATCAACTAAATTCACGTATTCACCTGCTTGTTCATCTGTCAATAGTCTATTCATACCTTTACTCCAAAAACTTTACACTGTCAATGTGCTCGTCAGAATCTTTATCCAGTGCAATGAATATCTTGCCTTTTATTTTATCATTAAAGGCATTGCCTTTCATTATCTCTTCTGTATTCTGTGTAAATGCTATTATAGCGGCCAGGGTCCCCCTACTTCTTTTGCCGCCTAAAAGAATCATCTCTTTGTTTTTATTGAATGGGTTTTTAGATTTCAATATCATTCCAACATTATCATCATTATATTTCTTTCCTGTTACCTTGGATATTATTGAACAGTTCTCACCTTTCTCAAATGATATATCCATGTCAGTGTTTATCTTATTTACTATTGTATTAGTTTTCGGATTTCCTATCAGTATGATATTATTTTTTTCAAGCTCGTCTTTTTTTACCTTTGTATCGAGTTTATAACATGGGAAATGTATCTCACTTACCATATTGCCAAAAAGAAACCCGAGGTCAATTGCATATGAACCATCAATACCGCCATGATTAAATTCACCATGTGGATAAGGCCATCCTATTATTATAAGAGCATTTAATTTGCCGTTTTCAATGAACGGTTTTAAGAATTCTAATGTAGTTGGATCACCTGTTAACTTGTTCTTCACAATACGCCCATTATCATAGAGCTTTGTTGAAACAATAGGAGATACAAGATGATAGATTTTCGCTGTCATTCCATATCTTATTTCTTCATCAACCTGCTTTATTATCCCTGCGTTTTCCAGTTTCCTCATATGATAGTATATTTTCTGTTCGTGCTGTTTCAGACTTCTCGCAATATCTATTGCAGAAACATTACCATTTGAGAGCTCTTTGATGATTTTCATAGAGAGTTTGCTGTGTAAAACACCAAGCTTTTCAGGAGGTATTAGAATAGATTCGTATACCTTAGACAAATTCCCATCATTCTCAATTAACTGTATTCCATTACTAGGCATGCAAAACACCGGCTTTCCCATGCTTTATATAATAAATAGATTTAAAAACTTTTATAATTTTTTTTATAATATTACAATTTTTTTCATAAAAGAATACCTCTTAATGCCCACATATTTCCCAAAAAGTATTCAAATTTTTTTTGCATAGTTCTTTAAAAATCGGGTAATCTTATAATTAACTGTATGTGTATAAAGTTCCCACTTGGCCCACATAAAGATATAGGAAGATGTGATCACTATGCAAATATATATATGCAAAATATGCAGGGAACCAATCTGGAATTTCATATGTCCAGATTGCTTAGCTAAAGGAATAACCAAATGGCTGCCTTCTAACTTTTCAAAATTATTCCTAAAGTTTCATAAATTATTTTCAAATCATTTTAAATCCAGTTCAGATGAGTTCAGGCCATGCCTGAGCTGCAGATCAACTGATTCAGCATCTGTATGTTTGGATTGCTATATGAATGAGGTCCATGATTGGTTCAATGGCAAAGATTCAGGCATCTTATCTGAGATTGATAACAAAATATTTCATTTTAATTTCAAAAAACACGAGGCGATTATGAAAAATCATATGTTTCAACCAATCACTGAACATGAAAACGAAGAAAAGGAACTCGGTATATGCGACGATTGTGGAGAATATTCCGAGGAGCTTATGCTCATCAACGGCAGATGGGTTTGTCAAGAGTGTACACAGCCTATAGACTAAAACCTGGCCACTACAATCGAGTTTACCAGTGGCCTAAGTTTAGCTCTTGTCAAGATCGTGGGGCAGAGGATGCGACTTTCCCAATACGTGTCTCATTCTTTTCCCCCGCGTTCTGCTTGGATTACTATGAAAGGAAAAAAGAAGGAATGGGATTGGAAAGACTTTGAATGGGATTGTACAGATGAAGACTATTAAGTGAATTCAAAATGTTCAGTAAGAAAACAGAATTGATCAGAAATTGACTTTTTTTAGGTATAACTATATTATTTTTTAAATCAAATATATAGTATGGATTATTCAAAATTAGTGAAAACCTATGAATATCTTGAAAAAACAAGTGCAAGACTTGCGAAGATAGATGAAATCGGTAAATTGCTTAAGGGAACAGATACAGAAAATCTTCCAAATATTGTGTTGCTTTTACAGGGAAAGGTTTTTCCAACATGGGACAATAGGGAAATAGGAATTGCAAATCTCTTAATGATAAATATAATACACATAGCTACTGGCTACTCTAAAGATGAAATAAAAAAGAAATTTAACAAAATCGGTGATTTTGGTCTCATAATAGAAAAGATGATGGAGAAGAAAAAACAACAGACACTGTTCCAGAAAAAGCTTACAATAGAAAAGGTTTTTTCAAACCTGCAAAAACTTGCTGGGATAACAGGCACTGGTTCTCAGGAAAGAAAGTTTTCTCTTGTTTCTGAATTATTGAGCTCTGCAAAGCCAAAAGAAGCAAAGTATATTGTCAGAACAGTTATCGGTGATTTGAGAATAGGCGTGGCAGCTGGTGTTATAAGAGATTCGATCGCAAAGGCATATTTACCGAAAATTGAAAAGAAAGATGCTGTCAAGGCAGTGGAATGGGCATGGTTCCTAAGACCTGATTATGGTGAAGTGGCATTAATAGCAAAAGAAAATGGAATGAAAGGCCTGAAAGGTGTTGGCCTTAAATTAGGGGAACCTTATCATGTTCTATTGGCAGACAGATCACCATCACTGGAAGATGCATTGAATAAATTTGAAAACTGTGTTCTTGAATATAAATATGACGGCGCGCGGATCATAATACAACGGGATGGAAACCGGGTCTGGCTTTTTACAAGAAGCCTGGAAAACATAACAATTCAGTTCCCTGAATTAGTTGAATGGGCAAAAAAGGCACTGAAACCAAAAAAGTGCATAGTTGAAGGCGAGATGCTTGCTATAGACAAGAAAACAGGAAAGCCAATGCCTTTTCAAATGCTTTCGCAGAGAATAAAAAGAAAATATGACATAGAGAAGATAGCAAAAAATATACCTATACAGGTGAACCTCTTTGATATAACATATCTGGACGGAAAATCTCTGTTTAAAGTTCTATTGAGAGATAGATGGGAACTACTAAAGAAATCAGTAAGACCTATTCAAAAAAAACTTCAACTTGCCAAGCATATAATTACAAAGGATTTGAAAATCGCTGACAGCTTTTACAAGGAAGCGCTTGCTGCAAGCCAAGAAGGCCTTATAATCAAAAACATGGATGCAAAATACCAGCCAGGAAGAAGGGTTGGATATTGGCTTAAAGTTAAACCAATAATGGAAACACTTGATTTGGCAATAATAGGTGCAATATGGGGCACTGGTAAGAGAGCTGGTTGGATGGGCTCTTACATACTTGGATGTAAAGATGCAAGAACAGGAAAATTCCTAGAATGTGGAATGATAGGTACTGGAATAAAGGAAAAATCCAAAGAAGGTGTCAGTTTCAAAGACCTGACAAAACTACTCAAACCACTCATAATTGATGAAGATAATGATAGAATAGAAATAAAGCCAAAAATCGTTATGGAAGTTGCTTATGAAGAGATACAAAAGAGTGTTAATTATGATTCTGGATATGCCTTAAGATTCCCTCGTGTGGTAAGGATGAGGAATTTGGATAAAAAAATTGAACAGTGTGATACTATTAATAAATTGAAACACCTTTATAATATCCAAAAGGGAAAGAAATAGTAAACATTTAAAACTTTAATTCTAAATGAAATATATGAGTCCAGATTATGTTGATGAGTGGTGTGAACATTACAGTTTGGATGTTGATCAGCGAGAAATGTTAAGAGAAAAAATAAAACAAAATCGTGGGCTAATAATAGATGAGAATGATGCTATTTATACAAAACTTCAAAGATTCTGGAACACATTAAAAAAATATACAATTGGAATGATACCTGATGTGATGGTAATGAAGCCTCCACATGTTGGAATATTCTTGTATGATGGATTTCAGCTGAATGATGTAGGAAATCCATTCTATAAAATGGTACATAGAAAGCTAAGATATGCAATTGAGCATGTATAAATTGCAGAAAGGTATCAGATAATTGGCTTAGTAACCAAAAAATAGTTAAAAACAAAAAAATTCAGTAAAAATAAGCCTTTTTTATATTTGATTAAATTGATTATAAGAGTTTAAATAGATTTTTATTCACTTATTATGAATAAATAAACAATATTTAATCTTTATTTGATCTAAAAATGCAATATTATTCTATATAAAGGCTTAATAAAGCATTAAAGTCTTGTATAGAAACCTTTATATAGTCATAATACAAAATATATTCATTGTCATTATCGAAAAGTGAAAAATAAGGTATAATATGATAGGTTCAAATAAGGTTTTGGATTCACTGAAGAATATAGGTTTAAACCTATATGAAAGGAAGATTTACATAGCCCTATTAGCAAAGGGTGTTGCATCTGCTGCAATAGTTTCTGAAATTTCAGGAGTTCCAAGATCGAGATCTTATGATGTTCTTCAGTCCCTTTCAGAAAAGGGATTTGTTGTAATGCAGCCATCAAAGCCAATTAAATATGTTGCTTTAGCACCTATTGAAGCAATGGAAAGAACAAAGCAAAATATGGAGAAAAAACACAAAGAAATGGTTGCAAGAATAGATGATATAAAAGCTTCTGGTACTATGGAAGAGCTCAAAACTATTCACAAAGAAGGCCTTAGTATGATTCAGCCATATGAAATGACAGGAACACTAAAAGGTAGCAATATCATTAACAGGCAGCTAAAATCTGTTTTCAAAGAAGCTCAAAAAACAATTAGTATTGCTACAACTGAAACTGGGCTAGAAAAACTTCATTTAAATCATTTCAGAGTTCTTAAGAAAATGTCAAAAAATGGTGTTAAAATAAAGATTGCCGCTCCATTTAGTGATAAAAAGATTGCAAATGATTTTTCTTCAGTGGCTGAAATAAAGAACGTAAAAGATGGTAAAGGAAGGGTCTATACTGTTGATGATAAGCATATTATAATGAGTCTTTCTGATGATAACAAGGTCCATGAGACACAAGATGTAATGTTTTGGGCGAATTCAGAGCATGCTGTTAAGAACCTTGGAGACTCTGTTTTTACGCAAATATGGAAATCTGCTTCTAATTTAGTAGAATAAAGCCTTTTTAATATATTAATCCATTATTCTATACTATAAATTTAATAATAACAATAGTGGTTAGTATGGGATATGGAGACTGGGTTTCCATATACATATAAACGGAGTTTATATGAAAAATAATATAGGCGTTACTGCAAAGCCTCCAGAAAATGCATGTGAAGACAAAAATTGTGCTTGGCATGGAAATTTGAAGGTAAGAGGAAGGGTGTTCAGGGGTACTGTAAAGTCTGCGAAAACTCATAATACTGCAATAATTGAATGGAAATTTAGCAAATATGTTCCAAAATATGAAAGATACGAAAGAAGACATTCAAGAGTAATTGCACATAATCCTCCTTGTATTCACGCAAAGGATGATGAATTGGTTATAGTAGCTGAGTGCAGGCCATTGTCCAAAACAAAGAAATTTATAATAATTGAAAAATTGGGAAGTGGTGAAATTGAAATTAAGGGAGAAGATCTTATTGTTAAAGAAAAAGATGAAAAAGTAGAGTCTTCAAAAACAAAGTAGGTGTCTATTATGAAAGCGATGAGTACTAAAATTTCAAAAAATCTTCCAACAGGTGCAGAATTGGTTTGTGCTGATAATACAGGTGCAAAGAAACTGCAGATAATATCTGTTAGGAATATAAAAACAAGAAGAAAGATGCAGCCAACTGGTGGAATAGGAAATGTTGTAATGTGTAGAGTTTTAATCGGAACAGAGAAGGTAATGCATCAGGTGTTCAGGGCTATTATAATAAGGCAGAGAAAGGAATACAAAAGAGCAAATGGTATACGAATATGCTTTGAAGATAATGCAGCTGTCATAGTTAATGAAAAACATGAACCTCAAGGAAAGCTTATCAAAGGTCCTGTTGCAAAAGAAGCTGTTGAAAGGTTCCCTGCTATAGGGAAGATAGCAAGTGTCGTGGTTTAGATTATGAAAGAAACAATTAATTTCGGTGATTGGCAGAAGCTGGATATAAGGATAGCAAAAATTATAAAGGCTGAAGACATTGAAGGCGCTGACAAACTTTACAAGCTTACAATAAGCCTGGGCGATGAAGAAAGAACACTCGCTGCAGGAATAAAAGATTCATATAGCAAAGAAGAATTAGAAGGCAGTCAGATTGTTGTCCTTGCTAATTTGGAACCTAAGGAACTTAAAGGTGTTTTAAGCCAGGGGATGCTTCTTGCAGCTGATTCTGATGGAAAACCATTCCTATTAAAGCCAGATAAGGAAGTGCCAGAAGGTACTGAGGTAATGTGATTTGTATAATATCGGAGATAATATGAAACAAAAATTCTCAAAAGAGTGGAAGAGCAGTGTGCAGCCAAGAAAACAAAGAAAATATAGGTACAACGCACCACTTCATATAAGGCACAAATTCCTTTCAGCACACCTTGCATCAAATCTTAGAGAGAGATTCAAAAGAAGGTCATTGCCATTAAGAAAAGGAGATGATGTTGAGGTTATGAGAGGATCTGATAAGGGGTTAAAGGGCAGTGTGGATAGAATTGACCTGAAAAAAGCAAAGGTTTATATTGATTCAATAAAAGTAAAGAAGGTGGACGGTTCAGAAGTTCACAGACCAATAGATCCATCGAATCTTAGAATTGTAGACATTAAGACAGATGATAAGATGAGATTAAAGGTATTAAAAAGAAAGGAAAATGTTTCTGAAAAAGAGATGGTCAAGATATCTAAAAAGAAAAAAGAACATGAAAAGAAAAGGGAGTCCAAATGACACATCTAAAAAGATATTCAATGCCAAAGGCATGGCCTTTGGGCGTAAAGAAGGGGAAATGGGTAGTTGTTCCAAGAGCCGGCCCTCATAAAAAGAGCTTATGCATACCGCTTCAGATAGTAATCAGAGATGTTTTAAAAATTGCAGAGATAGCCAAGGAAGCAAAGAGTATAATTGCTTCAAAGAAAGTGTTGATTGATAAAAAACTGAAGAGAGATCCCAATTATCCTGTTGGATTCATGGATGTTGTAGAATTCCCTGATATAAAAAAATATTACAGAGTTGTTACTTCTTCAAAAGGCCTTACATTAGAAGAGATAAATGAAGCAGAATCAAAAAAGAAAATTTGCATGATTAAAGACAAAACAGTATCAAAAGGTGGTAAGGTTCAATTAAATCTTCATGATGGAAGGAATTTAACAATAGAAAAGGATGAATATAAGACATTTGATTCTATTCTGATAGAACTACCCAAACAGAAAATCCTTGAGCATTATAAACTTGAAAAGTCTGCAAATGTTGTTATAATATCCGGGAGAAACGTGGGTACAAAAGGTATTGTAAAAGAAATGAATTTAAGAAAGGTTATGACAGAGAAAAGTAACATAGTCATTCAATCCGAAGGAAAGGATATAGAAACACCTAAAGATTACATCTTTGTTACAGGGGGTAAGAAATGAAAACCAAAAACTCTAAAACAGAGTCAGACCAAAACCCTATGAAACAGATAAGAGTAGAAAAAGTTACATTGAATATGGGCGCAGGGGAGCCGGGTCCAAAGTTGAATGCTGCAAAAAAGACACTTGAAATAATAACAGGAAAGAAAATCACTATAACTAAAAGCAAGAAAAGAAGTACATTCGGTGTTACAAAAGGAAGAGAGATAGGTGCCATGGTAACTTTAAGAGGCAAAGATGCATGTGATATTCTTAAGAGATTATTAGAGTCACTTGAAAACAAGATAAACCCTAATAATTTTGATGTAAATGGTAATTTTTCTTTTGGTATACAGGAATATATCAATATACCTGGTGCAAAGTATGACCCAGAAGTTGGTATTCTGGGATTGGATGTCGCAATTACATTAGAAAGACCTGGTTTTAGAATAAAAAGAAGGAAAAATCCTGATAAAATAGGAAAATCACATATGATCGCAAAAGAAGATGCAATGAAGTTTATAAAGAAGGAATTTGGAACTAAAATAGAAGAAGATGAGTAATATGAGTTTTGAAAAAGTAAAAAAACAGATTGAGAAGAAACCGGAAAAATTAGAAAGATTTATGAAATTCAATTCACCAAAGAAAAGAAAATTCGGCAAGGTTACAAGGAAATGTAGAAAATGCGGAAGAGTTGGCAGAGGGGTTATATACAAGTATGGACTTTTATATTGTAGACAGTGCTTCAGAGAGGAGGCTGAGAAGCTTGGATTCAAAAAATATGACTAAGTCATGCTTCTGAGGTAAACTATGTTACACGATCAAATAGCTGATGTATTTAATATCATAAAATCTATGGAAAAGGAAGGTAGAAAGGAATGTGATATGCCTAGTTCCAAGATTATAGAGGGTATTCTAGCTGTTATGAAGAACAATAATTATATAGGTGAATTTAAACAGAAAAAAAACAAATTCAATGTGAAGCTTCTGGGAAAGATAAATGACTGTGGTGTTATAAAACCGAGATTTTCTGTAAATATAGATGATATCATAAAGTTTGAAAAAAGATTTCTCCCTTCGGCCAATGTTGGTGTATTAATAATATCAACATCCAAAGGTATAGTTAGCCAGGGGGAAGCGGTTAAGGACAATGTTGGCGGAGTGCTTCTGGGCTATGTCTGGTAGGTGAATATATGTCAAAGAAAATAATTAGTAAAGTTTCTGATATTCAGAAAAAAATAAATGATGCAAAAAAGGAAAAAACGCTTTTGATAGGCACAAGAACAGTCAAAAAAAACATAAAAAATGGGAAAGTGGGTAGTATTATTTACGCATCAAATTGCCCAGAGAACCTGGAAATGGAATTAGCTCATTATTCAAAGATATCAAAAATAGAAATTGAAAAATCCAAAAGTGATTCAAAAAAACTTGGAGAGGCTTGTGGAAAGCCATTTAACGTGCTAGTAATTGGAATAGGAAAATAAATTTATGCTATTAAATAATATACATATATAAAGATGTTTATGACAGTAAAACTAAGTAATGATATAATAAATATAATATCAGTATTTGAAAGTGTTACAGGAGTACATGCAAGGGATTGCATATTAACAGAAAATTGCATTTATTTCCTTGTAAATAATGATAAAGTAGGTCTGGCAGTTGGTAAAAGCGGTCAAAATGTTAAAAAATTGAACAGATCACTTAGGAAAAACATTAAAATACTGGGTTATTTAGATACCGCAGAAGACTTTATAAAAAGCAACATGCCAAATATAAAGAAAATAGAAACAAACAATGGTCATTTAATAGCGAAAGTGGACAGAAAAGACAAGGTTGTTATAATTGGCAAGGGCGGTGAAAACATAAAGGCCATAAGGAAGCTTTTGGAAAGAAATTTCCATATAACTGATTTCAGGGTAAGATAGATATGAACATTAAAGTTTTGCAGAAAAAAGGTGTATTGAGGTTTGTTTTGGAAGATTCAAATCCAGCTTTTGCAAATGCACTCAGAAGAATAATGATAAGTGAAATTCCGACATTGGCAGTTGATAGAGTAGATTTCCGTGCGAACAATTCCATACTTTTTGATGAGATAATCGCACACAGAATAGGTCTTATACCACTTAAATGCAGTCCAGAAAAATTTACAGTGGAAGAAGAATGCAAATGCAAAGGAAAAGGCTGTGTATCATGTCAGGTTGTTCTAGCATTAGAGAAAACAGGTCCTTGCATGGTTTATTCTGGTGATTTCAAATCCTCAAATACCGATGTCCAGCCAATGGACCCAAGGTTTGTTATAGTAGAGCTGTTGGCAGGCCAGAGCGTAAAATTAGAAGCCGTTGCCACTTTGGGCACTGGAAAAAAACATATGAAATATCAGGCAACAAATGCTAGTTATCAATATTATCCTGAGGTTGAAGTTAAAGGCGACATATCAAAATTGCAAACAAAGATAGAAAATGCCTGTCCAAAAGAAATAATTAAAATAATAGGCAACAAAGCAACCATAACAAAACCTGATAGCTGTGATCTTTGCCTTTCTTGCGAAGAAGTTTCTGGTGGTACATTAAAAATAACCGGAAATCCGAGCAAATTCATTTTCTCAGTTGAATCTGTATCAGGTCTTGAACCAGAATACATAGTCAAAAAAGCAGCTGAAATACTAGGAGAAAAAGGAAAGGAATTCATAAAAGAGCTTGGCAAGCTGTAAAAGCCTTTAAAATTATTTATTAGTGCACAACTATTATCCATGATACCAAGACCGATATCAAGAGGTAAACTTATAAATCTTTTTTTCCAAAGAAATTTATGGGAAGAATATTTTTCAGTGACTGGAGTGGAACGCTTACAACAGAGAAGGATGACAAAGCTGTTCTGAAGCAGATGGCAATGGATGAACTTGTTTATTCTTTCAAATCATGTGAATTCAGAAAATTTTTCAGGTTATTGCTTTTAAAAAGAAATCTTGAAAAGCTAGTCGAACAATATAGAGATGACCCGCAATCACAAGAAGTGCTTCTAAGACGTACATATGAACTTTTCAATAGAAATGTGATAAGCGGTGTTCCAATCAACAGGATAGCAGAATCTGTTGAAAAATATGCAACCAGAGCTGTTGATAAACTGGATACGTCAATTGATGAAATACAAGAATTGGTCACTGGGGACATGTTTTCGATATTAACATCTGCATTGGATCTGGGCGTTCGTGCTGTCCTAAGGAAAAAGTTTGGAAAAAGATGTGGCAACTTGCTGGTTTATGGAAGCTGGCTGGAAAATGATGGGCATGAAGCCCATAGAGTGGACCTAAGGAATTATTCCAATAGGGCTAAAGTGCTTTTGGATTTATCAGGATATAGCGTTGGAGATGCATGTGTGTATATGGGAAATGATTTCAGGGATGAACCATGTGCAGAATTTGCAGATATATTTGTTGTACCTCCGCTTGCTACTGACGAATTTAGGCAGCGTATGGCTTCAACATATGGTCATAAAGTAAGAACACCTGCAAGAGGGGAAGTTTATAAAGCCCTTACTCAGGATTAAATCAGACTTTTAAACCTTTTATTCTATATATGTCTATACATAAAGAAAACTATACGAGTAATAAATAACAGAAGGGTTCTATGGGCGCATTTGGTGCAAGAGAAATGAAGAAGAGAAGGAACAAATTTAGATGGAAGTCTCTTGGAAGGAAAAAACAACTTTTGAAACTATGGACAAAAGATCCCCTAGAAGGAGCACCAAGAGGAAAGGCAATTGTTCTTAAAAAGAAAGGCGTTGAACAAAAGCAGCCGCATTCAGGTGTTATTAAAGCAGTAAGATGTCAGATTGTTAAGAACGGTATACAAGTAACTGCCTTTGTACCAGGCACAAATTCAATAAAATTTATAGATGAGCATGATGAAGTTTTGATTGAAGGCGTTGGCGGTTCTCAGAAATCTGCAATTGGTTCAATGCATGGAATAAAATATAAAGTCGTTTCAATTAATAATGTTGCTCTTAGCGAGCTTTCAAAAGGAAAGAAAGAAAAGCCAAAGGGAACATAGGTGAAATATGCTATTATTATTCAACAAATGGGATATGTCTGGTGTAAAAGTAGAAGATGGTGGACTTGAGAAACTAATAAACATAAAGCCGGTTGTAGTGCCAAAAACATACGGAAGATATAGCACAGAATTTATACATAAAAAGAAAATGCCAATTGTTGAAAGATTCATGAACAAATTGATGGTTCCTGGACATAAAGGAAAGAAACACAAGCTCACTTCAGGTAAGTGTTCTGGCAATACAGAGAGTATAATGATTTCAATGAAAAAAGCGTTTACAGAGATAGAAAACAAAACAAAACAAAACCCTGTTCAGATTCTTGTAAAAGCAATAGAAAATTCAGCACCTTTGGAAGAAGTTGCTGCATACAGGCTTGGTGGTATAATAGCACGAAAGGCTGTTGTCATGGGGCCAGGAAGAAGGATTGACATTGCTTTGAGACATCTAACTCAGGGAATATACAAGGCTGATTTTCAAAAGAAAAAGCAGCTCTATCAGGTTATAGCAGAAGAGCTTATTGCTGCATCAAAAGCAGATGGGAACAACCATGCGGTTTCTGAAAGAAACAGAATTGAAAAAGAAGCCGAAGGTGCTAGGTAGATTAATAAGTCTATATTTCCAAATCCTGTTAAAAATAATTTCAGATTCATTTGAATATTGTAACCCCATCACTTTCCTTATCCCTTTCCAATCTATACAATTTACCTGTTATTCCTTCTGAAAGCCTTTCTTCGTGTGTAATCAAAAAAACCTGTTCTGCAAAGCTTTCCATCTTCTCTCCAAGAACTTCTGAAAAACGATCGATTGCAGCACTATCCAAATTATGGGTAGGTTCATCCAGTATTAACCACTTCAGATTGGGTATAAAAGCAAGACTGAAGGCAATGCGCAAAGCCAGGGCGGCCATAGAACGCTCTCCGCCAGAAACTATGCCCTCTACAGAGAGCCAGTTTCCATCTGAGGCCCTTAATTGAAGTATATAATCACCCTCTATAAATAACCTTATTTCAGGAAAATCATCATATGGATAGAGCTCATTCCATACAGAATTCATTATTTGGTTGACTGTTTTAAGGAATTCATCCCTTAATTGGTCTTGTGTTATCTTTAGCACATTCTCAAATGAAATCAACGCTCCTATTAATTTTTCATCTATTTCTGCCTCTTTTTTATAATCTTTCAATTTCCCTTCTCTCTCCTTAAGGTCTCTTAGCGTATTATCTTTCTCCTTTAATCTTTCTGTTAAACTATCGAGTTCAGTTGAAATAGAACCTTCTAATTTTTTCTTTTCATGTAGTTCTTCTTTAAGGGAATTTATATCAACCTTTTTTGATTTATTTTCCAGAGAACTAATTTTTGATTTTAAAAAATCGCTTCTTTTTTTGTATTCTTCTTTCCTTTTCCTAAGTTCCTCTATCTTGTTCATTTCATCTAAAAGATTAATCATTTTTTGCCTTTTTGTTTCATTTTCTTTTAGCTTTTCTTCCAGGGATTCTTTCTCTTTATCAGCATCATCAAGCTCTGCCACAAAATTCTTGACACCCTCCCTGAGCTTTTCTTGTTCCTTTAATCTGTCAGAAGCAATCTTATCTCTCTTGTTTTCTGTGATCTCTGTCTCACAGACAGGGCACTTTCCTTTAACCCTTTCCAATTCCAATATGGATTCATCTATTATTTTCATTTCAGTGTTCATAGAAGCTATTTTATCCCTTATTTTTTCAACATGTCTTGTTTTATTATCCAAACTATTTGTTATACGGCTCATGATCCTCTCAGAAATTTCAATTTCTTTTGACACTGATTCAGAATCTCCAGAAGCCCCATTTAAATTTTTTTCAATCTCAGATATCCCTGATGTCAAACCTTTAACCTCTATTTTCATTTCATTTAGTTTGTTTTCATTGGTTTCATATGCTGATATATTGCTGACAAGTTTTTCTGTTATTTCTTTAAGTTTCAGCATGTTCTTTTGCAAATCATTAGATTTATTCTCTAATCTGGTTATTTCCTTTTCCTCTTCTTTTATTTTTTCACCCAAACCCTCTTTTTCCATCTCTGAGATAAATCTTAGCTTTTCTTCTATGCTTATTTTCAATTTATTTTTAACAGAAACTGTTTGTTCCCTTGCCTTTTCGAATCTATCAACTTTTAACATTTTATCTATATGTTCCATTCTATGCCCTCTTGGAATCCTAAGAAAATAATCAATTCCATTCTGTTCTGAATAAACAGCCTTTGAGAATAGTTCGTAATCCATCTGGAGCAGATCTTCAATAACTTTTGTAACAGCCTTCGGTGAAACCTCTATCATACTACCATTCTTCCTTAGATCGGTTTTTGTTGTACCCTTTCCAATCACAATTTCTCTTAGAACATTATAGGTATCGCCATTTACAATAAATTCCAGTTCAATCTGCGCGAAATTCTTTTTATTAGGCTTCCTCATTATGAGGTCATCTAGAATTAGCTTTCTTGCCTGAAGCCCTGGGAATGTTCCAAAAAGAGCAAAGCTTATACCTTGAACTATTGAACTGTTATGTGTAATTAAATTACCTATACCAGCTACAAAGTTTTCTGTATCTTCTACAGATAAATCATAAACATATTTAGATGGTGCGTCTATCTCCTTTATCTCTTTTATTTTGTCAAAGAATATGTCAGATTCAATGATTTTTTCAAGTAATCTGAATGTTTTTGTTTTAAATCCAAAACGTTCAAATATTATTTTTAATGACCTTTTTAGTTTCTCTCTGCCTATAGTTTCATATCTCATATAAATTCTAAATTGCATAGCTAAAGAGCGCATTTCTGGTATTTTTTTAGAATAAAGATGATATTCATAAATTAATTTTTGTAATAAACCATCTATGTTTGGTATAACATCTATACCATCCCAGCTTTTTCTATTATTTATCATATTAACAAAAGTGTCCAATTTTTTCTTTTTCCTTTCTGTTAGAAAATTTATATTCTTAGCAAAATCGTTGGCATGTTTAGGTAGAATTTTTAAATTGTAATATGAATTATCTTTAATTTTTCTTTCTCTGATAGTTGTTATTATACCAAATTTAGAAAACAATGTAGACAAGCCATCTATTAATTTTAGGCTTTTAGATGAGCATGCTAGTTCACGATCTGCAACAACCCAACCATCACCTTCAAAATACATCATTAATAAATTTGATATTAATTTATTATCGACTCCATATAGAAAATCAGGAATTTTTTTATTTCCAGATTTCTTTCCAAATAATCTTGAAAATAGAGCAGAAACAACTTTCCCGTTCATTTGCAGATCATTTTGAATATAATTATATGGTATGTATGGAAAAACATCTATCCAGCATTTCTTTACTGTTTCTATAAAATTTATATCATTATTTGTTATCTTTACCCCATATCTATATTTTTCTAAATTATATTGAACATGACCTTCTGATAAATATGCTCCTGCTAATTTGGTGAAATTATCAGAAAAATTTATATTTTTTGAAATTGCAGTTTTTATGGTTTTCCCTATAATATGATTACTCATTGGAAGATTATTTTTTTGTCTCCAATATTCAAAAGTACTTTCTGTTATTCCTGTAATCTTTGATGCTTTATATGGAGATAAATTATCTTTAACAAGTTTCAATCCTTCAATTATATTGGTGGTTTCCCTAAATTCTGGTAGGGTTTTATATAAATTAATTGATTTTTTATTGGTTTTTAGATTCATCTTTTTTACGCAAGGTATAAAATCACCTAATCTAAGATCAGAACCTTTGAAAGGAACTATTGCTCCATTTTTAAAGGATAGCATTGAGTGATCTTTTGTTATAGTGATTCTTCTCCCACTTCTTGTAGTAATCTCTAGAAGCTTTCTTGGTGAAGTATGTTTTATAAACCCCTTTATTTTTCTTTTCTCCATTTTTAAATTTTCACAATTTAGTGTCTGAGCTTCTATATTTTTGGTGTTTGTCAAAAAAAAACTACCATTCGAATTAGTAACATTCTTTGACTTTTTTATTTCATTTTCTATAAGTTCACCAATCTCACATTTTTTCCATACACCATTTTTCTTCACAAGTATAATTTCATTGCTGGGTATAGACTTACCTGCTCCCATAATTCCCATTAATCCATTGACGCCTTTGGTGAAATCAAAATCAGAATCCAGATGAGATTTCCAGTTCTTTAGTTTTAGTTTTGTTATCATAGAAGATTATTGTAACTAAATTTTATATTGAAATATAGCTATAAAAGCGCTTAAAAATTTATTTGTTCAAAATATATAATGTCATCGGTATTAAAGTTATACAGTCAGGAGTTACATCCTAGATATCCATCGAAAAGGATTTTGGATATCGTTTCATCTGGATTATTCTTTCTTGTATCTCTGCCTATAATATTACCCATAATGGCTTTAATTAAAATGGAATCTGAAGGACCTATAATATTCTCTCAGAAAAGATATGGCCAAAATAAAGAACCATTTACAGTGTATAAATTAAGAACTATGTATTCTGGAAATGATAATCAGCCAGTTCCTGTTGATAGTGATGATGAAAGATTAACAAGGGTGGGAAAAATTATAAGAAAATATAGGGTAGATGAACTACCACAACTCTTAAACACCCTTACTGGCGATTTAAGCATGGTTGGTCCAAGGGCATATCAAGAATTAAATGCTAAAGAAATGATAGCACTTGGATTTGATGACAGGTTTGATATACCACAAGGCATTGTATGTTATTCCAATTTGGAAGAAGATTCTTCAATAGCAACACCACAAAAGAAAATGGAACTTGATAGACCTTATATAGATGCATATAAATCAGGTAATTATTCTCTATTGGAAGATATTAGATTATTGTGCAGAACAGTTGCTGTTATGATTAAAGGATATGGTATTTAAATTTTCCTAATCTTGCCAGGCGAAGGCTCATAACAAATGCCTTCAGAAAGAATGTCATTCACTATTGACTCGACCATCTCTTCTGAAGCATTCACCTTTTTGCTTATTTCAGTGTATTGGATACCTTCTTTCTCTGCTTCCACTATTTTTATTATCTCCTTTCTCAAGGTATCCTTATCAATTCCCTTCTTTTCTACAGGTTTCTGTTCTGTTTTTGGAATATTTGTTTCCACTTTTGGCTGTTCCTCTGCTTCATTTGTATTCACTATCTCTCCGGCTGGAATAACTTCTGGTTTCCTATTCTTTTTAATAGAAAGTATTTCCAGTCTTCTTAACAGCTCTTCATTGGGTGTGATTTTTCTCACAACCTCTGGTATAACATATATCTCTCCGTTATACTCTCTCACCTTTCCAACCAAATCAACCAAATCTCCCACATTGAAACTGTCTAATGGTTTTGTTGTCTTAAAAGTTTTTGCTCTTATGGTTTCAGAAGAGTCGTCAATTGTCATGCTTGCAAAATTTCCATCTTCTGCTAGAAATTTAGCAACAATTGTTCCAAGAATCCTTGTCCTTGACACATTCATACCATATTGAGTTGTGACAAAGCTTGGCTCCATACCCTCTTTCTGAACCCATCTACCATTTATTATATCAGAAATATTCACTTTCATTGCAGTCATTCTTTCTATAGGCATACCAAAAAATTGTATTTAAATTTTATATTGTTATTGAGACCTTTGGGAAAATAGTGGGAAAGTTTATAAAATCATTCTTGCAATAAAATATATGTCATGTGTTAAATGCGGTTTGGGTAATAACAAAACTAATTGCGCGAAAAACGGACATGAAAAAATATGTAAGCATTGCTGTATAGCTGATAATGGACACAAATGCGAATTCTGGGCTGTTTGCTGGAACCCAATTGTATAGATAATTAAAAATGGCAGGGAACACCTTCGGTGAATATATACCAAATAAGCCAGTTTATCAACCTACCTTCTCCACCCTGATACCCTAATAACGCTAAACTCAAAGCTTAAGGCTGCTGCCTTCCGACCCTGACCTGGTTCACCATGATATCAACCCATCAGGACAAGGCTTCTCAGTTGGTAAATTGGGCTGGCTTACAGATATATATCGCCCTTAGGCTTCGGTTCTCCATAAAGACGATTTGAGTAAAGGGCACGCCTAACACCCCAACCTATCCCTACCGGTTTAATTTTGGAGTCAGTATTTAAATTGATTATTTCCTCAATAATACGCTGTTTTTATCTAATTAAATATCAGATATATTAGAGGGCCGAATCAAATAATCTGTATGAGAAAAATCTATACTTTTTTAGTAATAGGACTATTTACAGGCTTTTTGTTAGGCGGATATCTGGGTTCAAAGACAGTATATGTTTATACTGAAACAATACAAACCAATACAATAAATCCTAATGAAAATATTTCATTGGCTTCAATAAAGGTCCCTGCTGTTGACCAGAATGGTCTAGGAGTTGCAACAGATTTGGTGGTGGGAGTGAAGCCAGGTACAGGAAAAAATCTGGTTGATATAAATAGTCTGCTTTTTTGGGTGGATACCCAGTATAGTATAAGAACAGCAGTAGATGTTGCTGAAAGTATCACAGGGAAGGACGCATCTATATATGACTTCAGTTATGGTATAAATGCAAATGCGAGTCTCATAGGAGGGGGTTCTGCAGGAGCTGCTCTGACAATAGCAACAATAGCTGCATTGAGAAACACAACAATAAATCCTGAGATAATGATAACAGGGACAATAAATCCCGATGGTTCAATAGGTCCCATAGGCGGGGTTTTGGAAAAAGCAAAGGCAGCAAAAGATGTTGGTGCGAAGATATTCCTAGTCCCTTCAGGGCAGGCATATGAGATTACATACAAGTCCAGGAGACACTGTGAACATGTTGGCTTTAATGAGATATGTACAATTGAAACAATTCCAATAAAAAGAATAGTCGGAAATGAGGTTGATATTGAAATAAAGGAGGTTGGTGATATAAATGATGCATTGGAATATTTCTTTTAATACCATAAGATTATTTTCAAATGGAAAATCATTCAAATCATATGCAATTATTATAATAGTTTCCCTGCTTCTGATTAGCTTTATCTTTAATGTCTATATGATGCTTTCGATTAAACCTGAATTTCCTCTTCCATTAGCTTCAGGTGATATGAACAAAAAGCTCAGCCTGGATGGATTTGAAGAGGTGAAGATAGATGTTTCCCCTGGTTTTATCACAATGGAATCTGAGTGTCACAGGCTTATTGCAACAACAGACATATCCCAGTCAGAAGCCATATCAATGGGAATCAAGAAGGCAATGGGAATAAGGCCTTTAATGCATGATATTGTTTCCCAGCTGTCAGAAAACTTCAATATGAGTGTCTCAATGCTGAAAATATATAGCATAAGAAATGGGATGTACCTGTCAGATATTGTACTAAAACAAAAAGAAAAGATTTTGATAATGGATATAAGGCCTTCTGATGGTGTTGCGGTTGCTGTGAGAACCGGTTCCCCTGTATATGTAAACACAACATTAATGGAAGATGGTGAAAAGATCTGTTAAATTATTTTCCCCAGAATTCATCAGCTTCTTCTTCCATTTTACCAAGCCTGTCGTAGTAGTCAGGAAATTCAAGAAGGTGTGCTAGAGCAATCTTTCCTGTCATCAGGGCATCATCATTAGTAACATTTGTTTGCGGTGTTACATTTCCATGTTCCAGTTCTACGTTCATGCCTCTTCTGAACTGGTCTACATCAAACTTGTCCCATTTAATCCCTAACTTTTCGCCGATTTCTTTTGCATCTTCTTCTGTAAATTCTTTTTCTTTTTCCATAATTATCAACTATTGATATTATATTTTAAAAAACTTCTTTGCGTTCTTTATAACATGTTTATCTACTAATTCAAAGGAAACTTCCCTTGCCTTTGCAATCTCCTCCACAACCATTTTAACATTCGCAGGCTCGTTTTTCTGTCCTGGAACAGGACTCAAGAATGGTGAATCTGTTTCAGTCAGAATATATTCAAGCGGAAATCTCTGCGCAAGCTTTTTTGTTGTCTTTGATCTCAAAAGATTTGTTGCAATAGAGATAAAAAATCCAGAATCAAAAATTTTGTCAGCTAGTGAAAGATTCCCAGAATAACAATGAAAAACAGCTTTCTCAATATCGTGCTCAATTACCATTTTATAGCATTCCTCTTCTGCTTTTCTTGTGTGCAGAACGATTGGCAGATCCAGTTCTTTCGCCAGTTTCAAAGACTTCGAAAATGTCTTTTTGAATAACTGATTTTCTATCGAATCTCTTCTTTTAAACCAATGATAATCAAGCCCACACTCACCAATGGCAATGCACTTTCTCCAGTTATTTCTTATGAACTCAAAATAGTCAGCTATCTCCTTTTCACTCATGTCTATTATATCCACTGGATGGAGACCAAAAGTCTGAAAAACAAACCCCTTATGCTTTTCAGCTATCTCCATTGCCTTATCCAAGTCTCTTGGATATCCGCAGTTCACTATTCCCTGTAGGCCTGCTTTCTTTGCATTCCCTATGGCTTTCTCTGAGTCCATGCCCTTGTATGCCAGGTGACAATGAGTATCAAACATACTAAGAATTAGATGATGAATAATAAAAAGATCACTTCACCTTTTCAAATATGTCATGAAACTCTTTCTCAAAAATAGGATTTAGCTTGAAATAGTGGAAATGGCTTTTACATTTGCAGTCTTTTGAGCCGAATTTCCTTATTGGAGTTTCATCAGCAAGTTCTGATACTGCTTTGTTCAGCTTGCATTCTATCTTTTTGTTTGTTTTAATGGTTTTCATATGAACAAGCCTTGCTTTTTTAAGAAAGTAATCAATATGCCATTGCATTTTTTTATTCTTTGAAGCATGCCGCTCTAATCTTGCCTTGAGGTTATTCAGTGCAGATCCAACATAACAATAAGAACCTTCTGAGAATTGGATTGCTCCAAGTTTTCCTATTTGCATTTTTGTGTCTTTATCAAGGTTCATTACAATACAATAAACCCCTTTATCCGGAATTTTTGCTTTCATATCTAAGATATTGTTTTTCTGAAATAAAAATCATTTCATTTTTTTGAGAAGCGCTAATCCTCACTAACTCTTGGCGCAAGAACAAATGCCAGGCTCAATTTATCCAAAGACTTAAAGCTCAGTCTCATTGGGTAATCGGTTCCGAATTCCAGAACTATCTGCGGAGAGATCTTTGCTGCTTTTATCATCTTCTTCAGATACTCTATCGGATATTGGGCTTTAATCGCTTCCTTTACTTCGAGCCCCAGAAGTGATTTGCTATCTTTTGTAAGCTCCAGTTCTGTAGAACTTACATCACCCTTTGCAAACATTTTAAATGATTCAGGCTTTGCCTCCAAGAAAACAGAATCTCCAATAACCTCTGCATCAGCAACGCCTTCCTCGATGACAGATGATTCCAATTCAATTTTGCCTGTAAAATTCAGCTGATCAACAGGAGGCTTTTCAACCTTGACATCTAGCAATGGAAGGTCAAATTTTCTTTTACCATCACCTTCAACAGTGAATTTTAGTTTGTTCTTTTCCAATTCCAGTGTAAGTTTGTCTGTACCTTTAATTCTTTTCAGTATGGCAACAAAATTTGCCATATTAACTCCTATGTCAGCAGGTTCATCTGCTTTAAATTCATCAAACGCAGATGATAGTATTTTCAAATCAACAACAGAAACCATTGTCCTGTCTGGGCTAAGAAGCTTTATACCGTCTTTATCAACCTTGAATATGCCCTCATCGATTATTTCAGCTATTATTGGTATTGAACTCTTCAATAATTCCGGATCACTTAAAACTGCCTTAAACACCATATAAAAACCTCATTAATCTAAAATTGAAAGTAAGTTTTTTATAACTATCCTCCAAGTTCCTTTACTTTCTTAAAGAGTTCCATGTCTAGTTCAGCCATATTTTGTATTATCTCACCTTGGAGTTCAAACCCAGCTTCTATAGGCACAACCCTTCCAAATGCCCTCACCAGTGTATTTGCTTCCAATTTAACAGGTTCCTCAAAATTTGCATTAATTTTCCCAGAACCATCATCTATAACAACAACATTTCCCTTTTTATCAACAATAGTTCCCATAATTCTAATTCTTATATCTTCTGGTTTTATTTCAGAAACCTTTCTATCAACAAAAGGCACTCTTCTTTGAAATTCTTGTACTTGTGGCCCTGTTGAATTTTCTTCTTCTGGCATACAGAAATATTAGAAATAAGTTTTATATTTGGATGGGTTTTGTAATTTATTCAGAAACAACTAATTATGTACCTTCATCCCAGCTGTTCATATACTTTTCCTGTTCCTCTGTCATAGAATCTTTTTCAATACCCATTGCTTCTAATTGGAGCTCTGCTATTTTGTTATCTATTCCTTCAGGTAATTGTATAACCTTTGGTTCTAACTTGTTCTTGGCTAGATATTCGCATGCAAGTGCCTGTCCGCAGAAGCTTGTACTCATTACTTCAGATGGGTGACCCTCAGCTGCTGCAAGATTGACCAACCTACCTTCGCCGCAAAGAAATATCTTCTTTCCAGAAATTACATACTCGTCAAGAAATGGTCTTATTTTTCTTTTACTTTCGGCTTCGGTTTCCATGCCTTTTACATCTATCTCAATATCAAAATGACCGGAATTTGCAAGTATTGCGCCTGATTTCATTTGCTTTACATTCTCCAAACTTATGGCATGCTTGTTCCCTGTTACTGTTATGAAAATATCACCAATTTTTACAGCTTCTGCCATGGGCATAACTCTGAAACCATCCATTGCAGCCTGCAGAGCCCTAAAAGCATCAACTTCTATTACAATTACACTCGCTCCAAGACCTTTTGCTTTTACTGACACACCCTTTCCACATGATCCATATCCTACAACAACCACATTCTTGCCTGCAAAAAGAATATTGCTCGATCTTATAATACCATCCAATGTTGATTGCCCGGTTCCATAATAATTATCCAGAAGATGTTTTGTCTTGTTATCATTCACTGCAATCACAGGGTATTTTAAAGCACTATCTTTCTCCATTGAGTTCAATCTTATAATACCTGTTGTGGTTTCTTCACATCCGCCAATTATATCCTTTATCAAACCCGGATGGTTTTTATGTATCTCAGAAACTAAATCACAGCCATCATCAATAGTTATATGCGGTTTTGTATTTATCACAGCTGTCAGAAATTTATAATAATCATCTTTTGTCTCACCTTTGTATGCCCAGACCTTTACACCCTGTTTTGCCAAAGCAGCAGCAATGTCATCCTGCGTTGATAATGGATTGCATCCTGTGATAGCAACTTCAGCACCACCTCCAATAAGGGTTTTAACAAGTACTGCTGTCTCTTTTGTTACATGTAGTGCCATCCCAATTCTTATTCCTTGAAGAGGTTTTTCCTTTTCAAACCTTTCTTTTATCTTTAAGAGAGCACCCATATGATGTTCTGCAAATTCAATGTTTTTCTCTCCCTGATCAGCAAGCTTTATATCCTTTACCGAGTAATCAGACATATCTTTTATTAAGAAGTAAACTTTAAATGTATTATAGTAAATAAATAAGTGATAGTATGGAAAGAACGTATACAAGCGAATTGAAATCAGGAAAAAAAGTTCTTGTAATGGGCTGGGCAAGAAACATAAGAGAGTTAGGCGGATTAATATTTATACAATTAGCTGACAGGGAAGGTTCTGTTCAGGTTACTCTAAAAAAAGGCGAGACAGATGATAAGATTCTTAAAATAGTGAAGGAAATGAACAGGGAAGATTGCTTTTCTGTTGAAGGTTCTGTTGTTAAATCAAAACAAGCACCTGGCGGAGTTGAGCTTAAACCAACAGCTATTGAAATAATAAGCAAAGCAGACACACCATTGCCAATAGAGTTTGATGGTAAAATAAAGACAGGTCTGGATAAACGACTGGATTATAGATTTCTTGATCTAAGAAATCCAAGAAATATGGCAATATTCAAGATACGATCTCAGATGTTCAAGGCAACAACTGATTTCTTCGATTCTCAGGGCTTTATGAACATTAACACACCAAAGCTCACTGTTGCTGGAGTTGAATCTGGAGCAGAGCTATTCCCAGTGATGTATTTCAACAAAGAGGCATTCCTTTCACAGAGCCCGCAGATATACAAGCAGATGATGGTTATGGGCGGTTTTGAAAAGGTCTATGAAATAGCACCTGTTTTCAGAGCAGAAAAAAGCCACACAACAAGACATCTAACAGAGTTTACAGGAATTGATTTTGAAATGGGTTTCATAAAAGATGTACATGATGTTATGGATGTGAATGAAAATCTGATGAAACATATAATTGGACATATTCTGAAAAAATGCGATGAAGAGTTGAAAATATTTGACATAAAACTTAAAGTTCCAAAGAAAATTCCAAGAATAACAATGAAAGAAGCAAAAGAGATGCTTGCGAAGAAAGGTAAGAAACTAGGTGAGAAGGATGATCTGGATGCTGAAGGAGAAAAGTTACTAGGTAAGTTAATGAATGAAAAAACCGGTGAGGATTTTGTCTTTGTTTATAATTACCCATGGGAAAAAAGGCCTTTCTATCATATGAAACCTGAAGATGATCCAAGTATTACATCTTCCTTTGACCTAATCTGGAATGGTGTTGAGATCTCAACAGGTGCTCAGAGAGAACATAGATATGATATTCTTAAGAAACAGGCAAAAGAAAAAGGAGTAAACCTGGATGAGATGAAGGATTATGGTAATATATTCCTGTTTGGCTCAATGCCGCATGGAGGGACAGGCTTCGGACTGGATAGATTCGTAGAATGTCTGCTAAAGCTTGAAAACATACGAGAGGCCATACTTCTACCAAGAGACCCGGAAAGATTAACACCTTAACTTCCAATAATTCTTTAATCAAGAAAACAAATAATGAAGTATGAAGGGCCAGATGTTTATTGTGACAACAATATTTCTTGTTGTTTTAGTTTTTGCTGTTCAGCAGTCATTGTTACAGGGTTTTGCAATTGATCTCTCTTCATCTATATTGGAAGATGATTTTCATATGATACAGAACATAAAAAATATACTAAGCGATGCTGTGGAAAAAGATTTCACATGTAGAGAATTAACAGAGCTTGCAGGATTTATAAAAAAACAATCCCCGAATACTGGGTTTTCAGTAAATATAGAAAGCATATCACAGGAAAGTAGTTTTAACTGCAGGGATGCTGGTAGGGGTGAGGAAACACCAAACCCAGCTACCATAAAATTTACAATAAACGGCAAAGGAATAGAAACAGTTGTTAGCTATGTATGCACCAAGGGTTCTGGATGCACTGAGATCTAATTTTCATAAACTTTATAAATAATAAATACAAAAATAATTCAACATATTTTAAACCGTGTTAGAATTAGTAGACTGCATTCAATTGGGGGATTGAATTAGTCTGGGGGAATTTTGGACTTTTTCTTACAAAAAAGATTAGTTAATATTTGAAATCTTTATTAATAAAGATTTCGCGATTTGGATGTATATGTTCAAGTCAATATATTTAACATGCTGTGTTGAGAGTAATCTCATCTTAACGTGGCATGATTTAAGGGAGGTGTGAGATATGGAACCTTTGGTCCAAGATGTATTTGAGAGAGTTTTTGAGAAAAAGGAGGAAGAGAAACAAGAAGCAGTTTCTAAACAACCCATTCAAGAGGAGTTTGGTGTTGATGTGAAAGAAGCAAGAATACTTGTAGTAGGTGTTGGTGGTGCAGGCAACAACTGTGTCACGAGGCTAACTAATATGGGTATAAACGGTGCACAGACAATAGCACTAAATACAGATGTAAAGCATTTGCAGATAACAAATGCAGACAAAAAAATTCTAATAGGAAAGGAAGCAACAAAAGGCCTTGGTAGTGGAGGATATGTTGAAGTTGGCAGGAAAGCAGCTGAAGAAAGTGAAAGAGAGCTGAAAAAACTACTTGAAGAAACAGATATGGTATTCCTCATATCAGGACTCGGTGGAGGAACAGGAACAGGCGCTGGACCCGTTGTTGCAAAAATTGCAAAAGAAATGGGCGCAATAGTAATAGGATGTGTAACAATGCCCTTTAAGATAGAGGGTGCAAGAATAGGAAAGGCAGAAGAAGGATTGCACAGTCTAAGACAGGTATGTGATACAGTAATTGTAATAGAAAACGATAGGTTATTAAAAATAGCAGGAGACCTGCCAGTACAGCAGGCATTCGGCGTTGCAGATAACCTCATAGCATCTACAATAAAAGGAGTGACAGAAACAATAGCAGAACCAAGTCTTGTGAATCTAGACTACGCAGATGTGAAAGCAATAATGAGATCTGGTGGTGTATCAACCGTTGGCTTTGGTGAATCAAACTCTGAAAACAGAGCAGAAGATGCAGTAACAAAGGCAATGTCAAATCCATTGCTTGAAGTCAGTTATGAAGGAGGTACAGGTGCATTGATACATGTGACAGGTGGTCCGGATATGAGACTGGATGAAGTGAATGTGGTGGGAGAGTTTGTCTCTAAACAGTTAAACCCAAGTGCGCATGTGATATGGGGTAGTAGAATAGACCCTGAATTTCAAGGAAAAATAAGAGTAATAACAATAGTAACCGGGGTCAAGAGCCCATGGATTTTAGGACCTGCAGTAATGACAGAGTCACAAAAGAAAGACTACACACAAGAACTTGGAATACCAATAATCTTGTAAGAATTTATTGGAGCAGTTAATCTGCTCCTGATTTAATTTTTATATATACTCTGCTTGTAGTACTGACAATGCATGGTAAACATGGCTATAATAAGCATTATTATAACCTTCGGATGAAGTTCTATACTCTGATGCGAATTCAGTGCCAGCTGACTTGGTAGCATTCATTATTAAATCTGAATCTACTCCTAAAGTAGTAAGATGTTCCACTTTTCTACAAACTATTTCAAAATTCATAATATCACTCCGTACTCAGATGCTATAATTAGTAATAAGGGTATTTAAAGCTTTCCCATATTTGTGGGATTTTAGAACCTAGTGCCAGATTTTTCTATTCTTTCGAATCTTTCCCATTCAGAATCTATATGTTTTTGTATCTTCTTAATCTCTTCTTTATTCCCAAGAATATGCTTAAATCTACCCTGGCCTGCAAGATATTCTTCTATAGGCTTCTTTTTTCCAACCCTTTTGGTAATTACCATTTGGCCGTTATTTATCTCAAAAAGAGCCCACATTCCTGTTTCAACTGCGAGTTTTGCTGTTCCCACAACCTTTGCTGTGTCAGATTTCCAGCCAACCGGGCATGGGCAGTGTATGTGCAAAAACGACGGCTGGTTTTCAAAAGCCTTTTTTGTTTTCTCTATTAAATCAGCAGGATATGCAATAGACGCTGTGGCCACATATGGAATACCATGAGCAGCTGCAATTTCTGCTATGGGTTTTTTGAATGTTTTGTTACCTATTGGATTCTCTTTTCCAGGAGGAGATGTTGTTGTCCATGCACCGTATGGTGTTGCACCTGAACGCTGGACACCGGTATTATGAACAACTATACCATCTGCAATGAAATTATGTTCTCCTTCAATTCTTAGATCTAATGTAGGTTCAATGCCACATGGTTTTTTAGATTTTATAATCTCAGTGTTGAAATGTTTATTTTCTATGAGAAAATTTTGATAACGATATTGAGAGCTATAATCTTTTATATTCCAATTATGTTTTTTACTAAAACAAACATACCCACTCCACGAATCTTTTAATAATTTTCTATAAACACAATGGGTACCTTTTGGAGTTTTTCTCCAATGAATTTTCCCTACTCTATAATCCATTGTTTGTAGTAATAATCTTAATCTCTTAAGCAAATCATAACTCACTGAGACATATCTCATACTAGTTTTATTGCTAATATAGCCATCTGAAGCCAAAAGACCTTTAATAAATGCTTCTCTTTCTTCGATTGGTAATGTAAATATCCAACTTGGTATTGTTTTATTTTTTGAACCTTTCCCTAACCCCAATGAACGAATAAACATAGAAACATTTATTGATTGTATATGAACTTCATTCTTTGATGTGGTTGATTTTGCTTCAAATACGTTGTCAATTAGCTTCAATAGTCTTTTTCTGGTTTTATTATCTTCTGGGACTGAAAATCCGGTTTCTGTTCTACCTTTTCCTGAACGAACCCAACCATCACCAACATAGATACCTAGAAACTCCATCAATTCTTTGCTTGATTTTTTTGGAATAATTGAATGATTTATTTTATTTACTTTATAGTCACCTTTTCTGGAGATTTTGGTTGGTTTAAAAGTATATGAATTCCCTTCATCTAAATTTTTTAGAACTACTATTTCATCACCTTTTCTTAATTTGGATAATGTTTTCCATACAAATCCATTTGATTTGCCACGCCCATTGTGTTCTAGAACTAAAAATGGATGGTTTGATGTCGCTTTTATGTTGTGATGTAATGTTTCTATTTCAAATACCCGTTTCTTCCCGTTATCAAATACACCATCACATTTTTTAATAACCAACTGATAATTTTTTTGGTCAAAGGCATATATTTCATCACCTTTTTTAATTTCAGTTATTTTCTTAAGTCCATTTTTTGTCATTACAGTTGTAGAAAGGCTTAGACAGTTAGAATACGACTCGTTATCTACGCATACGAACGTGACTTTATGCCCTCTTTCCAACATACCTGATAAGGCTTGAAAGCCTATATCAGCTGTTCCACCATCACCTGCTATTGCGAGCACTTTCCAGTCCTTACCAAGCTTTTTTACAGCAGCTTCAATACCTGAAGCAACAGATGCGGCTGTTTCAAATGCTGCATGCACCCATGGAACATTCCAGCTGGTTTTTGGGTATATGCTTGTGCAAACTTCAGCACAACTTGTTGCTTGAGAAACTATAACATTTTCCGGACACCCCTTTGAAATCAGCCTTATAGCTATTGAAACCCCACAACCTGCACAAAAACTTGTAGATTCGCAAAGAAGCTCAGTCATAAGCCACCATAGGAAAATTATACAAATGAATATATTTAAACCTTCAAAAGAGAGAATCGTCTATTGTAGAACAAATAAAATAAAGAAAAAGAATAGGATTATTCCCCTTCTTCTTTCTTCTCGGACTCTTCTTCTTTTTTAAGCTCTTTTTCGGTCTTTAATTCGTCAAGTTCAAGCCAGACAACAAATAGCCCAATTAATATTAACAATACCGGTATTACACCTGTAAGAACCACTACAAAGTTTGTAAGCCATTTTATTGCAGGTATTCCTGGATATTTGCTTATTACGCCTGTTACTTCGTCAACGAAAAATCCAAGACCAATTATTATCAGTATAAGTCCTACCAATACTTTTACTGCAGCGTGCATATAAACTCCTTATTTTTATGAATATTAGTTTATTATTAATAACATTTATATATCTATAATACCCCTTTAATAACATCATAAATAATTTAATTAATGTAAAAATGGTTATTATGCACAAATATATTGCAAAACTCTGGAGAAAGCCAATGGAAAATCTTGGCAAAGTTCAAAAAGATAGGCTTATTAAGTGGAGAGAAGAAGGAACGGTTGTAAGAATGGATAGGCCCACAAGATTGGATAGAGCTAGGAGTCTTGGTTATAAGTCCAAACAGGGGTTTATTATTGCACGAGTGAGGATAAAAAAAGGCAGGAGAAAGAGACCAAAAGTGTCTGGTGGAAGAGTGCCTAAAAAATCAGGAAGATATTTCAGTTTGAATACATCCAAACAGGCTGTTGCTGAGAGGAAAGTGTCAAGAAGCTATCCAAACTTAAGAGTTCTTAACAGTTATTATGTGGGTGAAGACGGTACACATAAGTGGTTTGAATGTATATTGGTAGATCCTAATCATCCTGTTATAAAAAAAGACAGAAATATTAAATGGATTTGTTCTGATAAGCAAAAAGGAAGAGCTTTTAGAGGTCTTACATCTGCAGAGAAGAAAAGCCGTGGTTTGAGAAATAAAGGTAAAGGTAGTGAGAAAGTAAGGCAATGAACCTGTGATATGTGGTGCAATATTTCTATTTTTTGTCAATTAACGGGAGAATAACATTTAAAAGGCATAACTTCAATCATAATTATGTCAACAGAAAATTCAGGCGTATACTTTAATATGAGCGAGCTTCCACTAGGCCATGAAGAAAGAAAAACAGTCAAAACCTATGGTTTTGAAGAACAGACACTGAAACCAAGAGACTTAAAGCCGCTCTCATTTGAAGGAACAGTTAGTGAAACAGAAGGCTATGGAAAAACTTTTGAAGATCTTTTCAAAGAAGGTTCTTTAACACTGGGAGGAGAGGTTGCATTATTTAACATTTATCTACTTTCAAGAAGAGGTGCAATAGGACTAACAGAACCTCAGAGAGAATACCTAAGCCACAAATTCGACAGAATTGGCCATGGAAACATACTAGAGACTGTTGTTGATTTTGACAACGGAGACAAATCAAAACCTGCCCCAGAAGGTTATAAAAGAGTTCTGCTTATAAACAGGCCTGAACTTCTTGTAATTGAAAATGGAATAATAAAAGAAGTCAAAGGCGGGGAAAGAAAACCAAAGCTTTGGCCAGCCAACGGTTATGCAGAAAGAACATGCGATGGTTCTTATGATGAAGACGGAGTTCCAATAAAAACAAACCCAGATAGAAAAACTGCTGAAAGAACATGGGTGGATATTGGAGCAGATGAAGAGTTTGCAAGAGATGCAGTATCATATTCATGGGGCAGAAATGAATATGAAGGAAAAGTTATCATGAGCCGTAGGTTCTTCAACTCTGATAGTGGTCGGTTCTACTTGGACGCCGACAGGAATCCTGACGCTGGGAACAGCAGGATTGGTCGTTCTCCTGTGAGTAGGTAGCCGAGCGGAGCGAGGCAGGAGTAAGATATAAGTTATATTATACAATTCTTTATTGTCCCTAAGAGTAGGGGCAGCTGTCCCAGACAGTTATGCACCAGTGTAGGTGTGTCCAAGGACGCAGTGCCTATGACAGTTGAATCACTGATTTAGCTGTTGACATTGCCTAGCGTGTGCCTGAACTACATGCCTGGTTATAGCGCATAGGTTGTCTATGTCATAAAATTCAATATCAATAGTAGAATATTATAAAGTGAAGCTAAAGTTATGGTGCGCATCAATAGATGAATATTAACAGTGATGTATTCGGTAATCGGGCTATAAGATTATATCATGAGCCGTAGGTTCTTCAACTCTGATAATGGTCGGTTCAACTTGAACGCCAACAGGAATCCTGACAACAGGAAATCAGAGACATTTGACCTGAACAACAGGATTGGTCGTTCTCCTGTGAATAGTTCAATGCTGTCTGGACAGTTTATACTTATGTCATATAGTTTGCTCTTTCAGAAAGCATATGATTTGGTTAAATGGATATATCCTACTGTTAACAAATTTCCAAGAAAACAGAGAATTGTATTATCCCAAAGAATAGAACTCACTTC
>JADHWJ010000017.1 GCA_016783545.1 Candidatus Aenigmatarchaeota archaeon | reverse complement strand
TATTATATTTTTATGGCTGTAACAGATTATACTTTTGGGAACAGGGCTGAATTCCCAGAACATTCTCTAGGTAAGTTAATTTTATGCAGAGGTGAAGGCACAATTACCCTTTATGGTAATATGCATCCTGAAGATGAACTAAGATCCATGGATCTTGATGAAGCAAAATTATGGTTGCGAGAGCTTTGCACAACTAATAGTGATTCTGCACCAGGATCTAAAGCAGACGAGAGGACAGGACAGCATAAAATGATCAGACATGAAGGAGATGTATTAGGTGGAACAATAGCAATAAGAAAAGGTTCTATACTTTATATGTTCTTGGATAGTCAAGAATATGGTCCTATTCATCCCGAAGCCGTTGAGATGTGTTTAAAAGATAGTGAACTTAGTTTGGAACACAAATACTTAGATATGAACCAACCAATTCCATCACTTGAAGAATATCTGGAAAGAGAAGGAAAGAGATAATCAGCAATTGGAAAATCTTTAATTCTACTTTGAATTCATACATCTATATATAGAAAGTAGTAGCCCGCCTATCAAAAGCTAGAGGGTATCAAATAAGCAGTTGGCTTCGCCGAGCCTCGGCTGAAACCCTGCGTTTTTATATTCACAACGCTCAAGCACAATTCACTGCCCAGAGCCCAAGCCTGCCCCTCTTGTGCTCTCGCTGTTCATTAAAAACTTGCCTCGCACGGCAGAATCTTTCTTTTTATTCTAAGAATTGGCAGTGCTTCGGTCGTTTAACAAGCGTTTTATGGTTACAGCCTGGTCGGCTTTCACCCAAATCCTCGCTGACGCTCGGACTTCATAAAACGCCAATGTTAAGGTAAATCGCAGGCTACGGCGGCCTTTTTAAAGATTAAATATAAAAATTTTCTATGCATCATAAATTTGCTAGTAAAGATGAAGGAATTGAAAAATTATCTGAACTCGGTTTTGCTGTAAATATTTCATGGGTAGAGCCCTATCCTGTTCCAAGAGACTATCCAACCAATTGTTATGGAAATAGACCTGTTGCTAATTTGTTTTATGATGGTAGTTTTAGACTTGCTAATGTAGGTGAATTAGGACTTAAAGAATATCATGACAGATTGAAAGAAGGTCTTGGTTTAACCGTAACCTGCGACTCTGCGCAGCCTGCGGCTGCTTGTTCTGAATAAATTCAGAATCCCTTAACAATCGTTAAGTCCAATTTTAATGCAACTAATAAAAGGAGATCCCGCTAACTTATATAGATATACAGTTATATATCAGTTGTGACAAAGGTATCTATACTCACAGAGTGTATAAGTTAGAATAAATATGATTAGTAAAATAAAAACATATGATGTAATTGTAGTTTACTCAGAATCTATTACAAACAGTGCAAAAGATGCACGTTGTAAAGAAAGATCCCCGTTTTCATCCAAAGGTCGTCATAAGATTTATAATGACAGTTATCGTTATTTTTTATTGAGATGTAAAAAAATGGGCATTAAGGCTGCTTTTACAACATCTAAAGATATTATTGGACCAGGTCTTTTTCAAAGTTTTTGGACATATGAAAAAAAATGGGTTAGAAATTATGGTAAAGTCTACTCACGAGTCCTTTTCGATAAATTCACTCCTGCTAGTATCAAACAAAAAAATAAATTAAAATTACTCACATCTTCCAAATCTATTTATACGTTTAATAATAAAAAAATGACAAGTATTTTCCAAAATAAATTAAACACGTATAAACATTTTAACGAATTTGCAATACCCACAATAGAAATAATTAACCCATCAAAACAAAAAATAATTCTAGCTAAAGCCAAGCTGGATAAATTACTAAAAAATCATATATATAAAATTGATTTTAATGATAGCTATATAATAAAAGATAAAACAGGAACAGGCGGCTTTAAAATATATAAATTAAATTTTAATAAAATTTGCTTTAAAAAAATCATGAAACGTTATAAAAAGGGTAAAAGAAAGAAAAAACTATTATCTTATATTATCCAGCCTTTTGTCAACTGTAAAAATGGTTTTGATTTTGGAGAATATCGTGGATTCATAGATCTAAGGCTCATAATACTAAACCATAAAATCGTACAGACGTATATAAGAATTGCAAAAAAAGGAAAATTTAGATGCAATGAACACCAAGGCGGGAATTTGGTTTACATGTCCACAAAAAAAATACCTAAAAACGTTCTAACTATGACCAGAAAAATAATTAAAAGTTTAGATACGAAATTGGATTTAAAAAATTCTCTTTACACATTGGATTTTATTCGAAGTAATAACGGAAATTTATATCTTATTGAAGGAAATACCAACCCTGGATTAGACTGGAATCATAAAAAAAAGATAAATAAAATAAAATCAAAAGAACTGATAGATCTTGTTGTCAATGAACTGAAATTAATTATTAAAGACCTCAAATAAACAGTACTAATCTATTCGACTAGCAATGGTTTTATAAGACTTTCTATATTGAATACGTGTTGATCAATAGTGATTACTTGAATCCTATAGCATAATAAGTAACAACAAACCCAGTCTCTATAACATTTCCGGAATTTGAAGAATGTATTATCTCTGGTCTAAGATTAAGCTCTTTTGCAAAGCTCAGAGCAACTGCGATTGGTCCAAAACCGCATACTGAGATCTTATTATCTTCTATTACCTGAAAAAGTCCTCTAACATCCAATTGTTTTATTTTCTCTAGAACCAGTCCATCTTTTCGTTCTGCAACCTTTAATGGAACCTGATGAGAAAAATCAGAACTTGCTACTAAAGATAACTTCTCTTTAGAAAGAAACCTACCAAGCTCTATACAACTCTCCATAAATTCTTCTGAGAAGCTCTGGTTAAGGCTTATTGGTATTATTTTTGCTTTAGGAAATCTATATTGTATAAAAGGCAATTGCACTTCTATGGAATGCTCTCCTATCATATCATCTTCTTCTAGGAAAGGTGACTTTAACTTCACTGTTTCTATCTGGCCCAATGGAGTCTCCCATGTATCTGTATTTATAGCAAATTCTGGACCCATACTAGAATGATCTAAGCCAATAATAGCAAACCTATCTGAAGGTTTTAGAGAATTTATTGCAAATGCGGCTGTCTGCCCTGAATATGTATATCCAGCATGAGGAGAGATTACAGCTCTGCAATCAGATTTTGTTTTCAATTTAGAAAACATAGCCTTTAGCTGAAGCTGAAGGTTTTCCTTATCTCCTGAATAGAAACTATCTGCAACAGATGGGAATCTCATATGTTAGTGTTAGGAGTATGTTTAAAAAATGCATCTCTTATTCTTTTTGCAGCTATTCCAGGAGGGTATTCATTTATGTAGTCACCTGTATATGCGGTTGCACCAAGCCTCTTGTATTTTCCACCACCAAGATTCATAGGAATAAACTCAAAACTAAAGGGACAATTAGGCAATTGATAAAATATTATATTGCCCTGTAAAGGGTCTTCACCAATAATAGCTCTTCCCATTTTCATTGTTTGATACAAAACTTTACTGAAACTCGTAAAATCGTCTTCGCTAAACTCTGAAAACGAATGTTTTTCGCTATCCCTTGGAAGTATGCAAATTTCATACGGAAAACCTGCCCAGGAAGGAACAAAACCAACAAAATCACCATCTTCATATAGAACTGTTTCATTTTTTTCCGCGCATTCGATTTCTTCTGAATATAAATTTTGTTCTTTTTCAGCCCTTTCCATCCTCAAAGAAGCTTCAGCAACAAAATGATGGGTTGCCTCTATTTTGAAATGCGGATGAAGAACTGTCTGTCCACCACCCCTTCCAATATTCATATATATTGAAACATGTCTTACATCTACACCATCAACTATTTCCTTTCCTATTAAAGCATCGTAGATCTTTGCCAGTTCATCAACAGTATCAATTGTTTCAAGATAATTCAGGTCCCAAAGCTCTTTTCTATGACCACGCGTTACAGTAATATAGCAGAATCCCAACGATGGCATCACACCATCTATATCTGCAAATTCTTCAGGCACAACAGCAAAAGGTGAACTTGCTGGATATTCGTTTTCTATAGTGAAAGGTTTTTTACCAGGTACCCATAAATGCCCATCAGGACAAAATATACAGTTTTCAGAATCATCATTCAAATCACTCTTTTCAGGTGTTATTACCCTACCATTCTCTTGTGGTATTCTATTAAGGGAAAATCTAACATACCTACCATAAACCCTTCTATCAGGTATTAGAAAAGACTCTATTTTCATAAAGAGAATTGATAGTAATTTTTAAAAACTTAACCAACATATTCAAGCTCTTCTTGGTCTTCGCCCTTCTTTTTGACACGTGTTTTGAATATCTCTGCTATTTTGTCATAAAACTTTATAACATTCTCATCGACTGAAGGGCTTACAGTTTCCATTGCTACCTTGAAATTTTTATCTGTTACACTATCTGATTTAATATTGTCCCTCAGAGCGCTCATACCAGCTTCCCTGATTATATTCTCTATGTCAGCACCTGTATAACCGTCTGTCTCTTTTGTAAGTGTCTTCAGATCAACGCCTTTTAATGGCATATCCTTTGTATGCACCTTGAATACTTCCAACCTTGATTTCTCATCAGGTGCAGATACCAAAAGCTGCCTATCAAATCTTCCTGGTCTTAATAGAGCAGGATCTATCATATCTGGCCTGTTTGTAGCTGCAATAATAACCACATCATGCATTTCCTCTAAACCAGACATTTCAGTAAGTATAGTTGATACAACATTCTCTGTTACCCTTGTACCTGAATCATTCCCACCTCTTCTTGGAGCAATGGAATCTATCTCATCAAAGAATATTATAGTAGGAGCCACCTGCTTTGCTCTTCTGAATATATCTCTTAAGCCTTTTTCACTTTCCCCTACCCATTTACTCAAAATTTCAGGCCCCTTTACTGATATAAAATTAGCACCAGACTCATTTGCAACTGCTTTAGCAAGCAAGGTCTTGCCTGTTCCAGGCGGACCATATAATAACAGGCCTGTAGGTGGTTTTATCCCAATCCTTTTAAATGATTCAGGATTTTTCATTGGCCACTCTATTGATTCCTTTAGAGATTCTTTTATTTTTTCAAGCCCACCGATATTTTCCCATTTAACATTTGGTATTTCTATCAGAACCTCTCTCATTGCTGAAGGTTCTACCATTTTCAAAGAATTATCAAAATCTTCTCCTGTAACATTCAATTTTTCAAGCATTTCCGGAGGGAGCTCTTCTTCCTTCTTCCATGAAATTCCAGGAAGATTTCTTCTTAATGCAGACATGGCTGCCTCTTTAGCAAGCATCTCTATATCAGCGCCAACATAGCCATATGTTATGGATGATAGTTTTTTTAGGTCAACATCCTTTGTCAGCGGCATATTCCTCGTATGAATCTGAAGCATTTCTTCTCTACCTTTCTGATCAGGAACTCCTATTTCAATCTCTCTGTCAAACCTTCCTGGTCTCCTAAGAGCAGGGTCTATTGAATTCTGTCTATTTGTTGCAGCAATAACTATGACCTTTCCTCTAGTCTTTAGGCCATCCATCAAAGTCAATAATTGCGAAACAATCCTTCTCTCCACTTCCCCACTAACTTCATCCCTTTTAGGAGCAATTGAATCTATCTCATCAATAAAAATAATCGCAGGGGAATTTTTTTCTGCTTCCTCAAATATTTTCCTGAGGTTGCTCTCAGATTCTCCATAAAATTTAGACATAAATTCTGGACCTGAAACCGAAATGAAATGGACACCTGACTCATTGGCTACAGCCCTCGCTAAAAGTGTTTTACCAGAGCCAGGCGGACCATATAGGAGGACTCCCTTGGGAGCATCAATACCCAGCTTTGAAAAAAGCTCTGGGTGTCTTAATGGAAGTTCTACCATCTCTCTTATCTTGCTAACTTCCTCGTGCAAACCACCAATATCTTCATATGTTATTGTGGGTATGGTTCTTTCTTCCATATCAACAGCCTCTGAATTAAGCTCTATTTCAGTGGCATCAGTTATTCTTACTATACCATCAGGGCTTGTGCTAACAACAGCAAATTTTGTTTCCCCTGGTATTGGTGTAAAGAAAATATCTTCAATATCCATCCCAAAAATATCTTCGAATGGACTTCTCCTTCTCTGCTTTACAACAGGGAATGGTGTTATTATGTCCTTTTTTGCAACAGGTCTCATGAATAAATTCTTTTTTATCAGTTCGGGATTTATCTGAATTATTATGCCTTTTTGTGCAGGTGCAAGCACCACTTTCTTTGCTTCTTTGTATTTTGCTTTTGTTATTTTGATGTTCTCTCCAACACCAATTCCTGCATTCCTTCTTGTAATACCGTCTATCCTTACAACATTAAGACCTATATCAGCAGGATATGCTCTAGCAGCAATAGCTCCTGTTTTGCTCTGACCTTGAAGCTCAACAATATCCCCTTCTTTTATCTCAAGAGCTTTCATTGTTTTAGAATCAACTCTAACAATTCCTCTTCCAAATTCTTCTCTATTTGTAAGTTCTCCAACTTTAATGGATATTTCTTCGGCCATATGATTTCCTATGATTTTTTAATTATCGTCTTATTCTCAATATAATCGAATGCTTGGTTCTTATTACCTCAATTTCAGGTTCTTTTCTTATTGTCTGTATTATTCTGACATATTTTTTGACTGTTATGTTATGTAAACCTGTCTCTTCTGATAGCTGATTTATAGTGAAAGGCCTACCACTTTCAAGCATTTTGAACATCTGCTCTATTATTTTCATCGGATCTTTTTTCATGCATACACATCTGATTTATACAGTGAAATGTTTCTATACTATAATATATAGACTTTGCATTTAAATACTTTACGGTCACCAATATTTCCTATTAAAAGAACTTAATACCTTCTACAGGCCCAGAATCTGAAACAGCTAATCCCATGGATTCAACTTCTTTCTTCCTTGCTTCCAGGCTATCGTGTATAACCCTACTAAATCTTTCAGAACAGCCATTACACTGATAGGTAGCTTTGATTATAACTTTTATTGGTTCAGTATTCTCTAAAACCTGAACAAGTTCCTCATCTGCGAGAAAACTCTCTCCAGAGCATTTGGGACAATTCATAAAAATCTATTTTTATGTTCATGCAGAAAACATTACGAACATATTCTGCATAATTCATATAAACAAATAGATATTGTTTTTGAAAATATAAAAATTAGATTTTATTAAGAAGGAAACCCAAATAATAAAACAAGTGAATCCCATGGTTTGTGACTATACATATGACGAGAACAGCCAAAAAATAAGAATTAATTGCCTTGGCTGTCTTTATGGTTCTAGCATAGAAGACTATCCTATGTGCATGGCAGCTGTTATCGATAAAATAATGGAAGTTAAAAAAGTTAAGAGTGTTGTATTGGCAAGAGAAAGAGAATATGAATACGGACCTGATCAGGTTGCTATACTAAAGGAGATTGCAGAACTAATAGAGGATATATTAAGAGAAGGTATTCTGCCAATAGAAGCCACTGAGAAATCAAACGAATACTCAAAATGGAGTTCTAAACTTCAGTATATTATTTTAGACCTGTTGAGAAAAGACCCAATAGCTGCATATATTGAAATACTAAGAGAGATTAGAAGAATAAGAATAAAATCTAAAGTTTCTGGTGTTGATTACAAATATTATGAAGATAGATTAGAAGGGTTGAGAAGCAAACTCGAGGGTACAAAAATCATTGAGATGGGAAGACCCTTCATAAAAAAATATAAATTTGGAGACAGGGTTGCATATAGGCAATTATTTAGCCCTGTTGTAAGACCAAATTTCATGCTCACAAGATTTATGATAACACCGCCAAAGAATGCGATTTCAATAGACAGGTATAAAATTGAAGGTGGTATACAGGTCGAAATCTATAAATTCCTGAATACAACACAGTTATTCTATTTCATAAAGCCTCCGGAATTTCAGCTTTCTGATCAGGAATACACTGTTTTAGATGAGGCCAGAAGATACATGGCAATACATAGGCCAAAAGAGGCTGAATTTGTAAAAACAGAAAAAGTCAGAGAACTATTCTATTCTATTGGTAAGGATATCATAAGGGATACTGCTGACAAGATGGGCACCCATCTATCAGCAGATAAAGTGGAAGAGCTTGCGAACATACTTACAAGGTATACAGCAGGTATGGGTGTTATGGAATTATTATTAAAAGATAGTAAGATCCAGGATATTTATGTGAATTCCCCGGTAGAAACACAACCAATTCTAATATTTCATCAGGATTGGGAGGAATGCAAAACAAATCTTATACCAACAAGAGAAGATGCAGAGGTATGGGCCACAAGGCTAAGAATACAATCTGGAAGACCTCTAGATGAAGCAAATCCTGTATTAGATACCAACATAGATGTTCCAGGTGGTAGTGCTAGGTTTGCTATTATCACAAAAAGTCTTTCACCATACGGACTAGCGTTTGCTGTAAGAAGGCATAGGGATAGTCCATGGACTTTGCCATTGTTCATAAAAGCCAAGATGATCAATCCTTTGAGTGCAGGTCTTCTTTCATTTTTAGTTGATGGTTCTGTAAGCTTCTTAATAGCAGGTGGTAGGAGTAGTGGAAAAACCTCTCTATTAGGAGCTCTTATGCTAGAACTTATGCCAAAGATTAGAATCTGTACACTAGAAGATACTCTTGAGCTTCCAGTTAAACAATTAATGAATCTGAATTTTAACATACAGAGCCTTAAATCAAGATCCGTAATCACGAGAGTTGAAACAGAGATGCCTGCTGAAGAAGCCCTAAGAACTGCTCTGAGACTTGGTGACTCTGCAATGATATTAGGTGAGATCAGAAGCAAAGAGGCAAAAGCATTATACGAAGCTATGCGAATTGGAGCACTGTCCAACATAGTAGCAGGTACAGTTCACGGAGAATCTCCATACGGTGTATATGACAGGGTTGTAAATGATCTGGGTGTTCCTCCAACAAGCTTCAAGGCAACTGACATTATCGCTGTATGTAAGATGATGAGAGATGCAAGTGGTATGCATAGATTCAGAAGAATGATTGATATAACAGAAGTTAGAAAAGAATGGACAGAAGATCCTGTAAAAGAATCCGGATTTGTAAGTCTGATGGAATATTCTGGAAAGATAGATGCGTTAAAGGGAAGTGATACATTTGTGAATGGTGAATCTGAAGTTTTGAATAGAATCGCTGGTCACATAAAAGAATATGCAGGCAACTGGGATGCTGTTTGGGAAAACATAAAACTAAGAGCAAGGATGAAAGAGGCAGTAATAAACATTTCAGATAAATTAAACAAACCTGAATTATTGGAAGCTGATTGGGTTGTCAGATCTAATCAGAAATTTCATTTAATATTGGAAGATGTGAAAGAAGAGATCGGACACTCTGACCCAGAAAGAGTTTATCATGAATGGGAAAAATGGTTTAAAAATAGTATACAGGTTAAAAAATAGATTTATTTTGGACAACTCCATGTCGGTTTTAAGACTAATCGGTATGCTAAGAACTATTTACAAAATCAGAATGTATCAAGACTTTGGAAAATGAAATCAGAATCTAGCGAAAGGTTTATAAATTATAATTACAAAAAATAAGCAAAGCTTAAAATTGTTTTTAAATCGGGAGGGTCAAAATGACTGAAAGAAAATACTATATAATGAAGAAAGGTAGCAAAGTATCTATTTATACAGGAAGATCGCCAAGACAAGCAGCCCTTAAAGCAGCAACAAGAGGGGAAACAAGTATATCCCTAAGAGAAAGGGGAAGAAGAAACAGGGATGGAACATACAGCATCCACGTATTCAAGGGCACAAGAAAGAAAGTTAGTCTTGGAACAGATAGGCCAAGCTGGCTTCCAGCAGAAGTAATGAAACCTGTAGTTAACAAAATGAAAGTTGAAAGAGTTGCTAAAATTTAGATAGTTGCTAACCATTAAATCATAGGTTAGTAGCCTGGGACTTATTTTAAGTCCCTTACCTTTCTTTTTATCAATATTTTTCTATAAGTTCATCTATTAAATGACTCATTTTTTTATTCTCTTTTTTAGATATTTTTTTGAGTTTATCTATATTTCTTCTCTGTAAAGTAAGGTCTATTCTCACTCTTTCCAAAGGGAATTTACCGGTCCTATCAAATTCCTCAAACATTTGCAAATATTCTTTATATTTTTCCATTATTTCTTTAACGTCCTTCGATAGCATATCGCACCATCCTTTCTATTTTACTTAATTCATCTATATTTTCTTTTGCAACTTTTGTCATTTGATTCAGCATAACTTCGATTATATTTCTGTTTACACTTGTTTTGGTATCTTTCAATAGTTTCATTGTTACTACAAATGCTGTTCTTTTATTACCGTCTGAATATGGGTGACCTACCAATATTGCCCTCCACATTAAAGCCACTTGTGTAATTATATTTCTTCCTTCACACCTATAGATAGATGTTTCCACTTCTGCGTCATTCCTTATGGTTCCTTTAAAGACTTTATTTATTTCCATAATCTCTTCACTTGTTATATTCAATTTCATGTGTATATTTTTGTATTTGTTATTTATAAAGTTTTTGTGTATTTTTATTAAACTTCAAACAATTATTTCTTATGGATTTTTTCAATGCAACTTCATGGATTATAACAACAATGCAAAGCTATACAGGTATCTGGGCATACCCTGCAATATTCTTTATCAGTTTCATTGGGAACGCAACAATTTTGTTTCCCATACCAGCTTTTATAGCTGTCTTCGCGTTGGGAAGCACTCTAAATCCTTGGCTACTTGCATTATTTGCAGGTGCTGGCGGAGCCTTGGGAGAGATAACAGGATATGGTATTGGGTACGGCGGAAGTGTTGCACTGGCAAAAAAATACGAGAAATGGTTTCAAAGGGCAAAAAAATGGTTTGAAACACACGGTGCTTTTCCGATTATAATATTGTTCGCGGCCACACCAATACCAACAGATATAGTCGGTGTTCTTTCTGGACTAACAAAATATAACCTGAAAAGATTCTTGGCTGCATGTTTTATTGGAAAATTCATAATGAATGCATATATTGCCTGGGCAGGTTTCTATGGAATTAGCTGGATATTGACTCTTTTAGGGACTTAATCACCATTATTTTCATTTAAATACTGTTTCTAATATTTTCGTATGGAATCACAAATTCAATACAATATAGGAGATGTTGTTACTGATGCCTATCTAATTGGAATGATAGCTGATGTAAAAAGGGTGCAGGGTTCCCGCGCTGTCTATGATATAAGTGTTGGTGGAACAATAATAGCAGGTATAATAACACATAAAGGTGTGGCGTACTTTGGTTCATGTGATAAGAACTTCTATGCTGTGGATATTGCAACAGGAAAAGAGTTATGGAGATTTTCTACAAAGGATATAATAATTGTCAGATGTAGAATTTACAACGACAGAATATATTTCAGTTCATATGACAGAAACTGTTACTGCCTTTCTTTGGATGGTAGGCTTATATGGAAATTTACTGCCAAAGGAAAGCTAACAACAATGCCCTGTATAAAGAACGATAGGATTTATTTCGGTTCATTTGACAAGCATCTCTATTGTTTAACAACAGATGGCAAGCTTGTCTGGGATATGAAAATGAATGATGCCATATCAAGCAATATATCTGTTCATAGAGGTATTGTTTACTTTGGTTCTTTTGATAATAATTTCTATGCAGTAAAAGCAGATGGTAGTGGTATTACATGGAAGTTCTCCTGTAATGGTGATGTCGGTGCACCAGAAGTCTATATTAATAAATTATATTTCGGTTCATTTGACCAGAATTTTTATTGTCTAGATTTGAAGGGAAATCTGGTCTGGAAATTCACAGCAAATGGTCCTGTTCCAATAATGGAACCCTTGGTCAAGAATGGTATTGCGTATGCACTTTCATGGGATAAGCATATGTATGCATTAGATAGTGAAACAGGCAAACTTTTGTGGAAATTTGAAACCAATGATATGTGCGCAACAATTGCCAGGGAAGATAATGGCATTGTTTATTTTGGCTCTGCTGACGGAAATCTATATGCTTTGGATAAAAAGACAGGTAAAAGAGTCTGGAACTTCCAGACAAAGGGTCCTATTGTTTCACCTGTTGGTATTTGGAAAGACATAGTACTTTTCGGTGGTTGGGATTGTAATCTTTACTGTCTAGATAATAAAGGCAATCTAATCTGGAGATTTCCAACAGCTCTTAGCTATGTTTCAACAATTGATATGTCAGAGCCTGAATTCAAATTAGTCTCAGAGGTTATTATACCTGAAGATGATAAGAAAGAAAAAAAGCAGGTTGAAGAAACCATCAATCCTGGATATATTGCAATGGAAACACAATATGGTGATTTTGATATAACTTACACAGGCCAGGAACTCTCAAAGAACCCATTTGAAAAGAAAAAGAGAGTTTATAGATAGCCCGTTTAATTGACATTATAAGGGAAAGTTTTTGCTTTCCCCCTCCACTCACTCCCAAGGTACTGACGGCCTGGGCTGTCTTTGAATCCCTCTCCAGAGCTCTTCGAAAGAGCTCGGACTCTCATCTACAACAGTCACACCCTCGCTTTCTGTTTTCCTGCATTTCTTGCAGAGAAGACTAGAAACATCAGCGTTCTCTGCATTGGCTCTCTTTATTTCCGGTTTGCTGAGGATGCGGTCGCACTTAGAGCATCGGTAGAACACCTCGTCTATGCCACCTATGGCCGATAGGGGAATCGAATGTGCACCACTACAAAGTCTCACCTCTGCGAAATATGTCCCTCCTATTGATATTACATTCTTTAATGTGCCATGGTCACCTACTTGGTGACCAATGCCTTCTGCCTGTCTCTTACTCCGTATGTAAATCCCTGTTCCCATATACCTCTTGGCTTCCTTCATGTTCATGACATCTCCCTCATATACGAAAAGTTTCCCCAAGGATCACTACTGCCATGAAAGAGGGGTCTGCTTTTGCTTCATTGGGAACCCGGAACACTTTCTTCTGCACCCCCGCCCTGCGGTTTATATTTGCACACTTTCCACAGAACCGATGGCACCGATCTGTCCAGATTCGCCTGCCGCACTTCAGGCAGGGGCGCCACTTCTTCTGCAAATTATCGCTTCTCAAAGACACAGCACTCCCCCTTTCAGTGTGACAATTGGCCTCCGTCAATAACAAGACATTCCCCGGTTATGAAACTCGCTTCCTCTGACGCCAGAAAGGCTATGGCTGCTGCAACTTCTTCAGGCTTGCCAATTCGCCCGAGAAGCAGCTTCTTCTTCCACACATTCAGTATATCAGGGTTGTCCCACACCGGCTTGGTTATCCTGGTCCTTATCATGCCAGGGCAGACCGCGTTCACACGGATGCCATGCTTGCCCAGCTCGATTGCCATGGTCTTAGTGAGTGTGATTGCACCGCCGTTTGCTGCGTTGTAGTGCGCCCCATCTGTTTCGCCTATAAGGCCATTTGTGGATGACATGTTCACAATGCTACAGCCCTTTCTATTGCTGACGACCATGTCATTTCCGATAATCCTGCTTATCTGGAACATTGATCTGAGTTTCAGGTTGAGCATGTAATCCCATGATTCTGTGTCAAGTTCCAGAAATGGCTTGCCTTCATACGTGCCTGCATTGTTCACGAGTATATGTATGCCACCTAGTTCACTAAAGAACCCGATCGCAATATTCGCCGCATTCTCAATATCATCAGATTTCGTGAAATCCGCAGGAGCAAAGTCGACAACAGCACCATCTCCTCTCAGCTCTTGACAGAGCTCGTACAGCCTTGACTGCGTGCGTGCAATAATGAACAGATTGCACCCTTCTTCAGCCAGCCTTTTTACTGTGGCATGGCCGATCCCGAATGAAGCGCCTGTTACAACAGCGTTCTTCTCGCTAAGTCCTCTCATTGGTTCTCCCTTTCTGACCATATCCCTACCAAAAAAATAAGATCCAATACCACTATGAGTGCTATGGCAAACAGCTTTGCAAGCACTGTCACAGTAATAGATGGAATAATAATGCTTATGCAACATACAGCGATCAAAATGATGATCACTGTCCAGAGTACCCTGTCCAGAGTACCCTGTCCAGAGTATTCTTCTCGTTACCTAGTGTTGAGATAGGCATCCCATTTTCCTCCCACAAGACTTTGGAAAGACTCGAAAAAAACAAGAAATAGGTAGAAACAGCTAAACGACAGCCATTGCCATATTCTCTGGGTTAAGTGAAAGTAAACGAAATGAGTATGAAATATACAAACTGTATATGATATCCCTAATAGAATTAAAGAGTAAAAGATATTTATAAACGTTAAAACTATTCTTTTTCCTCTATTTTGATTGCTTCTTTTGCGCATGCAGCTTCGCATGCTCTGCAACCAATGCATTCATCTACAACACAGCTAACAACAGAACCTTCTGTTTTTGTTTCCTTTGCTTTTGCAGGATCAACTATACATTTCCCGTCCTTGGGGTCTGCATATATTTCCACTGGGCAGACATCTTTACAGTCTGATCTACCATCGCATTTGCTACAATCAATTTTTACTATGAATGTCATATTACCTCTCTAATAAATATTTAGAATGATTGTTAATTAAAGTTTAAAAGGTTTATAATGAAAGTTCGGCTATTCACAAAGTATTCTTTAGGGGATGTCAAATCCTGACTTCAACTTTCTTGAAAAACGGTTTTAAAAGCTCTGCAAACTCTTCTATTTTTTCTTTAGGAAGAGGTTTTACATCTTTGAACTTCGGATCCAGGGTTTTCTCAGCTCTGAACTGTTGAAGAATATGTTTTTCAGATCCTTCTAACCATTTTCCTATGTTCAGTATTATTTCCCTGTTAAAGAATGTAGGCACTATTGTAGAACGGAATTCGTATTCTATACCTGAGTTTCTTATCAGTTCTATGGATTGTTCTATTTTAGAAATATCAATGTCTATTCCCGTAGCCCTAGAGTAGTTCTTCCTCTAGGTTTTTATATCCATTGCAATATAATCCACTAGTTTTTGATCAATTATCTGCATCAAAGCTACTGGATTATAACCATTTGTGTCCAACTTCACCATATAGCCTCTCTCCTTAATTCCAGCCAAGAGCTG
>JADHWJ010000003.1 GCA_016783545.1 Candidatus Aenigmatarchaeota archaeon | reverse complement strand
CATGGTCGCAGTCATATATAAATTTATCGGGCTTTTTCTTTCTGCGTCATACCTCGATGGTTCGCAGGAGTGAAAATTTTACAGCTGTAAAATTTTCCTCGCTCACCTTCGAGTCCTCCTCCATGAACTTCGTTCATTCCGTCGGATTCGTATAACAGGGCTTAAAAGGGAAATCGGAGCCTCAGCACTCCAATTTCCCCAAATTTTGATTTCCAGCTCTATCGCAAATTTTCCTAGCTCTGAAAATTTGGGTTGCCGTAATTTTCGAGAGAAAAATTTGCTCACGAGGGAAATCAAAACTTCTTTTAAGCCCGATGTTAAGTCCAATGGCGGTCGGTTTATGTATTTATAAATTTAACAGATAATTGCTATTATGGGTAAACAATATGCAATGAGTTGGGAATCTGATATTACTTTCCCAGATGATGAAAGAATCCCAGCAGAATATAGAGGAAAATCAGTAACAGTTAAATTAGGTACTGATAGTGAAGATTTTCTTGTCAATGGAAGAAAAATAACTGGTTATGCCTTGGAACTTGTTGAAGAAGCTTTTGATTCATTCTGTAATCCTCCGACCACCACTACGCCGCATTCTTGATTTTATTGTTTGATGAGCGGCTGGACTTAACAAAAAGTTATGACACTTCACTCGCTGAGTAAACCGCTCGTTGCGTCCTAATTTCAGCCTTACTAGGGAGCGGCGGCCTCTTAAAGCATTTATAAACTCAATACAATTATTTATTGGTGAAAACATGCAAAAGTTAATGCACGGTGAACATAAAACTCAATGGGTTACTATATCCCTTGATGAATATGAAAGCATGAAGTCTACAATTGATATTCTATCCAGCCCTAAGGCTATGAAGAAAATTATGCAGGGAGAAAAGGAATTGGCTGAGGGCAAAGGAAAATCACTGGAAACTGTTAAAAAAGAGTTTGGAATTTAGAAATCATCCTTGTGTAGGATGGAAACTATTTTTACTTGTTTGATTGATTCATCGATAATATAGATGATTCTCCATCGTTTTTCAAATCTTAGTTCCCATCTTCCCGTCAGTGGCCATCTAAGCGGTTTGCCATAAATATCTGGATAATCTTTAAGTTTCTTTATTTTCTTGAAAAATCTTCTTTGCAGTTCAATGTTAAATTTTTTCAGGTCTTTCTCCGCAGTTGGTGAGACTATGACTCTGTAAGCCATAATAAAATTTGTATTACGGATTAATAAATCGGCCGCCGCTTTGTTTAAAGGCAGAAACTAATCATAACTTCGATGTTAAGTGCAATGGCGGTCTGTAACTACTTGAGTTAAATATAAAATTAAATAAGAGCATAAACAACTCTGTTAACATCTCTCATTTCATTTGTTAATCTTGTGCTAAGATCTCCTAGAAAATCAGTGTCATATATATGTTTTCCGTTATCTTTCACTTCTACTTCTGCAACATGAACCCAGGTTCTCTCATCACCCTGCACACCAACTGTTCTTTTATCATAAACAATTGCTTCAGCATAATCATATTTAATACCAGCTCTTCTTAATTCATCTTCAAGAATTCTAGTAGCTTCTGCCCCCAATTTTCTTAATTTCTCTTTACTTGGCACTCTGGACATAATATCAATTAGAAATAAGTTATAAAAACTCAAAATTAACCTTTAAAAATAAACATATCATATAAAATTATGATATATGAAGTTACTGTAGATAGTGATGCAAGAGATATATCACCTTTAACAAAAGAGATTGGTGATTCTGAATTAGATGATCCTGATTTTTTGGCAAAAATGCTTAGAGATTATCTTAAAACAGTGATAGAAAGAGGGAGAATGTTAGAACCACTGGAGAATGAAGAGGGGTATAATGTAACATTTCATATTGAAAGAATAGGAGAATTAGATTAACTATTATGAGAATACAAATAGACGTTCCTGATAATTTCCAAGGTAATATAATATTTCAGGGTTTGGTGCCATTTGAAAAGAGATGTCCTGCATATAGTTTTGTAGTGATGCGAGAATGGGTACCAAGAGATGATGGATATGTATGTTTTTTTAGTGAATCTGGTGGCTGTGGGAAATGTATTATTGATGAAAAATACAAACAAAAGACTTAAAAATGTTACTATTAATATTAACTATACTAAATTCAAACAATAGGAGGAATTTGAGTATGACAGAAGCTAAAAAAGCAGAAGTAAAGAAACAGGAAACAAAAAAAGCAGAGAAACCAGTAACCCAAGAACGCTCAGATCAGAGATCTGGCGCACAGAGAAGCGAAGCTTCTCTCGCGGCTAAAACTTCCGGGTCCCAAAGTTCCAAAGGAACTTTTAGGAGGTCAAGAGCAGACGACAATGTTGTATTCGTAGGAAAGAAACCAACAATGTCTTATGTAATGGCAGTTATAACACAGTTTAACAACGACCAGACAGAAGTCCATGTAAAATCAAGAGGAAGATCAATATCAAGAGCAGTGGATGTTGCAGAAGCTGTCAGAAACAAGTTCATGAAGGACCTGAAATCCACAGTAAACGTATCAACAGATGAAATAACAGATAACGAAGGAAGAAGACTAAATATTTCAGTAATTGATATAAAACTAGCAAAATAATTTCATATTATTTTTTATTTTAATATTCTCAGTTCCATCTATACTGATAATCAATAGCGTATAAGACTAGATGCCTATTTCGTTGACATAGCGCCTCTAATAGTTCCGCTAACCCTTAGGGTCTGAAAAACAGTTTTCTCATCACCAATTTGGTGCAAAAGTCCCAGACAAATCTTTACTTCATCTACATGCCTATGTGAGCATCTGATTATACCTTTCTGTTCATTCGGATCCCAGAGATTTCTAACAATCCTTATATTTGCTTTTGCTGTGCCAAGCTCTCCAAGATAATCCAAAAATATATTCCATATCGCATTCCTTAGATTTTCATATGGTATTTTGTTCTGAGAATATATTTTAAAATAAACATATCTCTTTTTCTGCCTTAAAGATGCTGGTATCTTCAACATATTTTATATTTTACTAAACTAAATTAAAAGCATGAATCATAATATTTCAGTTCAGGAGTTCCTTAAAACAGATCTGAATATAGAAGAATTCTATTCAAAATTGCATTCAGAGCTGGAAACCCTTCAGAAAAAATACAATTACTTTGTTACACTGAATAAAGAGATTCCTAAAAAAAGAGAAGGAAAATTAAAAGGACTTCCGGTTTCGTTTAAGGATTGTATTTGTACAAAAGGCATACAATCAACAGCAGGCTCAAAAATACTTGAGGGTTACATATCACCTTTTGATGCAACTGTTTCAGAGAGAATAAAAACTTCTGGAGGAATAACTATTGGAAAAACCGTTCAAGACGAGTTCGGTTTTGGAACATTTTCTGTAAACTCAGGTTTTGGTGTACCAAAAAATCCAATAGATCCAACAAGAAGCTGTGGTGGTAGTTCTGGTGGTGCAGCAGGCCTGACAAAAGCATTGAACTTTCCTCATATAGCTATTTCTGAATCAACTGGCGGAAGCATAAGCTGTCCTGCGAGTTTCTGTGGCGTTGTTGGTTTAACACCAACATATGGACTGGTTTCAAGATATGGTCTTATTGATTATGCAAACTCATTGGATAAGATTGGTTTAATGGGAAAAACTGTTTCAGATGTTGCTTTAGGACTTTCAGTCATATCAGGACATGACCCAAAGGATTCCACTTCAATAAACAAAAAGCCAGAAGAATATAAATTGAATGGGAATCTGAAGGGCTTGAAAATAGGCATACCAAAAGAATATTTTCAAAATCTGGATAAAGATGTGGAAAAAACAGTCTGGAATGCAATCAAAAAAATGGAAAGTCTAGGCGCAACCTATTCGGAAATAGAACTGAAAATGACAGAACATGCCCTGGCAGCATACTATATAATTGCCACTTCAGAAGCAAGCACAAACCTGGCAAAATTCTCTGGATTAAGGTATGGTGCAGAAGAAAATATAGAAGGAAATTTCAATGAATATTTCTCTAAAATAAGAAGCAAGTATTTTGGAGAAGAGGCAAAAAGAAGGATTTTACTAGGAACTTTTGCCAGAATGGCTGGTTATAGAGACCAATATTACCTAAAAGCGCAAAAAGTAAGAACAATGATCATAAATGAGTTCAAAAATGCCTTCAAAAAACATGCTGTTTTACTGGCACCTACAATGCCTGTAATAGCGCCGAAACTGTCAGATATAGCCAAAATGAGCCCCTTGGAGCAGTATATGATGGATATACTCAATTCTGCGCCAAATTTAGCTGGAATACCCCATGTTAATCTCCCTTGTGGAGAGAAAAACAACCTTCCAATAGGTCTTCATATAATGGGAGATCATTTACAGGAGGATAAAATACTGTCTATTGGTGCTGCTTTTGAGGATTTATAATTGGAAAATGGTTTATAAATTTTAAATAAAAGTATTTTTTATGGCTATTAGATTAGAATTGGTGCCAATTCTTGAACAGAGGCAAAGACAAGAACATAAAAGCCCCTATCAAAGTGCATTGGAATTATATACTGAAAGTGAAAAGATTGTTATAGATGTTTATGTCGGAAAAAGAAAATTACCTGTAACAGCAGCCATGGTAGAAGGGAATGAATTAGGAGAAATTCTTGATGATGAACAACATGCAGGTGCAATTGGAGGAATGTTTTTTGTTACATGTAGAACACCAGAATTTTATAGAAAATTTGCAGCAATGCATGCATTAGCGGATCATGCTGCTCCAAGAGGTTTTGATGAGACTGGATTAAGAGAGCATTTTCAGGCAATAGCTATTGAGGTTGGGTATGCCAAATATACTCTTATTGAAAGAGAGTTTGAAAGTTTTCTGAGATGGAGAAAATCAATAGAAAGAACAAATTTCTTCCAGTTGAATTATCAGAGAATAGTTGATGGTGTTGTGGAACGCATGGGAGATGTATTTGCTTCAATGAGCGAATATCTAAAATACAAAAATAAAAGACTTATTGAAATGGTTGAAGAGTAATAGTCAATATATGAGATATACTAAGATATTTTCTATAGACAAAGGCTTAAAAAACTTCTTTTTCAATCTATTCTATTGGAGAGACTATGAAAGATCTAATTCCTGGAAAAGCGCTTGTTTTTCAATCAGGCGGGCCAACAAGGGTGATAAACTACAGCTTGTATGGTGTTGTGGATGAATTAATGGGTTATGCGGAAGGACCGAGTCATGTTTTGCAAGGTATATACGGAAGTCTTCATGGAGTAAGAGGAATTCTTGATGAAAATTTTACTGATTTATTAAATTCTGATCTTGGTCTTGTTAAGGACACACCTGGCTCTGCTTTAGGTACAACAAGACACGAACTTACAGAAAAAATTGATGGCCAGATTCAAAGAAAAGAAGAAGATATCGATCGTGCAATTAATGTTCTTAGAGAACATAATATTAGATATATTTTTACAATAGGCGGAGGAGACTCAGCTGAAACAGCACAGGTCTTAAGCCAAGCCGGAGAAGAGAGAGATTACAAGCTCTGGATTGTTCATGTACCGAAAACAGTGGACAATGACCTTATTTTGACAGACCATTGCCCTGGTTACCCATCAATAGCAACATTTGATATAAACTATGTACTTGGAACATATTTTGATGCACGTTCAAATGGAAATACAATAGATATAAACGATGTCATGGGAAGAAATGCCGGATGGGTTGCTGCATCAGCTGCAAAGTGCAGAGCGCGCGGATATAACCCTCTAATAATTACTCCAGAAAACCCAATGGATATTAATGAGTTTGTTGAATTAGTTGTAGAAAGATATAGAGAAGAGGGGCTTCTTCAGGTCGTTGTCTCTGAAGGTGCTAGAAACGGCAAAGGTGAGTGGGGCGAACAACTCGCAAATGATATTATAAAGAGCTTCAATGAAGGTACTGATGTAGATTCAATGTTCCAGATGAGAAGGGATGCTATAGGAAGGGCTGTGCTTTCTGACATGTCATTGGCAAAACTTCTTGCACCCAGATTGAAGAAAGCAACAGGTGCCAGAATAGTTGCGAATTCACTTGGCTATGGGCAGAGATCATTTAATGGTGTTTTTTCTGATATTGATGACACTGAGGCTGAAATGGTAGGAAGAGAAGCAGTGAGATTAGTGTTTGAAATGGGAGAAGCAGGAAAGATGATAAGCATTGTTAGGAGATCAACAAAACCATACGAAGTATCATATGAACCAGTTGAGCTTTCTGATGTTGCAAAACCTGGGGAGAAGCTAGTAAAACTAGTGCCTAGAGAGTTCTTTGATACTGAAAATCAGCCGAATGCTGATTTTGTTGAATGGGTGGAGCCGCTTCTTGGAGATATAGACGATACTGGGTTTTTGGAATTGAGACCAGTTAGAAAAATTCTAAGTTAAATATATTACTCAATTTCTCTAAATAGTTAATATGAGAAAAGGTTTTAGTTTCAATAGGTTTTTAGTATTGAAAACTTTTGATAACCAATTTATCCAAAGAAGGCCTCGGCCTCTAAAAGGTTTCATGCATATTGTGGAAATAATAGTCATAGTTCTTGTAGCAACTATACTTCTTTTGCAGCTTTCTCATATACCTGCTTCTGAATCTCAATGGGATAGAACAAAGCTACAGTTCCATGCAGAAGATATGTTGTTTATACTGAATGAGAAGGGATACCTAGATAGTCCAGAATTATATATTGAGGAGATAAAAGTAGTATTGGATAATTACTTATCTAAAAATACAATATACAAATTAGAAATGATAGATGATATGGGAATCTCCCCTATTATACTGAATAGTATAAAAAATCCTGTCAAAGCTTCAATATTCAAAATTCAACCAACTAATGATCCGGCTGAGATTGTTCTGAGTCTTGGATATAGGTTTTAGGGAAGCATTTAAATAGAGCAAACAAATGATGTTTATGGAACAACAGCAAGGTCCAGTGAGAGTGCGCCTGCCCAGAGACGATGAAATAATCGGAGAGGTAGAGGAAGTTCTAGGTGCAAGCAGATTCAAGGTTAGATGTACAGATGAAAAGATAAGAATGTGCAGAATACCAGGCAAATTCAGGAAAAGAATAAACATAAGAGCTGGTTTTATAGTTCTTATAAAGCCATGGTCAATAGAGCCAGATGAAAAGGGAGATGTTGCTTGGATATATACAAAGACTCAAGCAGATTGGCTAAGACGCAAAGGATATGTATGAGACCCAAACCAGAGAAGGGAAGAGAGAGCATATATTATTCAGTGATTGAAAAGATAATGGTTCTTGTGACAGTTGTTATAGTTTTTCTTTTATTGGGTTATGGTATCTATTATTCAATTATTTTTGAAATCGATCCCTTTATAACGGTTGTTCTTGCTGTTGTTTTCGCATTCATGGTACCTATTTCAGTGTTTATGGTCGATTTAGTTTTTTATAAAGGCGGCGGATAGAAAATTCACTGCTGGCTTTCTAAAGAAATCTTTTTCAGTTCTACTGGCTGTTCTTTTTTTGCTCTCATACCTTTTCTTAGAATAATTAATCTTTTTCTTGGTCCTGGTACAGAACCTTCTATAATCAGATAATTCTTAACTAGACCATAATTGATGAACCCGCCCTTTGGATTAACATCTTCACCCTTTTCTCCAACTTTCAAAATCCTTTTATTATATTCAGTTCTTCTTTGAAAACCAAGCTGACCTGCATATGCAACTGAATTTGGAAGAACTCTTGCAATATTTCTTGCAGAAAGAACACCTATATGCCTTCTCTTTTTTGTATGTTTCCTTCCCCTTATCTTAACTCCAAATCTTTTAACAGGTCCTTGGAAACCCTTTCCCTTTGAAATACCACTTGCGTCAATGAATTCACCTAATTTAAAAACATCAGTTATTTTTATTTCTTGCCCAAGTTTTGATTTGGCATATTCCAGTTTTTCCTCTTTTTCCCCGCCAATAGGAACTTCGAATATCTCTGGTTTTTTCTTTCCCAAAGCCTCCCTTGGTTTTGTATGAACAAGAAGTCTAATGTCAGAAATATTTTCCAAGTCTTTTTCAATTTTAGAAGAAGTTTTCGGTAATTTTGTTTTCCTTTCAAGGTCTTTAGAAGGTTTTTCAGAAATAACAAGCCCAGTACATTTAAAGCCATACGGTGTTTTTCTATAAGTCGTGAATCCATATACAACCAGAGAAGGGCAATCAAAAATAGTAACAGCCTTTGATATATCTTGTCCCTGTGTAGGTGAACCTTCCTTTGTATCAGTATAAGTAACATGTGTCATTCCTGCTTTATACGCAGCAAATGCAAGTGGAATTGCTTCTTTTGTTTTCGGAGCAGATCTTATTCTAGGATAAATCCTTGCTGCTCTTTTCTTAGGCCAGTATGCTCTTGAACCAGCTCTTGGTTTATGTCCTTTAGCCATGTGCTACCTCCACTGTTACAGGTTCTTCATCCATTGCTTCTAAACATGCTTCTTCTGCTGAATCTATTGCAGATTCAACTTTAGATAATGTGGCATATATATCACATGCACAATAGGAACCAAACATGTCCCAGTCTGTTTCTTTCATTGTTTTAAACATAACACCAACATCTCTTTTAACCATTATTCTGGAACCAACAAAAACATAGATTTCACTGACTTGATTTATCTGTTTCTTAAGTACAGTTCCGCCAATATCTCCTTTTCTCCATCTTTCTCCTGTATCTTCCCAACCATATAGATAATCAGCTGTAGATGCATATACTTCTGGTTCGCTTGTATATCTTCTGTTTAATTCGGCTAATTTGCTTTGAAAAATTTCAAATGTTGACATAATCTATACCTCTTATCATCATTTTTAGTTAATTACTATATATTTAAGTTTTTAAATGGTTTTATTCAGTTTCATTATTTTATTTATGCAATATTCAACAGCATGGCTTCTACTTGCAAACTTTCTATTCTCAATTTCTTTATCGATCCAATCTAGAATTTCATTGCTTAAAGTTACAGATGTTTTTACTTTTTCCATGAATTATAATAGTTTTGATAGTATTTAAAGATTACTAATGAATACTAAATACCTAAAAGTATTTAAATAAGGAAATTAATTGTATGGCATGAAGTATAAATTTCATTTTAATGATTTACCGGAAGGGGTTCTAATAGAATTAAGACCAGATTTTTGTAGTAGATTTTGCAAAGCAATACTTAATAAAGAGCATCTAAAAAGTAAATTAAGTTTTGGTAGAGTTATTGGCATAGAAGACTGGAAAGGTGCAAGGCTTTTCAACAGTAGAAATAGATTTCCTGTCAAATTATTGGAAAGTCTTAGAAAGAAATATTTTATTGAAGATATTATGTTTTCTATTAGGAATATTGAAAAGAATATAATATCAATAGGTACTCATGCAGATAAAAGGATATATTACCCAAGATTTCCATTCATGTTAAAAGATTTGGTTTATGTGTATTCTCATTTAATTTTTGATGGATCAGCAAGACCAAAAGGTTGCTATTTCATGGCACCGCAAAATGAATTATTAGAATATCATAATAACAGATTACAAAATTTTGGAATGGTTCAGACCAACTTTATGGATAATGACAAACAGTTATATTTCCCTTGGGTTATTGGCTTTATAGTTAATGAAATTTTTCAAGTAAATTCATTTAAGAGTATGGAGGCTAGAATACCTGAAAATTTAAAGGGATTAGCTATAAAAGACCAAAACATTGCTAACGAAATAATAAAATCTGCAATAGTTGATGAAGGGTGGGTCGGTGATAGAATAGGATTTTCTCTAAGTAATGGTGAATTGTGTAAAGATGTTTGGGAGATAGCTAAAGCACATTATAATGTTGGCAGATTTCCAGAAAATCCAAGGATAAGAAAAGGAATAACAAATAAAAAATTACTTGAATGGGCTTGGAAATTCTCAAGCAAATCAATAAAAAATTTACATAAAAATATAGAATTTCCATTATCATATAAACAGAAAGCAGTTGAATTCATAGTAAAGAGACAATCTCGTGGATGGTATAAAAGAAAACCAAATGAGACCAAGAAACTAATTATCAAATCTCTTTTAGATGATCCAAAATCTATCACAGATCTTGCTTTTGAATTAAATATAAGAGCTACAAGTGTATCAAATCTCATAAATGGTGTACATTCTGGAGATCAGAATACAGACGGTCTTATAGATAAAGGAATAATTACGTTTGTTGGTTTCAGAAAGAATAAGAAAGGCGAGAGAACTGGAAAATCAAAAATCTATACAATCGCAGATGAAATGCAAGCAAAGTATTTTCTAAATAAATAGGCTTATACACGCCGTCCACGCCGTCCGCCGGATTTTCTACATCCGTCATGCGGGATTGGTGTAACGTCTTGAATATTTCCTATTCTAAGGCCAGCTCTTATTATTGCTCTTATAGCAGGTTGTGTACCCTGTCCAGGAATCCTTTTCTTTATGCCTCCAGGAGCTCTTATTTTCAAATCAACTCCATTAAGACCCCTCTCTCTTGCTATTTCAGCAGCCTTTCTTGCAGCTATCATTGCCGGAAATGGAGCACCCTTGTCTTTATCCTTTTTTGTAACCATGCCTCCAGAAATTCTCGCAATTGTTTCAGAACCTGTTATATCTGTAATATGAATTATTATGTTGTTTGTTGAAGAAAATATATGCGCTATTCCCCACTTCTCTTTCTTTGTAGGAGTATTCATTCTACCAGAAAATCTATCTGACTGGAAATCTCTCCTTGGCCTTCTTTGCATCTGAGGAATTTCCTTTTTCCCTTCAATCTCACTTTTCTTAATAGGAGCTTCTTTCTTTTTCACAACTTTGCTTTTCTCTATAGAAACTTCCTTTTTCTTTACAGCCTTAACTTTCTCTACAGGAGCTTCTTTTTTCTTTACATCTTTATTTTCTTTCATTTGGATTCCTCCTTAGCTGGTTTCTCTTCTACCTTCTCTTCCTTAGGCTTCTCAGCTGGTTTCTCTTCTTTAGATTTTTCAGTTGGTTTTGCCTTTTTCTTAGGCTTCTCAGCTGGTTTCTTTTTCTTAACAATCTCAATAACTTCTATTTTAGCTTCTTCTGAAACAGGAATAAGATATGCTGGGAAAGATAATCTCTCATCGTTAATTACAATATATCCATGAACTATTAATTGTCTTGCATGTTTGACAGTTTTTGCAAAGCCTTTCCTAAAAACAACTGTCTGAAGTCTCCTATCCAAAATATTATTTATACTAAGTGCAAGAATATCATCCAAATCTCCACCTTTTTTTAATAGTCCAAGACCAACAACTTTATCTATAAGCATCTTTTTCTTTTCCTCATCTTTGGTTGTAATCAGGTTTCGGGCCCTTCTTCTGAAGTTCCTTAGAACTTCCATTGCAATTAGAATCTCTTTCTTTTTCTTTAGACCATATATCCTCAAAATCTCTTTGTTTTTCTCTAACTCTTCAGCACTCCAAGGGGACCTTGAATTCTTGTATTTTTTTCTTAGTTTTCGCATACTAATTCTTTCCTCCTGACGGAACAGCCTTTTTTCTGACACCAACTGTTTTACCCTTTCTAAAGCTTCCTCTTGTTCTCTGTCCTCTTACAGGAAGATCCTGAGAATGTCTTACACCTTTATAGCACCTTAGTTTCTTTAGTTCGTTAATATCCATGTTTGTTGTTAATTGTAAAGTAGAAACAGTGATATGCTTGTCTTCACCAGTTTCAGATTTCCTTCTATTGAGCATCCAGGAAGGTATATTATATTTACCAGGATTAAGAATCATATCCTCAAGCTTTTTCTTCTCTTCATTACTAAGCTCAGCTATTTTTTTATCACCAAATCCACAGAGATTAGAAATGGTATTCCCAAACATGAAAGAAACTCCCCGTACGTCCCTTAAACCTACTTTTACTGTCTTTTTTCCATCTAGGTTTGTCTCAACAAGCCTTACAATATTTTCTACAAATACTTTCTTTTCCACAAATGCTTTTTTTTCCTTTGGCTTTTGCTGAGTTTCCTTTTCTTTACCAGATTTTTCTTGAGATTCTTTTTTTGACATAATTATCTTAATATATAAACCGAAGAAATAATATTGCATATACTTGCAATGATTCCTCGGTCATACCCATGTAAAAGACAGATTTATTCACTCGATATATTCTGTCAATCTAAGGATCAACTGACCTATTACCTATCTTTAAGTTATATATAACTTAAATATTAGTTAATTATATAAATATTGAGTATTTAAAGTGATATTATGAAAACCGTGGTTTATAGTGTAACTGGAGCAAAAAAAGGCGAGATAAATTTAGCCAGTGCTTTCTCAAAGCCTGTTAGAGAGGATATTATAAAAAAAGCAGTTCTTTCAGAAAGGAATGATGATAGGCAAGCATATGGTGCAAACAAAACTGCAGGAATGAGAACATCTGCTCATTATCATGGACGAAGAGGAATCAGGCATTCAATGATGAACAGAGAGATGGCAAGAATGAAGAGAATACATGATGCGAGTTTTCTCGGTTTTGCGGCAAGGATAGTTCCTCAGGCAACAAAGGGAAGAAAAGCACATCCTCCAAAATCAGAAAAGAATTGGGAGCAGAAAGTTAATAAAAAAGAAAAAACAGCTGCCCTTTATTCTGCTATTTCAGCATGTTCAAATAAAGAGATTGTAAAGAAAAGAGGGCATAAAATAAAGGAAGTAAACGAATTGCCTCTGGTTATTGAAAGTAAGATAGAGTCATTGAAAAAAACAAAGGATATAAAAAATCTTCTGGAAAAAATCGGTTTAAAGAACGAGCTAAGCAGGTGCAGAGAGAAAAAAGTAAGGCCTGGAAAAGGAACACGTAGGGGAAGAAAATATACAAGAAAAAAAGGGCCAATCATAATAGTAAAGGATGATAAAGGAATATTAAAAGCAGGAAGAAATATTGCTGGTATTGATGTTGTTTCTCTGAAAAAATTAAGGGTTCAAGATCTTGCTCCTGGCGGAGACCCAGGAAGAATTTGCATTTGGTCAGAAGATGCTACAAAGGAAATAAAATAATTATTCAAAGAATAAATTATATCCACCAAGGCTAACAAAACTTAGCCTCTCCAATGGGTATTCACAATCCCCTATTGGAAGCCCAAAAACATTTGTTCCATTCGTGCTGCCAAGGTCTTTTACGAAATAATCATCACCTTTGATTCTTAGTTCAGCGTGTCTTCTTGAGACAGATTCATACCTTTCACGAAGAATTGCGTTGTGACCCTCTTCTCCAGGCTTTGGCTCTTCTGGTATTTCGATGTCATTTTCGCTACTCCTTCCAATCGTTATTGCACCATTGTGAGGAACTATAGCAGCTTCTTCCCCTTTTTTTGTTGTTCTGAGTGTGCCAGATTCAAAAGAAAATCGAACACCTCCTGTGCATAGTTTGGGCTCTGTGCTTCTGTACCATTGAACCAAATGGTCTTCAAATTGTTCGTTGTACAGCCTTATAGTCTCTCTCATATTATCCAAGGCCAGCTGATTTCCATGGCTCATGTCAACATGCACAAGTTTGAATAATTGGGATTTGATGTCATGTGCACATGTAACTGTCCCATGCCCCAATGATAAAACATCTCTTGGTGTTTTGCCTTCATAGAAAACCTGAATTTCACCGTCTTCTGGACTATAATAAAAATTATGTGCTTCAAAGGCAAAACCATCTATAGAACCAGCATTACCGCCTATACTTTCGGCTATATTAGCCATGCCGCCTCTTTTCATACTCGTCATTGTCCAAAAATTCTTTGTTGGAACATTCATATTACCACTTTTAACCATTAATGAGTTATAATTGAATTTTTTGCTTAAAAACGTTATTTAGCGGCTTTCCATAGAATTTCAAAATATGCTTTAAAACTGTCTGCAACATCTTTACTTTTTATAACAAAAACTATTACTGTTTCTTCTGTCCAGATGAGAATGTCTATACTATCCTCTTGAATACCAATAGAAGATAGTGTGTGTTGCGGTAGGTATTTTACCTGTGTTAGATTTGCTTTTTCAAAGAATTTGGTTGATCCAGTGTCTTTAAAATCACTATTAAATATGATTCTTGTTCTAAGGCCTGCCTTTACCCACTTCCTATGATAGTTTTCAAAAAATCTTTTTGCAGGTTTTGAAACAGAATAATCAGACCTTGCTCCAAAAACCAGTCTTTCTCCACGATTTTCCATATCATTTAAAAGATTATTAAAGTATGTCTTAACCCCACCATATCCCTCAAATATTTGCGCTTCATGTGGTTTTGTTCTTTTACCTTCTCTTTCTAAAAGCACTGGTAAAATCTTGCTGAATTCCCTCTCCTGTCTTTTTATTTCGGATTTTTTCCTTTCCAGTAAGTCAAAGACTTTTCTTGGTGAGCTGACCTTGAATTGTTTTTTATTCGATTCTGTTATATGCGTCACAAGGCCTTTCTTTGCAAGCCTATCAAGAACAACATATATCTTAGAACTGGAAATACCAGATTTTTTAATAATAGGTCCGACAGAACTTTGACCTATGCTTAAAAGAGCTAGATATACTTTTACCTCTCCACCAGTCAATCCTATTCTTCTTAGAACATCTGCTTCCATACTCATAATTTATATTTTTTTACTTATAAGATTAATTAATTATACCCCCTAGGGGGGATGGTTTGTTAATATATGCAAAAAATCAAGAAATCAGTAGCTGTAAAAGCTATTAAATACAAGAAATATGTGATATTATGACATATGCTTTAAGATACCCTGAATTCACAGGAAGAACATACGGAGTTGCACTGACAAACAAACAAAGAAAAAACAAACCCCTTATTCCAGCAGAAAGATTATTTGTAGCAAGAGCACTTCTTACAAGACCAAACAGATTAGATGGTATGTTTAGTGGATGGTTTGAAGATAGAAGAGAACATCCTGAAAACGGGCTTTTTGAGACAGATTTTTCTGAAGCTGAAGCACCTCAGGTTAGGGATGAACTTTTAGATGCAATAAGAACAAGAAAAGGTGCACTAAATCTCTGGAATGTTGGTAATGGAGAAGCCATGAATGCAGGTCAGTCTTCAGGTCCACATGCTGGCGGAAAAGTTCTAAGTTCTGATGTTCATAAAAAAAGCGATAGTAGAGGTCTGGGTTCATATAGACATGTAGCAATAACAGGGCCCTATGAAAAGAGCGGCCCATTACTTGGTAATTTGGATTGTAGCTGTGGCGATGCTGATTATACTGAAATGAAAGAGGTCAATGAAAGATTGCAAATCTATTGCGCAGATATTGCCACTCTAGCTCTTTTTGCCAGGCATAATCCCGCTGCTGTGAGAAATCTTCAGGCAACAAAACAGCGAATGAAGACTGATGTTTTCCTCCCATTCCACCCAATTGATCCTCAGGAAGATGTTGCTCAATTATATTGGGATCAATATGGCGAAGAGCTGCCTGACACAGCACATTTGATGATGGATGTTCTTTATAGTTACTTCAAAGGAAAAAGAACATACTTTGAAATCGGAAAAGAACTTCTGAAAAATCCATGGTTATATGATATGAGATTAGTCAATGCAATTCGTGAAGGAAAAGCAGCTTTTGAAGTTGTTGCAAATAAATATATTTTTGAACATTCTAATCCAGCAGTTCCTGTTGACCTGAAAGGATGGTTTAGGAATCTTGATAGACAGTTTGAAAGTACAAGATGGTTCAGGAAAAAAGGTTTTGTTATTGAGAAAAAAGACTCTCCATTCGAGGTCGTTGGAATGGAATACAAAAAGAAAGGCGAAAGCCTGAGATTGATAATGAGGGCTGATAAAAGAGGACAGGGTGGATATCCACCTGTCTGTATACATAGAAAGTATCGAGAATCTGGTCCTGTTGACCCTTTCAGAGATATGGATGATGTATCCTATTTACATCCATTTGAAGAGTTGTTCCTTGACCAAGTTGAATTTGATGATAGTACAAGAAGAAATACAGAGTACAGGGTTTTCATACCAACAACAATTCCAATACCAAATTCCATGATACATGATTATCATGAGGCACTAGAACGTTACTATCCTGGTGATGCAGAAGGATTTGAAAGAAGAATAGACCGAATAGATGCCCCTAATAAACAGATTCTTAAAAGAATAGCCAGATACGGCCGATAGGTTTATAAACCTACAGAGTATTAATTATTTAATTGCCCGAGAAAAACCGTTAGAAGGGTAGAAAGTCACAGACCTGATAAAGTCTGAAATTTCTCCTTCTGCTATATTTTCTTGGACATGTGATATCTATGCCAGCAAAAAAAGAACAGAAACCCAAGCAGACAAAAGATAAGATGTCTGATAAAGAACTTGACAAAATGATAGATAAAGGAATAGAGAAACAGAAAAAAGAAGACAAATCCAAAGAGCAGAAAAAAGAAAAAAACTCAAAAGGAAAAGAACCTGATTATAATCCATGGAATGTTCTTAGCCATCCAAGTATGACTGAAAAGTCAATGAATATGGTAGAGATGGGCAATACTCTTGTTTTCATAGTTGATAAAAATTCCAAAAAACCAATTATCAAAGAAGCTGTTGAAAAGGGATTTAATGTAAAAGTTCTGAAAGTTAATTTACTAAAAACAATGAAAGGTGACAAAAAAGCATATGTGAAACTACACCCAGACCATGAAGCTGCAGATATTGCTTCAAGAATGGGAATGCTTTAGGTGAATTATGGGTAAAAGAATAATCTCTCAGAGAAGAGGAAGAGGTACTTCAACTTACAGGGTGCCTACATATTCCTTTAGGCCTAAGATTGAATATAAAAAGCAGAACGGAAAAGTAGTTGATATACTTGCAAACAAACTAATGGCATCTCCGCTAGCAAAGATAGAGTATGACGACAAAACTCAGGGTTATATAATTGCACCTGAGGGAATAGCGGTTGGTGAGGATATAACAGGAAAGATTTTATCATTATCAGAAATACCAGAAGGTTCAAAGGTTTTTGGTATAGAGTTAAGGCCAAACTCAGGGCCAAAGCTCTGCAGAGCAGCTGGTAGCTTTGCAACTTTAATATCAAAGACAAAAAAAGAATGTATATTAATGCTCCCATCAAAGAAAATGTTAAAAGTGCATCCAGAATGTATGGCAAGTATTGGAATTCCTGCTGGAGAAGGTAGAAAAGAAAAACCATGGGTAAAAGCAGGTAAAAGATGGATTGCTATGCATAGGAGAGGAAAATTATATCCAAGAACCACTGCAAAAGCAATGAATTCGGTTGACCATCCATTTGGTGGTGGTGGTATGGGTAGGTCAAGGTCACCTGCTTCAAGAAATGCTCCGCCTGGAAGAAAGGTTGGTCATATTGCACCAAAAAGGACAGGAAAGAAGAGGTAGATATGAAAGGAATTAAAATAGTTGTCAGCAAAGCAGATGATGATGGTATCTATGCTACAGATGAACATGTATACTGTCTAGATCATTTCAATGATCAGGTTCCAGATGGTTTTAAAATGACCCAGCATCCAAGCAGATCACCTGAAACTTGGTGCAAAGTCTGTAATGTTAGAAGAGACCCAAATCCTTGGGGAGATGATTATGCTCAAAAAACAGTGGAAAACGCATTTGCAGAGATAGAAGAAACAGCGATGCATAAAATACCAAAAAGCGGTAGTTATTATGTTGATGGTAAATTAATAGTTGAACGTCAAAAATCAACTGCGAGAGGCGGTGGCTCTGTAATGGCAGGAGTGCCGGGTGGTGTTTAATATGGCAAAATTTCAGATGAAAGGTAAGAGTGAAGAAGAGCTTGCAAATATGGAGATAGAAGAATTCAGAAAGATTATTCCAGCAAGGCAGAGAAGAAGCCTGAAAAGAGGGTTTACAGAAATACAGAAGAAACTGCTCGCAAAAATAGAAGCAGACCCAAAGAAGTTTCATAGAACAAAAAACAGAGAAATGATTATTATACCTCAAATGCTTGGCATTAAAATAGGAGTTTATAATGGAAATGAATATGTGACAGTTGAGATTAAAACAGAAATGCTTGGTCACAGGCTTGGTGAATTTGCAATGACAAGAAAACCAGTTAAGCATTCATCACCAGGTTTCGGTGCAACAAAATCATCCAAATTTGTACCATTGAAGTAAGGAGAAAAATATGTTAAAATATACATACGAACCAAATCCCAAGAAATCAGTGAAAGTTTTTGGTAGTGGATTAAGGATTTCAACAAAAAGCAGTGCAGTTATATGTGATGAAATAACAGGAAAACAACTGGACAAAGGAAAGAGATTACTTCAAGATTTGGTTTTACAGAAACGAAGCCTGAGAGGTAAATACTACACAAACGTCTCAAAAGAGATTTTGAATATTTTACAGTCTGCTGAAAACAATGCGGAGTTTAAGGGATTAGACCCATCAAAATTACACATACATGCTTCTGCTCATAAAGGTTTCAGGTTTTGGAGACCAAGAAGGTTTAAGGTAAGAAGACAGAGAAGAAAGGTAACGAATATACAGTTCGTATTGGAGGTAAAATAATATGCTCAAGGATTTTTTTGTAAAACAAGGACTTAAAGAAGCTCAGATTAATGATTTTATTAGAAAAAAATTCCCTCTAGGGGATTATTCTAAAATAGAACTGCAAAGAACACCACTTGGTATAAAAATAGTTATCTATACAAACAAGCCAGGCAGAATAATAGGTAAGGGTGGTTCTGTGATAAATGAGATGACAGATGCAATAAGAGACAATTTTGATATTGAGAATCCGCAGCTTGATGTCAAGGCTATAGAAAATCCTGATTTAGATGCAAAGATAGTTGCAAAGCAGATTTCATCTTCACTCGAAAGGGGATACAATTACAAAAAAATAGGAAATCTTACATTAAAGAGGGTTATGGACGCAGGTGCTATTGGCGTGCAAATAATAATTTCTGGAAAAGTCTCTGGTGGAAAAGCAATGAGATCCAAATTTATAGAAGGTTACATAAAACAGGCAGGTCAGCCTGTGAAAGAGCTTGTTGATTCTGGTTTTGAAACAGCGCAGACAAATCCAGGCATAATAGGTATTACAGTAAAAATAATGAGAGGTGTAAGGTCTGAATTCAAAATGAAGAAAATAGTTCCTTCTAAACCCAAAGTAAAGGAAAGCGCTTCTAAGAAAGGGAAAACGAAGAAGAAAACTGTGAAGAAATCTGTGAAGAAATCAACTAAGAATGTAGTAAAGAAACCAACTAAGAAAATATTGAAGAAACCCAAGCCCCTGAAAACTAAGGAGAAAGTAAAATAAAGCATTTAAATATTTAAAACAATAAAATTATACTTTTGTGTTATGGCTATTCTAAGACCTGTTGATATAAGGAAAATGAAACCAGAAGAACTCGACAAGAGATTAAACGAATTGCAGCTTGAGCTCTCTAAAGAAAAAGCAAATATTTCTGTAGGTGCTTCTACAACTTCTCCTGGTAGAATAAGAGAGATTAAAAAAACAATTGCAAGAATAAAAACATTAAAGGGTGAAAAAAGCAAATGAATGGTGTATGTCCTAAGTGCGGACTCAGTGAAGAATTTTGCACGTGCGAAACTTTGGTAAGAGAGGAACAGACAATAAGAGTGTATCTTGTGAAAAGAAGATATAACAAGTTCACAACAATTATTGATGGAATGGAAAAAGACGTGGACAAAAAACAAATTCTAAAGGAACTAAAGACAAAACTTGCCTGCGGTGGAACAATAAACGACAATGGAAACATAGAATTACAGGGAAATCACAAAGATAAAATAAAAACCCTTCTTGTCAAACTAGGCTTTGCTGAGGATCAAATAGAAGTTAATTGATGTTGAAAAGGCTCTTAAACATTTCAACTAATGATACAATTAATAAAATATGCAAATACTCAGAGATGAATTAATAGGCCTTGAAGCAAAAATAATTAGTTCTACAAATTCTAATATGATAGGTATTAGAGGAAAATTCATAGACGAAACAAGAAACACATTTGTTCTAGATACAGATTTTGGTTCAAAAACACTGATAAAGGAGCAATCAGAATTTTTTATTCGATGCTTGGATGCTGATTGGATACCTGTTAAAGGAAATGATCTTGTTGGAAGGCCAGAAGACAGAATTAGAAAAGTGTCCATAAAAACGAGATAATATTGGCAATACCGTAAAGGAAAAATCCAACTATTGATTCTACCACACCCAATATAACCCCACCTATTGTTGTTATCAAAAGGAAGAACGGGATTAGTAACATGAGCAAAACCATCAGTATTACCAAGAACATAATACCTTTTGCAGCCTGTTTAGGTGAGTGAAAAAATGCAAATATTGCTCCTGTAATCAATCCTGCAACATGTGCTATATTTGCTACCTGTCCAACACTTCCCATTGCAGTCATCAGGCTTTCAAAAATAGCAAGTATTATTGCTATTATTCCCAGTGGTAAAGGAAAAATATATAGGTGTATTTTTTTCAGTGGTTTCAAAAACATTGCAGCTCCCATTAAACCGAACATGCATCCAGATGCACCTATAACAGGTGACATACTCGTGAACATAAATGCAAAATTTCCAAGCAAGCCCGCAGCAAAATAAATAGCAATCCACCATTTCCTGTCTAAATCTTCTTCCAGGACCTTTCCAAAAAAATAAAGCCCAAGCATGTTAAAGAACAGATGATTTGCATCTACATGAAGAAATAATGAGCTAAACCATCTCCATATCTGGAACATGTTCCCAAAAGAGAAAGAAAACATTTCAAAAACCAGTTCCCTGGTAGCTTCAGGCAGGCTAAAAACCAACTCGAAAACTATGACATTGATTGCAATAAGAATCCATGTTAATTTATTTCCAGAATTTTTGGATTCTTCCATAAAATAATATTGGTTTGATATGTTATTATATTTCTATCCCCTTTATATGACAGAATAAAATAAAAATTTAAACAAAAACTGCGTACAGAACCCACAATGCAATTACAACCCAGATAATCATGGATGCCCAGAACCTGCTTCTCTTCCTCAGAACTTCATTTATTAATTTTTCCATAGCCTTTGGGTATGCTGCCATATTAAGACCCATGAGGATTGTTGTAAATAACATCACAGCAGCCACCTGTACTATTGTTAATTCAAGCAGAATAAAATAACCTATGATTATTAAAAATAACAGACAGGTAGCAGACAACAATTCAGATCTTTTCCAAACAGCCTTTGCGAATTTTAGTCTTGTCTGAGGTCTCCAAATTCCCATAACAGCTTTCAAAAGAATAATTACTGCAAAAACAACTGCAAGGATTGTAACTGGTGTAATAACATTGGTTGCATTTAATGCTACCAGTTGTGTTATAAACATGGGCATAAAATATATTTGTATACATGCCCTAATAAATCTATCCCTTTAACTCTCTTTCTAAAAATGCTTTCATTGCTGAAAATGGTTTTCCACTCAGGACTATCTCAACAGTTTTCCTTGCTATGCTAACCATTTTCCATTCCCCAATAATGGAAACAGTTTTTCCATAAATGGTTATGTGAGTATCTGTTGAATTCTCAATAAACTTTTTAATCTTCCCGTCTTTGCCTATAACCCTTGCAAAAAGTCTTTTTCTTGTATTTTCCCTTTCTCCTTCCAAACTGATCATTTCAAGACAGTTGTCTTCATCCAGAAGCAGTAGCGCTGTTTCAGAATCAAAACCTCTTGCTATGGCCTGTACAATATCTTTTGCAATTAATGGATTCTCTCCTTCTATTTCTACACCATTACCAATTGTAATTTTGGATTTTGTCTTTTCTTCTATCATTTTTTTAACAGACCCATTCTTACCTATAAGAACAGATTTTCTTCTTTCAGGTATGTTAAGACTTAGTATGGGCATTTTAATCTCAAAAGCTATCCATATTCTGCCTGGGCACTTGGTATTTCTGTTGTCTGTACATTAAAGTGCTCTTTTATCTCATTTCTGAATCCAAGAACAAAGCCAGTGCATCGTTCTAATAGCCTTCTCTTTACCTTATTATAAAATAAGTATGAATAAAGATTGTATAATGGTCTTAAAAATAGCTTCCAGCCTTCAAACTGTGTTATAATCTCAGCATTCATTCTCATTGTGAATTTTCCAACATTATTGGTCTTGCCTTTGTCGCCCTGCACTCTTATATATATCCATATAGTGCTCCATCTGCTGGTAGGTATTTCACATTTCCAGAGTCCCCAGAATGATACAGGGTCTCCGCTTATATCCCAGTTAATTCTGTCAAAATAAAATGCAGATGCTCCCAGATGAAAGAATCCTCTCGCAGATTCAGATATCTTCTTTGCCACTCCCCACGGATCTGGCCCAGAGTAATCAAAATGTATGAATTTATCAGGGGCAAGGCATTCATCAATTATTTTTATCACTGCCATAATCACAAAAAGATTAACAGTCCTCCTATCACTATGAGTATGAAACCCAGCACAACACCAACAAGTGAAAAGCTTTCTGTCTGATGTTCAGGTGCTCCAGGAAATAGAAACATAAGGAATCCACCTATCAATATTAGTAGTATTCCAACGACAATTCCTAAAAAACCCCACATATTAATTTATTTATCTAAAGTTAAATAAATAGTATAGTTGATATTATCAACAAATTTCCCATTCAAAGGGCAATGTTAATCTCTGCCTGAAGGTGTTTATATGGTATTTGCTAGAACTAAGCTGGTTTTGCAGGACAATTGTTTTGAAGAGGATCCAGGCTCAGTTGAACTAAGGCTTGTTGGGCCAAATGTCTCAAAATTATATAATGAAGTGTATGAGTTGATAAAAGCGGTTTTTAATGCAACAGATGCGGATATACAGGAAACAATGCATAATTGGGGAAAAATAGAAAAGGGAGAAAAATTCAAAGTTAGGTGGTGGCTTCACAAAGATTTGGACCTTTTTTCTTATTTTTATATAAGTTTTGATCTCTCTGGTCAACAGAGTGGAAAATCAGGTAATGCTGTCATAAAGGTAAAGGGTGTTCTCAGAAGTGAATATCCTCAGGACACTATCTGGCAGAGAAGCCTTTTCTATGAAATGATGAGAACATTCTGGCACAGGGCATTCTATCATAAGAAAAGGGAGGAATATAATGAAGAATGTAGGCATTCTATTTCATTTTTCGAAAAAAAGCTCAAAGAAATATATAATAAAATCAAAGACGAATAATTTTATAAAAAATCTGGGCAAGTGTGGATAACATGACTGATGAAAAAATAGAGAAATCTAAATTTATCAATCCGGACAAACTTGTAGTTGATGATCTGTTCAAAAGCCCGCCAGGCGCTAAAGGTGATATGTTTTTTATAAGACCAAAAGAAATGAACATGATACTTGATTTTACAGCGCTCAGGGGAGGAGGCTCCAATATTTATTATTCTTTAATATATCAACTTCCAAAATGGGACTTTACTGTAAAGAAAATAGATGAATACATAGAAGTAACACCTACATGGGCAGAATACTATAACATAACCATTGCGCAGAAGCAGAAACTAGAGCAGGCAATAAAGACAGGACTTACTTCTGCAACCCAGGCTGTTGCTGACTTTGAATTACTAAATCATGATGCAAGAAGGTATAAAGAGATGCTTGATTATTTCAAAGCTGCAAAAAAAGATGAACATATTCTAAGAAGCCTGTTTCTTGACAGGGTTGATGTGCATACAGGAGAAGGATATTCATTGGTAACAATGGCAAGAAGATGGCCAACCATAATAACAGATTTCATTAGAATGAAAGAGGAACTGACAGAAAGGGATGATATAAGGAAAGAGCTGGATGTTTCTATGGCAGAAGCCACTGTCCTGAAGACAAAAAATGATCTTTTCAAAGAATGGAAAGCGCTTTTCTTTCCCACAGTAAAGGAAAGGTATGCAAGGATACAGACTCTTGTGGAAGCAAGGAAGAGATCAGTTGATGAATATAAGAATTGGCTGAAACCATATATAGCAAAGTTCAAAATGATAAGGGAAAAGGCAGAGGCAAAACCAACTGAAATTTTGCAGAATCCATATGTAACACCAGGATTTGGTCAGTCACAAGCAGATATGGGCGTGAGGTTATGGGCGTATAAATGTTATGGCCCGGCTGAAAGAGGAAAACCTGAATCAATTGTTTATGGGAAAGATGGCTGGCTTGTGAACCCATATGATGATTTTGCACATGAATGGAAGGAAAAGATTGAGAAGTATTATGATATTGAGATAAGCGACGAAGAAGTGGAAAAAATAATGAAAACTAGTGTTGGCGGCAAACCGCTTGATCCGCACAGGTTTTACTACATGCTTTTTGATATAAAATTTATGTTGAGTCTTGTAAGAACACCCCCTCCAGAAGGTTTTGAATCAGATAATGCAATGATAATGCCTATAACAGCTTATGAGATGTCACAGAATGTAATGCTTGTTTTCCTTATTGAGCTGTATGCAAGAGAGAAGGTTTTCACAAAATACATAAATGAAATAATAGGTTCGAGCGAGAGAGAGGAAGAGATAGAGAAAGAGGTTGAAAAGATGTTTGAAGATGAAGAACCTGAAAAACACGCTGACCTGAAAAAAGCAGGAGAAAAAATAAAATCAGGTGGGAGCAAAGTAAACTCTGGTATGAGTAAATTTTTCCATATTTTTGTGAAAAAAGGCCCTTATGAAAATACTGTAAAAGAAAGGGTGAGCAAAATGCATAATCCTGTTACAGGAGCCAACTACAAAACCATAACACAGTTCTTAATGGATAAGATGCAGGTAGACTGAGCTTTTTTCAAGAAAAATCTCAAGCAAAAAGGAGCTGACCTCACAAGTTCGGCCAGCTTCCACTATCACAAAAATGTCTACGAAAAACTAAGAACAAGAATATTCTTTCGATAAGAAAAATAAAATAAAAAGAAAAAATTGAAATCTTTTTTAGACTGATCGAGAAAAGTAATATATGGAATATTTTGAATCAGATACCACTGTACCAGAGATCAAAACAAGTATTGAAATAGACAGATCTATTCTAGAAGAAGTTCAAGAAGAAGCTGAATGGGCAATAGTTAAAAAAGCCAACAAAGATGTATTTTGGGGTGTTAAAACAGGTGGTAGTGTTAATTATATACCAGTAGTCCATAAGGGTGTTCTATATTTCGGTGCATGTGATCATAATTTCTATGCAGTTGATGCTGAAACAGGAGAAGAATTATGGAGATTTAGAACTAAAGGACCATTAGTAGGAGATAGAGCCGCATTGGCTGATGATATTGTATATTTTAGTAGTTTTGATGGTTTGATGTATGCTGTGGATATAGAAACTGGAAAGCTTATTTGGAAATTCAATACGAACAGTAAGTTATTTAATCAAATTGTATATAGGGGTGTTGTTTATTTTGGATCAAAAGATGACGTCTTCTATGCTCTTAATTCAAAGACAGGAAAAGAACTCTGGAGATTTCATACAAAAGGCTCTATAATGACCCCAAAGATATACAAAGATAATATATATTTTGGTTCTTGGGATCATAATCTCTATGTGTTAAGTCTTGATGGTAAATTGATTTGGAAATTTACTGCAGGTGATGAAATAAATTGGGGTTTAGCAATAGATGAGAATGGTATTTATTTTGGAAGTAGAGATCATAACCTCTATGCAATATCTCATAATGGTAAATTAATTTGGAAGTTTAGTACTGGTGGTGCAATAATATCAACACCACTTGTTTACGAGAATATTCTTTATTTTAGTTCATATGATCATAATCTGTATGCTGTTTCAACTAATGGAGAGATAAAATGGAAATTTAAAACAGGGAACATGCTCTATGCATACCCTACAATTTATAATAATAAAATATACTTTGGTGCATGTGACAAGAATTTCTATTGCTTGACAATGGCCGGAAAGCTTGTTTGGAAGTTTGAAACAAATGAATATGAAACAATTGGTATTGCTGTTTATAATAATATGATATATTTTGGTGGTTGGGATTGCAAACTTAGATGCGTATCAGCTAATGAAGGGGAACTGGTTTGGGAATTTAAGACAAGTTTAAGTTATGCATCAGAATGTGATATAGATATGGAATTTGAGGAAAAAAGAAATATTCCGTTAGCATCTGAGGCTTCAGATGAAAAGGAAGAGGAAAAGTATGAAGAGAAAGAATCAAGGGAATACAAGGATGATAATGATGCAAAATATAAAGTAGATACAGGATACAGAATCAAAAATACGTATAGTTCTGGAGATGTTGAATAACTCAAATTATGATAATTTGAACGATAGAGCTTCGACCTAAATTAGAAATAAAATAAAAAGAAAAAATTTCACAAATAAAAGGCCTAAGCCTTATACTTCCATTATTTTCTTTGCAACAAATTCTTTAATTTCTTTTTCGTCAGGAACTGCAAGAGATTTCTTGAATCTCTTCTGTCCGTCTGGAAGGAAGAATCCTCTTGTAACTGCAATGAATTCATTTTCGCCTTCTTCTGTTTTTGCTTTCTTTCTTGCAATTTCCAAAAAGTTGTTCTTACCGAACTTTACTTCCTCTGCTTTAATTGTTTCAAATTCGACCATTGTTATCGTTTTATCCTCCATTTTTTATTTTGCATGGCTGGTTTAAAACAGTGTGTCCATGCACATCTATTAGTTAATTAAATAATTAGACAAAGAGTTTATAAGCTTTAACTTGGCCATATACCTGTATATTCATAGGTTCCCTGAGCAATCTCAAAAACACCAGATGCAATTGCACTGGCAGTGAAAACTTTCATAGAGCCTGCAGTAACCAACCATGCTGGTGGATAAAAGAACCCAGCAATGCCGCTAACACCAGCAACAATTAAACCACCACCCATTCCAATATAGAGTGCCACATTCTTCAAGAACACTGTGGGTTTTTCTATAACCTCATATTTTCTGTTCAAACAATAATTATCATCATAATCACCGTCCATTTCTCCCCACGATGCAACACCTCCGACATCTGCCCATACTTCTATAGCAGGTGCCTGACAGCCGAGAACAGTGAAAGTGTCAAGGAATCCGTCGCCGTCTGCGTCTCTGAATATGATATCATTCCCATTCATTCTTGTGCTTATTGACATACCAAGCGTGTCATCTTCAGAAGGAAGCTCTGTTAATGGAATTTTCTTTGAGACAACCTCATCACCAATCTCAATGTCTATTGTTTCTACACTATAGTCCTTATAAAACAGTTCATGTATGAAATCCCTTGTGTTGGTCTTGTCCAGTTTTTCAGTGTCTATACCAGCAAGGCTTTTCAGTCTGCACATCCTGGACTTTTCAATGCTTGAAACCTCTTCAATTCCCCAATCAGACTCGTCTGGGTCAGCGTATGTGCATTTTGTTGCCTTTTCTTTCCAATTATAGGAATAGCTGCTGCATTCCACATATTTTTGAGTTATGTCCAGCTTTGAGATCTTACATGGGGAAACAAGATGGAATCTTGTTGTTTTTTCAAAACCAAATGCGCCAGGGTTCCATTTAACCACTACAGGTTTTCCTTCCCAGCCTTCTGTCAGCTCAAAGTTGTCAGGGTCAAGGAAAGGTATCTTCAGAACAATTGAATTGCCCACTGGCTCATATTTATGGGACATGCTTTCAACAAGGTTTACCAAAAGAAGTGCTGCCTCCCCTGCAACAAACTTACCCAAAACCCTTATCGGATGTTTTAATGGATATTTTACAAGCTTTCTTGCCATGTGCGCTGAGAATGTTCTCTTTAATATTTCCTTGACGCCACCATAGCCTAGGTGTTTGCCCATGCTCTTGCTGGCTGCTAGAGCAATATCATCTATCTGTGGGCCTAATGCTCCTGGCATAGCGGTTCTTATCGCAGCTTTCAGAGACTTGTCTGTAACTTTCCCACCACCAGATTTTAGTGTAGCAATTACAACCTTTGCTGCATCATCTGTCACACCTGGTGCTGTTTTAAGCGAGGCAGCAAGGGCTGTTGCTGCCCTCCCACCTTTTGCTATATTAACACTGCCTTTGAAAAGCATGCCACCTATCTTGCCGAACGGGAAAACAGAGATTGTACCTATTAATAGATGCATCTTCCAGTCAGGTTCATATGTCCATGTGTCCCACTCCTTTGGGAACTCTTCCCAATAAATCAGATACAATGGGTCTCCATAATGCGCAATATGTTCTTCTGCATCAGTAATCCTTTGCGGAAGAATGAATTCATCAATAGTGCAGCTGACCTCAGGTACCATGCACCTGTAGACACCGGCTTCATATATCTCTGCCATGGCCTTGTCCCCAAACATTTCATTGCATTCTGTCTTTGCCTCATCTTTGTCTGTTGTATCAATGAAATCAACTGCTTTTGTGCCGCCAAGTTCCCTGCATTCAATATTGGCTGCTCCAACATAATCCTCATCATATTCAGGTTCTTTATTAGTGTCTATTGTGGGTATTGCAGGCGCCACTGCCAGGCCTACTGGCTTGAAAAACGCTCCACCTGACATTCCTGTCTTACTCCATCTTATTATACATTCGAATTCATTTGTGCCTTCCTTCGGCACTATCTCAGGCTTGCAGCCTATCTTATCCCTTGTGCATTTTACTGTGCATTTGCTCCTTGCATCTGCCTTGCCTGTTGCCTGTATTATATGGTTCTCCTTTTCCATGTCACCGACCTTAAACCCATTTTTTATTTCCTCTGTAAACTCAGCCAGACATGGATCATTTATATTACCCCGCGACGCCACCATAACCGCGCACCATACAGCCTTTGCTGAATATTTTGCTTTCTGATATTCCACCATTTCCTTTGAACCGCCAAAGAACTGGGCAAAGAGCTTTTCGAGAGGCTCAAATGGATCAAAGCCAAGAAACTGCGCTATACCATCAGGACCGTACATCCAATATGCAAGAATCAGTATAGCAACAAGTGCAAATATCATAAAGCCAATTATCTCAAACGTCTTTTCAGCCATTTAACCACCAAATGAAATCATTTTGAATAGATTTGCCATGTAAGGTCCGGCCTTACTAAAAAAATTACTAAAGCTTCCTGAAAAAACAACTATCAGGATAACAGTAAGCACTATAATCCCTAATATCCACCACATTTTTGCACTTATTTCCCCTTTCATATTACCTCCGTCATCGTTAATATAGCATAACTTATTATTGTAAGGATTATCACAATTAGTATTACATCAAAAAGAAGTTTGAATGAACTACCTTTCATAACTAATAATTGGTCAGAGCCCTATATATTTATTAAACCATTACCAATATTAATTATGGAGATGCCATTAAAGATAATTGTTTTCGCAATTGTCATTCTTGTAGTGGTTTTGATGCTGATAATGATAGTGTCCAGCAAAAGCGGTGATGCGCTTGTTGCTGTAAAAAGCTTCTTTGGGAATCTTCAGAGTATGTTCAAAACAGTCTAAGGATATATAATTACTAGTAGGGTTTGGTATATCAGTCTTTCAAATGCAATAGCGTTTCCGTTCCATACAGGATATGTTTTCTCATCTGAAACATCAACAGTCATAAGGATGTCTGCTTTTATCTCATAATTAAAATCACATATGGTCTCATCATCAGACGTATGCCCGCCTGCATTTTTAATAATAAGACTAAGGTCCTTTAGTTCAAGTGCTATTGTCCCAGTGCTTAGTTTTTCTATTCTGGATTCCAGTTCTGCTCTCAGAGTATCTTTTGCATGCTTTTTTGTTCCGAATGCGCTCTCAAAAACAGCATCGCAGTCAATATCACTACCAACATCAGCAGAAAATGTATCTTCAAGGCCAGCCGCTAATTTTGCATTGATTAGCTCTATTTTCAGATCTTTTGCTACACCATCCTCTTCCCTAACACCGATTTGATATGTATCAAGGCATGGTATTTCCACAACCACTTCCAAAGAAGCACCACCTTCCAGTTTTATCTCTTCTTTCATAACTTTTTCAACAACCCTTGTTTTCTCCATGACAAGATTACCATCTAAATTCAGTTCTATCTTATCAGGCTCGATTTTTATTTTCATATCCTGACTTGGGAATTTCACTACATATGCTTCAAGAAAGCGATAGTCTGATAGATATGTATTTAGATTGTTCTTAACAGCGTTTCCAAGAGCTGATTCAAACTGCTCCTCAGACCCTACTTCAGAATTTCTCAAGGTGTCATAGCATGCCTGATAGACAGCATAATTCAGGGAGGTTTTTGCATATAGGTTTGCAGCATTCATTGCATAGACCATTGTATATTTGTCTTCTTCAAGCGTGACATCTTCTGTGATCCTTTTAACACTGGAAAATTTAAGCGACATTAATGCAAGCACCAAAAGTCCGCAGATAATCATTGCTCCGATTAGTATCCACACGTTCGGGTCAATGAAGCCTTTCATATCTTGAAAACCACCTTAGATTTTGTAGCCCCTGATTTTCCAGCACCTGGTATGGGAATATCAATAGTTGTTCCCATAGCATCATCATCTATCTCTTCCCTTCCCAGAACAATCTCACCGCTGGAATGTTGGATTTTCATCTGCCAGTAAGGCCCATAAATTTTATCAACCATATCCTCAAGAAATTCTGTATTTAGTGTGGAGTCAATATAGAGATTAGCAAGAAGCTCCATATTTTTTATACCGTCTTTTTCTGAATTCATAAATGTGCATAAGAAAGAACCTCTTTCATCAAGCTCGGTTGAGAGCATGATAGTTTTGCTTAGTGTGAGAATATTACCCAGCCCAATAGTGTGCATGGCTATGAAAAAAAACATCATCGCCACCCCTATGGTAACTATGAAAAATATGCCGTAAATACCTTTCCTAGAACTCCACATATAACCACCCCGGATGTATATCATCACCAGCTTTTATGTTGACAGCAATCCTATGGCTCCTGCTGCCTATAATATTCCATCCCTCTTTCTTTTCTTTTCCTGTAATAGCATCTGTTATTATCATTAGATCAGCGTCAAACATGCAGTTCTCCATGTTAATATCATCCAGATCAATATAATCATTGCCGCCTTTCAGGCAGTTTTCAGCCAGATGTGCTATATGCTTTACTTCAGCAACATCAAATGTCTGATCCATTTTAACTTGAAGGTCTGTAAAATTAATCCCTACATAGATTATAAGGGCTACAACAAAAGCCACGAAAATTATATCATTAAAGCCACTTACTAGTGTATTCTGTTCAGGCATTATGCTACCTCCCTTATTCTGATGCCAGATTCAGTTCTTTCTATAACAATCTTTTTCACAGCTTCCAGTTTCATATCTGATAGATCAAAATCTGTATTGAGCTTGACTTTTCCACTTTTAACCTTCTGATAAGTAACCTCTACTTCCTTATCTGATATTGTTATGTCCCATTCCCTTTCCAGCTCCTCTGTTATAGAACCGTCTGAAACAGAAAGCACTGAGACACCGGATGATATTGAATGAGCTATTATCTTTGCCTGAGCTTCATTGTAATTGGACCAGAAAGGTCTTGTTCCAAGAAGAGTAAGAACAAAATATACCAAAATCAATGCAAATGCTGCAAGCATCATCGAGTGTACTAGTCCTTTTCTCTTATACATTCTCCCACCTCTGCTGAGATTTTATATTTTCTTTCAATAAGGTCTATGCTAACGCACCACTTTTTCTTGCCCTCTAGCTCCAGTTCCTTGTCAATAGGCTTTGAAAATCCCACACAAATATTCTGCGCACCTCTGAAGAATTGCTCAACCTTTCCTGTAGACGAATCCCTGCAGGTGATGATATAGCCTTTCTTATCAGCAGGACACTTGGCCACTATGTTTACATCATTGCACATGACTTCAGGGCTGTTTGTGAATATTGTTTTTTCAACACAGTCCCCAAGGTTCAGTTCTCTGTGAAGATCTTTGATTTCTTTTGTAAAGACGCCTTTTCCAGGGCCTTCAACATACCAGCCGACAAACTGTTTGGTCTGTTGCTGGGCGCTCATCCAGCAGCCGGCGGATATAACATCAGGAATATATGTTACGGCAAAAATAATAGCAATCGTTATAAATACAAGTGCAGCCGCTGTCAACATTATTGATATAACAAGATTATCTGCCATGTTTTATTATTCGCTCTCTAAAGTTAAAAATTAGTTTTTATTCTTGGCTGTATAATTTCCATATCCCATCTTCTTTTACAAATGTAAATTCATTGAAAAAATGGTATTTGAGTGCATTTGGATTTCTTAGGCCAGATGCGTCCGGGTCTTCTGTTTCAATTGTAGTTGTCAGAACACATTTACTCGGATCATGTTTTTTATCAATTATCATATAACCTGCTTTTTCTACGCGCGGACCTGAATCAGGTCCAGAGTACTTGAATTCAACATAATTTCTTAAGCTTCTCACAGAACTCGCTGGCACACTCGAGCTTATTCTAAAATAATTCGGAAAAGGCCTGAACGAAGAAGCCCTTCTACGACTACCCATACTTTTTAATGTTCTAATCTCTTTTTCATTTGTTCTCTTCAAACTTTCGCTTAGTAATGAACAAAATAATTCAGAATTTTTTGCAGAAGCTGCTTCTATAAGCGCCCACCAAGATTGTTCAGGGTCAGTGAAATCGTATCTATAATCACCACCAACCATATCAACACCATTTGGGTAATGGTATCCAAACTTGTCAACTCTTGCAAGATGCTGAAGACCTGATTTACTGACAATCGGTTCACTTGCAACACCATTTCCAATATCAAAATCACAATTAATCCCAGTCCATTCCCTTCCTCTCTTTCCCATCTTATGGCAGGCAGCAAGCGCATAGACTTCTATATTGCCGTTTCCGCCAACATCGAATTCAAGTTCAACAGGCGAGCAATAATATCCTGCCCTTAATCCAGCGTCTGAAGCAGCTCTCTGCACACGAAGAACATCCCATGGGCGTGTTAACGGTGTCCTTCCCCTAGTTCTTCTTATAAAATCCTCAGGTTTCATTCCGAATCTTACACCCTCTTTAGGGCGCGCAATTTTTGATAGCTCTATTGGAACTGTAACTGCATATTTTATCGGGCCTCCTGGCACTGCCATTCCAAGCCCAAGATCAAAAAGAACATCAGCAAACTTTTCCATATCATCTGGGGGCGTGTACGCTTTTTTCCTAACCTTTCCCATATCATTACAATTGAAAAGAAGATTTGAGCTTCCAAAATTAATACCATCATCACCCGCAAGGAGAATATAGCCTTTTCCTGTAAATTCATAGCCGTCTTTGCTTGCGTATGGAGTCTCACAGAAAACAACCTTTTTTGGTCTTGTGTCAAGCACATAGACCTTGAAATAGTCTTTAAATGAGCTGGCTTCTGCTAGTAATTTAGTGTCAGTGTCCGCATCAATTGATATGTCCTGATTTTCCAATTCTTGGCCAGGAAAAAGAGAGGGCACTCTGATAGACTTGCTGAATCTTTTCCCTCTGTAAAACACCTTTATTATATAATCACTCGGCTCAAGGTCCAGTCTGTAATTGCCGGATATGTCTGTCTCTGAAATATCAACTATCCCGCCTCTGGGCTGTTTTGCATATACTATTGCCTCTGCAACTGGTCTGTTCCTGTAATTCTTTACACTTCCTTTCAATGGCCCGGCTTCTAAACCAAGAGGTGCAAATGCCATGAATCCTGTAAAAAATCCTGTAAAAAGAGGATCAAACCAATCCCTGAATGTGCTTTCTCTATGCCTTTTCGGGATTACCTTTTCCACTCTATGAACCCTTTTAAACCAGGGTTTCCTTATTCTTAAGAGTCCCTGTCCCATAATATCTTTTGATATGCTATAGAGCTCATCTTCTGATGGTATCATATTTAGAAATTAATATAATGTTTAAAAAGCTAATGTGTAACGTAATCGTCAAGGTTTGTTATAGAACCCTCTTTTATAGACTTTATTATCTCTTTGAATTTTTCAGGATCTTCTTCACCTATTGTTCCAGTAACGAAAATATCCGCACCTGCGCTTGCTAATGATTTTGCTGTTTCAGAATCCCTTATACCACCACCAACAATAACAAAAACATCTTCCCCAACAGCTTTTTTAACCATTGCAACCATTTTTGTTGTGACCGGTTTTTCAGCACCAGAGCCACCTTCCAAATAAACAAATTTCATGCCAAAATATCTTGCAGCAAGTGCATAGCCAACCGCAAATTCCGGCTTTTTTCTTGGGATGGGCTTTGCATCTCCACCAAATTCAGCTGATGTTGGTTTTCCAGATTCTATTATCAGGTATGCCATTGAAAGCGGTTCAATTGCATGTTTTGCAATGACAACAGAACCCCTCATCTGTTCCTCTATTATGTATTGTGTTGATCTGGAATTCAAAAGACTCATAAAGAACACAGCATCTGCGTGTTTTGAAAGCGCTGAATGGGAAAATGGGAAAAGTATAACAGGGATGTCTCCAACACGTTTCTTCACTTCTTTAACAGTTTCATCTAGATACATAAGCAGATCAGGCTGTGAGCCGCCTATCATTATGGCATCTGAACCAGATTCTTTTGCCTTTTTTGCAAATTCTCCTGCCTGTTCAGGGCTCTGCTTATCAGGATCTATGAGTGTAAAATGTAGAGGTGTGATTTTTCTCTTCTCTTTTATATATTCAAAGACTTTCATACTATCTCTTAGAAATATGTTTAAAAAGCTAAATAACTCCTGTTTTTATTAATATCTCCCTTGCTTTCTCCCTGTCTAATGGTTTTTCATCCAGGATGGTATATCTATCCCTTATGTTCTTTGCATTTAACAGCGCTTCAATTAGTATCTCTTCTTCAATGCCCAAATCCTTGGCAGTTGTAGGTGCCCCGATTTTTTCCAAAAGTTCCTTGGTTTCCCCCCAGTTCTCTCCTTGATGATGTCCCATTAATATGGAACCAAATCCACACTGTTCGCCGTGTAGAGCGCCTTTTATACCCTTTTCAGAACATAGTGCATCCAAAGCATGAGAAAACATATGCTCAGCACCTGAACCAGGTCTTGAGCTACTTATCATTGACATTGAAATGCCTGATATAACCAGGCCCCATACAAGGTTCTTTATACCATTATCAGTAAGATTTTTTATATCATTTGCATTATCTTTGACAATCTTTGCAGAAGCTAATGCAAGCTCTGCTGCATAATCATTGTATTCTTCGTTTTGCTTATCCTTTGCAAGCTTCCAATCAAAATTTGCTGTATATTTTGCAACAAGATCTGCTGCCCCAGATGCAATCATTCTATATGGAGCTTTTTTTATTATATCAATATCAGCTACTAATGCAAAAGGAACTCTTGCCTTTAATGATTGGTATTTTCCATCAACGGTTAAAGAGACATTCTCTGAACATATACCATCGTGCGAAGGAGCTGTCGGGAATGATATGAAAGGTTTTTCTGTTTCCATTGCAGCCATTTTGCTGGTATCCAATATCTTGCCACCACCAACACCTATTATACAATCAAACCCTTCTGCAGCTTTTTTGATTGTTTCGACATCTTCCATTCTGGAACTTTTTATCATAACAAAATCAGAGCCTTCCAAGCTTTCTTTTATCTTATTACCAGCAATATCCTTTGTTATTTCATCTACAATTATCAAAGCCTTTCCTTTAATATCCAGTTTTTGCAGGACTTCAGGAAGCTTGTTTATAGCCCCTTTTTCTATCAAAATCAACCTCGGTATCTCAATCATAGAACCTTTTTACAAGTTAATATTTATTAACCTTTACTACCCCAAATATTCAGATTTCATAGTTTATAGCAAGCTTTTTCATATCACCGTCAAATTCAGCGTCAATTGATTGTGGTCTGATAGACTTTACAACACCCACTCCAAATACATGGTGATATATTTTATCACCTTTCATATATCCACCGAGTGTCATGTCATAGAGCTTCACTCCTTTGGTTCTTTCTTTAAGCTCTTCATATACATCCAATGGCGCATAATCGCCTTTGCAGAGAAAATATTTTTCATATATTGTTTCAGCACGTAACCCATGTTTTTTAGCAACATATCTACATACAGCAATATTCGTAGGATATTCTCCATTTTCAATCAGAAGTCGCATCATCGATTTTATTATGCTTGTTCTAACACCAGTGTATTTTGAGTCTATATCTGGCTTTCCACCAGATTTTGCCAAATCCAGCCAATCTTTGAGATATTGAACTATCTCTCTTCTTATATATCCATAACTTTTCTTTTTTCCTATACTATTGATAACGGTGTCAAGTGGAATACCTGTCTCTTCTGCAACTGCACATGCTATTGCTCTATAGCTTCTAAAATGCAAGACTTTAATACAATCTTCAAGATCAGGCAAAGCATCTCTACTTATAAGACCAGTATAAACAGGTATTAGCCTTTCGTCCTGGTCCCTTACCATATCATCGAGTATTCTTATTATATATTTCCTTGTTCTACCTCTCCTCCTAAACGCTCTTCTCACGGTTTCAGCTTTCACCGAAATATTAAATCTTTTTTTAAGTTCAATTCTAACGATTTTTGCAAGCTCTCTTTTATTCACCTGGGCTCCAAGTAATCTTTCTATACCGTCTTCATATAGCTTTTTTGTGGTATTCATGGAGAATACTTGAAAACAAAGTTTTTATAACCTCTAGTGAAATCTATATTATGTTCGGATTATTGAAAAAGAAACTCAGAGAATCTGTTGAAAAATTAACAAAAAAAGCAGAGGAACCAATAGAAGAAAAAGAGGAATTCTTGGAGCTGAAGGAGCCACCAAAGCCCAAAGAAACCAGTTTTTTGAAGAAAATAACAAAAAAGGTCACTGAAAAGGAATTTACTGAAAAAGATGTAGATAACTTTTTTACAGATCTGGAAACAGAGCTTTTGCAGGCAAATGTTGCATTGGAAGTAATAGATTTTCTGAAGGAAAATCTTAAAAAAGAGTTTGCTGGAAAGCCTATCAAAAGAACAAGTGCAAAGGAGTTTATAAGGGAAAGTTTTGAAAATGCTGTCTTTAAGGTTCTAAATCAAAAACAAATTAAAATTGAAGATGTGATTAAAAAAGCAAAATCTGAAAAAAGACCTGCTCTATTTGTTTTTCTCGGATTTAATGGTGCAGGAAAAACGACGTGTATAGGGAGACTAGCATATAAATTAAAGAAAAAATACAAATTTGTTTTCGCTGCAGCTGACACTTTTAGAAGTGCAGCTCAAGAACAGCTAGAGGTTCATGGCAATAAATTAGGTATGAAAGTGATAAAGCACCAGTATAATGCCGATCCTGCAGCTGTTGTTTTTGATGCAAAAAAATATGCAGAAGCAAATAGATGTGATATAGTTTTGGCTGATACTGCCGGAAGAACCCATGTTAATAAAGATCTTGCTGACGAATTAAAAAAAATATGCAAAGTTAATAAACCCGATATGAAGATTTTAGTCCTTGATAGTTTAACTGGAAATGATATAATATCCCAGGGAAGGATGTTTGACGAAATGGTAAATGTCGATGCTATAATACTGACAAAGGTAGATATTGACACAAGGGGCGGTGCTATCATGTCTGCAGCCTTCGTGTTGAAAAAACCCATACTTTTTTTAGGTACAGGACAAGAATATAATGATTTAGAAGAATATGATCCAAAGAAAATATCAAAGTTGTTGGTTAGTTAGTATTTGGAAGCCTCCATTTTTTAATATTTTCATTAAAATTGTAAATATTTCTTTTTCTTCTTTTCTTTATTAAAATGTTTGTACGAGTTAGTAGTTCCATCCTTTTCCCTAGACTTGATCTACATAAATTTACTTTTTCCAATATTTCATATAGATCAAAACTTTCTTTATTTTTTATAATCTCTATTATATCTGAAAATGAAATTTTCCTTAATTTTGGATACGAAGCATCAAGTATATTTTTAGCAACTTCTACATTTTCAACAGTTTCTTCAAATCCATTTATAAATTCATTTAGTCTCTTCCATTTTATAGTTCCTTTTTCAAAATAATTCAGCAATAGTTTATTGTTTTTATTCTTAGATAAAGGTATTCTAAATCCGTAGAAACCTTTACTATATATTTTTTTACATCTGTATCAGTTTTAATAATATTCACCAAAGAATCTCTAAACTTTTTACTTCTAACATGAAGAGTTATATTAAAATCTGTATTTACTCCAGATTCGAACATTAAAGCACCTTTAGCAAATCCCCTTCTTATATCAAGTGAAGATTTTTTGATACAATCTGGTTCATCAACAGAATAAGTTTTTGCCTTGGGTTTGAAATTAAAGAATATTTCTAGATATCTCGAGATTATTTTATTCCGAAACCTAAATACGTGGCTATTTCTTTCTCTATTAGATTTTTTCACCTTAATTACAATACCAAATGAATAGTATAACCATCTAGATAATGCAATCATATTATCTTCATATTCTTCTTCCCATCTTATCATGTCCGGAGGATAAAAATTACCATCAGCAGCAAACGCTCCTATAATTTTAGATAAATTTTTATCAATATTTTTCACTGCTTTTATAGATCTAGAACGATGCTGATTCATTTTTAACCAATCTATATTTTTCATTATATCCAATTTCTTTTGATTAAACTCGAATTCCGATTTATTGAAGATACATTTCCAGATTTTTAATATTTCTAAAATAATGTTAAGCGGAATGAATTTTTTATTAATATTCAATGAAGAAAAAATACAGACTAATGCCCTGAAACAAAAATCATTGTTTTTGCACTTATGTCTAAACCCTGAAGGACTGCCAAAAAGAATAGATATTTTTCTGATTTTTTGACAACTTGGCAAATGTTTACCGGTCTCAATTTTTTTCCAATCTCCATAACTAGTTCCTGTGAAACTAGCAATGTCAAAGCCTGATGGTTTTTGTTTTTTAATCCAAGATTTTAATAATTTTCTAGGGTTTTCATATTTAACTAATTCTATACATATATTGAGATTGAAAAGTATTTTATTTATTAACTCAATTTCATTGATTTTGGATAGAATTTCATTTTTTAACTCCATAAATATTTTATTTAAATCACTACCACTAACTAAAATCCAAGATCTTGTATCTATATTATCCTTAGCTAAACATAACTCGAATAAATCTAATTTCATATTTGAAGGTTGGGTAGATCATTTATATTGTTAATGGGAGCGGATTTCCGGAAACCTTCGTAGAGAGCTTTAAATCGGTATGTAAAGAATGTTTGATTCTGGAAATGTTTTCGGAAATTTGAGTTTCTGGGAATTGGATGTGGTTTAGTATGGTGATTATGATTTAGATTTTCAGAAATAAAACCCCTACTTGAAAGTAGGGATGTTGAGAAGTCGGTTGGTTTTGTGAAACAATTATTGAATTAAGCTTTTATCCCATCTAGACCAATACTATACCAATGAAAAGAAAACATCTGCATAGATTATTAGAGTTTCTTATAATAGGCCTTGTAATGGGTATCACAGAGGACCTTATACAATTGTTGTTTCCACAGGAGAGATGATTACTTGGAGTGTTATAGGGATTGTCATTCTGATAGCAATACCATTTGCAGCATTTTCAGAACTGGTTGTAGACCATGAAGATCTGAGTTTTTTCGGAAGAGGTAAGAAAAAGAAGAAATAAAGGAAAATATTATTCTACCAATATACAAGGACTGGATTGATGATAATACCAGAAAACAAATAAAGCAGAAGAATTCCGGGCTCTGATTTTCGTAAAAACGGACATTTCATAAAAGAATAAAAACATAACTAAAAGAACAAAGTGCTTTCACCAAATAAATTGAAAGGGTGGAATATTATTAACCACCAATTCTAAACATTTTTGTGCCGCATTTTGGACATTCACCTTTTGTTGCTTTTCTTCCGTTTTTTAGTGTAACGGCTTTTGCATCTTTCATTTCCTGTTTTGCCTTGCATTTAACGCAATATCCTTGAGTCATATTAAACCTCCTATAAACACTCCCTTAGAAGAGAATATAATTAAATTAGTTTTTTGATTTATATATGTTTTTCAGAGCAAATCGACACAAAAATGGGTTAATTTGGACTATAGAAACATTTAAATACCTTTCCTCTAACCTTTAATGATAAAAAACCTTTTAAACGGTTAAAAGTTAAATGAATTAATAAGGAAGAATTCAAAAAGGAAAATAGGTGATTTTATGGCTAAAATACCATTGGCAACATTTGAGAGAATATTGAAAGAAACAAGTAATAATATCAGAGTGTCTGAAGGAGCAACAAAAGAGTTCACTTTAGCAGTTGGAGAAATATCAAAAGAACTTGCAGCTGATGCTGAGGAATTAGCAAGGCATGCAGGAAGAAGAACAATACTGGATTCTGATGTAAAGCTTGCCTACAAAAAATTCAACAAATAGGATTCATAAAATATCCATCAACACAACTTCTGAGTCCATCCTCTCTTGCACATCTAGCACAAAGACCATAACCGCAGCTTGTCTCTTGTTCTTCTGATGAAAACATACTCTCCGAACCCACGTAACGCCCTTCAAATATCTCTGCACTTCTTATCATCTGAGAAGGTCCGCAGTTAAAGAATACACCGTGTTCCAGGTTTAATGTTCCTATCTTATCTAAAAGATATGCTGTGATATTTCCATGCCTTCCAAAGCTACCATCATTAGTCGCAAACCGAACATCTCCTGAATTATAAGATTCTTCAGCAAATGATATGTGATCACGATCCACTGCACCAAGAAAACTTGTTGTTGGTACACCTCTTTCATCTAGAGCTCTTGCTATTGAACGAAGAGAAGCTATTCCTGTTCCACCTCCAACTAAAATAGCTTTTTCTATATCTAGATCTACAGGATTTCCACAAGGACCCCTCAGATATAATTCTTCTCCTGGCCGAAGATTTGCAAGAACATTTGAAAGTTTTCCCCTTCTTTGTACAACTAATGTTGCTGGATCATTATCATAAAGGCTGTATGGCTTCTCGCCATCCCCTTCTCTATACATATCTTTTGGAAGCCATGTGAATACAAATTGACCTGGTTCTATCTCAAAACCATCATCAAGAACAAGCATGCTTAGGTCATCAGTATACTTATAATTTTCCTTAACTCTGAATTTTTTATGCCCGGATCTGTTAAAAACTAGATATTGTTCTGCTGTATTAGTACCATTTTCTAGATCAAAATCTAGTGCAGTAAAATATTTAGCTAATATTGATGTACTCATTCCTGCAAGAGCTGTTCCTATCCCATTAAGGGTTGCACCAAGTGCTCTGGATTTTCTTATATGTTCAGCAGTTGATAGACCACCCGTTACTATAAGAGGAACGTCAGGACCAACTTCTTCCCTAGCTATTTTTGTGCATTCAAATCCTCTTTCTCTTATACCATCACCAGATAGACTACCACCAACATCACTTGTAAGAGCAGGGTGACCATCAATCTCAAAAACCTCAGGGCCCATTGTATTTATCAATGATATCCCGTCTGCTCCTGCATCTATAGCAGCCCTTATTTTCGCTTTTAGTTCTTCGTTTGAATCATTTGGACTAAATTTTGGTATAACTGGTTTTCCAAACCTGCTTTTTACAGCTCTGGTAAATTCCCCAATTGATGTAGGGGTATGTGCTTGAGATCCATGTGTTGCTCCATGTCCAGGTGAGTGTCTACATGAAAAATTCAATTCAGCAGCATCTGCAAAAGGTTCAAGCCTCCCAGCAACATAGGCCATTTCTTCAGGCGTATCAGCAAAAATAGAAGCCAATAAAGATCTATCGTGATAATTGAATTCAGCAAGATCTTCTACAATAGCATCCACACCTTTGGTTCTTAAACCAACAGCATTTCCAAATGTTCCAGGTCTTCCTGGTACAACACAATGAAGTATTGGTTCCCTATAACCTTCCTTTGGTTCTTTCTTGTGCTTTTTGTTATAACTACACCAACTTGAGGGACATCCCTGGCAATCCTACCCATTGTATATCTATTTGTTGTTATAATTCCAGAAGGAATTGTAAAGCTTCCTGATATTTCTTTACCAAAAAAATTAGGCATACAGACCCTCCCTAAAATCTGCCCAGACATCTACTGGATATTCACCATGAAGATCAAGATCAGGCTCTTCTGAGAATTCTATTGGTGGAATTCTGATTCCAAAAATTCTTTCCACGTTATCATGAGTTACCCTTTGAATATCTACTTCTGAAAAACCATTTAATTCTAGATATCTTTTGAAATGAGGCCAGTTCGGCAGACCAGGAAAACCAGACATATAAAGCGGCTCTCCTTCAGCGTTTTTAGCAACTCCTGTTTTTTCATCCATAATGTGCGGAGCATGATCAGATGCTACACAATCAATTGCCCCTGATCTGAGGAGACCAATCATATTTTTTTGCGCTAATTGGTTTCTTATAGGCGGATTTACCTTATAGATAAGACCACTTCTGTCATTTGGTATTGACTTTGTACTAAGAATGCAATGGTGAGATGTCAGTTCGCATGTTATATTCATACCAGCATCCTTTGCAGATTCAATTACAGTAACAGATGTTGGGGCTGATACATGCGCTATATGTAATACTCCAGTATAACCAGCTTCTTTTGCAAAAGCTATCTGGTTTTCGATAGAATTTATTTCTGCTATCATTGGCCTGGCGAGTGGGTGTGTTCTTGGATGATCAGGATTCCATTTTCTTGAGTTTATATATTCCTCTTTTTCACAATGAACTACTAAAGCACCTTCAAAACCCTCTTTAGCCAGCGTTCTGTATACAGCTTTTTGCTGGTCTTCCTCTGCTACAGTAAGGTCGCCAACAGACCGACCTGCAAACATTTTCAAGCCAACAGTTCCTACCTGTCTCCATGATCCTTGCTCAACTTCTGGTATGAAGTGCCTTCTATGAGAAGCAGTGGCTCTTTTCACCTGTTCAGTATCAGGCGTCACTCCGATAAACGCACCATAAAAAACTCTGCTGTTAGCAGCTTTTGCAATACCTAGAACTTCTTGAACATCTCCCTCTTCTGCTACAGGAGGTGATGTATTTGGCATGGCATATATGCCAGAAAGTCCAGCTCTATAAGCAACATTAAGGCCATGTTCTATTGTTTCTTTATATGATTGGTCTCTGTCTCTTGTATGAACATGAGGATCTATCATAAGTAAAATTAATAGTAAGTTTTTTATTTGGATTGGTTAAACTTCCAATTCCATTGGGATAATTCCATGGTCTTCATATTCTTCTTTCAAAACTTGTGCAATTTCTTCTTTCAAACCATCTTCTTCTGGGGTCCATAGTTCAAAAGCAGCAGGAACTATTTTTTCAGCATCTGTAAGAGCATGGTGCTGCACTCCTCTATGTCTTGCCCGTGAAACGTATTCAGCAACACTGAAATCAAAATCCACTCTTTCTTCACCTTTACCCTCTGCAGCACATTCCATTCTATTGCATTCGCAGAGTGTTGCAATGACATCTAAATTAGCATCCAGACATCTTGTTAATGTTCCCATAAGTGAACCACCTGTTGTTGTAACATCTTCTACAATTACAACTTTGTCACCTTTTTCTGCAGGACCAATAAATTGAGCATCCATAGGATCTCCATGTGTTTTTGGATTAGCTCTTACCATCACTTGTCTGCCACCAAGTTCAATATTTAGATGATTTGTTAGCATGTTAACTCCTTCAGGGACATTCAAGAAATAATCAGGCATTATACCATTCCCTTGACAATAACTTAAAACAAAATCTGCAAGTTTTAGTAGTGGCCTTTCATAAGCTAAGAGTACTCTACCGTTCCAATACCATCCAGATTCCCTTCCTGATGCTAGTTTTCTTTTCTCTGGAAAAAATCCCACAACACCCTTCCCTTCAGGACTCTTATAATCCAATACAAAATCATGGTATGCGTCTTGATCAAACATCTAATCACCTAAACTACTTACAAGCTGTGCTACACTTTCATTTATTTCTTCTTCTGTGACATCATCCAAATTTTTCTTATTAGGATTATACACAGCTCTGCCACAGATGGCATGCCATCTTTCACCTGCAACCTGACCGGCCTCAGAAATGTCACCACCCTGTGAGACAAACCCTGGTGCAAATAAATCAGCCTCAATTCCAAAATCTTCAAATCTTTTTCTATAGTGTTCAACCCTTTCTGGTTTGTTGCCAGGAACCACAAAGTTAGTTACACCTTGAAGAACAGCATTATCATATATTCTTTCTATATCAGGAGTAGCTGGTCTAGAAGTTAGCTCACCACCAACAATAACCCCAATTTTTCTTTCAAGAAGTTCATCTGTCCATGCATACTGTGTCACTGCATCATTTTCCCTTGGAAATAATATAGCTGCATCAACCTCACAATCATCCATTAATTTTGCGAATTTCTCCCCTGTAAACGGAACATCAGTGCAGGCTTTTTGATGATCAAAAATAACTACAGCTTCAGAATATGCATCTTTTATGGTGCCTACTGCGGCTGGCAAACCAAAACTATATCCCATGACAAATCCTAGTTTATATGCTACAACTCCAGGAAATTCTCTTGTAGCATAAACAACTCTTTTAAGCTGTTCCAAAGTTTCAACATCACATGCAGGAACTATGGTTTTGTCAAATTCTATAATATCTCCCATAGACTTTATTTATTTAAAACTAATTTAAAGTTATGTAATGGATGCGTAATGCATCTTATTATTTAAACCATTCTAACAATATAATAATTGATACTCATGCCGTCAGGGAAAAAACGAAAAAAGAAGAAGATGAAGTCTCATAAGCTAAAGAAAAGAAGGAAAAAAATGAGGTATAGGAAGAAATAGTTATGTTTAGAATATACTGGAGGTTTTTTGGTGAAGCTTTTTAAATAAATGCGACCAATAAAAAGATTCTATGGATGAAGATCTAAAACCTCAACGAGTTGCTATAAGTATTCATGCAGTTGCAGCAATAGCAATGGGTTATTTATCACTAATAATAGCTTCAATGTATAGAAGCCTTTATTCCATAATAATAGGATTTGTCTTGCTCATTGTAATAGGTTTTATCACAGAAAGAATAGTTGGTGAAAAAAAAGGTATTAAGTGGTGGTTTGGAAATGGTGGTTTCATTTATATTCTAATTTGGGTAGTTGTCTGGGTATTATTGTTTAATCTATAAGATTGGTTCATTCTTTTATTTACTATATAAAGGAAAATATATAGTATGAAAATACTTTTAGATACAAATAGCTTTCTGATACCAGGAAAATTCAAAGTGGATATATTTGAGCAACTTAGGGAAGAATTTGGAAAGCTAGAGCTATACACATTGGATCTTGTTGTAACAGAACTTAAAAAAATTACAAAAACCTCTGGAAAAGATAGTGGATATGCAAAGTTAGGATTAGAACTTCTAAAAAGAAATGATGTAGTGATAATAAGATCTGGCGGAGAATCAGCTGATGATGAGATAGTGCGAATAGGAAACGAATATCTAGTTTTTACTCAGGATAAAGGGCTGATAAGAAAACTAAAGGTAAATGATATAAGAATAATCACATTAAGACAGGGAAAGTATATTTCTAAAGCTTAAATATAGTGTATACAACCTTTTTCTATAATGGAGTTTATATGAAGATTTTAGTAACAGGTGGTGCAGGATTTGTTGGTTCGTATATAACAGATAAACTAATAGATCTTGGAAACGATGTGGTAATTCTTGATAACCTAAGCAATGGGAATAATTTAAGCCCCAAAGCAGAACTTGTGTCAGGGGACATATGTAAAACAGAAGATTGTATAAAAGCAGTTTCCGGATGCGAGACCGTGTTCCATCTTGCGGCACAGGTATCTGTGCAAAAATCAACTGAAAATCCAGCTGAAGATTCAAGAATAAATGTATTAGGTACAATTAACATGCTTGAGGCAGCAAAAAAAGCAGGCGCAAAGAACTTTATTTATTTTAGTTCTGCGGCAGTTTATGGGAACCCAAAAAAAGTCCCAATAAGTGAAACCGACCCTACAGTTCCAATAAGCCCGTATGGCGCAAGCAAGCTGGCAGCAGAAGGTTATTGCAGGCTTTATGAAAATATGACTGTTACAATAGTTAGGCCTTTCAATATCTATGGTCCAAGACAGGACCCTAATTCCCCTTATTCTGGGGTTATATCCATTTTTACAGAAAGAGCAAAGAAAGGTGAAAATCTTGTAATATATGGTGATGGTAATCAGACAAGAGATTTCATACCAGCCGAGCGTGTGGCAGAGCTTGCAATAAAGCTTATGGGCAATTCTGGAACATTTAACATTGGAACAGGAAAACCAACAAAAATAAATGAACTAGCAGAGAGAATAATAAAAGAAAACAAAAGCAATTCAGAAATTACCCATGCACCTGAAAGAGATGGTGATATCAGGGATTCATGGGCTGATATTGAAAAATTAAAGCGATTTTCTTAATTCCATTAACATTCTTCTTGCAGCATCTCTCAGAGCTTCTGAACGGTTTGGATAGCTGCCTTCCTTTACTAGTCTATCGAGTTCTCCAAGAATCTTCTCTGTTAATCTCACTTGAACCGGTTTCATTGGTATAGAATTGAAAGAAAATAATTTAAATGAAATGAAGACTTTTTGGAGCTTCCGCTTCCATCAAAAAGTCCTCAACGTCAAAAACCCCTGAAATGAAACAAGCAAACGCTAATAAAGCTTATTCCCAAATCTGAATTATGCATAGAGTAATGATCTTTGTTATCATTATTTTCTTACTGATGCAAACTGTTTCTGCTTTGCCATATATTAATTTTGCAATAACAGGTTCCTTATCAGGTAACAGTACGGTGACAGATAAAATAATTCTGAATTGGACTGAGAATCTAACAGCTGTACAAAAAAATGATTTTGGTGTTGGAAACAATTCAAAATCATTTAATATCTTATCAGCTTCTACAAAAGGCAATATAGTTACACTTACATTAAATTATTCTCTAAAAACAAATGAAACTCTAACCGTTTACTATAATTCAACATGGTATGGTGGTGTGAAAAACTCCAGTGGTGATAAAGCCCTTGATCAGAACATAACACCAATGGATGGAATATCCCCAATCATGGATTCCTGCTTAGCTTCAGATTTCAGAACATTAGTATTAATATTCAGTGAGTTATTGGATAATTCAAGTTTTAATATCTCAGATTTCAGTACAAAATATAATATAACCAGTCTAAATGCTTCAGGAAATAGCGTGACTTTATTCTTAGAGGATGATATTGAGATAAATAATACAAATATAACAATCACAGGTTCTGTTTCTGATACTTCCGGGAACCTGCTATCTTCTGGAACTATAAATTGCACAGTAAACGATACAATTTCACCAGAGATAGAAATCACTGCAACAAATCTAGCAAGACCGGGGCAGAACATGACAATAATCATATATGCGAATGAGAGCTTTCTTAATAAAACATCTGTAAGTGTTGTAATAAAAAATGAAACAGAAACAATTACTGAAGTTCCTTTGAAAGAGAACAACTCTGTTTTCTCTGGAAATTGGAATGCAACCAATAATGGAACATTTTATATCTTTGCGTTTGCTTCTGATATGTTTGGTAATTCTGTAAATAGGACAAAAGCTTTTGTGGTATCTGAAAAAGCAGATAGTGTGTTTGCCAATGATTCAATTAGATTGGTAGAAAATCAAAGTTCTTTTTTAGATGCTAAAAATAGCACTAATACCACTCTTAACATTTCTGTTAAAGAAAACCTTACATCTTATTTAACTGTTTTAAAATATGACCAGAATCCACTTGAAAATATATCAGGTCTAAACGGTTTGAAATATATTGAAATAGAAACCAATAACGAAACATCGAATAATCTGAGCTGGGTTCTTATAAGAATATATTATACAGATGCTGAAATATCAGGAATTGATGAAAGTGGTATTAAGATATATTTCTACAACGAAACCTTCTGGGAGGAGATGAATACAATTGTCAATGAAACAGCTAATTATGTAGAAACAAATTCAACACATCTTAGTTTCTTTGGTGTGTTTGGAAACCTAGCTACTTATTGCGGTGATGGCTCTTGTAACAACGGAGAAGGATGTTCTTCCTGTTCGACTGATTGCGGTGCCTGTTCCTCTGGCGGGGGAACAGTCTTTCTTCGCATAGAAAACAAAACCAAGAACATAACTGAGAACAAAACCAAGAACATAACTGAGAATCTAACTGAACTAATATGTTATCCAACTTCTAGAGTCTGTCTTGAAAATGACTTAATGATGTGTTATGAAGGAACTGATTGGATTAAAGAAAAAACATGTGAATACAGATGCTCTGAAGATGTATGCATAGAAGAGGAACCAAGGCAAGTTCCTGTAATCATGCCAATAAACACAACACTCAATATCACAGACACACCTATTGACATGACAGGCGAAATAATAAAAATTGCAGAAAATCCTGTCATTTCCAGTTCTATTATAATTCTCATTGTCGCTATTTTTCTATTTTTCGGTTTTAGAATAAAATTTAGATAGTGTTTAAAGCACACCTATAGCAAGATTAATTACCAGATGAACTACCCCTGCCATGACACCGACAATGTAAACTCTGCTAAGCCTTATTGGTGCTGGAATAATGTGGTATTCTTCAAGCCTTTCCAAAAGTCCATCTATCTTTTCCAATCTTTTTACACTCTTGTTTGAGATTCCCAAATGAATGAGTTTCAAAAGAGCGACTATATATTTCAATAACTGAGCCTCTATGAGGAAAATATCCAGAATAACCAAAATAACTGGCCAGATAAATATGCCTGCTGTATGGCTGAATAAAAGCAGATTGTCCAAATTTGAAACTTTGAACGGTATGAGAATGAAAATAGGTAGGTCAAGAAGAAATCCAGCAAGATATGCCCATAAAGAGACTGATGCTTTTCTATAAATCGCATATGCTATTATGGCAGCTGTAATACCAACAATTATTGATATCCCTGCATGAAAAAGAATCATAATAAGATTAGGGTTTCCTTGTTAATAAGTTTTAGCGCCCCGAGCGGGATTTGAACCCGCGTCAAGGCCGTGACAGGGCCTTATGCATTGACTCTTAGTTGCAAAGCAACTAAAATTAACCACTACACTATCGGGGCGCGTTTTGACTTATTATATATATTAAGAAGATGTTTATAAAACTGTTTTATTCTTATAAATCCTATAAGTTATTAAATAAATATAAAGAGGGCCCGTAGCTCAGTCTGGAGCGAATAACTCCCTGAAATGGTTAGAGCATCCGAGGGTGCTAAATCCCGGTGAAGCTTTTAATCAGTTAAAAGCGTGTTTAGCGGTATAACCGCGATGACAGAGAAGACACCGGAGAGTCGAGGGTTCAAATGTTTTGCTGAAACACATACCTTCAGCAGAGCTGAAGATCCCTTCGGGCCCACTTATTTTTAAACACAACTCGTTAATTATTTTCTATGGTTAATACCAAAGCCCTAATACTACTCTCAGGTGGACTGGACAGCAGACTAGCTTGTAAAATCCTAGAAGAACAACTAGGAAAAGAAAACATTGAAGCAATGTTCTTTGTTCTTCCCTTTGGTGGAGGGTGTTGTTCAGACAGGTTTTGTGTAACAAGGTTCGCCCAAAGGCATGGAATAACGCTGAATATCGTTGACTGTACAAAAGGTAGATTATTTAAAGAATATATCAATATACTGAGAAAACCAAAATTCTCAAGGGGAACAGCACTGAATCCGTGTATAGATTGTCATCTTTTCATGTTGAAAAAAGCAAAGAAACACCTCAAAGGAAATCAGGTTATTGTAACCGGAGAGGTTCTCGGAGAGAGACCGCTTAGCCAGAATAAAGGAGCACTGAGTTTAATTGAAAGGGAAGCTGGAGTTGAAGTGCTAAGACCGCTCTCAGCAAAACTTCTTCCAGAAACCAGTGCTGAGAAAGATGGTTTGATAGACAGAGAAAAGCTTTTTGATATTAGAGGTAGGCAGAGAAAGAATCAAATAGCGCTTGCAAAGAAATATAAAATAGATTATCCACATCCAGCTGGAGGATGTCTTTTATGTGAAAGAGAATACTGCAAGAAACTAAAACAGGTTTTGAACAAGAAGACTTTGGTATATAATGATATCAGATTGCTTTCAATAGGAAGGCATTTTGAAAAAAGTCAGATAATACTCGGAAAAAATAAAAAAGAAAACGATATGCTGGAAACAGAAAAAGGAATCAAAATTATTCCTAAACAACCCGGACCAACAGCTCTTGTAAGACATGATTTGGAGAAAAATAAAGAAAACCTGATAAAAAAAGCAGAATTGCTGATTCAAAGATATTCCAAACATACGATAAAGAATTTTATCAAAAACGTATGAAAATCCCCCATTTGTGGGAAAACTTTATAAGCTTTTGTACTATATATATAGTTACATAAATTCTAAATTGCAAGTATTGTGTTCAGGGAATTATGAAAAATTCAAATATTACAAAATTGGATCAAAAGGGCAGGATACTTATTCCAAAACATATTAGAGATGTATTAAAGGCAGATGATGGTACAGAAATTATATTGATACCAGATAATGAGAATTCACAGGTTAAACTTTTGCCATTGTTAAGAGATAAAACAGCTGAGATTAGAATTCTAATTGACGATGCTCCTGGAAGTCTTGCAAAAATTGCAGATTTATTCTCTCAATACGGTGTTAACATAGTCATGAGCGAAAGTAGGACATTGGTTAGAGGAAAGACAGCTGAGTGGGACATAATAACTGATATTTCAGAACTAAATGGAGAAATGGAGACTATTAAAGAAAAAATATTAAATTCCGGAGTTGTTAAGAAGATGGAGATTTTAGATTAATATGAAAAATAACAAATGTCCTGAATATAGTCCTTTTGGTAATCTGAATGTTGTAATCGCTGTTGGTGATCATTATAGAGGAAGTATTAAGCTTCTCAGAGAAGCAGGTATTTGCTTATACAACCCAGATGAAATCAGTGGAGAAAGATTGGCTCCTCTCACAGGCGAAGAATGTAGAAGGGATGTTAAAGGAAAAATGGTGAATCATGCTCCAAAGTTTGCCCTTTTCACAGACAATCCTGAATATGCTGACAGAGCGAAACGCGTTGCATTATTCTATCCACAAGACCATCCAAAATGGCTGGAAAGGGGTGTTATAGATATGGCGATAGGCTCTGGATATGATATTCTTATGGATGAAAGCGATCTAACACCGCTGGCTCTTAACGGGAGCTTTAGAACATCAGCTGAAGAGCGGGAAGCATTGATGGAATCAGAATTACATAGGGCAGGGTATGAGGCTGCAATGACACTCAAGTTCAAGCCTGTTATATTTAATCTTGTGACAAAGGATAGGAGATTCAAAACAATAGCTGATATGAAAAAATACGGTAAAAGCATTATAGGTGTTACAGTATGTCCCCATATATTGGGTGATTTCTTTTGGCAGAAAGGCATTGGAGGCGAAGTGGTTGAGGGTTTTGGTGCAATAGAAGCGCAAATTGAATATGGCTGCGGTAATGTCATGAGCGAAGTCACAGAAACAGGAAAAAGCCTAAGGGACAAGAGAAGTGGTGATGGTTCTGAGCATTCTTGGTGGTGGGTTGTTGATGAGCAAACAGGTGAACTTGAAATAGTAACACATACAGAACCGTGTGTTATTGCATCTAAAAGTGGTTATCAAAAAGAACCGAGATTAATTGAAGAACTCTTTGAAACATTCCGAGGAAACGGAGATATTGGTGCAATTGAAAGATTGAGAAGAATACATCCTGATATGTTTGAAGAGAGATATGTTCCATTTATTAAAGAGATAAGAGACGAAGAACTGGAATTATTAAGTAAAGAATAAAAGTATTAGAAATCATTAAATGTTTATATTCATTGGCTCATAATATATAAGAGTGGGAAAGTCGCATCCATCTTCTCCAAAAGAGAGGATTTTTGAGCCGATCGAATTGATCGGAGGAGTATATGAATTTAGAGATATTAAAACATCAATTAGTTCCAAAACATGAAATTCTTTCATCTAAAGAAAAAAGAGAAGTTTTAAAGAAATTCAACATAGAGAAGGAAAAATTACCTAGGATAAGCGTATCAGATTCTGTTGTAAAAGTGATAGGCGCAAAACCAGGTGATTTAATAAGAATAACAAGAAAGTCTCCGACATCAGGAAAAGCGATTTATTATAGATTTGTTGTAGAAGGTTGAATCTATATTTGAGGTATATGATAGATATGTTTATATTGCCCTTGTTAAATGCGTATGAAAAGGAAAGAGGATGGATTAACTTCCAGATAGAGAGTTTTAATCAGTTTGTAAACGTTGGTATGCAGAAAATAATAGATGAGATAGGAGAGGTTGAGCTTAATCCAGAAGAAGGCGGGATGAAACTGAAGTTTGGCAAGGTGTTTATAGGAAAGCCTGCTATAAAAGAGCCAGATGGTTCAACAAGACTTATATTTCCAAATGAAGCAAGGATAAGAAATCTTACATATTCAGCCCCAATATTTGTTGATATAGCCCCTATCATAAACGATATACAGGAAAGACCTGAAAGGGTGCATGTGGGAGATCTTCCAGTAATGGTTAAATCAGGTCTTTGTTCAACAAGAGAATTTAGCAAAAACGAGCTCATTGAGAACGGAGAAGATCCTGATGATCCAGGTGGTTACTTTATAATTAATGGAACAGAGAGGGTAATTGTTCTGATAGAGGAAATAACCTCCAATAAGCCTATATTTGAAAGAAGTGGTAATGAAATATCTGTGAGAATGAATTCTGAAAAATCTGGGTTTAGACAGAGGCATATAATTGAAAGAAAGCCTGATGGGGAAATAACAATATCCTTTGCAAATCTAAGAAAACTTCAGATAGTTACATTATTGAAAGCATTGGGTTTGGAAACAGACAGGGACATATGTAATAAGATATCAAATGATCAGAAATTATTGAATGAGATGTTCATAAATTTCTACCAATGCGAAGCCACAACTTCGAAAGAAGCAATAGATTCCATAGGAAGAAAACTGAAGGTAACAGAAGATTATAGAGAAGAGCGAGTAAATCAGATTTTGGATAAGTATCTCCTTCCTCATATAGGCCAAGAGAAAGAAAATAGAATAGAAAAAGCGCTGATAATGTCAAAGATAATAAAGAAGGTTATATTACTTTCTCTTAAAAAAATACCGAATGATGATATAGATCATTATAACAACAAACGACTTCTTATGTCAGGGGAGCTGCTTGCTCAGTTATTCAGATCAATACTTCTGGGAAGATGGGGATTACTTGCTAAGATGACATATAATTATCAAAAACTTTTGAAAAGAGGAAAAAAACCAAGTATACAGGGTGTTATAGAAACAAATGCTGTTACAAAACAGATACTTTCGAGCCTGGCAACAGGTAATTGGATTGGAGGAAGAACAGGTGTTTCTCAAAGATTGGACAGAAGCTCTTATATAAAAACAATTTCTCATTTAAGGTCTGTAGTATCACCTTTGACATCAACACAGGAGCATTTCAAGGCAAGGCAGATACATCCAACTGAGTGGGGAAGAATATGCCCGGCAGAGACACCAGAAGGTTCTAGTATAGGTCTTAGAAAGCATTTGGCAATGTTCTCTGAAATCACACCAGGGTTATCAGAGAGAGATAATGAAAAAATAATGGAGTATATAAAAGGAAAATAATATGGCTGATATATATTTTAATGGAAAGTGGATAGGGCATACAAGCAAACCAGCAGAGATGGCAGCAAATATTAGAAAGAAGAGAAGGCAGAATTCCTTGCTTTCACAGGTAAATATTTCATATTTTCCATTACATGATGAAATAAGGATAAACACAGAACATGGAAGAGCAAGAAGGCCTTTGATAATAGTTGAAAATAAAAAACCAAAACTTACACCTGTTTTATTGGATAAACTAAAGCGGGAAAAAATAACATGGAATTATCTTATTGAAAATGGTATTATAGAATATCTGGATGCAGATGAGGAAGAAAACACCTTTATTGCAATAAATGAAAACGAATTGACAAATAAGCACACACATCTTGAAATAGATCCCATAGGCATACTCGGTGTTCCAACAACCTTGATACCATATCCAGAGTTTAGTAGGGGCGATAGGATAAATTTTGGTGCAAAAATGATTGGTCAGTCTGTTGGTATACCTGCCACTAATTTTACTCTAAGAACAGATACAAAATTCAATATACTTGTCTATCCGCAGGTACCACTTGTTAATACTATTACAAGTGATATATTGAGAAGATTCCCAAGCGGGCATAATTTGGTTATAGCAGTAATGTGCCATGAAGGTTACAATGTAAACGATGCTATTGTTTTGAATAAATCATCTATTGAAAGAGGCCTGTTCAGATCATTCTATTTCAGAACATATGATGCAATGAAAAAGAGATATTGGGGTGGTCAGGAAGATGATATATGTGTCCCTCAACCAGGCATAATGGGACATAGAGGTGAAGACGCATATAAAGATCTTGACGAAGATGGTATTTTAAACCCAGAATCAAAAGTAGAATCTGATTCAATCTTAATTGGAAGAACAAGCCCATTGAGATTTCTCACTTCTGAAGAATTTATAGCTGATATAGAGAATATAAGAGAAACGTCATTGTCGGTCAGACATGGAGAAAGGGGTATAGTAGATACAGTGCTCATCACTGAAACACCAGATGCAAACCAGCTTATAAAAATGAAAATAAGAGATCAAAGAATTCCTGAAATTGGTGATAAATTTGCATCAAGACACGGCCAGAAGGGTATTGTAGGTCTTATGATACCTCATGAGGATATGCCATTTACAAGAGAAGGTGTTGTTCCAGATATAATATTTAATCCACATGCAATCCCTTCCAGAATGACAGTTGGTCATTTACTGGAAATTATAGGCGGGAAACTAGGCGCATATAGCGGAGAACATATAAACGCTTCTGCATTCAATTATACAAGCGAAGAAGAAATAAGAAAATCAATGAAAAGTCTTGGTTTCAGAAATGATGGTAAACAGGTTTTGTATAATGGAAAGTCAGGGGAGATATTGAAAGTTCTGATATTTACTGGCATTTCATATTATCTAAGGCTTGATCATATGGTAACTGACAAGATTCATGTAAGGGGCAGAGGACCTGTTACACTTCTGACAAAGCAGCCAACTGAAGGTAGGGCGAAGAGGGGTGGCCTCAGACTCGGTGAGATGGAGCAACAGTGCCTAATCGGACATGGTGCTGCACTTACCCTTAAGGAAAGATTTGATTCAGACAAGGTAGATATACCAATATGTAAAGGCTGTGGGTTTGTTGCAACTTTTGATGTTATAAAGAATAAATCATATTGTAGTTTATGCAAGAAGAGTGATGTTGCATGGGTTGAAACATCTTATGCTTTTAAGCTAACACTGGATGAGTTGAAATCGTTAGGAATATATCCTAAGATAAAAACAGAGGAGCTTTAATATGGCTGAATCAAGAATAAAATCCATGAAATTCGGGCTAATTTCACCTGATCAGATAAAGGATATGGGAAAAGTCAGAATAGTTACATCTGAACTATACGATGCAGATGGGTATCCTGTAGAAGGTGGTGTAATGGATCCAAGATTGGGTGTGATAGACCCAGGTCTAAAATGCAGAACCTGCAATGGTGGGATAGATGAATGCCCAGGGCATTTTGGATATCTAGAACTTGCAAAACCTATTTTGAATGTTCTTTACATAAAATCAACTTTTGAATTACTAAAAGTGACATGCAGAAAGTGCAACAAGATAATGATCGAAGCAGTTAAAAATTCAAAATCATTTGAACAGCCAAACAAATGCCCGCACTGTAAAGCACTTCAGAAGAAAATAAAGTTCTCAAAACCATATACTTTTTATGAAGATAAGGAAGAGATTACATCTGTTGATATAAGGGAAAGATTTGAAAACATACCAAATGTTGATCTAAAGAAAATAGGCTTTGGTGGAGGAAGACCTGAATGGATGATTCTCACATTATTTCCAATACCTCCAGTAACAACAAGGCCATCCATAACATTGGAGGGCGGTGAAAGGTCAGAGGATGACCTCACACATAAGCTTGTTGATATAGTAAGAATAAATCAAAGTCTTAAAGAGAATATGGAAATTGGTGCTCCTGAGTTTATAATAAGCGATCTTTGTGAGTTAGTGCAATACCACACGTCCACATATTTTGACAATGAACTTAGTGGAACTCCTTTGGCAAGGCACAGATCAGGACGTCCTTTGAAAGGTCTTGTTCAGAGACTGAAAGGAAAAGAGGGCAGGATACGAGGAAATCTTCTTGGTAAAAGAGTGAATTTCTGCGCAAGAACAGTAATATCACCAGATGCTAAAATATCAATAAATGAAGTCGGTATTCCAAAAATTGTTGCAAAAGAACTAACAATACCTGAATATGTAACAAAAACAAATATGCTGTATATAAAAAATCTCTTCAAAAATAATCTTGTTAATTATGTTGTAAGACCTGACGGAAGGAGAATAAAAATTACAAAGACAAACAAAAAAGAAATATTAGAAACCATTGCATTGGACTGGGTAATTGAGAGACAATTAAAAGATAATGATATAATTCTGTTCAATAGACAGCCATCTCTTCACAAAGCTTCTATAATGGCTCACAGAGTGAAAATAATGCCATACAAAACATTTAGATTGACGATGCAGGTATGTCCACCATATAACGCCGACTTTGATGGTGACGAGATGAATATTCACGTTTTACAGACAGATGAGGCAAGAACAGAAGCTACCATGCTGATGGAAGTTAAAAATAATATAATGTCACCTAAATTTGGAGGACCTGCAATAGGTCTTGACATGGATCAAATTTCTGGTATATATCTTCTCACAAAAGAGGATGTTGTATTATCTAAAGAAGCAGCAGCACAGTTACTTGCAGATGCTGATATAGATGTTGAATTGCCTGAAAAAGACACTTTCACTGGAAAGGAAATTTTCAGCCTGCTTTTACCAGAAGGGTTCTCAATGCCTGGGTTTAAAGCAAAAAGATGCAAAAATTGCATTACCTGTACTGAAGAGGAATGTGAATATGATTCATGGGTAAGAATAAAAGACGGAAAGATAAAAACAGGAACTATTGACGCTGCATCTGTTGGCGCTATGAAAGGAAAAATATTAAAGGCATTCCAAACATATACTGATAGTGATACGTTAAAGGATTTCATAGACCAGACAGGAAAACTTGCGGTTTCTTATCTAACTAAAAGAGGAATGTCTATAGGCATCTCAGATTTAGATCTTCCTACTAAAGCAGAAAATGGTATAACAAATGAAATAGATTTAGCAATCCAGGAGTCTAATAATCTCATAAAGAAATTCAATAACAAGCAAATAAAGATTCTTCCAGGAATGACACCAAAAGAATCATTGGAAGCACAGATAATGAATGCCCTTGCAAACGGTGTTAGTAGAGCGAGCGACATAGTGAGTGATAATATAATAGAAAACGATCTTATACATATGGCCATATCCGGGGCTAAAGGTTCTATTATAAATTCAACTCAGATGACTGCTGTAGTGGGTCAAGAGACAATATTGGGTAAAAGGATATCAAGGGGATATCATAGAAGAACACTGCCTCATATAATGGCAGGCGATCTTTCTCCAATAAGTCATGGTTTTGTTTCAAGTAGCTTTAAGAAGGGTCTTACACCTTTTGAGCTTTTCTGGAACATTATGAACGGAAGAGAAGGTCTGATGGATAAATCACTGAGAACAAGAAAGTCAGGTTACATGCAAAGAAGACTTGTTAATGCTTTACAGGACTTAAAGGTTAAAGACGACGGAACAATCAAAAACTCATATGGTGAAATCATACAATTCAAAGCAGGTGAGGATGGAATAGATCCATCAAAATCAGATTGGGGTGTATTTGATTGGAAAAATAAACTAGAGATTAGGTGAGATATATGACAATTAAACTTCCAGAAAAAATTGAGAAAGAAGTCAAGAAATATTTTGAAGACGAAAAAATACCTGAAAAAGAAAGGAAACAGATAGAAGAAAAAGTAATTAAACTTTACAAAGAATATAAATACTCACCAGAAGAGCCTGTTGGTGTTATTACAGCACAGTCCCTATCAGAGCCTGCTACTCAGCTTACGATGAGAACATACCACTTCGCAGGTACAGCAGGTATACAGGTAACACTAGGACTTCCAAGAATGATAGAGATATTTGATGCGAGGAAATCACCAACAACACCGAGCATGATGATATACATATTACAGGAATTCCAGGACATAGAAAAAGTAAAGAAAATAGCAGAGCAGATAAAGGAAGTAAAAGTAAAGGATGTTGTAAAAACAACTACAGTTGATATGACAGATCTGTGGGTAAAATGTAAGCCAGATATGTCTAAATTAAAAAGATATGGTATAGAGATGAAAACTCTTAAAAAGAAACTCAAAGTAAGAGATGGTCTGGTAGATGTTGATGAAGAAGAAAATGTTATAATAGTGAAATTAAAGAAAAAGGATATTGCAGGCCTTTACAAGCTCAAATATAATTTTTTGGAAACTCATATAGCTGGTATAAAGGGAATAACACAGGTCATTGTTCTAAAAGAGGGTGATGAATGGGTAATCAATACTCTGGGATCTAATCTGAAAAAGGTATTTAATGTGGAAGGAGTTGACACAACAAAGACATTTTCAAATGACATATTCGAAATATATTCTGTTTTAGGTATTGAGGCCGCAAGAAATTCCATAATCAATGAAGCAAGATATACAATGGAAGAGCAGGGTCTTGGTGTAGATGTGAGATATGTAATGATACTTGCAGATTTAATGACATTTGAAGGAGATATAAGAGCAATAGGAAGGTATGGTATTTCAGGTCAGAAATCTTCAATTCTTGTGAGGGCCAGCTTTGAAGAAACAAAGAAACACTTTATAGCCGCTTCTATATCTGGTGAAAGTGATGGTTTAAGAGGAACAGTTGAAAATATAATGATGAACCAGGTTGCTCCTATAGGCACAGGCAGTTTCGAGCTTATAGGTAGAATACCTGAAAAAAAGAAAAAATAAGTTTAAAAGCTATTTATTTTAATTATTAAAGTAAAAGTGATAATCATGCCAGAAATAGCAAAGAAAGAGATCGTTATTCCAGAAGGAATAGATGTGAAGCAGGAAGGGAAAAAAGTAGCTGTAAAAGGATCAAAAGGCGAAATTGAAAGAATATTTAATCACCCGCTTGTAAAGCTTTCTGTAAAGGGAAATAATATTAAAATTAGTACAGAAGAAAAAAACAAGAAAATAAAGGCTATATTAGGTACATGGGCCGCACACCTGAATAACATGCTTGCTGGGGTTGAAAAGGGATTCGAAGCAAAGATGAAAATGGTATATACGCATTTTCCTGTTAAATTAAGTACAGAGAGTAATGAATTCATAATTAACAATTTCATGGGAGAGAAGAAACCAAGGAAGGTTAGCCTGCCAGAAGGTGTTGATGTTAAAATACAAAAGGATGAAGTAGTAATTTCAGGTATCAACAGAGATACTGTGGGACAGGCAGCTGCAAAAATTGAGCAGTTAACAATTGTAAGAGGTTATGACAGAAGGGTTTTCCAGGATGGCTGCTGGCTCACTCAGAAAGCTAAGGAGATTGAACATGATCAATAAGAAAAGTTCAGAAGGCTTACAGAAATCGATGGTATTGTTATATAAAAAGGGTCTGGGAACAGATAAAATATCCAAAAAAATAGGTATGAGTAAGACTAGTGTAAGGAATAATTTATTAAAAAAGAATGTAAGATTTAGGATATCCCCAAAGGATGCAGTTAACATATACCTACATAGAAGGTTTGTCGAATTGTATAAAAAAGGATGGTCAATAAATCAGATAGCTCAAAACTGTGATTTTAGTTTTTCTACAGTTCAAAGACATTTACATAAAGAGGATATTAATCTAAAAAAACGAGGAGATCCTAAAAAAATTTTAAACTACAAACATCATCAATTAACTTCTGAAAAGGCTTATGTTTTAGGTGTTGTTGGACCTGGAGATGGTTTTATTGAGTATAGGAAAGACAATGGAGTTCATAGAGTTGCCCTTGAAGCTACTGACTTGGATTTTATTAAATATTTCAGTCTATGTTTAAATATTACGTATGGAATAAAACCTAAAATCGTAAAACTAAAAATGAGAAGAGGTGATACAAAAATACATTATAAATGCATTTTACAATCTAAAGCGGTATGTGACGATATTCTAAATTATAATGCTAATTTTAAAGAAAAAACTTGGGATATACCAGAAGTTATCAAAAAGGCTTCAAAAAACATTAAAGCAAAATATCTCCAAGGAATGGCCGATTCTCAGGGATCTGTTGCCAATTACGATACTACAAAATGTGTGGTTCTATGTTCTAGAAATGAAATTGGTAAAAAAGAGATAGCTTCCTTACTAAAAGATGTTGGTATTGATGGTCTAAGTATTAGAAAAGTTGGTGTATTTATTAAATCAAGAAGACCACTGGAAAATTTTGCTAAATGTATTAATTTCAATATAAAAAGAAAAAAAGAGAACTTGTATAATTTAATTAATGGATATAAAATGTATCAAACTCCGAATTGGAAAGTTTCAATGTTGAAATCAAAAATAATAGAATTGAGGAAAAATGAGCTAAGCTATTCTGGTATAGGAAAAAAACTAAATATATCTACATCAACGGCATGGCGTCATTCAAAACATATTGTCAAGGATAAAAACAACTAGGTTATTATGAAAATATTCAAAAGAGCAAAACAGAGTAACAAAAAACTAAAAAAAGTTTGGAGAAAGCCAAGGGGCTTAGATAACAAACTAAAGAAAAAATTAAAAGGGAGAGGAAAGATGCCTATAGTAGGCTATAAAAAACCAAGTTCTATAAGAGGAACAGTTGGTGGAAAGAAAATATTCAGAGTTTTTAATGTTTCAGATCTTAAAAAAACAGACAAGAAAGGTATTCTATTAATTGCTTCTGGTGTTGGGAAGAAAAAGAGATTGGAAATCCTTAAAAATGCAGAAAAACAAGGACTCCATGTAAAGAATAAATAGTTAATTAACAATATAGTTTATTGATTTGCATGTTTAATAATAATTGTCCTTTCTGCGGAACTAAGGGTAAGAATTGGGAGACTGATCCAGATGTGTTCAGATGTCCGCAATGTAGTTCTATTTTCTCAAAGTTCGGGGTTGTTGCAGGCAGAGAAGAAATAGATATGGACGAAGAGTCAGTTCTGAGCAATTAAAATCAGTGTTTATACAATTCCTTGTCTAAATAGTTCTTTAACATCTTCTCAGCTGGTGGAAACATTGGTTCTGGTGGACTATCCAATGGAAACCACCTCCATTCTGTTATCTCATCAGGTTCCATTATTTCAGCTTCACCTTGAAAGTCCTTAGAAAGAAAGCCAAGTGTTATAAAATGAGCATCATGTACTATCTCATTTCCAATGCTAAACAATTTAATCTTTTCTTTATCCAGTTCTAAACTGGTTTCTTCAGATACTTCTCTGCAAACACCATTGATAAGGCCTTCACCAAAATCCAATTTACCGCCAGGCATTGTCCATGTACCTTCACCATGCATAAGAGAATCAGCTTTTTCAGGATCATCATGCCTTTTACCAAGAAGCACATTCCCATCCTTTACAATCATTGCAGCTACTCCAACACCAGGACCTATTTTAGGCATACTAAAACTTGGAATTGAATCTTTTAATTAATATGCTTCACCAATTCGAAATCCCTTTATCATATTTAAATAAAATAAAAACCAAAGTATATATTAATGCTAAAAAAGAAAGTAGTGAAAAATACTCAGATAAAAAAATTATTACCAATAGCTATAATAGCAATAGTCGCTGTTGCATTTGTTTCTATTATTGTTTTTGCTGATGAATTGGGTATTGATCTAACAGATCCTTTAGGTCAGTTTAGAATGAAGGTGAGAGGCGATAATTGCAGAGATTATAATTATTTAGCAATGGGTAGTTTTGAATTTGATAATGCTTCCAAGGGTAATCCAAGGAAAACCCTTACTTTAGGGAATGATGAGTTCTATGGTGGAATTGTCTGTGGAAAGGTGAAAGAAAAAGGCAAATGGAAATGGAAGTGTATAGCTGACAAAAAGATAGATAGCAATACAATTGAAGAAGGTTACTGCCAGCGGAAAGGTAGTAAATTCCAGATGGTTAGCAAAAAGCTGGACTGCCCTGAAGGCTGGGTTGCTAATACCCAGGGAGATGGTGCCCTAAGTTGTAAAGGCAATAAATGCGAGAAAAAGACTGATTTTAAGTTCGGATATTGCGAATGCCAGCCAGACTGCGGAACCAGGGAATGCGGTACTGATCATTGCGGAGAGCTTCTTTGTGGGGATTTTGATGGAGAGTGTCCAGGTGCGAGAGAGTCTTGCAATCAAGAAACAGGTGTATGTGATTGCACTGAACCGATTACATGTGAGTCATTAGGAAGAGAGTGTGGCGGACCATATAGTGATGGCTGTGGCGGTACAATTAATTGCGGTACCTGCGATAATCCAAGGTCCAGTTGTATAAGTGGCCGATGTGTTTGCGAGCCATTGACAGTTGCTGATTGCCTGACACGTGATATTCCGATGTATTGTGGATCATTACTTAATGGCTGTGGCGGTACAATTAATTGCGGTAACTGTGATGATGGAGATATATGCAAGAAAGTTACAAAGCCTACAGGTATTCAGGTATATGAATGTGTTTGTGCTAATCCATTGAGTTGCAGTGGTCTAGGCTTGGAATGTGGAACATGGTCTGATGACGGCTGCGGAGGGGAACTTGATTGTGGTTCTTGTGATGATGGTTATGAGTGTGTCAGTAACAAGTGTGAGAAAATACCATGCGTACCAAATTGCGATGGCAAGTTATGTGGAGACGATGGCTGCGGTGGCTCTTGTGGGACATGTGATTCTAGTGCTGGTTTTGTTTGTATTGGCGGGCAATGTGAATGCGGTGTTGGAATGGATATAGGTGGTATATGCTGTGATCCCGATTGTGGTGATAATGAGTGCGGTATGGATCCTGAATGCGGATATTTGAGCTGTGGTGGTCTTAGTGGTGACTGCCCCGCAGGATTTAATTGTATATCTGGAGACTGTTTAGAATGCAAAACATGTGATGATTTCATAGGAACAGAAGTTGAATGCGGTGATGATGATTTTGATAATGGTTGTGGTGGTATATTACCAGGCTGTGATTCATGTTCAGCTGTTTTAGGATCTGACTATAGCTGTAATAAGTTGACAGGAAGATGTGAATTCACATGTTCAAGCTGCATAGATTATGATGATGGCGCTGCGGCTTGCACAGAACGTTATTATGATGACTGTGTTGGCGCTGCAACAGACGGTGGGAAATACACACAAGGATTTAGAGTATATGATTGTGATGGCAATGAACTCAGTCATACTACCACACTATGTGATGGTAGATGTGATATTGATTCAAATCAATGTGTTACAAGAGGAAATTTTGTAAACATAGATGATTATCTACCAAAGATTATAATAACAGATAGTAGTGGTGGATATATTGATGAAGTTTTCTATACTAAAGAAGTTGCTTTAGATTACTATAGATTATTTGTTGATCTATCTAAAGCTGTTTTAAATCCAGGTATGTTCGATCTTGAATTTTTAGACGGTCTGGATTATAGAGTACAGGTATTGTTTGAGAGGGATACTGATGTTGGCTTTATAGATAGTGATCTAAGAGAACTGAGATGGTTTGGTGGTTATTATGACCCACAATTACAAAACCCTGGAGAAAGATGCTTATCACCTGACTTTACAGATTGTAATCTATACTATCCTTATGTAGATCCAGGGTATTTAATAGATAGTCAGGGTATTATTGAAGTCTATCTGAAAGCGGTTACAACAGGTGGTTCTTCCCATAATAGTAATAAGATAACGGTTGTTGTGTGGTCAAGCTAATCCTTTAATTCAGTTGTAACCAACGGCTTTTCTCCAACAATTATTGTGTGCTCTGCCTGTGCTATCTTTTTTCCATCCTTTTCCTTTAGCACAGGAAAACCCTCAACAGCATATGCAGCTTCTAGTTGCCTCAGCGACATCGCAACTTTTACAGGGCTGTATTTATCATATAACCATCTTTTTGCAAATGGAAGGCTGTGGAATTGATCTCTTCCCATTAAAAGAATTTCCCTTGCCTCTTTTAACCTAACTGGTCTGTCCATGACGTGCTTGTATATCTCTGTAGGCGCTGATTCATTTACCCAACCATTGCTTTCAACAGTAAATGGTTCCAATGCTATAATATCTCCTTCTTTGAAGGCATGTGTATTTCCTGTCTCTTTATTAGGGATAATTGGGTCTCCATGGAACTTAAATTTGTCCAGGGTATGGCCTGTTAAATTCATTATAAGACCTATACCTTGCTCTTTAGAGGCATCCTCTATGGCTTTTCCTAGCTCGGACACCGTTACACCAGGTTTTGATACCTTTATGCCTATCCCCAAGCACTTCTCAGCAGCTTTAATCAAAGGATTCTTCTCAGAACACCATGTAAATGCCAGGTCCCCTATATATCCGTCAACATGAACTCCAATATCTATCTTAAGAAGATCACCTGCTTCTACAGTGGTTTCATCCTTGTATACAGGTGTATAATGAGCAGCAATTTCATTTAGTGAGAGATTTACTGGAAATGCTGGTTCTCCACCTTTCTTCCTAATAGAAGATTCAATAAATTCTGCAATCTCTAAGAGCTTCATGCCTGGTTTCAGTTTCTTTTCTGTTTCAGCTCTTACATGAGCTGCTATCTGCCCTGCTTTCTTGTATTTTTCTAGAATCTTAGCGTCCATAACAACACTTTATCTTTCTGATATATTAATATTTTTATATACACCGCTAACATGACAATATAATGGGACAATCAGGTCGAAGCCATCTGTCCCACTCTCCTTTCAGAATATCATGTTATAGATCTTCATGTCAAACAGAAAGAACAATATGCTGAAGAATATGAAAATGAAAATGCGTGCAACAAAGATAACAGCCGAGTTAAGTTTTTCCATTCCTGGAAAAATCATCGGTTTTCTCTGCCTTTCCCATTTCCACTTGATGTTTCTATCATTCTCGAGTAAGGCATCGAGTAGCGGATAGTTGATGATCACAACAATTGCGATTAGAAGTAGATGTTTCATATCCGCTCCTTAGACGATCTTCTTAAAGAGTATCCAATCGAGCCAAAAGATCAATACAAGGAAGCATCCGAACATGAAGATGCGTGTTAACCAATATGATGCATTATTGGCCATTCGTTCCTCTTCTGTTTCCGGTTTCACGGCTTTCCAGTGCTTCGTAAGATTGAAATCTACATAGAGTGCATACCTGAGAAGAGGATAGTTGATGATCACAACAATTGTGATTAGAAGTAGATGATTCATCTTGTTCTCCTAAGATTTTCAAAAGACGGTTGAAGAAAGTCTTTGAATAATCTAATGGCTGAAAGAATTCATTGGTTTTTTGCTTATAAAGCTTTTTCACAGTCATCCATATACTCTTTCCATCTATCTAAGGACATTTCCAATTGCTTCCTTAATTTATCCACATTCTCAACAAAATCCATTGGAAGTTTTTTTATTGGACAGGTTTTCACTGTTTTTTCAGGGTTTATCCCACCAAAAATGACTGCAGGAAAAGCCTTGCAGTTTATAGGTTTTATCTCTTCTATTGTACAAAGATCATTCTTCAAAAAAGGACAAGGTTCCCCATTTTCCTTGTTGAAAATATACCATTTCGCTGCCTTTTCAAAGACATCTCTGCCCGTTTCCTTTACTATCTTATCCCTTTCCCATGGTAGAAGTATAGGTGTACCTGATTTACAACATTTTGCTCCGCATTTCTTACATTCCTCTAAAAGACTGAATTCTGACATATAATTAAAGATTTAAACTTGTAATTTAAGAATAAAACATCATATTTACTTTTTACAGTTTCCAAGAGAGAACAGATAAGATAGTAACAGTTTTCAGTATGTTGCTTTCCTCTCTTTTCTTGTCTTTTGTTTAGAAAGGGTATATGATGGATACATCGGAAAAAGAAGAAACACCGAGTTTCTGGGGCTGCTTTGCTTTGCTTTTTCTCTTCTCTTTACCATTTCTCCCCCTACTCGCGGAACCCTTTTACATTGATATGTGGAAACCAGTGTTAGAAAAATGTCTGAGATATGGAAAATTGGCTTTCCATCCTCTGATGCTTCCTGTAACATTCTTTCTCACTTTACTGGTTTCTCCTTTCATCCTTTATCTCGTAGAAATAGGAAAGGAAGTATGGAAATCGTTGAATGCACCAGACCCTGATTATGTTGAGCCTTACGAAGGACCAGGTTACTAGATCTCAGTGAAGGAGAGCCTCCCAAACGGGCAGAATATCCCTGATATTCTGTTATACTGTCAATTTAACGGTGTTTTTTAATAATCATTTAAATAATTTTGTTTTCAATTATATTATTCTTGGTGGATACATGACACAATGGGTTTATAGTTTTGATGAAGTAAAGGATGCAAATACAGAGAAAATGATATTTCTATTAGGAAATAAAGGCGCTCAGTTAGCTGAAATGACAACTGCTGGTCTGCCTGTTCCACAGGGATTTACAATAACAACAAATGCATGCAATCAATTTTATGTTGAAAAAGAGAAATGGCCTTCTGGTCTGGAAGATCAGGTAAAGGAAAAGCTTGCAAAATTAGAAAAGCTTATGAACAAAAAGCTTGGTGACCCTGAAAACCCACTTCTTGTTTCTGTTCGTTCAGGTTCTTATGTTTCAATGCCAGGTATGATGGATACTGTATTAAATCTGGGATTGAATGATACTGTTGTAGAAGGTCTGGCAAAGATAATCGGAGAAAGAGCTGCATGGGACTCTTACAGAAGATTCATCCAGATGTTTGGTGATGTTGTAATGGAAGTCAAGCATGCTGATTTTGAGAAAAATCTTGAAAAGGTCAAAGAAGAAAAAGGCGTGGAACAAGATACTGACCTTGATGTAGAAGATCTAAAGAAAATTGTAGAACTGCACAAAGCAACTGTTAAAAAGGATTCTGGAAAAGATTTCCCAACAGATGCATATGAACAACTAAAGATGTCTATTGATGCTGTATTTAATTCCTGGAATAATGAAAGAGCAATCAAATACAGAAGGATAAACAAGCTAAGAGATGATGCAGGAACAGGTGTTAATGTTCAGGCAATGGTTTTTGGTAATAGAGGAGAGACATCAGGAACAGGTGTTTCATTCACAAGAAACCCATCAACAGGTGAAAAAGAGCATTATGGAGAATTCTTGATAAATGCTCAGGGTGAGGATGTTGTTGCTGGTATTAGAACACCACAACCAATTGATGAATTGAAAAAGGTAATGCCAAAAGTCTATGAACAGCTTCTTACAGTATATGAAAAATTAGAGAAGCATTACAAAGAGATGCAGGATTTTGAGTTTACTATTGAAAATGAAAAATTATTCTTACTCCAAACAAGAAAGGGAAAAAGAACAGCACAGGCTGCTGTTAAGATAGCAGTTGACATGTTCAAAGAAAAGTTAATATCAAAGGAAGATGCTGTTATAAGAGTGAATCCAGAGCAATTAGACCAGCTTTTGCACAAGCAGATAGATCCAAACGAAAGCGCTGAACCAATAGCAAAGGGTTTGCCAGCTTCACCTGGCGCAGCTGTTGGAAAGATTGTTTTCACTGCAGAAAGAGCAGTTGAGATGAATGAAAATGGGGAAAAGGTTGTTTTGGTTAGAGTTGAGACTTCACCTGAAGATATTGAGGGAATGCATACTGCTCAGGGAATTCTAACAGCAAGAGGGGGTCAAACGTCTCACGCTGCTGTTGTTGCAAGAGGTATGGGTAAGTGTTGTGTTGCTGGTTCTTCTGATATTGAAGTGAATGAAGAGAAGAAAGAGATGAAAATCAAAGCAACAGGTAAAGTTTTGAAAGAAGGTGATATAATAACACTTAATGGTTCAGAAGGTCTTGTTTATGAAGACGAACTAAAGCTAGTAGAACCTGAAATGAAAGGTGAATTTTCAGAGTTAATGAGCTGGGCAGATTCTTTTAGAAAACTTTCTGTTAAAACAAATGCTGACACACCAAAAGATGCACAGGTTGCAAAGGATTATGGTGCAGAAGGTATTGGACTTTGCAGAACAGAGCATATGTTTTTTGAAGAGTCAAGAATTAAGGCTGTTAGAGAGATGATACTTGCTGAGAATGTGGAAGATAGAAAAAAGGCTTTAGAAAAACTGCTTCCAATGCAGAAAGAAGATTTCAAGGGAATATTCAAAGTAATGGATAACATGCCTGTTATAATCAGACTACTGGATCCTCCTCTACATGAATTCCTTCCAAAAGAGGATAGGGATATTCAATCGTTAGCAAAAGAGATGGGTGCAACAGCTGAAAAAATAAAGAGTATTATTGAATCCCTTCATGAATTTAACCCAATGCTTGGTTTCAGAGGATGTAGACTTGGTGTTACATATCCAGAGATAAATGAAATGCAGGCAAGAGCTATTCTAATGGCTGCTCAGGAATGTAGAAAAGAAGGATTGAAACCAAAGCCATGGATAGAAGTTCCACTTATTGGAAATGTAAATGAATACATGATGATTAAAAATATCGTTACAAAGGTTGCTGAAGAGCTTGGTGAAAATGATTATAAAATAGGAACAATGATTGAGGTTCCAAGAGCAGCTCTTACAGCAGATGAGATTGCTCCGGAAGTAGACTTTATGTCTTTTGGAACAAATGACCTTACACAGATGACATGCGGTTTCTCAAGAGATGATGCAGGAAAGTTCCTTCCAGCTTATGTTGAAAACAAGATATATGAAAGAGATCCTTTCCAGAGCATTGATCAGACAGGTGTTGGTGAGATGATGAAGATTTGCATTGAAAAAGCAAGAAAGATTAATCCAAAGCTTGAGATAGGCATCTGCGGTGAGCATGGTGGAGAGGCAGAAAGCGTAAAGTTCTGTCATAGAATTGGATTAAATGATGTTTCTTGTAGTCCGTTCAGAGTACCAATCGCAAGGTTAGCAGCTGCACATGCAGCATTGGAAGATAAGAAATAATTATTTTAAATCCATTTTTTCTTCCAACAATCTTAAATAGCCTTTATCTTCGATCTCTTCAAGCTCTAACTCTTTTGCCATTTTCTTACATTCTTCAAGTGCATTTTCATTTTCTTCACAATTCCATTCAATTTCAGCAAAAAATCCTAGATCTTCTATTTTATCAATTGTAATTTTGAATTTGTCATTTTCAAATATCTCTCTTTCCTTTACAATAGTTATATGTATTTTAAACCCAAGAGATTTTAGAATTTCAATTAATTCCTTGGAGTCATTCACTGTAACGGTTTTTTCTATAGAATGTGAATATTCCCAGTTATTATAAACAACGTTTTTGTATGTTAGCTTTACCTTACCATTAGAATCTCTTATTCTGAGATTTTCTTTTCCGTTTTTATTTGCAAAGAAGTCTTTATGTGGAGGAAAGAAATATGTATCAGTTTCCGTAACCTTTTTAACAAAAAATTCTTTTAGTTTATCTTGTATTTTTTTCTCTTTCTCCGAGTCAATCCTGAAGCAAAGTTCGACCTCTTTCAAAAAATCACCATTGATTATTGTTATTAAATAATTAAAGATTTCTTCTAAATGTACTGTCAAGCCATTTCACTCTATCTATTGATGTATTATCTAAATTATCTCTCTCTCTTTCGAATCGTTGTGTTATTTCTCCTATTTTAACCTCTCTATCTTTTTCACCAGTTTCAAATATACTCAACACTTCGTTAAAGTATTTCCAATCTAGATGTCTATATCTTGATATTATTACTTTAACCTCTTCTCTGGTATAGTCTTCTGGTACTTCACCTCTACAAAGTGCTTGAAGATTATATATAACATCTAGGTCTCCCTTTTCCCAGTCCTGAAATACCATGAAAGCTTCCCCCACCTCTGGAATAGTGAATTCATATTCAAATTCAACTAGATCCATATCAATAACAGGGTGCGGATTATCTATTTTAAAGTCATCACCCATTGGTGTCCTAGGTTCTATTCTCACCCTTTTTATAAGTCTTGCATCATGTGTATTTATAGCGGCATCATAAACAAAATTTGTGTTATCTCTCAAATCTTGAATAGTTGCATCCTTATCAAAAAATATAAATCCAATATCAATACCTATTCCTAGTCCCCTTAAATGATTCAGTGCTTGAAGGCTTTTGTTTCCTACCCATGCTTTTCTATATCTTTTTAACTGACGCTTACAACCAGATTCTAATCCTAAAAAAACCTCCCTAAGTCCTGCTTCTTTGAGTCTTAACAAAACTTTTCTTGATTCATCTGTACCACCGAAATCGACACCAAGAATAGAATCCGCTCGTGCATTTATATAAAAATCTAAGTCAGGCCTTATCATACCCTGTTTTTTTAGATCAATGACAGCATCTGCAAAATCATAAACTCTCTGGATATCGTCACCAAAAAAATCTTCATCAGTAAACCATGGGGATTTGAACCCCAAATCAGATATAGTAGTTAATTCATCAGTAACAAAATCTATGTCAAATGGTCTCCATCCCGGTCCATTATATTTTTCAACAGTACCACAGTAACTACATAGAGAATAAGCACAACCTTTACTTCCTTCTACTCTAGCACAACCGTTTTGCCTTAGAATTTCAGGTGCTAAGACCCTATTAGGATGCCTAGCTTTTCTTAAGTCCATAGTAACTCTATCTGTTGTTACCAATTTACCATTTGATTTGTATGCTAGGTTAGGTATACCAGATAAGGAGAGCTGCCCCACTGCAACACTATTGACTAATTTAGTGAAAGGTATCTCTCCTTCTCCTCTTACGCAGATAACATCTTCGTATGTGTCTAGGACATCTTCAAATGCGTATGTTCCAAGAATATCTCCAACAACAACAACGGTTTGTGGTGATGCTTTTTTAATTGTTTCTACAGAACTACTAAATTTATCATAAGATCTTATTTTTGTTGATAATCCGATTACATCATAATCCCCAGATCTTAAATATTCATCGACATCTGAATAATTATCAAGTTCTAAAGATCTAAAATCTACTCTTGTTCCAGGAACTGCAGCCTCAACATATGGAGTCAATGTTTCAATTCCAAGCGGTTCGCTTATCTCATTTCTTGGAGTTCCCAGATCAACCAATAATACTCGCATATAAAATTTTGATAAAAAAGTATTAAAAGGTTAATGTGTGAAAATGATACACAATATCCCTCTAAACTGACAATATATTGAGAGAGGGGTGGAAGTTCTTTATGATCCAGGTGACTGGAAGTTGAATGTTTTCAGCTTCCCCCCACTCTCGTTGACTCGTATTGGTGTGTCAGTCTCCCCCATTTGCGAGTTTCCCCAAAAAGATACAGACAGCGATATATGCGAATATACCCTTTGAGACGATGTTGACGATCGGGTGATCCTCTTCCACCCAGACCTCCCCATTCATCGTTAGTGTTATCATTCTTGTATCATCTCCTCATTCCGTTCGATAAGCCGTGCCAGCCGGCTTATTGCGATGATGGCCCAGGACAGAAACCATGTGATGATATTCCTCTTCGGGTCTTCCAGTATCCTGATTATGCGTTCTGAGAACATCAGCCTCCCCCTCATCGAGGAACTTCGAGGTTAACAACAGCTGGTCCTGCTAGAAATGTGAAATGGATATGTTGCCGGCCATCGTTGGTTGGGATAATGTCAGTGATCCTGATAAGCCCGACAAGTATCTTCGGAGATTCAGAACCCTGGTCCTTCTGGCCGTAGAACCGTACAGTTTGCCCAGTGATAGGGGATAGGTGAGCTCTCAATACAAAGTGCCCACCCTTATCGGTGACCTCAGCGGCAACACCATCAAGTGTCATTCTCATACCTTTTGAACTCCACTCAATACCCACAAGACATGGGCATCTGAGCTGAAGTTGTGGTGGAGATCTCCCTGGGAGATTCCTCCAGATTTCGAAGGTTCTCATCGTTCAGCCTCCCCTCCCCATATGAAGTCCGCCACTGTCCGATGCAGCCGAACCAGCAGACGACCAGCTTCCGACACGAGTTACCCGTTTGCACTGGCTGTGTCGTCGCCGGATCTCTTCCCATGTAACCGGAGCTCCAGTTCTCTGATCAACGAATGCGATAGTTTCGTCGAGCTCTCCACGTCGTTTCATTTCTTCTCGTTCCCAATGGTCCATCAGAATCCTCCTAAAATGTGACAACTTCGGGTTCCATAAGCTTGTGGATGCGAACTGTGCCCCTTTCTCCGTTGTCAAAGAGACAGTCAACGTTGCCACCTTTGACGTCGAGAACCTTGAACCTAACTTCCCTGAGCGCAACTCCACCGAGTGCGCCCCGGGTTCTCATGAACCAAACCCACACCTCGCCAATGTTCCGAGCTCTGATTTTGTGTTGTTCTTTCATTTATATCTCCCAAAGACCCTCCAAAGACTAGTGTTGAAAGTGTCTGAAGAATCTCCTATCTAGAAAAAGCCTCGTGTGCTCTATGTGAAAAAAACCGTGTAGAAAGCCAATTCTCTTTTTATAGTAAAAATGGCTATTTTAATCTCTTGTTAATATTTTATTAATAAAACAATAAAAATACTACGATATTCGAACTTTATATAAAAAACAATAAAAACCATTAAACCCACATCTTCTATTGGTCTTTATGTTAGACGAAAAAAATAGAAAAATACTCGAAGATCTTGGCAACGAGCATATTATCAAAAAAGTAGAAGAAGCAATAGAACTTTGCAAACCAGAAAAAGTAACAATATTAACTGATTCTCAGGAAGATATTGACTATATCAGAAAAATATCCAAAGAAAATGGCGAAGAAAAACCATTGACAATGAAAGGCCATACAGTTCATTTTGACAGTTATTATGATCAGGCAAGAGATAAGGAGAATACAAAGGTGCTTCTTCCAAAAGGCAAATATATGAGTGATTTCATCAATACCACAGAAAAAGAACAAGGATTAAAAGAGGTTCTTAGTTTTTTAGATGGTTCAATGAAAGGAAAGGAGATGCTCGTGTGTTTTTTCTGTCTTGGTCCATGCAATTCAAAGTTTGCAATTCCATCTCTGCAGATAACTGATTCTTTTTATGTTGCTCATTCTGAAACAATTCTTTTCAGACCAGGCTATGAAGAATTTAAAAAACTAAACGGTTCTGATAAATTCTTTTATTTTTTGCACTCTGCTGGAGAACTGGATGAAAGAAACAATACAAAAAACATTGATAAAAGAAGAATTTACATTGACCTTGAAGGTTCAAGAGTTTTCACTGTAAACAACCAATATGCTGGTAATAGTGTTGGGCTGAAAAAGCTTGCTATAAGACTAGCATTATACAAAGCAAACCATGAAGACTGGCTCTGCGAACATATGTTTGTTATGGGTGTACACCCAGAAGGTAAGAACCGAGTAACCTATTTTACAGGAGCGTTTCCAAGTGCTTGCGGAAAGACATCAACTGCCATGGTTCCTGGCCAAACAATAATCGGTGATGATATAGCATATCTTAGAGTTTGGAATGATGGTTATGTACATGCTGTAAACGTAGAACAGGGAATCTTTGGCATAATTCAGGATGTTAACCCAGAAGATGATCCTGTAATATACAAAGCAGTCACAACGCTCAGGGAATTAATTGTTTCAAATGTTCTTGTTGTTGACGGAAAGCCTCATTGGCTAGGAATGGGACAAGACCTCCCAAAAGAGGGTTATAATTATGCAGGTGATTATAAAGAGGAAATGAAAGGTCCTGACGGAGAGTCTGTTAGTCCAGCTAACAAAAATGCCAGATATACAATAAGAATAAAAGAACTTGATAATGCTGATCCAGATGCTGATAACCCAGACGGCGTGCCTATAGGAGGATTCATCTATGGCGGAAGAGATTCTGATACCTCAGTTCCTGTTTTAGAGTCTCTTTCCTGGTCACATGGAGTGTATGTTGGTGCAACAGTTGAATCAGAAACAACTGCAGCAGCAATTGGTCAGGCTGGAATAAGGAAGCATAACCCAATGGCGAACCTGGACTTTTTAGTTGTTCCAGTAGGTCTTTATCTGAAAAATCATCTGGAACTAGGAAAAAAACTAAAAAATCTACCAAAGATATTCCATACAAACTACTTCCTAAAAGAAAATGACAAGTACCTTAATGCCATACTTGATAAAAAAGTCTGGCTTCTCTGGATGGAAGGAAGAGTGCATGGTGATTATGAAGCTATTGAAACACCAATAGGTTTTATCCCAAAGTATGAAGACCTGAGAAAACTCTTTAAAGAAGCTCTTAATAAAGAATATACAGAAGATGACTACAAGAAACAGTTCACAATAAGAGTGAAAAAACTACTGGAAAAGGCTGAAAGAATGAAAGAGGTTTTTGAAAAGGAAAAAGACCTTCCAGAAGAGTTTGTAAAAGAGATGGAAGAGGAAAGGAAAAGGCTGGAAACTTATGAAAGTTAATGACCAAGTATGTGAGATAAATGATATATTAAAAAAAGAAGCACCGCAAATATTTGAGATGCTTTCTGAAAGGGGTAGAATGTGCTTTTTTCCTAAGAAGGGAATACTAGCTCAGGCTGCACAGGCAAAAGGAAAGAAAATAAACGCCACAATAGGTGTTGCTTTAGATGATTCTGGTGAGCCGCTTTCAATGAGTGTAATAACAGAAAATTCAAAGCTTTCTCCGAGCGAAACAGTACTTTATTCACCTAGCTATGGCCAGATGGCACTAGCAGAAAGGTGGCTGAAAAGAATAAAGGAAAGAAATTCAGTTAAGGAGAAGACAAGTCTCCCTGTTGTTACTAATGCGATAACACATGGTCTAAGTATTGTATCAAGTCTTTTTGTAAACAATGGAGAGAAAATAATAACACCTGACAAGATCTGGGGCAATTACAAGTTAACATTTCAGCATGCAGAACTGGATATGTTTCCTACGTTCTCTGAGGGGAAGTTCAATGTAGAGGGTCTGAAGCAAAAACTAAAACAAAATCCAGGCAAACAGATAGTGCTTCTAAATTTTCCCAATAACCCAACAGGTTACAGTGCAACAGAAGAAGATGCTGATGGAATTATAAATGCTATAAAAGAGAGCGCAGAAGCTGGAAACAAACTGGTTGTGATATGCGATGATGCTTATTTTGGACTGTTTTTTGAAAATAACATATTCAGAAAATCTTTATTTTCAGAACTAGCAGACCTTCATAAAAATATACTTGCAATAAAGCTTGATGGCATTACAAAGGAGATGTATTCATGGGGCCTTAGAGTAGGTTTCATAACATACGCTTTCAAGGGAATCAAAGACAAAGTTGCAGAAGTTTTAGAAGACAAAACATCTGGTTCAATTAGAGGAGGTATTTCCAATGTATGCACACATTCCCAATTCCTTGCAATAAAGGCTTTAGATAATCCAAAACTAAAAGAAGATGAGGAAAAGAACTTTAAAATTCTAAGGGAACGATACGAAGAAGTCAAAAAAATACTTTCAGATGAAAAATACAAAGAATATTTTGAGGCACTTCCTTTCAATTCAGGATATTTCATGTGCATAGAACTAAACAAAGACGGCGAAGAGGTAAGAAAGAAGCTGCTAAAGGACTATGATACTGGTGTGATAGCCATTGGAAACCTTTTGAGAATAGCTTTTTCTTCTGTTCCAAAGGACAAACTGAGAGAACTGTTTGAGAACATATACAATGCGTGCAAAGGATAGTTATTTAAGTCTTTTCATACAATATTTCTCCATGAGCAATTTACAAATGTTTATACCGGGTATTATTTTCTAGTTTTCTTAGCATTTGCTCTAATATCGAATTTTAGGTTATTTTTATGAGCTATCTGCCTTACTTGGTGGAAGAAGATTGGCTACAATGTCCTGAACTAAGTGAATATAGAAATCCAAGATTCAGCAGCATACAAAGATATGCTCATCTGAATAGCAATGCAATAGATCTTGAAAGGACGTGGCATGATTATGTTCTTCTTTCGTTTGCCAGGAATCCTGAAGAGTTTGGAATGGACTTTGGAGACTTTGCTCCTTATGTTGATGTTGAATGGAATGCAAAAAGAAGAATATCTGATGTATTTATTGTGAATAGTGGTATCTATAATGTTGAAGTGAAGACAACAGCTGGTAATATGGATAGAGCTGTCAGAAAATCAAAGAAACATAGCATTAAGATAGCAAAGGATATACGAAGAATGTTTGGTCTTGTACCAGAGATTATTACTTTAAGCTGTCATTCAGGAACAAACCAGGTAAGAGTTGACAGATATGATGCTCATCTAGATGAAAAAATACCAAAAGCAGAAAGAAAAAGCGACCCGACATATTTTGATGTATAGCCCTCTAAGATGACAGTATAAAACGACACCACTTTTATTAATGAGGCAAGTGGCCAGCCTATTTGTTATTTCAGGTAGTTGGTTTAACCACCCCCTTTCTCTTGTTGACCAAACTATTCGCCATGGGCTGGCGAAATGTTCCTTCACTACAACATCGACTTCAAGAGTTCGATGTCCCTCGTGAGTCGGAAAAGCGCCCCGAAATTGAAGTTCCGAGCGGCAACCTCGAGGAGGTTGCGTCGGTTTTCCAGCGTTGCGTCCACACCACAGCTCCTGACCATATTCCACAAATAAGCATCCATCTCAAGTCCCCCTCATTCTCCGGGTTCCTTGCAGCTCTCAGCCGTTCCCATTGAACGTTGCCAGGTCCCAACCACTGTGAGGTGGCTGCTTTCTAGGACCAAGGAGTTTTACCAATTTCTGCAGGTACTCCCAAACCCGCGAATTAAGCCATTGGCTGGCTATTGGTGGCTACTTCGAGGTCTTGCCCTCGATGGCATCGGCCGCCTTGTCCTGGGAATTCCCAGCGTTGTCGAAACAGGTGGGGATATCCTTGGACATTAACTTCAGGGCCTTGACCTCGGCCGGGTCGTTCGGATCGACCTTCAGGTTGGCGCGGTTCTTCCTGAGCTCCTCGGCGCCCTCCCGACAGATCTTGGCGCTGTCCCTCAACGGCTTCGAGAAGCTCTTCAGGAACGCCTGCCTGCGGGCTTCGGCCTGGGCAAACGTCTCCAGGACCATCCCAGTGCCCTTGAGTTTGCCGTTGACCTTCCGGAGCGTGTCCATGACCTTGAGGACCTTTTTGGCCTCGGCCAACTCCTTCTCCATCTCGGCGTTCCTGCGCTCGCCCCAAGCAATGATCTGCTTAGGGGTCATCTTGCTGAAATCCTGGCCGAAGGCCACCGACACCACCAACAAGCACGCAACGGCTGCCAGCTGCCTCATAGCGTTCCCCTTCAGGATCTAGAGGCTATATCCACCCAAGATCAGCCTTTCACAATGAAAGACAATTGTGATCCCAGGTGATTATTCACAGAACTTAGTATACAACAGCCCCGCCACATGAAGGCGTTCACACGGGACCATTTTACCCATTATTATTCGGCAGCAGGAATTTCAACCTTGCTACCCTTCGGTTCGCCATGGGTTGGCGAGGGCTGTCTCTACACTAAAACGGCTGGTAGAGAAGAGCGGAAAGCAGGCCCAAGAAGGCCATGAATCCACCCATCAGACAGAAAACCCGGTCCAATGGCCTTTCCAGGAGAGATATGACCACTCCTGCTGCCATGAAAACGGCAGGACACAGGAACTTTCCGTCCCAGTCCAGGTTGAGGTTATATGAGAGCCCCACAAAGGCTGTGAGAATCCCCAACCTGACCAGCCCCTCATTTCTGGGATATCTCCAGAGTGCTAGGAACAAACCGGCACCACAGAGAACCGTACCCAGAAAAGGCCTTATCTGGATCAGAAGATCCACTTAGTATCACCCCCCTTCGGAGATCTAGAAAAGACACTCGGAAAACTGTGAAATGATTCGTAAAACTAGTAAGATCAAACCCAAAAATCGATAGGAAGAGGCGATAAAACACCCCTTTATTTCGTATATTTGGGTTCGATTTTTTTTGTTTTTCTCTTGTTCTGTAATGCCGAAGCAAAACAGATGGATTAATACGTGTGATAGCCGACATGGATTTTACACCATTTAGACTTATGTTTTAGACGAAGAATCAGGACTTCTCCTCCCAATTCTCCCCAACTATAGTCACTAAATAGTAGTGACATATAGAATATATAGATTTCCCCCTTATAAGCTTATTTCTCCCTCTAAAATGACAAAATTAGTGATTTTTTAGTTAGCAATACAATCTTAATTATGGGAATTTCTTATCATCCAGCACCAGATATTCAGAAAAGAGCTTTACACGTGACTATTCGATTAAGCCTACAGCATATAGATCTCTCAAGAGTGGCTTTTGTGCGTAGTAAGGGCTCCAAATCAAGAAGGACTTTAGCGCGCTGTCATGCGCTTTCTAGGATATTCCAAAAAGCACTAGGAATAAAGGCACATTATGTTATAGAGGTGATTTCAGAGCATTTTGACAGATTATCATACGATGATCAAACAAGAACAATCATACATGAATTATTGCATATACCTGCCTCAATGGGAGGCGGGTTTAGGCATCATAAACCTTATGTGAATAGGAGAATAGTAGAGAAGTTCTATAAAGAGTATATTATCGGTGATTAGCCCTCTTAGGCCTATAACAACCACCGCAAAGAACTGGCTTATCTTCCTTTGGCTTAAACCCTATGAGAAAGTCTTTTCCACACTTACCACAGATTGCCTTGTAAGCCTTTCCTTTACCTTTCTTTTTCCTTCTTCCGAACTTCTTCCTTGAAGAAGACTTGTTTAATGGTCTCATGGTTTATTTTTGTATTGTATTGTTTATAACCAATTTTGTAAGTTTAAAGGGATAAATATTTATATCCTCCTTCACACAATAAAATACTATGACTCATGGTCATTACAAACATCCAAAGGAACCAAAACTGAAGAAAACACTAAGCCTTTTTGAAATAACAATGTATGGAGTTGGTTTGATTCTTGGTGCTGGTATCTATGTTCTTATTGGAAGGGGTGCTGCCATAGCAGGAAACTCTCTTTGGCTGAGCTTTGTTGTTGCAACAATAATAGCTGCCCTTACAGGACTTTCATATTGCGAACTTTCCAGTCGTTTCCCAAAAGAGTCAGCTGAATATGTCTATACAAAGAAAACATTTAACAGAAACTCTTTCAGTTTCATAATAGGCTGGGTTCTTATCTTTGCTGGTTCAGTATCAGCAACAGCTGTTGCAATGGGTTTTAGTGAATATTTTGCAACATTAATGGTATGGGATTTCTCAACAATACCATTTATTGCAGCTGGTCTTATAATCATTCTTTCGATAATAAACTTCTGGGGTGTAAAGGAATCAGCAAGGCTTAATGTTATTTTTACTATTGTTGAAATGATAGGTCTTCTTATCATAATAGCAATTGGTATTCCACATCTTGGTTCTGTTGATTATCTGCAGACACCTGGCGGAGGATTTGCTTTTGCAGACTTCTCACCTATAATGGCTGCTGCAGCACTGATATTCTTTGCATATATAGGTTTTGATGAAATGCCAAAACTTATCGAAGAGACAAAGAACGGTGCAAAAGTAATACCAAGGGCTCTGATATACGCATTGGTGATATCAACGATACTTTATATTTTGGTAGCACTATCAGCAGTAAGCGTTGTGCCGTGGAGTGAATTAAAAGAGGCGCCTCTGTCGACTGTGGTAGGAACTGCTTGGGGGCCTAATGGAATGCTTCTAATGACTATAATAGCACTGTTTGCAACATTCAATACTGTGCTGGCAATACTAATGGGATTCTCCAGATTAATGTATGGAATGGCAAGTGGGGGTGGTCTACCACCATTATTATCAAGAGTGCATTCTGGAAGAAGAACACCATATGTTGCAATACTTGCAATAATGGTAATATCACTGTTCTTCCTTATTTTGGGTGATATCTCTATACTTGCTTCAGTAACAGATCTGGGAATATTCGTTGTGTTCTTTGTGATAAACATTACGCTGATAGCTCTAAGATACAAAGACAGAAAAACAAAACCGCATTTCAAATCTCCATTAAACTTAGGGTGGTTCCCAATACCAGCTCTATTGGGTATAATTGCTGTGATAACAATAATGCTTAACTTTGAACCAATTATTTATCTGTATGAATTAGGAATAATTGTAATTGGATTGATTATTTATTTTATTCTAAAAAGCTTGAAAAAGATATAATATATTTATTTATTTTCTTTTAAAAATTCCACGAAATTTAAAGTATTTAATGAATCCAGTTTTTTAAAATCACTATCATTGGTCACTATGGTAAATACTCCATGCTTAAGACACGTTGCTGCATGCAAGGCATCTCTCGGTTTCAGACCATTTTCCATTAAATCAAACGCTTTGAGAATCTCTGCTTTTGTGATATCCAGAACAATGAGATTTGGGATTTCCATAATCATTCTTCCACAATCTATACCAGCTTTATAGTCTTTCAGTTCCTCTCTAACAATCCATACAACTTCATCAAGAGAAAGAACAGAAGTACAGGCTTCTATTTTTCCAGACTCGAGAAGGGATATTATTTTCCTTGTCTGTTCGCCTATTTTTCCTTTATCAATTCTCGCATAAATGAACAAGTTGGAATCTATATATATCATTTCCATCTTTCCTTTATTTCTTTTTCATAAAATCTGTCTGTGTTTATTTTTTTGACGTATTTACCATCCTTCTCAACCAAGTCTTCAAATATATCTGCAATTCCTTTCTTCGTCTTATTAATCATAACAGTGTGGTCTGATACAAAAAGGAAAACCTTCATGTTAGGATATATACCTAAACTTTTCCTAATTTCTTTGGGTATGACAACCTGTCCCTTTGGACCTACCTTTCTTTCAAAGTCCACCATAATTATACCTCTTAGTATAACTTAGTTATACATATTTATAAAGCTTTTTCTCCCTCTAAAATGACAATCTTCTCCTCACCGCCCAATTTCCGCATTTTCGGACATTTATAGGGTTTGGCTCCACAGCCTTTGGTAGAAGCGGGAGCTCTAAAGGCTGTGTCGGACATTTTTGTTTTGGAAGCAATTTTAAGAACAGAAACCAATCCTTACTATGAAAACCAAAGTCTCCATTTGGAAAGGAGAAGACAGGTATGAAAACACAACAAACTGTCTTGATGAAATAAAAGAAAAGCTAAAGGAAAAAATAAAAGGAAAAGAACGGATAATTATAAAGCCTAATTTTGTCTCTGATATCAATCAGTTTGCATCAACACATGTTGATGCTGTAAGGGCTGTTCTGGACTTTGTATCAAAACATACAGACCAGAAATTATTGATAGCAGAAGGAAGTGCATATGATACTTTCAAGGCATTCAAAAACTTTGGATATCTTTCATTGAAAAAGGAATATAATATTGATTTCTTTGACCTCAATAAGGATGATTATGTAACTGTCTCTGGATTTGATTCAGAACTAAAACCGATGGAGCTTAGGATCTCAAAGACTGTTGTTGAATCTGACTGTAGAATATCTGTCTGCCCAATGAAGACACATAATGAGGTAGTTGTTACACTTTCCCTGAAAAACCTTGCTGTTGGAAGTCTCTTGAAAAATCAGTACTTTCCAGCAAGCAAATATGTTGGTTTTGCACTAAAAAGGCTACCAGTTTCAGCCAAATACAAAAACTACAAAGCAGCCATACACCAGGGAACAGTGGCAATAAACAAGAACATATTTGAGATTGCCAAAAAGATATCTCCTGACATATCTGTCATAGACGCTTTTAAAGCAATGGAAGGAGAAGGACCAGGGCACGGAGATCCTGTGATGATGAAACTCGCACTGGCTGGAACAGACTTCCTTGCAACAGACACAATAGCTACCAGAATAATGGGATTTAACCCTGAAAATATTGGATACTTTCATTATTGCAAGCAAGCAAGATTAGGTATTGGAAATAATAAAGATATAGAAACTGTTGGTAATGCTGGAATAGAGAATGTAAAGAAAAAATTTAAGCCGCACTCAACATATGAGCAGCAGTTGAAATGGAGATAAACTTTAATTAATTAAATACAAATTTTTATTATGTTAGAAGTTTTATATCTGAAGGATTGTTATCTGAAAAATTGGAAAGCTAAAGTAGTAAAAGCAGACAAAAAATTCATTGTTTTAGATCAAACCGCTTTTTATCCGAATGGTGGAGGACAGCCCTGGGATGAAGGAACAATAAAGAAAGATGGTGAAGAATTCAAGGTTGTTTTTGCTGGAAAGTTTAGTGGAAATATCTCCCATGAGGTAGATAAAGAAGGTCTAAAAGAAGGAGATGAAGTTGAATGCGAACTAAACTGGGATAGAAGATACCTGTTCATGAGATATCATACAGCAGCACATGTTCTTTCTGAAGTAATACATAAAGAGACAGGGGCAAGAATAACAGGCAACCAGATGGCAGAAGATAAGTCAAGAATTGATTTTAATTTAGAGAATTTTGATAGGGAAAAAATGAAAGGTTTTGAAGAAAAGGTCAATGAAATAATCAAAAAAGAGCTTCCTGTAAAACTGTATTTCCTTTCAAAAGAAGATGCACTGAAAGATCCTAATCTATTCAGCTTAAAGGATATGATGCCTCCAGAAGCAAAAGAATGGAGGATTGTTGAGATAGAAGGTTTTGATAAGAAAGCCTGTGGTGGAACACATCTAAAAAATATCTCTGAAATAGGTGAAATAGAGATAATTGACCTAAAAAACAAAGGAAAGGATAGAAGAAGAGTATATTTTAAGCTGAAATAATATTTATAATATATCCAATTCTTAACAGAGCGGGAGTTCCCAAGAAACCTTTTTCAACAAAAGGTTTCATCCAAAAGGAGCTGACCTCACAAGTTCGGCCAGCTTCCGATTGAAATTGGTTTGGGATTGGTCAAAGGGGCTAGGTTAAGGGCCTAGTGGCTTAGTACGTCATCGGGCTTCGGCCCGTAGGTGTAAGATGCCTTCGTCGGTTCGAATCCGGCCTCCCGCATTTATATTTTAAAAATACAACTATCGCACATGAAAATAGTGAAAATAACATATTTTGTACATGGAACTAGTACAGACAATGAAAACAAAATTTCCACTGGCTGGAATCAAGGAGAGCTCTCAGAGCTTGGGAAAAAGCAATCAATAGAGCTAAAAAGCATAGTCAGAGAAAAAGAATTTGATGTTGTTTTCTGCTCGGATTTGAGAAGAGCAGTGGATTCTGCTAATATAGTATTTGGTGACAGGAGTATTCCTATAGTAAGGGATGAGAAGCTCAGAGAAGCTAATTACGGTGACCTAAACGGAGCACCTTCAATTAAAGTAGAGCCTAATGTTCTTGATCATCTGGAGCAACCATTTCCGAATGGAGAGAGCTATAGGGATGTTGAAAGAAGAATAAGGCATTTCCTGAACTTTCTTTTGGAAAAATATCCAGGAAAAAAGGTTGCAATAGTGGCGCATAAAGCGCCTCAGCTGGCTTTGGAAGTTGTCCTTAACAAAAAGACTTGGGAGCAGGCTGTCAAAGAGGACTGGAGACTAAAAAGAGAATGGAAGCCTGGTTGGGATTATAGGTTGGAAGGTTAATAAACATTTTCTAAAAGTTCCCTTGAACTGACAACTTTAGCTAATTTAGATATTTCATTTGTTTTAAAGTCACTGTCCCCTGTTACAAAATAATCCGGTTTTGAATGAAGAACAGCTGCTAAAATCTTTTGATCATTTTTACCTTTTAATAGTTTCTTGCTTATATCCAGTTTATGCATATAATCATTGGCTTTTAATATCTCAATATCAGCAAACGATTTCAATAACTCTTCTACGGCTAACTTTTCTGTTCCAAAGCCAAATTTTCTGAATTTTCTTTTAACAACTTCCAAAACTTCTTCTTTACAGACATCTGATGTCAGAAGCTTAAAATTAGAGGACAGTACCATAGATTCTGGGCCAGAAAAGAATGTGCCTGTTAGTATTATATTACTGTCAATAAAAACTCTTAGGTTTTTCATTCAGCTCGCCTAATTTTCCACAGTTCTTCTAATAGTTCTTCCTTTTTTATTCCCTTCTCTTTTGCTAAATCTCTTAAGAATGTTCTGCTCTGTTCGACAAACATTTTCCTTAGAGCATCTCTCATAACTTCTGATGTGCTTGCATACATTCCTAGCTCTACTCTTTGCTCTAATTCTTCATATAATTTTTCTGGTATTCTTGCCTGAATGGTTTTTAGTTTCATATGTAATACAATGTATTACAGATTTAAATACTTTCAGATAGGTTCTAATCTTTCCAATAGCCTGCTTTTCTAAGCACCCATTCAACACTCTTAACAGTTTTCATGTTTTTGATTTCATCAATAGTAAAAAACCCTGCATCAGAAAGATCGTCATTATATTTCAGGTCACTGTTTTTTGGTCTTGCCAGGTGAAAGAAAACAACTCTATGGTAGTCTGCTGGAGTGTTTATTATCTCCTTGCTGCCGATTTTCTTTATTATTTCAATATCAAGGCCTGTTTCCTCTTTTATCTCCCTGATAGCAGCCTGTTCAATTGTTTCACCCCATTCGACCTTGCCGCCAGGAATCACCCAAAAACCTTTAGCATTTTTCTTGTTCCTTTCTCCAAGAAGAAATTTACCATCTTTCTCAACTAAAACAGCACTACCCACTCTTGGCACTTTTTCCATATTTTTAATTAGATATGAAGTTTTAAATTATCTTTCAAACTTTTTCCATATACCTCTGAAGAACATATAAACAACACCAATGGTTATAGAGTATTGCACAACTAACCCAAAACCCATTGACAATACCTCTGTGGCACCTATTCCTATAAGACCTGCCGCAGCCTTAGAACTGCTATCAAAAAGAACATTTCCAGGTAGCTGTGAATTAATAATCTGAGTAAGAAAACCCCCGATTATTATGGAAAAAATAAGTAATTTTTTGTCTATCATCAATATATAGTATTGTTTTGCCGACTTAAATATTTAGTTTACAGCATCCATCTCATATTTTTGAATGCAGAATATACATATGCGTTGGCGAGTCCAATACTGGCAGCAAATTTCCAAAACCCATGTTCAGGATTATTTACAAATTTATCCAGAAACATCTCAGTTATCTCTTTTTTAGGAGTCCAATAATTATCAGTAACATATTCGAGTATATGTGCCTGACTCTTTATGATCCTTTCCCATGACCAGTCTATAATATTCTTCAATGTTGCGTATCTTTTCTCAATACCAACATAGCCATTTTTTATTTCCTTCAAAAGTGAATCCATGTCTGTTGCCCCTGATTTTATCACAGAATTCCCAATCATATCCAGAGTATGTGCATCAGAACTTGCGACTTTGCTCAATCCAAATTTGTCAGCCTTTCTTTCTGCTATGAAGTTACTGATCTTGTCTATTGATAATGAATTGAATATCTCAACAGCGTCTGTTTTTTTCATCTCTTCTTTTAACCCAGTATTTTTCAGATCAAATGGGTGAGGAGCTATGGCTATTCCACCCTGTTCATGTATTCTGTCAACTGTTTCTTTCACACCAAGACCCTTTTCTATATTCTCATTCAAACCAAGGCCTATCATATGTCCTTTTGTGTGGAATTCTGTTCCACCAAGGCTTGAAATCTCAATTCCAGGTATAAATAGAATATCTTGTTTCTTTGCCTCTTCTTTTGCTTCTTTCCACCCATTGGAATTATTATGATCTGTAAGCGCTATACCAGAGAGACCTATACTCTTTGCATGCTTTATTATAGCCTTTGGATTAACAGTTCCTTCAAATGGTATTTTCTTTCCTCTTGAATGCGTTGAGTGGCAATGTAATTCAAATTTCATAATTATCTTCTTTTATTAGATATTTATTTAAATGCTATTCAGCCATCAAAGGTTCTTTTTGGATGAATAGACTCCTCACAAACCAGTACATTGCGTATAGTTCCCATGCAAATGGGAAGTATCCTATATAGCCTAAAATTGGCATCTCAAAGACTTTTAAAAAACCAACGTATGGGAGGGTATATGTCCACTTGGGTATTGCCCAATAGTTCCAGAATTCCCAGAGGAATCCAATAATAATACCTGCGAGTAATAATGAGAGAGGAATTGATAATTTTCTGTCTTTCAGATGGCCAACAATGCTTGGTTGTTTGTGCAGATAGTTTATCGGATCTAATATAAGGAATAAACTCAACCAAACAAGAGGAAATGCAAATTTAGGCAAAACTACTGGTGCGATAAAGAAAATTACTCCAAGAACCATCATTGAATACAAAAGCTTTTTTGTTATTTTATGTTTTTTATGCAGTTTTTTCCTATCAAAAAGATGAACAGATCTTATAAGCTCAACGGTTTCAAATAGAGCTGGAAGAACAGTTGAAAACGACAAGAATCCAAACAGATTTTTCCAGATACCAAGACCCGTCATACCCATATAACTCCAATTCTGGAGTGGTATGTTTATGAACTCAAATACCCACCAGAACATTGCTGAAATTATAACTATACCTAAGAACTGATAAAACCTATTACTTATCAAAGAATTCCCTTTAAGCTTGTATACAAGGGCATCTATTGTTAAAATAAACCCAAACCAGACTATTGGGAAATACCAATTTGCAAATGGCTGGATTTTTAGAATAAAGTTTATTTCAACAAAAATTATTAGCAAAATACCGATAAATCCGTATTTTCTAAACATATTTAAACTATTGAGTGAATTTCCTAATATATGGGCGCATTTTACTATATAATAAAGCTTATATCTGATGAAAATAAATATTTAAAATCAAACACATAATAATGATTATTATGAATATACCTAAATCAATTGCGATCGTTCCGGACGGAAATCGAAGATTTGCAAAAAGGCTTTTGAAAAGACCATGGAAGGGACACGAATGGGGAGTTGAAAAACTAAAGCAGGTAATCAAATGGTCACAGGAACTTGGTATAAAAACCATAACATTCTATACACTGTCACTTGAAAACCTTGAAAAAAGGCCAAAAATAGAATTGGATTTCCTAATCAGAATAGCAAAGAAGGAGATAAACAATATTCTTTCTGATGAGAATAGTTTTGTTTTCAAAGACAAAATAAGGGTCTATTTTTTAGGAAATATGAAAAAACTTCCTGAGGATATGCAGGAAGGCATGAAAAAGCTAATGGAAAAGACAAAGCATCATGATAATTTCAGGCTTAATCTTGCAGTGGCATACGGCGGAAGACAGGAGATAATTAATGCATGCAAAAGGATTTCAAAGGATAGTCCAGCTACTATAGATGAAAAAACATTCAGGACATACCTTGAGACAAACGGAACAGCTGACCCAGACCTTGTCATAAGAACCGGTGGGGAGAAAAGACTTTCCAATTTTTTGCTTTTCCAGTCTGCATATTCAGAGCTTGCATTTGTTGATCCAATGTGGCCTGAGTTCACAAAAGAAGACTTTAATAAAGTCATTGAAGATTTTTCTGAAAGGGAACGAAGATTCGGAAAATGAGCTGGGAAATATCCCATATTTTTCTTGCTAATTTATAAGCATCTGCAACCAAATACCTCTATGAATTATTGTATTTTGTGCAATGACTTGGCAGATAAAAGATATAATATTAAGCTTAAGGATAAACTTCTTGACATACTTGCCAGAGGTCATCTTTGCAGAGAGTGTTTTAAAAAATTAATGGAAAGCCACGGATTTAGTTCTGTTGAGTAATTTGGCTAAAATAAGGTATTTAAAGTTTTCCTATATAACTATTAAGTGGGTTTTAACCCACATCATGCTTTCCAAGTTTAAAGATATCCTTTGATATCTCTAAGAGAAGTGGACAGATTTGGTTAGTGCTTTTTCTAAGTGTTCTGGTTTCTTTTTGTCTTTACTCTGTCCTGGAGAAAGGAGGAGCCGAAATGGCAAAAGCAAGGGACAGGCCCAAGCACAGTCTGGCTGATCTGACTGAGAAATCCGCGTCAGCTCTAAGAAATCCAGAGATAATAGAGCTGGCTAGGACTCTTAGTCCAAACGCAATAAAACAAGATGTTCTCTGGAAAGGAGGTGGTAGAAGAAGAGCAGATTCTGCAAGGTTCCTTGCCATGCTGAAACGGGACTACGGTGAGGATGCCTTTAAAGAACTGGTTATGTCCCGAATATCCAACGGTCACGCTCTTAAGGGAGCACGATCAGGAGGAAACACCATGAGTCGTCCGAGTAGTGCAGTTAAGCCTGAAAAAGGTGGATGTGTCGTAAACCCCGGTGGGGGTGTTTCGCCTGTGGACGCACCTGATAATGTCCCTGACCCAAAGGTTCTTGTACCGTTGAAAGCCTTGGGGTTCGAAGCAACAGTGGCTGGCACAACCGCAGAAGTCGTGTGTACTCAAGAGTACGAGAACAAACACACCGAAGCCGTGGAGGCCATCTATTGCTTTCCGCTGCCCGCCGACGCCTCTGTCACAGGGTGCCGGATGACGATCGGCAAGGACAAGACCATTGTTGCCGAAATCAAGGAGAAGGCACAGGCAAAGAAGGAATACGATGACGCAGTCGCAGCCGGCGACCATGCCACCCTCATGGAGCAGAAGAGAGAGAACATCTTCACCATGAACGTTGGTGGCATTGAACCAGGAGAGGAGATCCTGGTCGAGGTCAGGTTCGTCCAGACCATACCTTGGGGCGCAGATGGAGCGCGTTTCCGCATTCCCTTGGTGGTAGCTCCTCGTTTCATCGCTGGCAAGCCGACTGACCGGACAGGTGACGGGTGGTCACCGAATACGGATGTAACTCATGATGCATCCGAGATCACCCCTGTTCCGACCAAGGAAGGAGTGCCCTACAACGCCGCCATCCGGGTCAAGCTTTCGCCTGGATTCCGGTGTAAGCTCACCTGCCCGAGCCACGAGATGTTGGTGGCAGAGCAGGAGCTGACGCCGAAGCGGGGGACAACCGTGGTGGTGGAGGACCTTATTCCCAACAGGGACTTCACCCTCGTTTACACACCCATGGCAACTGTTCCCCAGGTGGCTGTTCATAGTGCAACCCTTTCCAAGGAGAGCTTCGTTCTGCTGAACATCATCCCTCCGTTCCAGGCCGATCCCATTCCCATGGACATCGAATTCGTCCTTGATGTCTCAGGTAGCATGAGTGGCATCAAGATCGAAGGCCTCAAACGGCTGGTTGCTGACCTTATCCAGAAGATCAAGGACAGTAACATCGGCCACCACGTGGGTATCATCAAGTTCTCTACACATGCACAGGTGATATACCCGCTTGGTGATGCCCGGGAGCAGGATCCAATTCCCATGGTTCAAGGCCTGCAATCAGAGAACAGTACCTATCTCGGCACTGCCGTGAAGCTGGCCTATGCCGAGCTTGCCAAGGGCAAATACTCTGGCAAGTACATGGTCATCGTCTCTGATGGTCAGACAACGGATCCTGTTGACACCAGCCCCGGCGGGGTGCGGATGATCACGATCGGCATTGATACGGCAGTGAACGATGCTACCCTGGCTCAGATTGCCAGGCTGACCAATGGAGTGAACATGAACTTCCTGCCCAATGAGGATATGGAAGGTGCAGCGAAGAAGATCGTGGGAACTCTCAGTGGTCCTGTGTTGACCGATGTCAAGGTCGACGCCGGCAAGGACACTGATGCGGTCGGTGTGACAGATGTATTCCAGAACATGCCTGCTGTGATCACGGTTCGCGCAGGCAAGAAGGCTCCGGCTTCGGTGAAGGTAACCGGTAATGATCCGGCTGGAGCTCCACAGACGTTTGATGTTAATCTCTCAGACGTAGACGAGTGCACGTTCGCGCCTCAGCTCTGGGCCAGGCAGAAGATCAAGGAGACCGGTGATAGTGTTGGGGTGACAGAGGTCAGCCTCAAGTACGGCGTGATATCTGCACATACCAGCTTTGTGGCGATCTCTGAGAAGCAGATGCCTGGCAAGAAAGCCCCTGTCCGGACCGAGATCCCGGTCGAGTTCCCTGATGGATGGAACTGGGAGTCTGTCTTCGGGCAAGGCGCTGCTGCCAAGAGACTGACGCATCTCGGTTCCACGGCGGCTCGCGTCTGTGCTTCTGTCCGTCGTGATTCTGTTCGCGCTCGTAGAGTTGCTGGTATGACACGGGAGAATGACATGGCACTCCTCGAAGAGGTGTGTGAGGGCAGTGATCCGGCCCGTCGGGGCAGTGAAAGAAGAGGAAGACGGCCTTCTACCACTCCGCGTACGCCGAATGTTACACCTCTTTCCATGCCGACTCCGCCGGCGGCACCGCCCGTAACCATAGTGCCTACTACGGCAGTGGTTGACTTCGACCCGGCTTCCACCGATCCGGGCGACGCCATCATCGGCGTACTCATCACTGTTGAGCGTGGCGACAGAAGCGCGGCAGAGTCAGCCCTTGGCACGATCTTTGGTGCTCTCACGGCCAAAGAGGTGAAGGGATGGTCGGATGCAGAGAGGGCGAAGTTCCTCTACTTTGTCCTTCGCATCAAGAAGTTTGGCCTGAGTGTCGACAATCCCCAGACCAGACCGATCATGGCAACGCTCATGAAGTTCAAGGGCGAAGGCGGCTGGCATTCCCTGTGCAAGCAGGAGCAGGGCCAGCGCGCCAACAAGGACGTAGCCCTGCCCTCTGGTGAGGAAGGTCAGTACGTGAGCTGGAAGCTTGGTTTGGGCATGCGGCCCACCCAGGTCCCGTGGTCCATGGTGTCGTAGGGGAGGAGCCCTCCTTCCCACAGCATGTCTGAGGGAGAGCAGTTGGTTAATTCCAGCCGCTCTCTCATATAATGTCATTTAAACGGGGTATAATATCCCTCTAACATAACAAAAAAGCATTTAAATACCTAATCCAAAAAGATTATATTCAATGCCTTTAGAAGTTGTTTAGGTACTGGATAAATATTTAAATATTAACAACCTATATAAAAGATACCATTTAAGGAGTTTGGTGATATATTATGGCAGAAAAACCACATATTAACCTGATAACATCAGGTCACGTAGATCATGGGAAATCAACTTTAATCGGAAGAATGCTCTTCGATTCTGGAGCACTTGAAGAACAGGAGTTGAGAAAACTTAAAGACAAGGCAAAGGAAATGAAAAAGGAAACATTTGAATTTGCTTTTGTTATGGATAATCTTAAGGAAGAGAGAGAAAGAGGCGTTACAATAGATCTTATGTATAAGCCTATTGTGACAAAGAAATATTACTACACAATAATTGACTGTCCTGGTCACAAGGACTTCATTAAAAACATGATAACTGGCGCAAGCCAGGCAGATGCTGCTATTCTTGTTGTATCTGCAAAAGACGGTATTCAGGAACAGACAAAAGAACATCTATATCTTGAAAAGGTTCTTGGTATTAACCAGCTTATCATAGCTGTTAATAAAATGGATGCTGTAAACTATGATGAAGCAAAGTTCAACAAAGTAAAAGAAGATGTTGGAAAATTGCTTACACAGCTTGGATATCCATTAGACAAAATACCTTTTGTACCGGTTTCTGCATATGTTGGTGACAACGTAGCAAAGAAATCTGACAAAATGTCTTGGTATAAGGGTGCAACACTTTTGGAAACACTGGACACTGCAATAACACCTCCAGAAAAACCTGTTGACAAGCCACTAAGGCTACCTGTACAGGATGTATACAACATTTCAGGTGTTGGTTGCGTTCCTGTAGGAAGGGTTGAAACAGGTGTAATTAAACCTGGAGACAAAGTTGTTTTCATGCCAAGCGGTTCTTCAGCTGAAATTAAATCAGTTGAGATGCATCACAAACAGCTTGAAAAAGCAGAACCAGGAGACAATGTTGGATTTAACATAAAAGGTGCAGGAAAGGGTGATATAAGGAAAGGAGACGTTGTAGGTCTTGCAACAAATCCACCAACAGTAGCAAAAGAATTCACAGCAGAAATAATCGTATTAGAACACCCAACTGTTGTAACAAAGGGTTACACACCTGTATTCCATATTGGAACAGCACATGTAGCATGTCAAATAACTGAACTTGTAAAGAAAATTAACCCAAAAGACGGTTCAACAATCGCAGAAAATCCAGACACATTAAAATCTGGCGATGCTGCAATCATAAAGGTTGTCCCATCACAGCCAGTATCAATTGAAACAAACAAAGACATGCCTGAGATGGCAAAGTTTGCTATCAGAGACATGGGAAAAACAATTGCTGCAGGAAGATGTATTGAACTGGTAAAGGCTGATAAATAAAGCTTATTTAAGAAAACTTTCGGCGCGAGTGCCGTTGGTTTTTTCTTTTTATTCTGTAATTTTAAAGGGATATGATATATTTATGTGTTATATTCCTAAATAATATATTAATGGGATAATGATGGGAAAGAGAAATATAGATAGAGATAGAGTTGTCATTACTTTTGCATTAGTTTTAATAGTTGCAATAATATTACTTGTTCCATTGAATTCTATGACAGGGAATATTATAGGAAATTCTATTGAAACAAGAATTCCAATGATTACTAACACTTCTAACACAACCTCAACTTCTGAGTGGACAATGTTTGGAAGGATATTAGACAATACTAGATATTATCCTGATACTGTAAACTTAGACAACTTTGGTAAATTATGGGGCGCTGGTTTAAATGGTCTTGGTACAAAAGGTCAATTTACAATTGCAAATGGAATAGTTTATATTGGAGATACCGGTAGTCTTTTCTATGCTCTGAATGCAACAAACGGAAATAAAATATGGAATTATTCAACAGGTGTTGTATATGGTGGAGCAGCAATTGCTGATGGAATAGCTTATGTGGGTGGCAATAAACTATATGCTTTAAATGCAACAAACGGATCTCAGATATGGAGCTATACAGTGGTTTCCAGCATAATCACTTCTCCTACTGTTGTAGACGGTATAGTTTATGTACCAAGTCAAAGTAATCATTGGAGTGTTGTAACAGCTTATTTTTATGCAATAAATGCTACTGATGGAACTCAGGTATGGAATTATTCAATAGAACAAGCATCTGGTGCTATATATGGATCAGCACCTGCTGTTGTGAATGGAATAGTTTATATTGGAACAAAGAATGATTATGAATTTCTTGCACTAAACGCAACTGATGGAACTCAGGTATGGAATTATTCACTTGGAGATTATTATGTAGTAAAAAGTTCACCTGCAGTTGCATATGACATGGTTTATTTTGGATCTTATAGTGGTATTGTTGATGACCCTGATTATTTTTATGCACTAAACGCCACTGATGGAACTCATGTATGGAATTATTCAGTGGGTGATTCAATATGGTCTTCTCCAGCAGTTAGGGATGGTGTAGTGTATGTGGGTTGTAATAATCAAAAACTTTATGCATTCAATGCTACAAATGGAAGTCTTATTTGGAGTTATACAGCTGGAAATGATATTGCATCTTCACCTGTAGTCACAGACAACTGGATTTTCGTGGGTGGAAGAGATGACAAACTCCATGTAATTAATATTTCAAATAGCAGTGATTATTCTACATATGACTTAGCTATTAGTTTAACCACTAGCGTACTTTCATCACCTGCAATAGCAGACGGAGTTGTATACATAGGCTGGTTGGGTGAAGATACCAACGACCAATCAATATTTGCTATCAGTGGTGACAGTGATCCAGCCACAAGTCTCAATTCACCTAGTGATGGTTATAGTAATTATACAAATACCAGCGTGCCTGTGACTTTCAATTGCTCAGCCACGGATGACAATGGTTTGGTTAATATCAGTTTGTATATCACAAATACTTCAAATGAGTCTTTTAGTTTAAATCAAACAACAAACATTTCTGGAACAAGTAACAGCACTGCATGGGATTTGAATTTGACCCCTGGTTATTATAGATGGAATTGCATATCTTATGATTCCGGCGGTTACAGTGATTGGGGAGATTCAAATAGAAGTTTAACAACCATACAAGATGCTTCACCAGCCACAAGTCTTAATTCACCGAGTGACAATTATGTCAATACTACGTTAACCACTACAAACATAACTTTCAATTGCTCAGCCACGGATGATAAAAATCTAGTTAATATCAGTTTGTATATAACCAATACCACTAACCAATCCTTTTCTCTTAGCCAAACAACAAACATTTCTGGAACAAGTAATAGCACTGCATGGAATTTAACATTATCCCCTGGAAATTACACATGGAATTGCATATCGTCTGATAATAGTTCACAATCTGATTGGGGAGATTCTAACAGGAGCATAGCAATTAGTACAGTAACATTCAACTTCTATGGCTATACAAAATTCCCAAACGGGACAGCCATGAATGGCACAAATGTTACAATAGAGATATATGAGATGGTTCCTGGTGAGGGAGCGACATTAAATTCATCATATTCTACATTAAGCAACACATCTGGTTTCTTCAATATCAGTGGTATAATAGTATATGAAAGTAGGTTCTATAAACCAGTTATAATGCATTACAATGACAGTAGTAATATATATGTAGACTATATCGGTGCATCTCTACCCGAATTTCCATATTTTGAAATAAATGCAGTAATCCCAGTAAACTTCTACCTGAAAGAAGCAGCCACAATAAACATATCAGCAGTCAATGCAACAGGACAGCCCAAAGCTTTCAGATATCAATTGAAAGATACAAAATTAGGCTATTCTATATCAAGTGAATTTCAAAACCTTGTGACTAACAAAGTATTCTATGTGCCAGCTGACAGGAACTATTCAGTCATGATTTATCCAAACCAAAGCCTTCCGGTTAGCGTGGATATAACCAACCCCCCAAGTTATTATAATAAAACATTCAATTGCACGCAATCTGTAGAACCATTATCTGGATATATCACTGCAAGCGGTATATCAGGCTTTGACAGCCTATTTGCACTGCCATACACACTTGAGCCTGGAAGAATGATTTATATCGGCGGTGAGTCACCCTCTGTGATGTCTAATTTCACTGGCACAGACCTTTACAATACAACATCTGGCTTTTATAATATATCAGTGGTTGCACCAAAAGAAAGTGCGAGTATAATTCTGTTTATTGTTGGTCAAAATGATTCAGATTATTATGGTGGGTTTAAAGAGGTTGCGCTTAATTATGGGGTTACTCCAAGTGAAACCAATATGACTTTATATAAGCTCCTTGGTAATTCATCAAACATTAGTAGTTGGGGATTGGAAGGCCAAACAAAGAATATATTGTTGAAAGAGATGACATTCAGATTATTTAATTCCAGTAATACATCAATAACAGGTTTTGCCCATGTAGAAATTGAGCTGGATTATGATGACTTTAATATGACTAATTTCACATTTATGACAGATGTCAGTCAGACTTCAAATGGAACATTCACTGTTCCAATACTGAATATGACAGGCATTAAAAGGATCAATATATTCACACCATCAGCTGCACCTACTAAGAGAAAGTACACAGCTACTCAAGTAAACACACTAGAAGGAATAAACATAACAATGAAGGCTATGTTTAATATGGAAGATCCAGATGGTGATATTCTGGGCAATCTGTTTATTGATATGATAAAGCATAGTGGCGCCTGTAATGTGCCAAATTATAATTCTTCAAGTTGCAGCTTGTTTGCAGGCGGTGAGTCATCAAGGGGAGGTGTACATCCACTATCAGTTGTAATGAGCGGTGCACCAATGAGCTTTAGAATGAGAAATGCAAACAACATAACTGTTCACTATGTTAATGTGGATATGCTTGCATCAGGACCGCCAGATGCCCTTTTTGATAGTGATTCAACAGATACAAATGATACATCAACATTTGCTCAAGCATGGAGATTTGGAAGCAGCGGACCAGAAATATATGATTATGTTATTATTGGAATACCATATACAGAAGGAAGTAATACAACAGTAGGGTTTAATGAATCTCTAGATATTAATATGTCTATTCCTCAGCTATACGACGATGACTGGAATGCTATGTGGAATTCTTCAGCAGGTGATAATTTAACAAACATAAGTACAGATACAGCTTTAGAAGATTTTGCTGATTACTTGAATACAACATATGAAGTGTATTTCAATGGAACAAACATAACATGTAATGCGAGCGATGTTAATCTAAGTTCTGGTGTTTGTTATGCAGACATATCAAACAATATGATTTGGTTTAAAATAAAACATTTTTCTGGTGTTGGACCAGAACCAACAGGAACTGTAACTGAAATAGCCACTGATGACACAACTGATGACACAACACCGGCAAGCGGAGGCGGAGGCGGCGGGGGCGCAGGAGCTGCAGCAACCGAAGAAACAGAAGAAGAGGCAGAAGGAGAAACAGATGATACCACAACAACTGAAAAGAACCCATGGGATCTGGAAACAGGTGATAAAGTTACAAAATCCACCGGAACAATAGGAGAGATAATAGGTAGTGTGGAAACTGATATGGATTGGGGATTTGTATATGTTGGCGATGAGGCAATTGCTGTCACACCAAAGTATCTAAAAGTTACCAATGAGAAAGTAAAAGATGTTGCTAAGGACATGTATAATTATGCCAGCCAGGCAGAAACTGCTGCAGCTGAAACAATGCTTTCTGGTGCTCTGGGTGCGGTCAGTGGTTTAATCAGCAATTTTGCCCAAGCGGTTGGTGTAGTAGAATCTGTTGAGGAAATAAATGCAGGTGTCCAAAAAGCAATAAACGAAGAGGATGTTACAGATGTTTATATTAATTCAGCTGACAGAGCTCTAAGATCAGGCTTAAGTGCAATCGAAAACAAAAATTTATTAGAGCAGTATTTCACATCGAGTGATGCAGTCAATCTAGAATCAGATTCAGTGGTTAGTTATGTATCTGTTAATGGAAAGGCTGAGATTGTTGTTGAAACTAAACAGGGAGAGGTGTACATATTAAGATGGTAAAATATGAAATGTGTATAGTTATTGGATTTTTATTATTAGCAATACCTTTAGCATCTGCAAGTTTGGAAGATGCTAGCTATTATTATACTTCTGGAATGCTTTCAGAAGCCAAGACCATGTTTGCCGAAGCATCTGATGATTATAGTAAATGTATAGAAATTTCAACAGAATTAAAGGACTTGTGCGAGGCTGGTTTAGAAAGAGTAACAGGAATAAGTACAACAAAAACAAGAGACCTTAGCATTGCCAATGATATGTTATGGACATTTAGAGGTGAGAAATCAGGCGATGGGTTTATTCAGTACTTCTTAACAGGCAATTCTGATACTGTTGTTATACGCGTGTACAAGCTTGATTATAATTTAGATGAAGATGATATTAGCTTTTTATTGGAAAGGCAAAAAACAGAAATGAGCGCTTCTTACACTATCGAACAGTCTGAACTGACACATAAAGGGATAAAGATAAAGTATCTTCTGGGATCTCAGGGAGAGCTTTCTAATTTTGTTGGCATGTATTTTGACAGTTCATCAAACGAACTTTACAGTATCTCAGCCAGTGTTTCTGATACCAAAAAATTCCTAGACAATTTCAAGGCTGAAGAGTCAGCCATAGGAGCACCAGTAGGTGCATTTTTTGGCCTTGGTGAAACAACAACATATGCATTTGTTGCTGTAATAATTATAATTTTGGTTATCATTATTTTAATAAAGAAAAAATCATTGTAGTTCTTTTAATTTCTCCAAAAACACAAAACTAGCATCTTCATATGCAGATTTCAGATCTTTTTTCTCAGCAGAATCATATAAACCGACAACAGCACCACCTGAACCACTGAATTTGACATGTGCCCCGAGCCTTCTTCCAATTTCCACCATTTCCCTGTCCCGGTCATTGATGGAGCAGATTTCAGTCCTTAAATCAAAATTCTCATCCATTAACAGACCCAGGCCTTCAAAATTTTCACTGTCAAGACAGATCCTTGCCCTGTCAGTGATTTCTGCGAATCTTTTCATTGCTTCTATGACTTTAGGCTCTTTTTTAATAAAAACCCTTGTTCTAAGGTCTGAGTGTGGAACAGCTGATTCTTCCCCAAAATCTGTTCTATAAGCAACAAACAATCTTGGCATCAGCTTTTTCAGTATATCATCACCCATTACTTCATATTCACCATAACCATGTTTTACTTTTTCTTTGTTTGTAAAATCCATATAAACAAGTTTATTGTATGCCTGTGCAACCCTGTCCTGTAAACCTCCTGCTATTTTCAGTTGTTTTATTTCAGTTTCCCATACAAGCTTTGCCTGCTCCTTTTCATCTATATCAAAACCATAGAATTCTTTTATAGCCAAAAGAGTTGCTGTTATTATCGCAGAACTACCAGCAAGCCCCTTTCTGAGCGGTATATCCGTATCATACCTTATTGTGAAATTTCTGTCAAGTTTTATACCATGCTTCTCGCAATATTCACAGAGCATCTCAAGGCAGGCCTTTTCAAGCCTTATGCCACCATAATAGCTTAATTTCCCGATCCTTTCCCTAAAACTATTCAAATCTTTAAAATGATGCTCATCTGCTTCGCTGAGTTCAAATTCCAATTCAGGGCTTTCCCAGAGTTTAACATTTGCAGAGAAATTTCCAAAAGTAAATGCTATGGTCTTTCCAAAGTATCCATCAGAAGGGTTTCCTATCAATCCGATCCTTGGATATGCTATAGTTTTTATTATAGCCATATTCCTTATTGGAAATAAAATTTATATTTGAATATTTCAAATAACAAAATTAACGCCGAGACTGGGAAATTCAGCTTTGCTAACTATATGAGCACTTAGCAATGCATTCGAACCCAGAAGCCACAAGGGCACACGCTAACTAGTTCATAGAGACAATGAACGCGTATGATGCGTACAATGTACCTTTCTGCTAAAACCCTTTGATTAAAAGAGCCTTTTCCAGGCGTGCGCGTTGCCGTTCCGCCATCTCGGCATATAACTATATTATTAGAATAAGGCTTTTTATTGTATTTTACCGGTTTCGCATCTTTTGCACAACCCTCTTTCAGGGTCAAAATCATTTTGACATACAGTGCTGCCACAGAGAACACAGGTCTGTGGGATTTTCATCACATCACCACAAATTGGACAAATTCCTGAATGTTTCATAAAAAACTTTTTGGTTTACAACTATATAAATATTTTGTCAGTTAATAGGGATAATTTAGGATTTTCTTGGAAAGCTTTTAAATACCGAATTTAATTGTTAAACAGCTGTTTAATTTAGATTATTATGAGAGTACCAGATAAAAAAAAGTTAAAAAGATAATGAATGTTTTGAAAAAATCAGATAGTGGGATATGGATAAGAGAATTAGCAAGACAGACTAATATACCTGTTGCAACAGTCTATTATTACCTGAACAAATTTATTTCAGATAGAATTGTAATAGAAAATGCCAAATTTGGAGGTATTGAGCACAGTCAAATGAAAATTGTGAGGTTGAAAAATGAAGAATAAAAAAACACAAAGAGAGGAAATGAGGGTAGAGTTGAATGACAATTTTAGAAAAGAGCTTTTTGCCAAGCTTTTTAGAAAATATCCAACTAGAATATTGATGAAAGAGATTAACATGGCACAAGGGACTTTATATCATTATAAAAATAAAAGGATACCAACAATACCCATCCGTCTTGTTAAAGATTTTATTCAAAGAGCTGATATAGATAAAAGAAAACTAAATTCTAATATTATCAATATCACCACAACTGAAAAAATTCGTCATAAAGGGCTTAATATAGGCAGAACCAAAAGAAAGAATCAATTGAAGAAGTGGAGAAGAGAAATTCCCACTATAAATGAAATAGTTGATAAGAATCATTTAAATCTGGAAAGATGGCTTAAATATTATATAAAATTAATAAATTTCGGTTGTAGAAAATTTGAGAGTGTGAATAAAGATAACGATAAAATTATTCTAAAGTATACAAATTACTCTAAAGGTAAAAAAAAGAAATTTACAACTAATCTTCCAACAAAGTTAAATATTGATATTGATTTTCAATATTTCTTTGGCTTATGGTGTGGAGATAGGGCAGGTGGTGGAAGAGTTGGTATTTTGAATAAAGAATTGGAATTAATATATTTT
>JADHWJ010000002.1 GCA_016783545.1 Candidatus Aenigmatarchaeota archaeon | reverse complement strand
TTCGGCTATTCACAAAGTATTCTTTAGGGGATGTCAAATCCTGACTTCAACTTTCTTGAAAAACGGTTTTAAAAGCTCTGCAAACTCTTCTATTTTTTCTTTAGGAAGAGGTTTTACATCTTTGAACTTTGGGTCCAGAGTCTTCTCAGCTCTGAATTGCTGAAGAACATATTTGTTAGATCCTTCTAGCCATTTTCCTATGTTCAATATTATTCCTTTGTTGAAAAGGGGTGGTACTAATGTAGATCGAAATTCATACAAAATACCTGAGTTTCTTATCAGTTCTATGGATTTTTCTATTTTAGAAATATCAATATCTATACCTGCAGCTTTGGGGTAGCTCTCCCTATCGGTTTTTATATCCATTGCAATATAATCCACTAGTTTTTGATCAATTATCTGCATCAAAGCTACTGGATTATAACCATTTGTGTCCAACTTCACCATATAGCCTCTCTCCTTAATTCCAGCCAAGAGCTGAGACAGTTCCTTGTGCAAACAGGGCTCACCACCAGTTACCGTAACGCCGTCAAGCCAGCCCTTTCTCTGGTCAAGAAACTCAAAGAATTCACTCTCTGGAATAGTTGGCTGTTTCTCTGGTTCTAAGACAAGGTCTGAATTCTGGCAGAAACCGCATCTAAAGTTGCAGCCTCCTAAAAACACTACGCAACTCATTTTATCTGGATAGTCTATTAGGCTGGTCTTTTGCAATCCCTTAATTTTCATAACGATCCTCTAGTATATCTTCATACCAGTAAGTAAGATTTTCCATTAGAATATAAAAACACTATTTAGGTAATTTTGATGTTGTTATTTTTATGGGATTTTCCATTGCTTTTTTCTCTAAATAAGCCACTCTTTTGCTATATTCCTCTTTCTTTCCTTCATTCCACTGTTGAACTGACCTGAAGTATCCAACTATCCTTGTATATACTTCGCAATCTTTCTGACAGGTTGGACATTTGAATTGCTCTCCTTTCAGATATCCATGATCTCTACACACACTAAATGTTGGTGTTATTGAGAAGTATGGCAATCTTGTATTCTCTGCTATCTTTTTCACAAGCATTTTTGCTGCATCACCACTTATCATTTTTTCTCCAAGGAATGTATGAAACATCGTACCCCCTGTATATAATGGCTGTATATCATTCTGATGCTTTAGTGCAAAAACAACATCGTCTGTCTTGTCAACAGGCAGGTATGTTGAATTTGTCAAGAATGGTACCTTGTCCCCTGAAGTCATTATTTTTTTACCATATAGTTTCTTATCTTCCTTTGCAAGCCTATACGCTGTTGATTCAGCTGGTGTTGCCTCAAGATTATAGAGGTTTCCTGTTTCTTGCTGGAACTCTTTGCATTTCTCTGACATGAATTTCAGTGTTTCAATTGCAAATGCCTTTCCTTCTGGCGTTGATATATCAACACCTAATAAATTCAAACATGCTTCATTCATTCCACAGAGCCCTATTGTTGAGAAATGATTCTTGAATGTCCCCAAATATCTTTTTGTGAATGGCATAAGCCCGTTTTCCATATTCCTTTCAATAACCTCTCTCTTTGTTTCAAGTGAATCTTTACAAAGAACCATGTAATTATGAAGCTTTTTCAGGTATAGTTTTTTTGCCTTATTGATGACATCTTTATCTCCTTCGAAATCTCTCCTTGCTTCATATGCAATTCTGTTAAGGTTTATTGTTACTACACCTACTGATCCTGTCGAATCCCCAGGACCCCACATGCTACCTGGTCTTTTCATTAATTCATTTTGGTCTAGATTTAATCTGCAGCACATTGCATGAATCGATTTTGGATCAAGTCCAGAACCAACATAATTCTGAAAATACGGCAGACCGTATTTTGCTGTTAATTCAAAAAGCAGTTTAGCGTTCTCAGAGTCCCAGTCAAAATCCTTTGTTATATTGTATGTTGGTATTGGAAATGTGAAAACAGACCCATTTGCATCTCCTTCTGTCATAACTTCAAGGAATGCCCTGTTTACCATGTCCATCTCTTTCTGGCAGTCCCCGTATGTGAAATCCTGTTCTTTGCCTGCTACTATTGCTTTTTCTTTTTTCATGTCTTCGGGAACAACCCAGTCAAAAGTAAGGTTAGAAAATGGATATTGTGAATTACCGCTTATGAAGACCTTTCCCTTTCTTCTCACAACAACTGTTCCGTTGTCTGTAGTTGGACACCAAACAGTACCATTATAATCAACTTCTTCTATTTCACTTATCTGTGTGAAATCATGCATTATAACTCTAACCACATAAATACCGTTTTTATCTTTTCTTAGGGTGGTTCCCCAACCAGCTTTGACTATTATCTCTTGCAAAAGGTCTGCATCTTCTTTGCTTTTTGTAAATAGCTTTCTATCTTCAATATTACCATCTGCTTTCATGTAGGTATCGATAAAATCCTTTCCAAGGTTTGTTGATAGATTTCTCATTGTATCTGGTATCTGTTTTTTATATCCTGGGAAATAATTCTCATATATTTGGTTTGATATTGGCCTGTTTAGTCTGAATCTCATGCAGCTCATTTTACCTGTAAATCCAGACCTTCTTAATTTTTCATCAAAAGGCATATCCAAATCATTCAATATTTCTCTTATTTCATTACAGTTTTCTGGATTCTTTTCATGTGATTGATATATGACTATCCTTTCCTTTTCACAAAGGCTCCCCTCGGAAACTATCCATGAAAGAAGTTTTACAATATTTTTATCCATTTTCTCTCCCATGAACTTGGCACCAATAGGTATAAGCGGAATCTTTGTTTTCAACTGATCTGCTTCTTCGAAAACATATTTTGATTCTGAAATACCTTTTTTGTAATTGTGTATTCTTCTTAAAACTCTGTGATTTGGTGTTACAAGCTGATCGGTTATTCTGTTTTTCAAGTTTATCATTTTGCCGTTGTAATGATACTTTGTCATTTTTTGAACAGGTAGATATTCTATCTCTTCTGATTCTGTGTTAAATGTTGCTATTATATCACTTACGTTTAGGTCTTTTCCCAGTTTCCATCCATTATCTGTTAGGATTTCAGTATCCTCGCTAAAACATCCCCACCTTGATGGTATGTTCAAACTGAATACAAGCTGCTGCATATTTTGCTTAACCCGTTTATATTCAAGATTATCTGTTCTCACAAAGGGTGCAAGAAGTGTATCAACAGAACTAAATGCCTGGGCACCTGCAAATTCCATCTGAAGGCAGCCAATATAATTTACCATCTGATGAACAACCGTACTTAGATGCTTGCCTGGCTTGCAGTCTACCTTATTTGGTACACCGCCAAAACCTAGTAGAAGTAGATTCTTTAGTGACCATCCCGCACAATAACCGATAACACCATGACTCAAGTCATGTATATGGATATATGCTTTCTTATGCGCTTCTGATATCGGACCACTATACATTTCATTTAGATTGTAATTAGACATTACTTTTCCAGCTGTATGTAAGAGCAAGCCGGAAAAAGAAAATGCTTCATTTGCATTTTCTCTAACCCTCCAATCTGTTTGATCCAAATATTCGCTTATTGTGCTATTAACATCAACTATTAGATTCTTTGTCTCCCTTATTTTTTCATGTCGTTTCCTATATATAATATAAGCCTTGGCTGTCTTGTAATGTCCTGTTTCAACCAGAACTTTTTCAACAATATCCTGCACCTGCTCAACACTAGGTATTGTCACTCCGCCAAATTTCTCTTCAATTGTGGAAACAACTTTGTCTGAAAGCACTTTTGACATCTCTTTGTCTGTTCCGCCCATTGACTCTGCTGCTTTCCAGATAGCATTTGCAATCTTTTCCTGATCAAAATCAACTAGCTTTCCATTTCTCTTCTTTACCTTTGTCAGAAGATTCGTTATCTTCTCGTGTGTTGTGAATCTTTTTTCGCATTTCAGACATTCCCTTCTTCTTCTGTTGATAAGCCTATCTGACTTTCTTTTGTCAAGAACCTTTGTTTCTTTATTATTACAAAATGGACATTCCATATAAAACTCTCCCTACAATCAAAATACCAGATATTGTATTTACTGTTTTTCTAAAACACAACATCTCGTCTTTTAGAAGTATTATATAATATCGTCTTGGTAGTATATAAACATTTCTATTCTAGAGAATATATCTTTCAAAGTTTATTTCTTAGGAGTCTTTTTCTTGGCCCTGGTTTTCTTTTGAGTCTTTCCGGGTACATTTTCTTCCACTTTAACATCCGTGCGTTTTCTAAGAACCTTTACCTTCACGGTTTCCCTGACACTAAAGGCATCTGTCTTTGAAAGAACAAAGATCATAACTACTGCAAGTACAGACACCAGAATAGCTGCGGTGAATGAATATGCAAGCCCCTCGCCCTCAGGCAGAACAGTGTTTATAAGATCTTTTATGGCATCTTTCCAAAAAAGTGCAGCAGCAAAACCAAACGCTGAGATTATTAATGTAGAAAGCGCTGCCTTAATGTTCAAACTCTTTGCATGTTCTTCTATTCCTGCCATATTCTAATTTTATTATACCTGCTTATAAGTCTAATCCTTCTTAATTTCTTTTTCCTTTCCCATTATAATTACAAAAAGCGCAATACCCGAAATTACCAAAACTGCACCAACAATTCCAAAAGCAATCATAATTATACCTGACAGAACTTCATTGTCCATTTCTGCCGGACAATCCTGCGGACAGGTCTCAGTGATTTCACTGTCTTCGCAGACACCGTCCCCACAGCGAGGCCCTGTGCCACCCTGACCTGTTGTGCATTTCTGGTCTTCGCAATCATGTTCGCAGACCCTGAGTGTTTCCCAGGCATCACTCTCGCAAATCTGCAGCTCTTTACTCGAACATCTTATATCGTTTTGCGTACATGTGTCTGCACTGGCTATTGGAATTAAAAAAACACCTAAAAGAAATATTAGCAAAATAATTTTGGTTTTCATTAAATAATAATTGGCTCGGGTTTTATATAAGCCTGTTAAAAGAAATTATTTTTTGGTCTTTTCTTCTGGTACTGGCTCTTTTACCGGTGTTATGCCACTCTTTGCTATTCTTTCCTTTTTACCCACAAGCACATAGATTATCACGCCTATTATTCCAAGGAAAAGGCAAATGATTACCCAGAGTATTTTCCAGTGATTGTCATTCTCTGCTGTGAGTATGTTAATTAATGACCAAATGAATGCTATGAAACTGACAATACCAAAAATCATGATAGGTATCATCATTGCACCCATAAGGAGAAAAGCTCCTGCATTTGAATTGCTCTGCATGTTTTGTATATTTGATATTATTCGGTTTGCATCTGCCTGAGAAGCCTGAGCAAGGACTGTTACAGAAAACAGTATTGCAAATACTGACAATGTTAACAAAAATAAAATTGATTTTTTCATTATGTAATGATTGTCTGAATTCATATATAAGTTATTGAACCTTCTCAAACAACAGCTCACCCTTCTTAGGCTTCCCTTTAAATTCTTTGAATTTCAGGTCTTTGAATGTACCTAACTTTGTTCCCAACTGTTGGTTTATCTTTTCAGATGTAGTTGGTATAAATGGATGTATTAAGATTGAGGTAACTCTAAGTGCTTCCAAAAGGTTGTATAAGACATGTGAGAGCTCTTTGCCTTCAAGCTTCCAGGGTTCTTTTTCATTCACATACTTGTTGCATTCCCTTACAAATTGCCAAATCTCTTCTAGTGCATGATGAAGCTCTAGTTTGTCCATTTTCTTCTGGATTTTCTGGAAATCCAATTTTTTGTCCAGCTCTGGTGTTCCTTCTATTTTTCCAGAGAATTTGTCTGATAGTGTTAAGACTCTGTTTACTAGGTTACCTAAGTCTGAGACCAGTTCACCATTTATCCTTTCCTTAAGGGATTTCTCTGAGAAATCACCATCATCTATATACGGAACAACCTTTGCTAAGTAGTATCTTATTGTATCTGCTGGATATTTTTTTACAAGCTCTACAGGATCTATTACATTGCCCAAACTCTTGCTTATCTTCTTCCCATTAATTGTTATATATCCATGAATTGGAACAAGTTTTGGTGGTTCTATATCAGCTGATTTCAAAATAGCAGGCCAGATAACAGTATGGAACCAGTTTATTCCCTTCCCAATTATGTGCATATCTGCAGGCCAGTACTTTTTGAATTTCGGATCATTTGTATATCCAATCGCTGATATATAGTTTACCAATGCATCCATCCAGACATATATAGTATGTGTTTTATCAAAAGGGACGTTAATACCCCATTCCAAAGAGTTTCTACTAACACAGAGATCCTTAAGCTCTTCTTCATTTAGTCTTTGGAGAATTTCATTTTCTTTGCTTTTGGGAAAAATCAATCCTTTGTTTTTAATGAGATCAAGTATATAGGCCTTATATTTACTTAGTTTGAAAAAATAGCTTTCCTCGCTTATGAATTTTGGCTTTTCTTTGTGTTCAGGGCATCTTCCATTCACTAGGTCTTTCTCTGTTTTGAATGCCTCGCAGCCAGTGCAATAGAGTCCTTCATATTTTCCTTTATATATGTCTCCTTTGTCAAAGATTTTTTGGAATATCTGTTGTGAAACCTTTATATGCCGCTCTTCAGTTGTCCTGATAAATTCATCATAAGATATGTTCAATACTTTGCACATTTCAATGAAGAAATTTGCATTTTGGTCAACAAACTTCCTTACAGGAATGCCTGCTTTTTCTGCTGCCTGCTTATTTTTCTGCGCATTTTCATCAGTTCCTGTTAAGAAAAATACATCAAATCCTTCGAGCCTCTTCCATCTAGCAATAATATCTGCACAAATCTTCTCATACGCATGCCCCAGATGTGGTTTAGCATTAACATAGTCAATTGCAGTTGTTATATAAAATTTTTTCAATATAATCACCCCTGATAACTATATTTTGTTGTTTTTGGTTAAAAAACACGAAAACAGGAATATTCAATTATACTAAAATCTCTTTCAGCTCTGTACTGTTTATAAAGCCTTCATACAGATAATTGTTTATTATGAGAGCCGGTGTTTCCTTAATAACATAGCTTTCTTTTATTGTCTCTACAATTGTTTCATCCAAATTTAGGTCAATTGTAAATATTGCAATATTTTCAACATCATCTCTTATACTATCCAATACACTACCCTGTTCAATGCACTTTGTGCAGTTCTTTGAGTAGAAATAAAGGATTGGTACTATGTTTTCCTTACACCTGTCCTTTGCGATTGTAGAAAGAAGCCAGACTCTAAGAGAAACAAGCATATATTCTCTCTTAACTTCTTCATATTCTTCATCAACCTGCCCACTGCTTTCATATACCTCTAATTTTTGAGGCAGTCTTTGAATAAAATATCCCAAATCGTTTTGTATCTTGTTTATGTCTGATACAAGGAAATTACATCCCAATGTTGTCTCAGAAGCTGACACATATAATTGCTGTAATTGTATGTTTTCCAGGTTGTTTTTTAATAACTGTATTTCTGCTTTCAATTCCTGAAAAGTCTCCTGACCTGCCAATGCTTTCTGTGAAAAATAAACACCTGTATAAACACCTAATAAATACAGAATAATGGTGAGAATCGCTGCGTAAAGGTACACTTTTCTCCTTGGCATAGTAATATACTACTTTATGTATTTAAAACAATATATAATTTAATTATAGATTAGAAACTGTTAAAGAGTGTGAATATGGACCCTACGATAATAATGATATCCAATGTAACGTTTTCTTTACTATTTGGAATACTTGTTGTTTTCTTTGGTTTTGCGATTGTACCCTTCTTTAAAAGGGGTAAATATAGGCTTTCAGGAACCCCTCCTGTTAGCATAATTATTCCTGCATATAACGAAGAGAAAAACATTGGTAAGACCCTAAAAGCAATATTCTCCTCTGATTATCCAAAAGACAAGATGGAAGTTATGGTGGTGGATGATGGCTCGAATGACAATACAATAGACATCGCAAAAAGCTTTGATGTGAAAGTTCTAAAGCAGAACCACAATGGAAAGGTGGGAGCACTGAACTATGGAATTAAGAACGCTTCCAATGAGCTTATAATCACAATAGACGCTGATACAATATTGAAAAAAGATGCGGTGAAAAAGGTATTATCTCCGTTTTCTGATAAGAATATGGGCGCTGTTGGTGGTGCAATGAAAATAGAATGCCCAAAGAATCTGCTAAGTTTTTTTCAGAACATAGAGTATGTTTCAATGTCATTGGTTAAAGAGGGATTTTCACAGTTATTTAACACAAGCCTTGGCTTCTATGGTTCATTTTGCTGTTACAGGAAATCCGTGCTACAGAAGATAGGAGGATTCCAGGACTCAACAACTTCTGAGGATATAGATGTCTCCCTTCAGATAAGAAAGGCAGGATATAAATCACTTGTGCTTGGATCTGCTGTTGGATCAACACCTGCAGAAGATAAAATAAAAGTGTTTTTTAAACAAAGAACAAGGTGGTCAAAAGGTATGCTTCAAGTGCTTGTTAAACATAAAGATATGTTTGCTTCTCCAAAATACGGTCTTGCTTTATCATTTATAATGTTTGTTCATATGTTTTGGTATGTTTATGCATTTTTTGCACTTCCTCTGTTATTTTATCAATTCTTTTTTTGGCTTCCATATAATATAGCAACATTGTTAGATGCTGGTTTTTATGTTCTGAGATGGTTTAGTATGATAGGGCCTTTTTACACACTCTACATGATACCTGAATGGGGCTTTAATATCTATTCAGTTACTGCTGTTCTAGCAGGAATAATAACAGCAGTAATCATAGCAATAGGACTGAAATCATTTAATGAAAAAATTCAATACAAAACCATTGTTAGTATATTCTTTTATTTTCCATACACAATATTATTATGTATAGGAACAATGTTGGGTGTAATTAAATATATTGCATCTGGAGGGAGAGGTACATTTATTGACAAGTGATAATATGATAGATCTATTAAATCCAGTGATTCTAGCGAATGTTATAGATACAATAATAAAGCCTCCAATATATGCAACAAGCGATTTTATATTCAATATCACTCTTATAGGAGCAACATTCTTCTCTGTGTTCTTTTATCTCATAGCCATAGACGGCATGCTCATAAAAAATAAAAAAGTGAGTTTCAAAAATCTGGTTAAGTGGCCAATGGTAACCATACAGATTCCCACATTCAATGAACCTGTGGCAATGAGATGTGCAAAGAAATGCCTTAACTTTGATTATCCCAAAGATAAATATGAAGTAATAATCGGTGATGACAGCAATGATAAGAATGTTTCAAGGCTTATAGACAAATTCGCAAAACTACACAAGGGTATTGTAAAGGTAACAAGAAGGGGTAATAACTTTGGGTATAAAGCAGGCAATCTTAATCACATGCTAAAATATTCAAAGGGAGAAATTATTGTAATATTTGACTCTGATTTTGTTCCGCCAAAGAATTTCCTTAGGGAGATAGTAAAGCCCTTTGGATCAAGCAAAAAGATAGGTGCTGTACAGGCAAGGTGGGATTTCCTTAATATGAAACAGAGTATTATTTCAAGGCTTGCTTCTGGAGTTCTTGTGGTATACCATCATCTTATCCTTCCAATATTCAACAAGAACAATGTTTCATTCATATGCGGTTCTGCTGAGGCAATAAGAAAGGATATTTTAATAAAACTCGGTGGATGGGAAAGCGGAAGCTTGACAGAAGATATAGAATTTTCATTAAGGCTTATGAAGGCTGGGTATAGAAATGTCTATCTGAAAAACCTTAGCGCTAAAGGTGAGCTGCCCTTTAATTTCAAATCATTCAAGAAACAACAGATGAGATGGTCATATGGAAACACACGATCATACCTAAAACACTGCAGAAGCATACTTTTTAACGAAATGTTCAATTATAAACAAAAAATACTCATATCATTCATACTGTTCGGTTATGTGGTAGCACCGCTATTGGCACTATTATTGGTAGCAGGTATGGTTTCATTTGCAACAAATACTCCAGGACCAATAGATGTGAGCAAATTTCTGTTCTCATTGGGAAGGAACCTTTTGCTTACTTCAGGGTTTATTGCAGCCACTTTAATAGGTCTTTCAAGGTATGAGAAGATGACTCCAACAATGCTTATCACAATATTATTCTCATCTTTAACAGTGGGTGTAATGATTTCCTTTTACATGGCTAAAGCTTTCATTAAAGCCATTCTCAAAAAGCCTATGCATTGGTATATGATACAGAAACAAGGAAACGATGATATTTTAACCAGCCTGAAAGTTTAGGAAATGTATGAAAAAAGAAATCAAATTTCTGATAATAATCTTTCTTCTCTCAGTATCTCTTAGACTTGTGTTTATAGACACTTCTTATTTTATCTGGGATGAAGCGGTTTATTTATTACATGGTAAAATGTTTGCTGGCGTAAATGTTGGATATGAGGAGTTATCTTCAAGGCCACCACTAATATCATTGATAATTTCCCCTCTCTGGCACCTAGGAAATTTTGAATTAGCTGTAAGGATACTTATTGCTATTATTAATTCATTAATTGTTGTGCCTGTTTACTACCTGGGCAAGATTCTAAGCAAGAAGACCGGAATGATCTCTGCTATACTGATTGCTATTCTACCAGCAAGTGTGACACATAGCAGATATATTCTGACAGATCATATGGGAGCTCTTCTGGCACTAACAACTATATTATTTTTCTTTTTAGGAACAAAGGAAAGAAAAAGCAAGCTATTGTATATCGGCAGTATCTTTCTAACACTATCAATCTTAATGAAGTTCACAAATATACTGCTATTCTTATTGCTAATACCTTTCCTTATAATGCTGCTGGCTGAAAAAAGAATAAAAGAGATTTTAATATCAGGGGCTGTTTTCCTTGCAACGCTATCACCCTATCTTTTGTTCAATTATCTGAGCTTTGGTGAACCCTTACATACATTCCTGAAAGCATGGAGAATAGTTGCAAAACCAGTGCCAGTGAATTTTGATTTCTTTGCTTACATATTCAATGATACATTCGGCCTGATTTTTTTGGTTGTTTCACTAATAGGCTTTATCGCATTTGCCAGGAAGATTCTAAGTAAACCCACCATTAGAAATAAATTTCTCACTGGAACACTAATATTCATATTCATTGTTGCGCTAGCATATTTCATTGGTGTTGTCAATATAGAAGTTGCAAAACAGCCAACAATTGAATGGGAAGCTGAAAGGTTTATGCTGCTCTCAATAACATTCTTTACTATATTTATTGGATATGGACTATTATCACTGTCTAAATTAGTTGGAAAGAAATATACCTTGCCATTCATTGCAATAATATTTATCTTAGGCCTTTTCCTATTAAGTCCCCAGATTATGAGAACATATGATTCGCAGATAGAGTTTGAGAATGGGTTAAGGAATATAACAAAAGAAATGGGACTATTCCTGAAAAGTTCGGATATTCAGGAATTTGCGTGTTGGGGGAACTGCCCACCTATTGCATATTATTCAGAAAAGAAAATGAATGTTTTCTATAGTCAAAATGATCTTACAGCTTCTGAAACCGAATATAAAGTGATTTTCAAAGAGATTGAGAATTCCAATGTTATTGAAAGTTTTTGCAAAGAAGAATGGTGTGTCTATCTGCACAATGATAAATAAATCATTCCCTTTTCTCAACTTTCTTAGAAACTGTCTCGATATTAAACTTTTAAAAACAGAAAATCATAGATTATTTATGAAATCATATAATTTTACTGTTGTCATAGAGAAGGATGAGGATACTGGAATGTTTGTGACAGAAGTTCCAGGGCTGGCTGGATGTCATACATAGGGGAAAACAATAGATGAAACAATGAAAGGAATGAAAGAGGTTCTCGAGCTTTGCATGGAAAAAGAAAATATTTCTCAAATGCCTAAATTTGTGGGTATACAACAAATCAAGGTAAATACATAAGATTAGTGCCAATTTCTCCAAAATTTTAGAATTTCAGTCTAAAATACTGTCTGTTCTTTTAGCATTGATTATCATATCGATCTTGGATTTTGTCTCTCCGATGTAATTTAAAGAAACCTGTTCACCTTTTTTATGAATTATTAGAATACCGATTTTCTGGAGTTCTTTTAGTTTTTTCTTTATGGTTGTCATATCCTGAAGATGTTTAGGCAAACCCTGTTTAAGATGAGATATATTGGTATGCCTTCTTCCTATATATCCTCTATAATAAAGATTTCTTATTATATGGACTGATATCTTGTCCATATATAAGTCTTGATATCATTATCTTAAATACAAACTCTAAAATAAATAAAATTCATATTAAAAACATTTAAATATACATTTAAACAATATTATAGTATGAATGAGACAGTTTTTGTTCAGGTATTTGGAAAATCGCCAATCATAAAACTGCTGGACTTTTTAATAGTTGAAAGAGGACTGTTTGACTACTCAATATCTGAGTTATCAGAAAATGCAAACATATCATGGGTGACTGTTGACAAATTGATAAAGGATTTTATTAAAATTGGCACAGTTAAAAGAACAAGAAAAGTTGGAACTGCTGACATGTATATGCTTGATGAAGAAAATCCAATAGCACAGGCACTGATTGGCATGTATAATATACTTTCCAAGATAATGATAGAGGGCGGAAACATTAAGGTTGAAACACTGGTTTCAAAGAATGCAATGGCCCTTGTTATGAACGGTAAAGAAGATGTTAAAGAAGCGCTGAAAGAGTTGTGTGTATAATATTCTAAAAGAAATAAGTCTGAGCAGAAATGAATATCATAAGATGTTGTAAACAATCTTAGAAAATTCAGATCAGAGTTTTAACTATATAATATCAATTATTATCATGAAATTTTATTTATCATCTTTCAAATTGGGAAGCAAATCTGCTGAATTAGTTAAACTGATGTCCGAGAACAAAAAGATTGCATATATTCCAAATGCGTGTGATTATACAAATGTTGACTGGGATAGGAGAAACAAATCAGAGAGAATAGATATAGAAAGTCTAAAAAAACTGGGTTTATCTGTAGAAATTATTGACTTAAAGAAATACTTTAGCGAGACAGCTCAACTAAAGAAAAAATTAAACAAGTTTGGCGGTGTTTTTGTCAGAGGAGGAAATACATTCATTCTTAGACAAGCAATGAAACTAAGCGGCTTTGATATAATATTTAAAGAACTTCTTAAAAGAGATGATTTTCTGTATGCTGGATATAGCGCAGGTATCTGTGTTCTTGCACCTGATTTCAAAGCAATACAGCATGTTGATGATCCAAATGATCATCCATACCCAGAACAGAAAAAAACAATTTGGAAAGGTCTTGGGTTTTTAGATTATATTATTCTTCCGCATTACAAGTCAGATCATCCAGAATCAGCAGATGTTGATAAGGAAGTTGAATTTGCTAAGAAAAATAAAATTCCATTTAAGACTTTGAAAGATGGCGAAGTTATAATAATTAAATAAAGGATGAGAATAATCTCATCCTATAAAAAAATCTATAACAGATCGATACCATGGTTTTTTTTCATCAGATTCATCTGATCCAAGATATATTTTTACAGTAAGACAATCATCTTCTTCAGGTTCAACTGAGTGCCTATCTAACATTTCTCTAGATCCTTCTGGGTACCTTCTCAATGTTTCATCTCTTGGCAGATCACCTAGATGATCTATTTCTTGACCTGGTCCTTGATATCTTTCTTTTTCTGGTCCCATATTTATCACCTCCTTAGGTACATGGCCAGAAACAAGTTCACTGCAAATCCATCAAGAAGAGAATCTTAATCACTTATAGGGTTACCAGGCCCCAAGAAAATTAAATTCTTAATCCTGATTAAAGAAAAACAATGAACTGTGTAAAATCACACAGTTAGAGTAGTTGTAGAATTAACTAAGAAGATCAACACTTCAGATTTGAATATTTGTTTTCTTTCCATATCTATTCCCTCTTCTCAATCTTCTTAGAAACATTTTCAATAAACTTATCCAACTTTTCACCAAACTTTACTTTCTTAACTCCTCTTTCTCTCACTGCTACTGTACCTGCCTTTTCTTCTTTGTCACCTATCACAACAATGAAAGGCACTTTCTTTAATTCTGCATCTCTTACCTTGTAATCAACAGTATTATCACTTAAATCCACTTCAGACCTTATACCTGCTTCCAGAAGTTGACTGTGTATTTTTTCTGCTGATTTTTTGTTCCTGTCAGTGAAAGAAAGCACTCTAACATGTACTGGAGAGAGCCATAAAGGAAGATTTCCATTTGTATGCTCCAAGAGTATACCAATAAACCTTTCCAGACTTCCGTAAATAGTTCTGTGAAGCATTATAGGTCGTTTGTCTTTGTTATCTTTGGTTTTGTATGTCATGTCGAATCTTTCGGGCATTGCGAAATCAAGCTGATTGGTTCCGCATTGCCAGGTCCTTCCCATAGAGTCCTTTACATGAAAATCTATCTTTGGGCCGTAAAATGCGCCGTCGCCCTTGTTTATCTTATGTTTTATTTTGTTTTTCTTTAGAACAGATTCCAATGTTTTTTCTGCCTTATCCCAGATTTCATCTGAACCTATTCTTTTTTCAGGCCTTGTTGATAATTCAATATGATAAGGCATATTGAACTTCTTGTAAAAGTTGTCTGTTAGTCTGACAACCTTCATTATTTCATCTTCCAGCTGTTCTTCTGTACAATATATATGAGCATCATCCTGAGTGAATTTTATAACCCTGAACAAACCAGCAAGTACACCGCTTAGCTCCTGTCTGTGCACAACACCAAGCTCACCAACTCTTAATGGTAGGTCATTATATGACTTGGGCTTGTTCTTGTAGATCATTATTCCTCCAGGACAGTTCATTGGTTTCACTGCAAAAGATCTTTTCTCATATTCTGTTAGAAAGATATTTTCCTTGTATTTTTCCCAGTGACCAGAAATCTGCCATAATTTTTTATCCAATATCTGTGGTGTTGATACCTCTTGATATCCTGCTTTTCTATGCTCTTCTTTCCAGAATTTAACAAGCTCATTATAAATTATCCAGCCCTTATCATGCCAGAAAACCATTCCTGGTGCAACCTCACTAAAGCTAAATAGATCTAAATCTTGCCCGAGAATCCTGTGATCATTTGGCTTAAGCTCTTCTCTATCAAGCTTTGATTTTGAAATCTCTCTGAGAAGCTGTTTGTAGTCTATATCCTCCTCTTGAGAACCCTCTTTTTGAACATGAATCTCTCTTGAAAGCTCTGACAATGGATGACCTTTACAAGAAACACAAAAAGACTTATACCATCCAAACGGGCTTCTATAAACAGAAAGCTTCTTTTCTTTTAGTTTTTCTTCAACTCCTTTTACAACATCAAGTGCATCAGAAGGTGCACCTGGATTAGAACTTAGATGAACATAAGGATAGACAACAATATTCTTTGCTTTGACCTGTTTTAGTACACCCAGAACAGCCTTTACAGAGTTATCTATGATTTCTTTTTTGTTTTTCTCATCACCCTTTTCAACAGAGCTGAAGACAACCAGAGCATCTTCTACTCTTATCCTTTTCTTCTCTACCTCTTCCGGATTCTTTATTGCCTTCTTTTTCGGTTCCCATTCAATGAAATCCGAGTGTAATATTAATAGTCTCATATTATCACATTAGTTTCTGAAGTTTATACGTTTTTCTGGGCAGTTAAAATCAAAGAACAAAGCCCAGATAACACTACCAAAATCATCGTGTAGTTGTTATTGGGTAATTCATATTTAATATTCACACTTTAGATTTAAAAGCTTTCTTATCAACGAACATAGCGTTCATTCGGTTCGAAATTCGAACTTTTTATTAATAATAGTTCAATAATCATATAGAAAGCCCTGTAGTACAGTGGTCAAACATATTCAGCTTATTGAGCTGTATTATGGTCTAAGTATGCGAGGCCCTGGACCTCGTGACCCAGGTTCGAATCCTGGCGGGGCTATTATCCCTTTTAATTGACATAGTAATGGGAGTTTTAAGGTAACTCCCAAAACCTTTCTTCTTACTGGCAGCCGCCTGTGTCTTTTGGTTTCTTTTCTCTGCTACTCGGGGATACAAGTTCACGGATTCCTGTCAGAATCAGCCATAAGACCACTGCTGCTATGATAATTACTGGAGTGGACATCTCTTGTTTCCTAAAAGGGAAGTCTTCAGAGCATTTCTTATTATATATACCAAAGGTAAGATTCTGCTCCGAATAGAATCCTTTGGTATATTGTCTTTCATTAACACCTCCTTTCACTGGCAGCCGCCTGTGTCTTTTGGCTTGCTGGTTCCACCACCCCCGGATATGAGGATAACTATTCCCATCAAGATGAGGAAGCATACCACCAATAGTGGTATTCCAAAGATGACGAAGCCTATTATGTTTTCTGCAGCCCGCTGTTCATCGACACCACCACCAAACGCAACTCCAGAAAACATCACTAGAAGAACTACGATTGTCCTAAACATGTCTCAGTCTTTCACAATACAACACAACGAAAAACGTCGAAAACACAGTTTATTCATTCGCTATCCTTTCATTATGAGGACAGAGGAAAGACTAATCAGAAACACTCTAACTATAATTCAAGCTCTGAGAAACAGACTACCTCTTCTCTGGAGAGATGCGTAAAGCATCTGTATTGGAAATGTGAATATTGTAAACATGAATATTCTTTTGTTTGTTCAAAGGTAATATAAAATTTACTTCGATTTTTTCGTAAAATTATTGAAAAAATATGTTAAATTTATAAATATATGAATCAAATGATCTATTATGGACAAATTAGATGAAAAAATAATCGAAATCCTTAAGGAAAACTCAAAGCTATCAACAAGAAAAATATCTAAGAAATTAATGGTACCCATAACTACAGTTTACCATAGGATAAAAAGATTAGAAAATAATGGCATTATCAAAAACTATACTGTTTCTTTGAATTATAAGAAATTAGGTAAATGTATTACAGCATACACCCTTATAATACCAGATTATGAGAGATTAAAGAATGATGATATAACACCAGAAGAACTTGTTGATAAGATAAAGAAAAACAAAACCATTGAGAACATCTCACTTATAACAGGCAGGTTTGATATCATATTAAAAATCAGGGTAAATGATATCGAAGAACTAAATAGGTTTAATAATAATTTTCTTTTAAGGATTCATGGAATCAGTAAGACAGAAACTCTAATTGTTCTGAAGGAATAGGTTTAAATATTCTTCTTTACAAATATACGTTATGAGCGCATACCAAGGCACTACATATAATGAATTCGGTTATTTTTTTAGCCGATAGTGTCATTGGCCATTAGCTCACTTTATTTCTGAAGAAAGTTAAATGTTTAAGTTTTATTTCAGGTTTTATTGGTGAGTTAAAACTCTCCCCTTTTGGTTTTATCTGGCAAAGAGTGGTGGTATGGAAGCTCTATATTAGAGGAGGAAAAATATGTCATATAATGCAAGAGATATCTGTGAATATGTAGACGAAACTCTTAACGGCTCAACAATTAGAGATCTTGGAATAGAAGCTGGTACACAATTTTGTAAAAGATTGAGAAAATCATTACCATCTTCAGTTCCACCGTTTTTAGTGGAAGAAGATATCAGAGAACTTTACGGTGGTGAAGTACCAGAACGTTTGTCAGGTGCATTGGCTAATACAGGAGAAAAAATCGCCCCAAGTATTGGATTTTGCGACTATGATGCAGATATATTGAAAAGGCTCATAGTATCAATTGTTGAATAATTACTTTTTCAGCTTCTTCTGTATAATCCTCATAACAGTACTGCCAGGAATCTTGCCCCTGGTTTCTTTCATTACTAGACCCATCAAGGCATTCTCAGGCCTACCTGTCTTCGTTACAGAAGGATTTTCATTGATTACTTTTTCAACTATCTTTTCAATATCAATATCTTCTCCAGATTTTAGTTTATCTACTATAGCTCCTGGATCCTTGCTCTCCAAAAGTTCTTTAACTGATTCTTTGGAAGGATCGTTTATTTTGTTCTTCTTTAAAAGACTGAAAATATCTTGCACCTGTTTCTGAGAAACATCTGTTTCTTTCATATAAGAAGTTAGTGTGGCTGAGATCAGCTTTATTTCAAAATCCTTTACAAGAATCTCAAAGAGAGCTGTCTTGCCCTCCTTTACAATCTGTTTTGCTATCTCATCATTTATCTTATATTTCTTTTTAATTCTTTCTATTTTATCCTCTATTATTTCAGGTATTTTTATCTTAGAAAGCATTTCATTGGTTATCTGTATTGTTATGGAATCCGTTTCTGGGTACAAACGAAATGCGCCGGGAATGGGTCTCAAAAACTTAGTTTTATTATTTACTGCCTTTCTAACATCCATTGTTACTTTTTTCCCTTTTAATATCATTTTCTCTTGTCTTTTAACTTCATTTTCTAGAAGTTTTTGAATGTTATTCAATTTCTGTACACCTTTTATTTCAATTCTGTTACCACCTTTTATTGAAACATTCAGATCCTGTCTTATTGTTCCAAGGCCTTTTTTCACCTTTTCTGTTGAACGAAGAATCATTCCTATTTTTTCAGCAACAATCTTTGCCTGTTCTGGATTTGGTATGTTAGGCGTTGTTCCTATCTCAACTAGTGGTATTCCAAGTCTATCTAGACCATAGATTACCTTATGTTTTTCCTTTTTTATTATCTGGCAAGCGTCTTCTTCTAAATAAACGTTTTCTATACCAACTTTTCCAAACCCTGTTTCAATATAACCATTTAGGCCTACAAGCATTGTCCTTTGGAAGGAGGATACTGCACTCCCATCCAATACTATCTTTCTCATTACTTGTATCTCATCAGGTGTTTCACAGTTAAACATTTTTGCAATTGTAAGTGCAATATATAGAGCCTCCGTGTTTACCAAGTGAATTGGCTCACTATCCAGCTCAACTGCACATGACTCGTTTTGGTATGACCTGTAGATAAAATCTTTGCTTTTAAAAGTCTCGTGTAAAGCGGCAATATCTATTTCACCTGTTTCACCAGCAACTGGTCTTAGTTTTCTTTTAATTTCTAAGAAGGGACTATTTTTTGGTGCAAGTTGCGATCTACAAGAACAAAATAATTTTTCTTTAGTTTGTAATTGTTGATGAATTTCCAAACCACATTTAAAGCCTAATTTTTTATAGTCCATAATACACCTTTAATTTCGACCATTTTTCCGTATATGGCTCAAAGAACTTCAAACATTTTTCAGAGTCTATTTTTCTAAGCCTTATTTGCCATCTTTCCCTTTTAATATCATTATAAATCTGCGGATTTATATTATTGTTAATCATAATTTCATTTGCAGAGTTAATTAATCTTTTACTTTTACTAAGAAAATATACCACACCTCTTTTATTTACACACCCATCAAATGTGAGAAGACCTTGTAAGAATGCTCCTCTAAACTTGTTTCCTCTATCTTTTATAATTTTAGGTTCATTAACAACCATAGTCTTTTTACCAGTTGGAAAACCAAAAAATGTTGTTAGATATCTTGCTATAATTTTATTTGAAAAGTTCAATCTCCATGCATTTCTAAATTCTCTTAATTTGGGTAAATTTAAGTTAAACGTTTTCTCTATTAATTTCTTATATTTTTTTACTGATATCTTATATCCGTCCGTTAAATCTATATTATAATCTTGCCACATCCTTATGTTTTTCTGATTTATTTTTGTAGCAAATTTTGAAGCCAACTTGATATTGTTTGTTCTAAATCTATAAAGTTTACCTAATCTAAAATAATCATCAAAAAGATTCATATGTTTTTTCGATTTTCCTTGAAACCCTATTCTGAAATGTAAATTACCATCTGCTGCAAATGCTCCAGCTATTTTACATAAATCAATTGTTAAATTTTTCACTGCTGTAATTGGTTTTGCTTTTGATGTATTTACTTTTAATTTTTCTGTATTTCTTAAAATGACATTTTTGAACATTATTCTATTATCAATAAGAAAATTTAATATTGGTATTGGTATCCATTTATGATTATAGAATGATTCTTCAAATGGCCCTTTACTACAGTTGAATTTTTCAGAGAGATCCCTTACAATTTCTTTGCGTGTCCTACCACTTCTTTCAATTGCTAATTTTACTTCTTCATGCAAATTATTTCCACCAAAACATATCCAAGAGTTGGGACCGATATCAATTGACTGATGTAGTTTAAGCAAGTTAAACATTTTTGTCTCTCCTTAATTTTACAATTTTCATTTGTTTATGCTCAATACTACCAAAAATGGCAGGTTCAATTTTAATATTATCTTGCATAAAGTTGTTTAGGTAATAAAAGACAGTTGCTATGGGCATACCTGCCTGTCTTGCTAATTCTCTTATCCATATTCCTTCTTTTCCCGTTCTTTTAAGAACTTTCATTATATCATCAATCTTTTTAGCATCTGGACCTTTTGACATGTTATCACCATATTAAACAGCTGTTTAATATGTAATTGGATTAATTATATATAAAGATTCTACATATTTGGGAAGAATTAAATAAATAATTTTTTCCTTATTTCCGACCAGTTCTTTACTTTCTTACCAGGCTTGGTGCTATTCTGAGGTGTTTCTATTATAATTGATTTGAATCCAGCACCTTCATATATTTTTTTTGTGTACGAAAGATCATCTATTGATGCGAATGGTTCTCCTAGCTCCTTTGTTTTTCTAATTGCCTCTTCTTTATATTTCACATCATCCTTTGTCTCAGTATTGAATCTTGATTTCATAAAAAGGAATACTTTCTTATTGTCCGGGTATGGGAAATTGTGTTTCTTTAACCATTCCAATGTTCCTTTTTTCATTCTTTTTTCTGTTCTGGCTGTAAAATAAACAATTATATATTTTTTGGAAAGTTTCTTAAGGGTTTCTTTTGCACCCTTTCTTGGTATATCCATATGAGTATATTTATTAGAAAATGTCAGATTATAGTATATTTTTCTCTGTTTTTCTGTAAGAAATTTTCCAATACTATAATTTTCCCTGACAGTTTTCATTGAAATTTTAGCACCGGTTTTATTGGCACAGAAATGCTTTCTTTTATGATCCCATGATATTGTACCGTCAATATCGCATAAAACTATTTTCATACATACTATTTGATTTTGCCATAAAATAAGCATTAAAGTGGGGGAAATAGGGGAATCTTTATAAGTAGTCTTTTACAATAGTTATTCTTCAACCAGTATTTTTTCTTAATCAAAGAGCATTGAAAGGGGATTTTTAGCTCTTGGTATCGTTTTCTTAACATTTTCTTTGTCTACTGTAAGTCTTGGGGAAAGCCTATGAGTAGAGGAAAGAAGAAGGATAGATGGAATGCCGAAGCGCTGCAAACCGTTCCGGAGGACAGGCAGAAGATGGCAGTACCGCGCCTGAAGGCCGGTTACGTAAACCGTACCGGAAGGTCCAAAGGGGGAAAAATTTGAAGGAGAACGAAGACCAATGTGCCACTGACGTAAGGGGGGCTAAGAATGAAAAGTTGCCTAAGGAAGAGGTGACTGAAACTCATCCGTGGTGGCCAACCATTAGGGTCACCAAGGACTGGGATCCGGGGAAAGATAGACTCTTTCCGGGATGGCTGAAACACCATTAAAGTCTGGGGGAGGCGGCTGCCATATCAAAACACATCTTCTGGGAAGGGAATGTGTACGACCACTCAGTCGTCTCCCCTTTATATTGTCAGTTAAGAGGGATATAATATAAAAAAAGATTAATCTAATATAGGAATGTTCCTGGCAAAGTTCTCTTAGAAATCTCTCCGGCATAGTTTGTGGAGATCATTTCCCTGACTTTACTAAGGTCAGAAGTATGCCCTAGGATCCATCCCAGCTTTACGTAGGCAGTCTCTGGGAGCATATCTTGCCCGGAAATAGCACCTGCTTCCTTGTATAATAGCCTTAGGTTGGTATAGACGCTTTCGTTGATCCTTCCATATAGGGTTTGAGGTGCAATTACAAAGGGAATCCCTTTTTTAGTGTATTTTTTTATCACTTCTGTCCATGAATTCCGGCACTGTGTAGGCACATGACCAAGACCAGAACCTTCTATAACAAAACCCTTGTATCCTTTGGATACATACCAGTTTATAATAGCAGGATCTGCACCAGGATAGACCTTTAACAGAGCAACCTTTGGTTCAAACTTTGCATCCACTTCTACTTTTTTATCAGTTCTCTTATTTATCTTGGAATTTATTTTCTCTATTTTTCCATCTGGATAGATCTTCGCAAGTGGTAGATCATTTATTGGTCTGAAAGCATCTCTTCTCTGCGTATCCATTTTACGAACCTTTGTTCCTCTGTTGAATAAACAATAATCATCAGAACTAGAACCGTGCATGCATATCCCAACTTCAGCCATATCTGAGGTAGCAACATGAGCTGCACAGATAAGATTTACACCAGCATCAGAGCTTCCCCTGTCAGAACTTCTTTGAGAACCAACTAAAACAACAGGTTTGGATAGGTTTTTCAAGAAGAATGAAAGAGCTGCAGCAGTATAATGCAGATAATCTGTTCCATGAGAAACAATTACACCTTTGGCACCAGAATTTAATTCCTTTGCAACTGCTTTTGCTATGCTCTGCCAATGAGTATTATCCATATCTTCACTCATTTTTGTGAGCGGTTTTGAAGATTTTGTTATATTAACAATATTTTCCAGTTCTGGTATATTCTGAAGGAACTCTTCTGGTTTTTCCAATGCATATACACCACCTGTTTTATAATTCACTCTAGAAGCAATAGTTCCACCAGTAGCAATAAGTGATATTGGTGGCTTCTTTTTATTGAATTTCAGCTTAATGTTCTTTGTTTTTCCAAGATTTTTTGTAGAACCCTTGTTTTTCGTTATCTTTATTCCTTTACTATCAAGACCTATGTTGTATCCAGAACCCAGTTTTATTATAATTGTATCAGGATCACCAAGATCTGTCTGTGGCATTAGAATGCCTTCATAACTCTCCTTTCCTCTAGATATGGAAACATTATCGCCAATTCCTATTTTTTTCCTTTTTAGAAGACTTTCTATTTTATTGGAATACATGATTATAATTTGTTCTTTAACTATAATAATTTTAAATCCTAAAATTATAGCATGGATATGAATTTTAACACTGAACCAGAAGAACCTCCTCAACCAGAAACCATAAAACCAATAGAGAAGAAGAAGGAAATGACCTCCATTGACATAAGATTTGTTGTGAGAGAGCTCAAAGAAAAGCTTATGGGAGGTATCTTTAGAAAAATCTATCAATATGGGGATAGCAAGACAAAACAGCTTCTTTTTGAGATATATGTTCCTGATACAAAGGAAAAGCACATGCTTTATGTTGATGGAAAGAGCATATTCCTAACAAAGAAAAAAGAACCAGTTCCTATAGAACCGCCAAGCTTCTGCATGTTTCTGAGAAAACATCTAATGGGAAGAAATATAAAAGACATATATCAGCATGAATTCGACAGTATAATCGAAATTAAAACAGAAACAAATACACTCATTTTTGAACTCATAAGACCTGGGAATACGATACTATGCGATAGCTTATATTATATAATAATGCCATTGGAGATACAGAGATGGAAAGACAGGGAAGTAAAGCCAAAAATAAATTACAAGTACCCGCCAAGGCATATAAACCCGTTTTCTCTTAGTGTTGATAATTTAGTGAGCATGACCAAGACATCAGATAAAAAAACAGTTGTTTTTCTCGCAAAAGAACTTGGTTTTGGCGGTATGTATGCAAAGGAATTATGTAAAAGAGCGGGTATAGATGACCAAAAACCTGTTACAGGTCTTACAACAGAAGAACTAATCAACTTGCATAAATACATGCAAGCACTTGAAAGAATTGAGATAAAGCCAACGTTATATGAGGACATGGTCTCTCCGTTTTCATTGAAAACAAAACCAGGAGGAATAAAGAAAGAGAGCCTTTCAGATGCCTTTGATGATTATTTCTCAGAAATAAGGCTCCAGGTAAAGGCAGAAGGTGAGATTAAAGAAGCAGAAGTGATGGTTGAAAAAGCTGAAAGGATAGTGGGAGTACATGATGACGCAAGAGAAAAATGGGAAAGGGTTGAGAGGGAGAGCAAAGAATCTGCTGATGCAATATATAATTTTTATTCATCTGTTGAATCTGTTTTAAATGCTATACAGAAAGCAAGAGGAATGAGTATCTCATGGGAGGAGCTAAAATCCAAGATAATGTCTGAAGAAAGTCCTGAAGCAGGGCTAATAAAAGATATAAGGGAGGCCGAAGGTATAGTTGTTCTAAACCTGGGTGGAAAGGATATTGAAATCGATTTTAGGAAGAGTGTTAAAGAAAACGCTGCAAAGTATTTTGAAGATTCTAAATGGGCAAGAAAAAAACTAGAAGGTGTTCATGAAAGTGCTCAGGTAAAAGAAAGGGAGCTAATAGAAATTAGAGAAAGAGCTGAAGAGATTGGTGAAAAGGTGATAAAACCTGGTCTCTTGGAGGAGGAGCCTGAGAAACGTCCTTCAGAAACTGAGCCTGTTGAAGAGAAAACTGAGCCAGTTAAAGAACAATACATCCCTGAGAAAGCTGAAGAGAAAGCTGAATTTGAGCATAAGCCAATTGAAGAACAGCATACGCCAAAGAAAACAGAATTTGAGCATAAGCCTGTTGAAGAGAAAGCTGAATTTGAACATAAGAAAGAAGAACCTGAAAGATCCCCTGAAGAAGAAACAGGTATTTCAACATTCTTAACTGAATCCAAAACAGATGAACCTGCACCAATGGAAGACAGACAAAATGATATTCCTGTTATAAAAGGTGGTGTTGTAAAAAGAGAAGAAGAACCTGAAAAAAAACCAATCATAGACGAGAAACCCAAATGGTATGAAAAATATAAATGGTTTATAAGTTCTGATGGTTTCCTAGTTATTGCTGGGAGAAATGCAGAACAAAATGAAAATATCATCAAGAAACACACAGAAAAAAGGGATTTGGTTTATCATGCGGATATACCAGGAGCTGCATTTGTTATTGTTAAAATGGAGCAAGAGGATACTGTTCCAGATGAAACCAGAAAAGAAGCAGCCGAATTTGCTGCTGCAAACTCAAAGGCCTGGAATAGAGGATTAGGAGCAGTGGATGTATATTCAGTCAGCCCGGAACAGGTAAGCAAAACACCACCATCAGGTGAATACCTACCAAAAGGAAGCTTCATGGTTACTGGGGAAAGAATTTGGTATAAGGACACTGAACTAAAGCTTTCTATTGGAGTAAAGGTTGATAGAGAAAATGAAAGGGTGCAGGTTTTGGCAGGGCCTGTAATGGCTATAAGAATAAATGCTGATTATTTTATTACAATAAAACCAGGATTTAAGAAATCCATAGAGCTCTCAAGGAATATTAAAAATAAAATTCTAATCAAAGCAAGACCTGAAGATAAGTTTTTGATTGAGAAGATTCAGATAGAAAATTTTGAGAAGACCATACCAGGCGGTATGGGAGAGATTGTAGAATATGGGTAGTTTACTGACTGGCTTGTTCAATGCAATAATCTTTGCTAGTCCCTTCTTCAAGCATATCACAACCTGAAGGGTCTTTTTTCTCTATAGCAACACTAGAATAACAGGCATCTTTTCTTGCTTCAGCTTGAACACTCTCACAGAGTGTGATATCTTTCATAGTCACAGCAAGATTGTTATTGCAATTGTCCTTCCAACCTTGATCACTAATATCTGTACAGATTGTGGGGTCTTTCTTTGCTACAGCAACACCAGCATAACACCTATCTTTAGCATCTTGAATTCCATCACAAAGAGAAAGTTCACCTCTTTTTACAGCAATATCAGAAATACAGCTCTCTTTACTATATTGACTCTGAATCTTGTCACAGAGTGAGATATCATTATTTTCCCCAGCAAGACTAGAATAACAGGCATCCTTTCTTCCTTGATCCTCTATACTCTCACATGATTTTTCTTTTTCAGTAAACTTTGAAACACAACGATCTTTTTTAACTTTGCCTGTGATCTTGTCACAAAGTGAGATATCACTGCTTGATGAGGCGCCTTGGAAGAGGCAAGTATCCTTATAACTTTCGGTTTGAATATCATCGCAGAGTTGATAATTAGACGTTTCTATGGCAACATACAATAAACATTTGTCCCTTGTACCAACACCTTCAGCTTGCTTGCAAAGTGAAGCATCATTTTTTGCTTTGCCAAGATCACCATAGCAAGGGTCTCTCCATTCCCGACTTTCAATCTTAGCACAGTCTGCAGGATTCTTTGTGTTTTTAGCCTGATGATAATAACAATCATCCTTGTCATCCTGAGTCTCTCTTGTTTCGCAGAATGTAGTTCCACCGTAATCTAAGGCAATGTCAGTGCAACCACTGATTGCAACTATGCTAACAAGCAAAAGAACCAACCAAAGCTTTATATTTATAATTAAGGAACATTTACAATATAAATTAATGTTTTTTAACAACCTATCCCAATATAGATATATGAAAAGAGAATATTATTATTTTTTGATCGTCTTTATTATATTTATAGTTGGAATTAGCTTATCTGCATATATAAGTCCAGAAGTGTCTGAAAATTTGGATCAAAACCCCCTGAAGATAGCCTGCGAAGCCAAAGGTGGTAGATGGGGAAGAATTGGCCTGGATGCAACACCATCCTGCAATTATCCTGCTTCAGATGCTGGAAAAGAATGCTCAGATTCCAGTGAATGTCAGGGACGTTGTGTAGCTGACCTATCAGATGAAGACTATGACAAGGCTCAGGAAGGAGAAATTATTTACACCAATGGTAATTGTACTTCCAAGAGAACTGTTGTTGGATGCAATGCATTTGTTGAAGATGGAATGGTGTATGGAATTCTTTGCATTGATTAGTTCCCAAATTATTCAAAAAGCAATGATTTAGGATGCCTCATTCCTTTTATTTTCGCTTCTGCTTTTTCTGCATGTTCAGGATGAACCAGAAGCCTTACAGCATAATGTCTTTTTGCTTCCTCAGTAAGGTGTTGAAAGAATGCTGGGTATAAATCACCTGCTAATTTTTGTTCTTCGCCTTTAAACAATACAATACCCCTTTCCTTTTTTCTTGAAAGTCTCTGAATATCATCAGATACTGTTATTATCACATTATCAGAATCAATATCCAAGCTTTTTGCAACCTTCTCTGAACGTTCAAATGCAGTCCTTGTGTCACTGCATATATCCTCTGCTTCAGAACTTGTTATGGTTACTGTTGTCTCTGTATCTTCAAAATCTTCATAACCGTCAAGCTTCAATGCCATTACAGGTGTGTGCAATCTACCGGCTTTGAGTTCTCCCATAACATATTTGGATGTACCTGCTCCCCGTAAAAGACTTAATAGGTCTATATCATCCATTTCAAAAATTTCATCAAGAAACTCTGTCCTCTTGCTTTCTATAAGATTTTCTATGTAAAGAAACAATGCTCTCTGGAACATTGACCTTGGTATCTCAACTTCTCTGTGGAGGTATATCTTTGTGTGTGCAGTCCAATAGCTATTAAGGAAGCTTATAACAGAACTTCCTGCAGAGAAATCTATGCCATACTGATTATCCTTAAAAATAGCATTTGTAATTATACTCTCTGTTTCATTTCCAAGATCTTCACCGCAATGAAATCCATCTCTGGGCACATAATCAAGTTTGTCAGCCCCTATTATTGATTTAACAATGCCAGCATGTCTGGGGTTTTTACTCTCTGCATCTTCAGCTACAGCCAATACAGCATCAGCATCTGGCAATACATCCCTAAGTGCTTTAATAATCTCAAACTTCTTTTTATTATGATCAGTGCCATATATCGCTAATACATTATCAGTTACATGAGAAAGTGGAGCATGTGCTATGTCATGTATTAATCCATATGTACTTACAGCATGTGCTGTAGCCTCATCCATCCCAACACTGTTACATATCATTCTTGCTATATAGTATGTGCCAAGACAGTGTTCCATTCTGCTATGCTTGCAGCCTGTGTATTTTCTTAATGCAAGTGGAACCTGTTGCACCTCATCCATTCTCAAGAATTGATAAGTGCCTACCAAATCCCTATATTCTGTAAGGTCAATATCCACCATACCCTTTCCATTGGCATGTGGTATTCTTCTTATTATTTTAGACATTTCATCACCTTATCCATGACAAAATCAAGGTCATTTTTAATAGGTACATGATCTATATCATGATTATTTAGAAAATCTATTAACATATCATCAATCTCTTTTCTAAAAGAAGAATCTATTGATCTGAAACCGTCATCGATTATTGGTTTTGTTTCGTCTATTTCTGTTTTAAAAATAATATCATAGCCTTTTGAATATTCTGTTATGAATTTTGAAAGAAGTTCACCATATTCAGGAAACTTCCTTATTAGGTAAATGAAATGATCAACAAGACCTCTATCACATATAACAACATCGTTCTGATCTTCCTTCTCTTGCTCCTCTTTTATCTGGTTTGCCAGTATCCATAGCTGTGCCTTTATACTTGTATTTTCATTTATAGGAAATGGACATTTTCTTGTTAGTTCAGAAACAAATCCCACTTTTTTTGTTTTTGATAATTGATCATAAATTTCTTTGCAAAATTCTGTTTTTCCTGTAGAGTGTGTACCTATGACAGCTATTCGCATTTTTATAATTGCATCTAAATTTTAAATATTCAAGGTAATCTTATATTGGATAACAATTTTACATATTTTTCCATTCTTTTGATTTCTCTTTCAAGTGTTTCAATTGTCTTCAGAGCAGGATCTTTCTCATTTAATTTTTTCCTCTCTGTCTCAAAATCAGACAGTGCTGTATCTATTCCCTTTTCCAGTTTTATTATAATTGCTTTTTTTAGGCATTCCAAAAGATCTCCAGAGAGTTTTATATAGAGCTTCCTGTCACCAGTTTTCTTTACCCGTTTAATTATCCCAATAACATCCAAAAGGTCAAGGCTCAGGCTTATCATTGAAGAAGAATATCCTGTCTCTTCTGCAATCTCCTGAAGACTCAGTGATTTATTCTTAACAAGAAGTACACCAATTATCTTTCCATGTAGAGGTGAATAACCGATTGACGTGGCAACATCTGAGAATATTGAGTATATTTTATTTTTTATATTCTCTGATTCTGTCATATGTATCATTTTATTTTCAAGAGTTCTTTTAGTTTTTCTATATCAAAACCAATAACAAATTCTCCATCAATCTCTGTTACAGGCACGCTCATTTGACCTGTTTTTTCAACCATATACTTTGCTTTTTCTTGGTCAACTGATACATCTATGTCTTCGAATTCTATTTTTTGCTGTTTTAGCCATTCCTTTAACTTAACACACCAAGAACATGCAGGTGTGCTGAATACGCTTACCTTTGCCATATATATCACAAATTATATTTAGTTATAATACATTTAAATAAGTATTTAATACTTTTTAAAACTATTAAAAGTTTATAAATATAAAAATATAATATTTTATATGAAAGAAATATCCAAAACTTCGAGCCTATGCCCTGAATGCAAGAAGATTATTCCTGCGACTATATTTGAAAGGGATGGAAAGGTATTTATCTCTAAAAACTGCCCTGAGCATGGCGAAGTAGAAGAAGTTTACTGGAGTGATTATGATCTTTACAAAAAAGCAGAGAGATTCGCACATGATGGAAAAGGAATAGAAAATCCGAACATGGAAAAGGATGCTCCTATATGTCCAAAGGATTGCGGACTTTGCAAGATACATAAGTCCCAGACAGCGTTGGCCAATATTGTTGTCACAAATAGATGCGATCTTACCTGCTGGTATTGCCTTCCAAGCAACGAAGAAATACTAGTAAAAGATAATGGAAAAGTTTCTACTGTCAAAATTGGAAATTTTATAGATAAATGGCTTAATAAGAATATCAAGAAAATTGGAAAGTTGGGAGTATTTTCAGAACCAAAAAATATAGAAGTAATGACAATGAAAAATGGGAAAATCATCTGGACAAAAGTAAATAAGTTATTTAGAAGGAGATATAATGGTAAATTTATAAAAGTTAAAACTGAAACAGGCAAAGAGATAACAACAACAATTGATCATAAATTTATTGTAAAATCAGGGGAAAATTTACTTAAAAAGAATGCAAATATTGGTGAAACGGCTTTTACTGTAGGTAATATGGAGGCTGGAAAAGGAATTAAAATAGATATATTAGAATCTTTTAGGAATCTCCCAAAAAATGAAATGAAGCATATATATGTTAGAAATATAACTGAATATTTTTCAGAGATAGATAGAATTGATATTTTTTCAGAGAAATTTGGTTTTAATAAGTCACTGATGTATTCATGGAAAAGTAAAAATACAATGCCATTGAATTATTTTTATAAATTCATGAAGAATGCGAATATTAAAGCAAACGGTGTAAAATTTGGTGTTGATGCTAAAAAATATAACTTTGAAAGGGAATTAAAAATAACATCAGATTTATCCAAACTCATGGGATATTTCATAACAGATGGACATTATTCAAAACAAAATATTTGGTTTACGTGTAAAGATGTATATGTCAGAAATGAAATTGAAACTTCATTGAAAAAATTAAATTTAACATATACAGTAATTGAAACTAAAAACAAGGCTGAGCAGATAAATGTTGGTAATAAAATCCTTTATCTTATTTTTAGATTTGTTCTCAACATACCAGCTGGTGCACATAACAAAAGGCTTCCTATCAATTTTGGTTCTTTTGATGAACAATCAAGAATTGCAATGCTCGAAGGTATAATAAATGGTGATGGGTATGTAATAAGAGGTGAAAGATGTGCCTCAATTGGTATAGGAACTGTATCAAGAAAACTTGTTTCAGATACATCAAAGCTTCTTTCAACATTGGGGATAAAAAATAGAATTCACAAAATGTCAATGAAAAATAATCCATTATCAAATACGAATACTTTGTATAAATTATATATGGGTGGTGAAGATATGATTTCTATAATTGATAAACTAAATCTAAAACCATCACATTTAAAAAAATTAGAAAACCTTTCTCCAAGAAGAGGTACAAAACTCATTGTTAACGGGGATTTTATTCTAGATAAAATAAAATCCATAGAAGAATTTGAAGATAAAGAACAATTTGTATATGATTTAGAGGTAGAAGATAATTCACACTCCTTTATAGCTGGTGATGGTATCCTAATAAGTAATTGCTTTTTCTATGCTGGAAGAATGGGTTACGTATATGAACCAACATTAGAGCAGATAAAGGAAATGGTGAAAACATTAAAGGCTGAAAAACCCGTACCTTGCAACGCAGTTCAGCTTACAGGAGGCGAACCCTGTCTTAGAAAAGATATTGTTGATATAATAAATATCTGCAAAAAAAATGGTGTTGACCATATCCAACTGAACACAAACGGTACGCATATTTCAAGGGATTTGGAACTGGCACAGAAAGTAAGAGCTGCTGGTATAAACACACTCTACTTAAGCTTTGATGGCGTGTCTGCAAAAACAAACCCAAAGAACCACTGGGAGATTCCAGGTGTTCTTAATAACTGTAGAAAAACAGGAATGGGTGCTGTTCTTGTACCAACTGTTATAAAAGGTGTAAATGATCATGAAATTGGTGATATAGTGAGATTTGGTTTCAGAAACAATGATGTTGTAAGGGGTGTTAACATGCAGCCGGTGAGTCTTGTGGGAAGGGTTTCAAAGGCTGAAAGAGAGAAAATGAGAATAACAATACCTGACCTTTTGGACAGGCTTCAAGAACAAACAGGTGGAGAGATAGATAAAAACGATTTCTATCCTGTACCAACACTAACAAACTTTACAAGGTTTGTAGAAGCCCTGACAAAAAAAGCTGAGTATGATCTTAGCTCGCACTTTAGTTGTGGAATGGCCACATATGTTTTCAATGATAATGGAAAGATGGTTCCAATAACAAGGTTTGTCGATGTTGATGGTTTATTGGAATATCTAGGTGAGAAATCAGAAGAACTGGAAGCAGGCAAAAGCAAATTGATTGTTGGCCCAAAAATGTTATGGAAGTTAAGAACTTTTATTGACAAGAAAAAATCACCAGAAGGTTTTGGCCTGGCAAAGATCATATACAATGCACTGGTTAAACATGACTATAAGGCGCTCGGAGCATTTCATAAAAGTTCATTGTTTTTGGGAATGATGCACTTTATGGACCTCTACAACTATGACATAGAGCGTGTTAAAAGATGCTGCATACATTATGCAATGACAGACGGAAGGATCATCCCATTCTGCACATTCAATGTTATTCCAGAATGGTATAGAGATGAGAGCCAGAAAAGTCAGGGCATTTCTTTTGAAGAGTATAAGAAAGGGACAGGAAAAGAGATGAAAGACGATTTGTATAAAAGGGATGTAAAAGCACTAGAAAGTACAGAACTTTACAGGAAAACTTATGGAAATTAATTTTATCTATATCCCGTTTAAATGACTATATAAAGAGGGAGGGGATTTCTTAGGTCCCCTTTGTTCCCTCCACATATCGCCGGGCTGGCGATTACCTTCTTCCCTCTATAGCGTCTCTGAGAAGATCGACACCATCCTCTTGGGAATCGCTGTCAGTCTTCGCTTCCGGCCAGTTCCAGAGTTCCTCGACAGGGATCTGGATCGGTTCCGGCAGTTCGCTCATCTCGGCGATCTCAGGATGTTCTCTGAGAAGCTGAGCCTTTCTCTCCACTTGTTCTGGGGAGAGTCCGAACTCTCCTGTTTGGAGACTGCCATTAATGCTTGTGATAGTAGAACTGCACATAGATCTGAGTTCAGCGACATTCCTCTTAAGTAACTCGCTCTCGATCGCCAACTCCTCCTCGCCGAGCAAATCGACAACGAAACCAAGGAATTCGGCCGAACTCATTTCAACGATTGTATTGAGCTCGGCTGCCTCAGGAGATGCGTCGCCATCACTAAGTCCAGCGGCCTGATCCAACAGGTCCCTTTGTATTCGGGTCGCTATCTCGGACATTGCATCTGTCCAATGAGAACAGAGCTCATCGAATCCGGACTGGTCGCCGCTAAGGATCTTCGCCATTCCACTAGCGTTGGCAGCCATGTGCTCGGTCGTGGACTCACTATCCAGGATCTCGAAGTACTCCCGAACCCATGGCGGTGCAGGAACGTTCAGAACGACGGTGTCATCGCTGGGTTCTTCACCAAGATTGCACCCAAGAACCATCATGTCGCCGTCCTGTGGGAAAGCCCTTGACATGGCATCTTTGCTTCGTATGATGCGATCCAACATGCCCCTCAACCCGCCGGCCTGCATCACAGGGCATCCAGAGTCATGATGAAAATCTGCATCAAAGACCTTGACGAACTCATCCATTGAACCTTCAAGGGCCTCCACCAAAGCTCTCAAATGCTCTGGTACAGCCGATTCTCCTTCCGCTGAGTCTTCTCCTCTTCGGCCAAATATACCCTCTAAGATACCTAAACGCATTACTTCTCTCCTCAAAAGAAAGCCTATGGAATCGTTACCAGCCCGGTATAGAAGCCCTGCTCCTTTCTATTGAGCTTCCAGAAATCTCTTGGTGATTCTCCACCGAAGAACCAGTAACCAGGCCTTGGCCAGCTGGCTCTTGACTTCGTTTGTCATCCGTTCCATCGTGAGGTTGGCCATGACCCACTTGAAAAGGGCTTCTGGAGTCATGACAGAAATCGTCGCAACCTCCTCCTCCTGCATCTTGAGATGTTCGCGGGCACCGTACGTATGTATGAAGTGCCGGATAGCCTCAAGGTGCTTCGATAGCTTCTCGCCGAACTCCTGGACGGTTTCCATTACGAACGCTTTTCCGCCGACAGGGAGCTGTCCGGTTCCGTTGAGAATCTCACTCCACCCCATCGCCGTTCCCCCCATTTCAAAGACAGACCCCAGACAGGTAATTTGAAAACCAACATATTCCAAGGCCTAAGAAAGAAACTGAATTCTCCAGTGAAACTTTACGTTAAGTGAAAGTAAAAACAGTTTTTAGGCTGGATTTTACTATGAGGGATAATATAGTTAAGATATCTTGCTTATAAAGGTTTTAAGGAGTAAATATACCCTGTAAAATATATCCTAAAACCAATATATAGGACCATGCAAAAGCTTTTTAAGCTCTGAATCAATATTAGTTATAAAGATAGAAAAGGTATCGATTATGGAAAGACGATTTAAATATGTAACAAATAGAACAATTCCCAATAAAGCAGGGGAAGAGAATAAAGGAAAGATAAGGGTTCTTGTAAGAGTAAACTCTGACGATGCTGAAGCTGACTATGAATGCCCTGAATGTTCAGATAAAAGGCATGTTGTAAAGGAATGGAAAAGACCTTTTAACATCAAATGTGAAAATTGCGGGTTCTTAATGAGACTGCCAAAACTAAAAAGCAAAAAGAAGAAAAAGAAATAACTACCTAAATTCTTATTAGAAACTTACTATAATAGTTATATATGAACCTCAAGTCCCTGAAATATAAAAAATATAAAACTGAATTTATAAGCGTCTTTGCAGGCATTTTGATAATAGTTCTTAATATGCTTCTTCTTCCAAAATCAATGGCTCTTGTATCTCCTCTCATAAACCTCATGGGAGGTTTGATTGCATTTATTCCAAGTTTCTGGCACTTCTATGCGGAATATAGAAAAAGAACAGTGATGGAAGAGCAATTCATAAATTTTACATATGATCTAAGTGAGAGTATAAAATCCGGAATGAACCTGCCACTAGCTCTAAAGCACTCATCCAAAAATGATTATCTTTCATTGAATCCATATGTAAACAAACTAGCTGCACAAGTTGATTGGGGTATTCCATTTGGAAAGGCTTTAAGCATGCTTGCAACAAAGACTAGATCAGTTCCCATAAAAAGATCTATTGCAACAATAATAGAAACCTATAAGGTTGGTGGAGAGGTTGCAAAAACACTTTCATCTGTTTCCAGTTCTTTGAGGTTGATAAATAGAATAAAGAAAGAGAGAAAGAGTAGCATATTTTCACAGATATTCACTTCCTATCTCATATACTTTGTTTTTATTTTCATACTTGTTATACTGCAGATTTTTCTTTTGCCCATGCTGATGCCAATTGAAGAGATGACAACAGGAGGTCCTATGGGTGGCGGTATGCCTATAGAGGCATATGGACAAAGCTTTTTGTGGTTTATCATCATACAGGGCTTTTTTGCAGGACTGGTCACAGGAAAACTCGCAGAAGGTAGCTTTATTTCAGGTCTGAAACATTCTGTATTTTTGATAGCAATTGGTTACACAATATTCTCAATGGCTATTGCACTTAGCCCACACGCAGCTTTGATGTAATTGAGAAACTTTATTAAAAATCCAAGCTAAATATAATCATGAAAGGTTTTTCTCCACTGATCGCTGTAGTTATTCTTATTGCAATATCTATTTCTATTGGCATCTCTCTATCAACCGGGATGATACAAATAGTAAAAGAGGGAACAGGTCAATCAGATGTTTCATGTGCAACGAATACATATTATACAATAGAATCTGTAAGCTTCAATGAATTAGGAAATGATAAATTAATTGCTAAAGTTACCAATAGAGGTAATACGAATATCTATGGATTCGCTATAATATTATACGGAGATTCTGGACTCAAGCTTCTGGAGAGAACAGAAGTTGACCAGGGAGATATCTCAAGGCAGAACCCATTAAAGAAGGGTAGAAGTGTTCTGCTCAAAGGTATAGTTACTGATTTTAGTTCAATAAAAGAAATTGTTGTTCTAAATACGGTGTGCGGGACTGTAGCTGCTAACAAGGTGATTTAAACATTGGTATATTAGAAAATATATAAATAAACTTAATCAGTGTTTTCAAAAGCTGTTAGACCGCATCTTCCACATGTTTGCCTGTCTTTATGCTTTGCTAGCAAAGTACCTGGACCACATCTTGGGCAGTTAGTGCCCTTTCTTATAATTTTGTCACCCTGAATATCAAAATAAGAATTTGGCTTAACAGACTCATGCTTTCTGCCTGTTCTTACCCTTTTGCCTTTCTTTTCTACGTGCTTTTCTTTTTTTACCTCTTTTTCTTCTTTGGGTCTAGCACCCTCTACTTCTAGCTTCTCTTCCTTTGGAGCCCTAGAGTTTCCTTCGGAACTCTGGGACCCAGAAGCTTTAGCTTCTAGGGCTTCCTCTGCTTTTTCTTCTGTTTTTGCTTCTTCTTTCACTTCTTCTTTTTTTTCTTCTTCAACCATAATTATTTTCCTTCCTTGGGTTTTGCCCGCCTGCTTTTGGTAGACGCCCTTGGGCTCTAAAAGCAGGCTCAACCATAATTATTTACCTTTTTTTCTTCTGCCTGCTTCTTTTACACTGTTAATTGCATACTTTTTATTAACTTTACTTACATTCATAGATTTAAAAACATAACGCATGAAAATACCCACAAAAAGCGCTATGTAGATGGCAATAAACGTAAAAAATGCTATAGTTATAAGCAAAATTATTCCAATCATTCCCATTGCCATTAATTTAGCATATGGTATCAATGCCAAAACAACGAAAAACAAAACAGCAGATGTTAAGGCAATCGTAACAAGACCTAAAAGAACATATAAAATAAGCTTTCCGAAAAAGGTTTTTTCTGGCATTTATTCACCTACTTGAAAGAACACTACCTATAACCCCGCCAGCAGCCATTGCAGCAAGGCTACCTCCACCTCTTCTCTGAGAAGGAAGATATTCAGCGATCTTTCCTGCAAATTCATTTATTGGAAGACTTTGAACCCAGACCCTTCCTGGACCTGTGCATGTGGCAAGGAAAAGACCTTCGCCACCCCAAATCATATTCCTTACACCTTTTACTCTTTCAACGCTATATGTTATAGAAGAATCAAACATAGCAAGGTTTCCTGTATCAACCCTTATTTTCTGGCCTGCTTTCAGATTTATCTCGCTTATCTCACCACCAACATTGAAAAAACAAGTACCAGGACCTCTAACTTTGATAAGTATAAGACCTTCGCCACCAAGTACACCCGCACCTAGTTTTCTTGCCCATGTAGCATCAAAATTAACAGTATCTTCTGCGCAGAGAAATGCGTCTTTCTGTGCAATGATTTCCTGCCCTGCTACGAGCTTCATTGGCACTATCTTCCCTGGAAATTCTGAACCAAATGCCACTAAACCTTTTGAACCAATTGAACTGAAATTAACAAGGAAAAAACTTTCACCTGCAAACTTTCTTTTCACACCAGACCAGAAACCGCCTTTTGATTTAGTTTCCATCTGAATATTATCAGTCATGTAAACCATTCTACCTGATTCAGAAATTATTGTTTTACCTTCTGGTATCTCAATATTCAACATCTGCATTGTTGAGCCCTGTAGATCGTATTTCATAAAATCATTATCACTTCTTTTCATCTTCTTTTGGTGGTTCTTCTTTTGGTGGTTCCTTTTTAGAAGGTTTTTCCGTTGCTTTAGTAGGAGCTTCGCTTGGAGCGTCTCCAGAAGCTTCGCCTTCTTTTGATTTTCCTCTCTTACCCAATGGCAAAGCCCTTCTTTTCATTTTTTCCAGCTTTGATTCTGGTATGTCTTCTTTTTTCGAATAAGCCAGTACTTTTACTCTGGAAGCTGACTTGCCTTTCTGGGAAAACACTTTATCTATAATTATTAATTCGTCTTTAGATTTTAAAACTTTTGAAATTTCTGAGAGTATTTCATCTCTCTTTGGAGTGGGTTTTCCTTTATGTTCTATTAAAATCCAAGATTCTTCCCTTTTTAACAAAGGATTCTTTTTTTGTTCTAGAATTTCTGCCATATTATCTCACCCAAAGAGCATATTTTCCAGGAACAGTTATACTCAAACTTTGTGCTATTTCAGAACCTTCTGGATCCACTATTAGAACAGTACCCTTCCATGAACGAGAGAAATTTGACTGCCTACATACAGGGCATGTGTTCCCCTGAACAAATCTTTTACAATCCCTGCAAACTTTTTCTTTACTAGACATATTTATTCCTTTTTCTTTACCGGAGCTGCGGCTTTTTTCGCAGCTTTCTTATCAGCATCTATCCATAACAACGCACCAAGACCTGCCTGCCTTGTTGTCAATCCTATTTTGAACTGGTTTCCAGCATATGAGACAGATATTATCCTTGCCATGACCTGGTCACCTTCTTTCAAAATCCTTTTGCTATCCCTTCCTACAAACACAGCTTTCTTTTCATCAAAGGAAACAAAATCATTCATTATCTGTGATACGTGTATCATTCCATCCAAAGGTCCTAGGTTCACAAATGCGCCAAATTCTGTAACATCTATTATATTTCCCTTAATCAGCTCATGGTTTTCTGGTATAAACGTCAATAGCTTGAATCCCACTGGATAGTGAATTGCACCATCACCAGGGAATATCCTACCTTCTTTTATGTTCTCTATTGATATAACTGCCAATATTACTCCCAAATCAGGATTTATAACACCTTCCCATTTATCTTCAAGACTGGATTTTACTGCCTTTTCAAAGTCCATATTGAACTTTGAAGGAGAAACCCTTACCTTGTCATCAACTGATATTATTTTATACATATTTTTTCACTTAATTATATGGATTTTTGGTTATTAAACCACTACCTCTAATTCATAGAAATTAGAAGAAATAGTTTATATATATAATGGTTTTTGGGTTATTTAAATAGGTTTTTGGTTAAAAATCAGCTACATTCCTCTCCAGAACAACCACATGTATCACAGGGAACCATACTAGCCTGACAATTACCTTCTGGGCATTCGTGTGAACAAGAGCTTATTCCTGGTGTAAGCACACACATATCTGGATTCTGTGGATCGCAGCTCCCATAAACAGCTATATTATATAATCCATATGCTGTAAAAACCAATGAAACTACAAATATTATCATAAATATCCAGGAGATTGCCTCAAAATATTTGTGGGTGAATCTTGCCATTTTTACATTCTTCTTTAGAAGTTTTGCTGTTACAACAGATTTAACTTTAGAGTCAAACCCTGTATTACACGACTTTAACACAAATCTTCGGGTAACGCAAGAAAGCGCTTCCCTAAACCATACCCTATATTTTGCTGAAAACAGTGCCATAAAGGCAAGTACAATCAGAGCAATAATACATGCAACCATAATATTCACAAAATTATCTTAGTTTAATTATTTCCTTAAGCGTTGATATAAATGTTTCTATTTCTTCTTTAGTGTTATAGAAATACATTGAAGCTCTAACAGAACCTTTTATTTCGTTTTCATTAAACCATGAATGCACACAATGCATGCCAGATCTTACTGCTATATTGTTTGTATGATCCAACATAATAGCTATTTCATGAGGGTCAAGGCCCTTTATATTAAAAGAAAAGACTCCGCTTCTTAGACCTGGGTCACTAGGCCCTAATATTTGAAGACCTAAATCTCTTGCATTTTCTGTCAGATATTTGTTTAATTCAACATCATGTCTCTGTATCTTATCCATTCCAATCTTCTGTAAATATCTTGCTGCTTCTGCAAGACCTACCATACCAGCATAGTTCTGAAGACCTGGTTCAAATCTCTCTGGTGGGTTTTCCATTTCACTTGTTGTATATGTTGAATTAGAGACTGTTTCACCGCCAACAAAAATAGGTTCCATATTTTTCAGAAGATCATATTTACCATATAGAATTCCTGTACCAGAAGGTCCACACATTTTATGACCTGAAAATGCAAGGAAATCAACATCTAGTTTTTTCACATCTACTTCCTTATGAGGAACAGACTGTGCTCCATCCAAAAGCACTAAGCTTCCATTATCATGCGCTGCTTTAACTATCTCTTTTGCAGGGTTTGTAAACCCGTCTATATTAGAAGTATGAACAACTGAAACCAATTTTACCTCTGGTGTAAGCAGTTCTTGAAATTTATCCAGATTAAATGTTCCATCATCATTTGATTTTGTTATCTTATGTTCAATGCCTTTTCTTTTTGCAAGGAACTGTACTGGTAAAAGAACTGAATTGTGTTCTTTGTCAGTTGTTATAACAGCATCTCCTGACTTCAGAGAAAGTGAGTTCAAAATAATGTTTATCCCTTCTGTTGTGTTTTTAGTAAAAATAACCTCTTCTGACTTCTTTGCTCCAATGAATTTCTGCATTCTTTTTCTGCTTTCTATGACCTTCTCATCAACCATTTTACCTAGTTTATGAAGGCTTCTTCCCCCACAAGCAGGATATTCTTTATAGTATTCATTTATCTTGTCAATTACCTGGTTTGGTCTAAGAGTTTGACATGCCGAATCCAGGTATATTATTGGTTTGCCTTCCCTATTCAATACAGGGAAATCAGAGCGTATTTTTTCATCCATAATATCAATTCTATTATATATTAATATATATTACTTCTTGTACCTTTTCATGAGCAAAGAATTTGAAACAACGCTCACAGAGCTTAAAGCCATTGCAGCTCCTGCAATCATTGGATTTAGTAAGAACCCTGTGAATGGGTACAAAATACCTGCTGCAATTGGTATGCCAACAGAATTGTAAAAGAATGCCCAGAATAGGTTCTGCCTAATCTTTTTGATTGTATAATTGCTTAAATCTATTGCTGTTGCCACGTCTTTGGGATCGTCTTTTACAAGAATAATCTGTCCTGTTTCCAGAGCAACATCAGTTCCTGCTCCTAGAGCAATGCCTATGTCTGCCTTTGCTAATGCAGGTGCATCATTTATTCCATCACCAACCATAGCAACAACTTTTCCTGATTTTTGAAGCTTTCCAATCTCTTTTTCCTTTTCTTCTGGCAAAACTTCTGCTAGTATATTTGTTATTCCAAGCTGGCTTCCGATTGCCCTGGCTGTTCTTTCATTATCCCCTGTAATCATGAATACATCTTTACCCATTTTTTTAAGTCTTTCAACAGCACTTTTTGAATTCTTTTTCAGAACATCAGCAACAGCTATTATTCCAACAGCTTTTTTATTAACTGAGAGTATCATTGTTGTCTTTCCCTGACCTTCTAGCTGTGCTACTTTTTCTTCAATATCATCAATAACTATCTTATTTTTCTTAATTAGTTTCAGGTTTCCAAACAATATATCTTGTTTTCCATATTTTCCTGTTATACCATATCCTGGAATGGCTTTGAAAGAACTGGCTTCGGGTATCTTGCCTTTTGCTTTATTCATAATAGCTTCTGCAAGTGGATGTTCTGATTTCTTTTCAAGAATAGCAGCATATTTTATTATATCATTCTTGTTCATTTTTCCTACATTTACAATATCAGTTACAACAGGCTTTCCTTTTGTTAATGTTCCTGTCTTATCAAAAACTATAGTTGTAAGCTTGTGTGCATTCTCAAGTGCTTCTGCACCCTTGATAAGAACACCATTCTCAGCTCCTTTTCCTGTACCAACCATTATTGCTGTTGGTGTAGCCAATCCAAGAGAACAAGGACATGCTATTATTATCACAGCAACAAAAACCGTCAAGCTGAAAATAAATGTCTGTCCGATAACAAAGAACCACAATGAGAAGCTTAGAAGAGCTATCAAAATAACAGCAGGAACAAAGTAACTGCTTACTCTATCTGCAATTCTCTGGATTGGTGCCTTGCTACCCTGTGCATCTTCAACGAGTTTTATTATCTGATATAATGCAGTATCCTTTCCAACTTTGGTTGCCCTAAACCTGAAAGAACCATGTTTATTAATGGTTGCACCAATTACAGTATCACCTTTTCCTTTCTCAACAGGTATACTCTCTCCTGTTATCATGGATTCATCAACAGAAGAATGACCATCAACAATAACACCGTCAACAGGTATTTTCTGTCCTGGTTTGACTAAAATAACATCACCAACAACCACGTCTTCAATCGGAATCTCAGTCTCTTTACCTTTCCTGATAACTATGGCTGTTTTTGGCTGAAGCCCGACAAGTTTTTTAATAGCTTCTGAGGTCTTTCCCTTTGTTATTGCTTCAAGCCATCTTCCAAATATTATGAATGTTATCAAAACAGCGGATGTTTCAAAATACACATGACTTCCAAAAAGCCCTGGAAATACCATGACAAGTATACTGTAGATAAATGCAGCAGATGTGCCTATTGCCACTAGCGTATCCATACTCGCTGTTTTTGCTTTCAGTGCTGTAAACGTGCCCTTATAGAAACCATAACCAACAACAAACTGAACCGGTATTGTCAAAATCAATAATATTTCATTCTTAAACGGTATAGACATACCAAACCACATATCAAGAATCATTGAGATTATAAAAATAGGAATTGAGAGTGCCAATGATAACAGGAATTTTCTTTTCAAACTTTGCATCTCTTTTTCTCTTTCTTTTTTCTCTGTATCAACTGATCCATCAGCTGTTTTAAAGCCCAGCTTTTCAACAGCTTTCTTTATCTGATTCTCAGTAACATTCTCATTAAATTCCACTGTAAGTTTTTCAGAAGCAAAATTAACGCTTGCAGATATAACACCATCCATTTTTCCTATAGATGACTCTATGTTTTGTGCACATGACGCGCAATGCATACCTGATATCTTAATTGTGCTCTTCATTTTAACACCATATAAAATAAAATAGGAAGAATTCTTTATTAGGCAAAGCTTGTTCTTCCCTTATCAATATCTGATTTTTGTATTATAAGTTCATTTCCAATTATAATACTTGCCAAGTAACTTGGCCAACATCCACCAGGGTTTCTGTTTTCTGTTCCTAGACCAGTTATAGGATATTTATTTCCGCAGTTATTGCATACCATATATTCTCCATCTTGTCTGTAACCCTTTTTGCTTCTATAACAGACATCACATGCATCAAACGCTGTTTTAATATTACCGTCATTTGCTTTTACCACAAAGAATCTTACTGTAACACCATTTGAATCATATTCATAGAACTTTGCTGTTTCTGATATCTCTGTTATAGGTATTGTAAATGCACCTTCTGTTACTATATTACCCGTTGTTCCGAACATACCAGGAACCAATGCAATTACTGCTATAATAACCAAAACTCCTATACCAGCAAAAATTTTATTCATCTTATCCTCCTATTATCCACCACAACCACAGCTGCTCCCGCCGCAACTACTTCCTCCACAACTACCACCACAGCTGCCGCCTGAAGCAATAGTTCTTGGTGCTGCTTGTTTAACACCACCGCCCACAACTGTTGCAGGATATTCATCAAAAACTTCTAGCTCGAGCATCTCTTCTTTTGAAGTTCTTGAAGAATCATAATCTACATCAAAATAGTTAGGGAAACTAAATTCTATTCCCAAAACACCATCTATTGTTTTCAGTTCTTGTGATATCAATGGCGCATGACCAGGGCATGGTATATCAACCTGGAATTTTATACTTGACATATCACTTGCAGCAACGATACCACCTGTTATAGGTGCAGCAACTGAAATGTTTGCAAGTAATGGGAATATTAACATGAACAATACCAGGTTTATTCCTATTGTAGAACCATACATTGTTCCAAGATATGTCCTCTTCTTCTTAGCACCAGCAACTGAGCACATTCCATTCTTTCTCAAATATATAACAGATGAAAGTGTTGCAAAACCTACTGATACTAGAAAAAGTATATGAAAAAACCATCTATTCATTAGAATTGGTCTAAAAAATTCCATTAAAAGAGTAACACCCAAGATAGAACCAACAATAAACGCAATGCAACCTATATGAGGAATTAAGCCATATGCTATTCCCTCCATCATTGTCCTGTTTTTTGATGTTTTCCCGTCTGTTGAATAACCAAGACCATCTATTTTTGATTTTATATTTTCAATGTCTACTTTCTCAGAATCAAATTTAACAGTTACTGTATCCTTGATAAGATCAATTTTAACATCTTTTACACCATCAGTTTCTTTTAATTCTTTTTCTATCTTATCTGAACAGTTCTTGCATGTCATCCCTTTTACAGAAATTTCCTTTTCCATATAGAATTCGAAGGTGAAACACCATATATCCCTTGGGTGAAACTAGTTTCCTGAATGTTTCAATAGAACAATATTCGTCATTCCGCGTCTTTTTCTTTCTATAAGATTTCTACCCTCAAGCCTATCCAAAATCCTTGTAATTCTGACTTTTGTAAATTCATCATCTATTAGTTTTGACTGTAAAACAGAACCTTTTGATTCAATTATCTTCTCAAAAACTGCACTTTCTTCTTCATTTAAACTTTCCAAGATATCATTGTAATTTTCCTTTGTTATATTCTTTGGATCAAGCTGTTCATGTACTTTTTCTATTTTAGTGATTATTTTCTCTTCTTTTCCAAAAAATATGAGATATATGCCTATGATGACAACAAACACCATTATCACAGCACTAACATTCGTCTGAAAATCAATGCTTCCCCACATAGGGCATGTTGAGCCATGAGAACAGGACTGACTCACTATAGTAACCATTGCCCTGTTAAAGGAATATATTATAAAGCCTATCAAAATTGCAATTCCTATTATCAGAAATCCAACTATTCGGTTTTTCATAAGAGAATAATGTTTATCATTACTTAAATCCTTTGATTTTTCCAAAAAGTTCACAAACAGAGCATTTTTCGTTCCTAGTCGGTTCTTTGCATTTTTTGCATATCTTCAAAGCGCCTTTTGGAATGTTTTTTCTGATCTCTGATACTGTTTTTAGAAACGATTCCACAAGGTTTATTTTTGTTCCAGGGTAATCTTTTTCAAGTTGATTAATTTTATCTTTTATTTCATGCCTGAAAGAGCCAGTAGAACATGGGCAATTATCATATATGACAGGGAAATTCATTGCTTCAGAATACTTTCTTACATCAGATTCCTTTGAGAAAAATAACGGCTTTACTCTTTGAACAAACTTCTTATCCTTTATCACACCTGTACTTGGACCTGTATTCAGCCCTGCATCTACATTACATGTAAAAAAGTTCATTAGAACTGTCTGTGCCTCGTCATCCAGGTTGTGCCCTGTTGCAATTTTGTTTGCGCCAAGTTCTCTTGCTTTTTTATTAAGCATGTATCTTTTCATTATGCCGCATATAGAACAGCTGCTAAGGTTCATGCCCTTTGAATTTATCAAAGATTTGGCATAGCAAGGCGTGCATCCAAACTCCTTCCTAATTGAAACAACATGAAGCTTTATTCCTTGTTCTTTGCAGACCTGTTTAAGGTTCTTTAAATTATCATCACTATATTTGCCTATATGCAAATCTATTATCAAGGCTTCTGGGTTATATCCCAATTTGTTCAAGATATAAAGCACTGTTATGGAATCCTTTCCACCTGAACACGCAACTAATGTTTTTTCATTCTTTTTCAGAAGTTTATATTTCTTTATAGTAGCATTCACTTCATTCTCAAAACTATAAATAAACTGTTTCATGAATAAAATTGGGTCTCTGGTTTAAAAACTAACCACAACTTCCGCCAGATGCACCAGTTCCAGAGTATCCAAATCCTGGTGAGGGTGCTTCTGATGATAACTTTGCTGCACAATTTTCTGGTACTACATTGAAAGCTGAACAAATTGTTGCTAAATATGCAGCTGAGCTTCTTGCTGAATTAGCTATCTGCCCATTAACTACAAGTGTTGGTGAACCTCTTACACCATAACCCTCGCTTATTGCAGAATCCTGTGCATAGTAATCTGCTGCGCTATTTTCCATGCATGTGCTCAATACTTCAGTATCTATACCTGTTTCAGATAAACACCTGCTACTATCATCATCTTCCAAGAAACATTCCAGATAAGCTAAGAACTTTTCTGGCTGATCTTCTCTTATACAAACCTGCCTATAAGTTTCCTGTTCTTCCTTATCACCATGCATAAAGTAATGCACAAATCTTATCTTAGCATCCACACTATCACCCAGTGTCTTTAATGTGGGAATAATACCTTTTTCTGATTGTGTACCATATGGACAATGAGTCATAACGAATAGTTCAACTGTTGGTTTATCTAATTTTGTTATTCCAGTGTCTACTGGCTGTGGATCACCGCCATTATCTACTGGTGTTTGCGGCGATAATGTATCTATGACATTGCCAAGAACAAGGAACCTTCCGTCTTTTGTTGTATGAATAGGCATCTGATTTCCCTGATAAGATACAAGAATCCTGTATAAATCGCCTGATTTTTCAGATGAGATTAATGTGACCCCGCCATCAGGAACTACATTCTCATTAATGAATGCAATCATTTTATTAGAAATGTCATTTTCTGAAAGAGAACCATCTGAAGGCCCTATCATAAAGCCTGTTATTGTTGGACTGATAAAATAACCTGCAAGAAATGCAATAACAACAATAGCTGCAAAAGCATAAGGTTTCTTTTTCTTTTCAAACGCTTCATTGAACTCTTCACTTGATTCAGAAACTTCTCCTCTCTCTTCTTTGTTCTCTTCTTTTTGTGCATCTGTGTTTTCTTCAGTCTCTTTTTTATTTTCTTCTTTGTTCTCTTCAGACATAAGATTTATTTGAAGTTAATATTTATAAATGCTTTGTATACTTTTAGAAACCAGTAATTATTCTCCAATAAGGTCTTCTATAACAGCCCTAAATTCATCTTCTTCCATTGTTTCCCCGTTTTCTTCGTTAATGAATGGTGCACCTGATCTGTAATATTTACAGCCGAATATGAATGCAGGAACTCCGTCAAGACCATATTTCTGGTAAAGCAAAACTTCTTCTTCGCTTATTTCTTCAAGATCTTCTGACATTATATTAAAATTGTCTTCCCATAGATATGCAGTCACTTTTCCAGCTTCTACATATTCCCCAACCACCTTTTCAAATATTGGCTTAGTCCATGCACAAAAATCACATTCTGAGAATGAATACATTCTTATTATTGGTTTTCCATCAACAGAGCATATTTCTTCTCCACTATCAAGGAATGTTTTTATGTCAGTGTTCTCAGGTATATCTGATTTCACTGTCGATGTATTTATTGGTCCCTGATCTGGAATAGGCTGAGTTGTGTCTACTACATTTCCTAGAATAAGGAATTTTCCGTCTTTTGTTGCATATAGGGGCATATCATTTCCTTCAAAAGATACTGTAATCACGTATAAATCACTCATTGTTTCAACAGAAACTAAAGTAACACCGCCTCCTGGTATCAGATTTTCATTAACAAAACTAACCATTTTATTACCAATCTGGCTTGGTGAAGCTGTCATAAAACCTGTTATTGTTGGTGTGACAAAATATCCCACAACAAATGCAATAACAATTACAGCCGCAAAAACATAAGGTTTTCTTTTCTTTTCAAAAGTCTCTTGAAATTCTTTCTCATACTCAGGTTTTTTCTCTACATGTTCTTTGTGAGTCTCTGTGTTTTCTTCTTTATGCGTATCTGTTTTTTCTTCCCGCTCTTCTTTTTTTTCATCTGTATTCTCTTCAGACATAAGATTTATTTGAAGTTAATATTTATAAATGCTTCTATTTTGTTAAAAATAAAAGAAAAAAATTAAGCTGCCATCTTAAGAGCACCACCAGTATAACCAGCCTTATCAAAGACTGTTTCATTAGTATCAAGGTCTCTTATCTCCTTATCAACAACTTCGAACCTTTTTAATGGTTTATAACCATTGGGTTCTACCTGACCAGATTCACCAATCAGCCTTTCATCAGAAAGACCAAATACAGCGTATCTGTCTCCGGCCCGATAGGAATCAACATTAATAGTATCTCCCCTTTCAGCCCGTCTTTTTATATTCTCCGCATCCATAATAATACCTCATGTCACTATTTGTTAGTGACAATTAATACTTATATTATCCCCTTATAAAGCTTTTTCTCCCGTTAAGATTACAAAATTAGGCAATTTCATGCAACATTTATAAGTAAGTAAGACAATCTTACTATATGGATAAAAAAGCAATTCCAGAACTTACAAGAATGAGTTCTAAAGGGCAGGTAGTAATCCCTAAACATATGAGAAAGAATATGCATATAGCAGAAGGCAGTGTTTTTGCCATTTCAAGCTTTGATGATGATATGCTTCTGCTGAAAAAAGTTGAAAATCCTATAACAAAGGAAGAACTAGAATTGGCAAAAGAAGCAAAAAATGCATGGGAAGAGGTAGAAAAAGGGGAATATACTGAAAGTAGTGCAGAAGATTTTCTCAAAGAACTCGGTAAACTAATTTCTGATTGTGAAAATGATAATAAGAAGTAGTAAAGAATTTGAGAAGAATCTAAAATCTCTCAAAGATTCTGAAATGCTAAGAAGAATTAAGAAACAGATAGAAAAAATAATCGAAAATCCTAACATTGGCAAACCTCTAAGATATGGTCTCAGAGGTGAAAGAACAGTATATGTAAAACCATATAGATTAATTTATTCAGTCAGAGACTATAAACTTTTTCTTTTAAGATTTTTACATAGGAAAAAGGTATATAAGTAGTTAGGGTTTCATCCATTCTATTTCATAGTATTCATACTTAGAGTCTGGTATGTTAACCTTTTTCAGAACATAGTAAGTGATAGCAGATTCCCTATCTGAAATAGAAAGCAATAGCTCCAGTTTCTGGTCAGAAGACCTTTTCAGTAATGTTGCAAGCTCTATTCCACCTATATGATCATCCTCTGAAACAGCCTCTAACAGATATCTTGGTTTGTCTTTTGGTGTTTCTCTTATCAGGTTTCCTTTATGCTTTTTTCTTCTATATGCAAGGTAATCCAAAGGATAATTTATATAATCACTTTCATCCATCTTTGGAATTGCCAGTATAAACGTCTTTTTTACACCATGTGCTACTCTGACTGCTCTGGACCATTCAGAAATTAAAAGCCTTTCTTCTTTTGGGAAAATGTGCAGAACATGCTTTGAATGTATCCATTTGCCTTTCTTGGCGGGACTTGCGCCTGGAAAATATATCCTGAAATGCGAACCGAATTTAAAGCCTGTTTTTACAACAAAATCATGAAGTCTCCATTCCTCATACACTTCATATAACTGCTTTGTATATTCCCTTTTCTTTATCACATCCTCCATTATGTTCTTGTAGTTTGCTTCTGTTCCTGTATTAGCGCTTATTACCTTTACTCCAAAATGTTTTGCCAGGAAAATTGTTTCAAAGAAATTCAGTTTGAGTAATGTTCCTCTATCCTGTTTGTAAATACCAAACTGCCCAAACCAATATGTATTAAAAAGTTCTTTTCCAAGTTTTTCATCTTCAAGAATAGAGAAAAGCGACCCAGGATACCACACTATTTTTGCATTTATTTTCTTTATCTGCATTTTTTGCGAAGGATATTTCTTTGCAGTTTCTGCTCCAAGACCCTGAATTTTATCAAATCTTTTTGCAACAAGGCCTCTGTCTCTCCAGTCCCTAAAAGCATTATATCTTATAAAAAGCCTTGGTTCTGCTTTTGCATAGGCACTTGCAAGATCATTGAAACCTATTTTTTTACCATCTCTTTCACATTCAGCGTTCTGGAACTGTAAGAGATATAGAGCTTCTTCTATATTTAAGAAGACCCTAGCGTTTTTATGTTCGCCGAAAAAATTCTGTCTGATTTTTCCAATAGTTTCAGGGTCTTCAGCCCATATTTCACTTCCATTCCATTTAAGCTGAAGCATACTTTCCTGCTCGTGGTATGTAATGCATACCTATGATTATAGTTCAATTCTTGGCTTATAAACGTTATTCTGAGGTTCTAAATACTTAAAAATTCCAAGTGGTGGGAAAATATAACAGTTTCCACAATACCAAGTTAGATTGTGAATTCCCATATTAGATATAAAAATTTTACTTCTAATATTGTATATGGGAATGATTGATCCTACACGTGTACTAGGGTTCAAAGAAGTCCCTGTACCATACGCAAGCGAACTTGGGAGGCGTTTCAGAGCTGCAGCTGATATAGTATATGGTGACGCTATTTCTGAACCAAGTAAAGAATATACTGCAAGGCTTCTCACAAGATATTCTCATATGGATAATACATTTAGAGGTAAAAATAAAAGAGTTGCAAGACTTGTAATTGCAAAAACACTCACAGAGATTGAAACTCTTCCTATTATGGTTAGTGCTGGTGCTGAAAGGGAACAATATAGATATCTAGGTGATTTCACTCTTTTCTGGACAGGTGCTTATCCTGGGTGTTTAAGTATTTTTTATGGTCATGCAATGGAAACATTGGATTTTGCAAGAGATATGATAGCAGAAGTTGGTATGGATATTCCAATAGAAGAACCTTCAAGTGAGGGTATAAGAAAAATTCTTCAAAGAGCAGGAGAAAATTCATATGCAAAGGTTTCTCAGCTTGACTTTTTTGATGAAAGAAGGGAAGCAGATATGTTCAGAGAACTTGCAAAGAACTTTGATGTTGTTGCAGAAGGACTTAAAATAGTAAAAGATAGCGCTGGTACTTTAGACATATCAAGTCAGTAATTTAAATAATCTAGTCATTATATTCTTTATGGATTGTTCAAATATTCAAGAGAATAAGAAAACTTGCACTTGCCCAGAAGAAGATTGTGAAAGGCATGGAAAATGTTGCGAATGCGTTAGATATCATAAGTCAACTAGTGGATTACCAATGTGTTTAAGATGATTATTAAATTATCTCACTGCATATTTAAATTTCTTTTCATAGTCTTTATGACTCATCCATTCCAGAATTATAGCTAACACAAATATCTCTCGTGTTTCAAGTGAATAAAACAATCTCCAACCATCTGGTAAATCATATTTGAAAAGACTAGTTATATCATATTTTTCCATATATTCTCTAGGTATTAATTTTTTCTTTATGCCTATTCCACAACTAGAATTATTTCTAATATCTTCAATTGCCCTATCTAAAAACTTCTTTAATTTGAAAAATTCGGGTTTCTCAGATAATTTATTATAAGCAATCTCAACTCTCTCATCCGCAAATACTAATCTCACATCTTTCATATCTTTATTTCAAGGTGCTTTAGTTTCCTGTATTTTTCTAGGGTTTTTGGGTTATATGTGTATACTATCTGGCCTATTTTATCTCTTACTATTATTCCCTTTGATTCCAGATACTGAATTATTATCTCCAATGTGGGAAACATAACCTTTTTTGGTAGTTCTCTATATAACTTTGTTTTGGTTATTACCCCCTCTTTTTTTATAGTCTCTTCTACCATAATCATTGTATCTAATCTTGGATAATGTGCATTCTTGTTTCGACGTATTTCCTTTCCAATAATTTCTAGACTCTTTTTCATTATATAACCATAAATGCTATACTTATAAGTATATTAGTACTTATAAGTTTATAAGTGTTTGCTAGAATTAATTACTTCTTAAAACCAATGCTAACATTCTTACCTTCAAATTCTAGAACACCTTTTGGTTCCTTTGAACTAAACTCTAAACTCTTTGCACTAGTTCCTTTCAGAACATCATCCTTAAACTTTTCTATTAGCTGTTCTGTATCTTTGTCAGTGTTTAAATAAAGTGATATTGTATCAGAGACCTGCAACTTGGCTTCTTTTCTAAGCTGTTGTGTCTTTCTTGTTAGCTCCCGAACAAAAGCTTCGTCCATAAGAGCTTTTCCTAGTGTAAGTGAGCCACCTTCAAATTCTTTTCCTTTTCCAGTTAGCTTGCTTACAAAAGCAACATCCTTAACATTGCATATGTACTTTATTATATCAGCTAATTGTTTTGGTGGTGTTTTCATCTGAACAAAAACCTTGTCAACAGGCCATCTTAATCTTATCTCCTTTTCCTGTCTTAGCGTTGTCAATGCCTCGAAAATGATCTTAACTGATTCCATGTCTTTTTCAAGTTTGCTGTCTATTTTTCTTTTGTCTGGTTTTGGATAGTCTTCAAAATGAACAGATTCACCAAAAAGGTCCCTGTATATATGATCTGTAAGGAACGGGGAAATTGGTGCCAATGCTCTTGCAACTGTCTCAAGAATAATATTTAAAGTATATTGTGCTCCAGCCTTGTCTTTTCCTACATATGATGGTGAGACCCTATCTCTGATAAGTTTAATATACCATCTGGAAAAATCATTTAAAATAAACTCTTTTAGCTCTTGGGCAACCTTATGCATATGGAAATTACTTCCATGCTCTGCTGATTCTAATATACTATTCAACTTACTGATTATCCATTTATCTTCCACATTCAGCTCAGGTGTTTTGGTAACCTTCTGACTATATGTTTTAATGAACTGATAGACATTCCAAAAAACATTGAAAAATCTTTTAGTTTCTTTTAATTCATCAAAACTGAAATAAAAATTATTCCATGGTGGATTAGAAAGCATGTAAAATCTGAAAATATCTTTTCCCTCTCTTTCAGAAATCTCTATCGGATCTATAGCATTTCCTTTTGATTTACTTAGTTTGATTCCCTTTGCATCCATAATGAACCCATGTAAAAGTATGTTCTTGTAAGGAGCCTTCTTGAAGGTAACATAGCTTGTAATCATCTGAGAGTTCCACCATCCTCTAAACTGATCAGGACCTTCAAGCTGGAAATCAGATGGCCAAAATTTCTGGAATAGTTTCTTATCCCTTGGATAGCCCAAAGAAGCCCATGTACACACACCAGAATCAAACCAAACATCAAGAACATCAGGAATTCTCTTCATCTCTTCTCCGCAACTACATTTCCATTTTACAGTATCTATTTCTGGTCTGTGGAAATCCACTTCCTTTTTTAGTCCAGATTTCTTTTTCAGTTCTTCTAAAGAGCCTATAACATCTGTATTACCGCATTTACATTCCCATATAGGCAATGGTATTCCCCAAAAACGCTGACGAGAGATAGGCCAATCACCAAGATTCTCCAACCAATCATTCATTCTTTTCTTAGCCCAACTAGGAACCCAATTAACTTTTTTATTCTCTACAATTAGATTCTTTCTTATATCTTCAACTTTGAGGAACCACTGAGGTATGTTAATGAAAAGCAATGGTGTGGAACATCTCCAGCAAATTGGATAATCATGAGAAACCTCTTCTCTTCCAAGAAGAACGCCTCTTTCATTAAGTTTCTCTATAATAACATGATCCATATCTTTCACATACTTTCCAGCAAGCCAGCTACCTGCCTCTTTCTTGTAAGTACCATCTATTTTAACAGGTGAGACTACAGGAAGACCTGTCTCTTTTCCAACAATGAAATCCTCTGTACCATGACCTGGTGCTGCATGAACCAAACCTGTTCCACTATCCAAAGTAACATATCTTGAAGAAAGAACAACCCTATGACCATTTTTCAGGTTCTGTAAGGCAGGAACACAATTTGTTAATGGATGCTCGTATACCATTCCATTCAAATCTTTTCCTTTCACTGTTTTAACAATTTTATAATTGCCTGTCTCAATAATCTCTGACATTATCTTTTCAACAAGTTCCTTTGCTATAATAAGAGTCTCTCCTGTAGGTATTTTCACATAAGAATAATCAAACTTTGGATTAACCATTATTCCAGTATTTGAGGGAATCGTCCACGGTGTAGTAGTCCAGATCGCAAAATATGTTTTTGGCTTTCCTTTGACAGGGAATTTCACATAAATTGAGGTGTCTGTCAGATTTTGATATTCAACCTCATTATAAGCAACAACAGTCTCGCATCGAGAACATGCATGCACTGGATAACTTCCTTTGTAAAGGAACTTATTTTCATATGCTCTTTTGAATGTAAACCATGCACCTTCGATATATCTATTATGTAAAGTAAGATATGGGTTATCCCAATCCATCCAAACACCAAGACCTGCAAATTGTTTATTCATTACATCTATGTATTTTGTTGCAAACTCTCTGCACTTCTTAATGAATTTTCCCATGCCATATTTCTCAATGTCTTTTTTATTGGTGAATCCAAGTTGTTTCTCAACTTTAACTTCAATAGGAGTGCCATGTGTATCATAGCCAGGCTGATCCCAGACATTGAAACCTTGCATCCTGAAAAATCGAATATAACAATCCTTTATTATCTTATTCATTGCTGTTCCAAGATGAATAGAGCCTGACGCATATGGCGGCCCATCAATAAAATAATACGGCTTTCCGTTTTTTCTTTTATCTTTTGCTTTTTCATATGTTTTTTTGGCTACCCAATGTTTCAAAGCCTCTTCTTCTATTTTTTGCGGATTGTATGGTTCCATAGTAATTTATTTTCTTTTTCTCTGATTTAAATTCATACCTCCATCCAGAATCTCTTTCTATAAGCCTCTGTTGTGACTTTCAGAAATGTCCGTCTACATTTCTCTCTTAAAGCTGAATTTTGTACACTTCGAGACATACTGAAAAGTCTCTGTGCAGGACTATTATAATTTGGATCCAACGCTATGCTGCCAAGATCATCATACATGTGCTCAAGCATGTATTTAGAATCATCTAGCTCTAAAGGCCAGTATTCATTCAATCTTCTTTCATCTAATACCCCAGAACTAATCATAAAACACCAGAAATAGTTAGAAGTAAGCAAATACCAAAATCATCGTATAATAATGATTATGCTTACCATAATAGATATTTGTACATAAAGTTTATAAAAGTTATTTTTTCCCAAAATTCCCTAACCGTCTTGAATAAGTAGCAGCCCTTTCCAATACCTCACACGACCTTGGAAGCAAAATCAAGCTATCTTTTTTGTGTTCTCTTGATGCATAGATTATGGGCAAATAATCCCTATCTGCAGCTGCCAGTGCAACCATATCTATATCATCCCTTTCTGCAACAAGTACCCCAACATCAACAGCAAGTTTTGTGTCAACATTTCCAGAATTATCAACCCGCTCAAAACCAGATAATAGAATGGCTTTTAAGAAACCCGTATACTGCTCAAAAGAAGTATTCACATATGCCCTTGCCATAGCAACATCTCCATATTCCCCTGCAACAGCCATTATCTCATCAAATGTCACGCCAGTGTCTTGTCTTATGCAGTTTTCACTGTCCACAAAGAGCGCTATTGTATATTTGCCCATTTTTTCTTTTCTCATACTCTGGATTTTAAACAATAAGCTTTTTAAGGATTATGCTAAACTGTTAGTATGATATGCTTAGGAATTGAATCAACAGCGCATAGTTTCAGCATTGGTATAGTCACTGACAATGGCGAAGTCCTCAGTAATGAAACAGATATGTATAAACCAAAGAAACAGGGTTGGGGTATAATACCAATGGAAGCTGCTGAACACCATAAGGAAATAAAGGATGAACTATTAAAACAGGCACTTGAAAAAGCAAATATTTCCATGAAGGATGTTGATATAATCTCTTTTAGCCAGGCACCTGGACTTCCACACTGCCTTTATGTTGGCCTGGAATTTGCAAAAGAGCTTGCGAAAAAATACAAAAAACCATTAATCGGTGTCTATCATCTGATAGCGCATATAGAAATAGGTAAACTTTTTACAAAATCAAATGACCCAATAGTGACATTTACAAGCGGTGCCAATACCCAAATATTAGGTTTTGCAGAAGGCAAATATAGGCAATTTGGAGAAACGAATGATATTGGAATAGGCAATGCAATGGACAAGCTTGGAAGAGAGCTTGGCATAGGCTTTCCAGCAGGCCCTAAGATAGAAGAGCTTGCGAAAAAAGGTAGCTGGACAGAACTTCCATATACTGTCAAGGGAATGGATCTTTCCTTTTCTGGAATCCTTAGCGAATGTGCCAGAAAGTTCAAGAACAAAGAAAAAATAGAGGATATTTGCTTTTCTTTTCAGGAAACCTGTTTTGCCATGCTTACTGAGGTAACTGAAAGGGCGCTAGCACATACAGGAAAAAGTGAGGTTTTGCTGACAGGTGGTGTTGCTGCAAACAAGAGACTACAGGAAATGCTTGAAATAATGTGCAAAGAAAGGGGTGCCAAATTCTTTGTATGCCCAAGAGAATATTGCGGTGACTGCGGTGCGAATATTGCCTGGACAGGACTTTTGGCTTACAAATTTGGACAAAAGCCTCTGGAACCAGAAAAGGCAGAAGTTTATCCAAGACAGAGAACAGACGAAGTTGATGTTGTTTGGATGAAATAAAGGCTTTTAAAACTTTTAATGAATTTATTCTATGAACCCAAAAGAAATAGACCCTATAGAGGAAATAAGGGATCTGGCAGAAGCTTATGATACTGAGATATTAAGAATGTTTGCCACTCGTGCAAAATACCCAGCCAATCCAGAAGTTTACAGAACAGGTAAATTCTCCAGAAAGGATTCATGTATGTCAGCATATGCGCAGGGTTTCTATCCTAAATTAGTAAGTGCTCTTTGCTGGGACGCTGGTGATAATTATCCCCATGTCAATGTCCATGACGTTGACAAGGAACTGCTAAAAAAATTATTGGAGAGGACATCAAAAGTGGGTGTGGCTATTGCAAGATACAAGTATCCAAGAGGCCTGCCTATTCATGTCCCTGAAATAGAAAGGGCAAAAATAACTAAAAGAATAGCACAGGCAAATGAAGAGAGGCTCGGTCTGGACCCTGATGTAATAGGTTATGCTTTCAGGCTTATTTTCAATGAAACAAAGAGAATTGAGGACGTTGTTGTGAAATCAGATGGATTCAGAAAGAAGGCTGGTGGTGGAACAAAGTTAGTGAAAACAGACTGTGCAGATTCTGTAGAAAGACTGAAAGCGCAGCTTGAAATGGAAGCTGAAAGAATAGAAGGCGGTCATTCTGTGGGTGTTTCAGAAGAGAATCTTGGATTTGTTAAAAGATATACCATAACTTTATATTAATATAAATAAAGAAAGGGTGTCCAGATTATCAGTAAGATGTTATTTACCTGAACACGTATACTTTATCATTTTCTCTTACACGGTCATTTACTTTCAGGCCAATTGATTTTCCTCTGTTGGCAAGTTTTATGTCTCTCCTGTTATGCTGTATGGAATTCGCTTTCTGTCTCATGTTTGTTGTAAACCCTTCTATCTTTAGCCATTCACCTTTCCTGACTGGTTTTTCAACTTCCACCACACCTACACCAATCCTTGTGAAATAATGGCTTATCTTTCCTACATAATGTTTTTCCTTTGATTTTGCTGCTCTGTTTGCCAATTTTCTTGAAACCTTTATTTTTGCTCTTCTTATGGTCGGTTTCTTTAGGTTTGGTTTTGGTCTTTTTGCTCTCCTGATCTTAGAACGAGTCTTCCTTGCCCTGGATTTAACTGTCCTCTTAGCCCTAACTATTTTTTTAGTTTTTCGTCTAGCCATAAACATCTATACTAATATTAGTTTTTAGTAAATAAAAGGCTTTATTATTCAGAAGCCAAATATTTAACTAAAGTGAGTGTTATTATGTTGGGAGAGATAACAGGTCTTATTGCACAATTGTTTCAGCTTAATCCTATCATTGCTGGTGTCATATTAGTTGCTTTTGTGTTTCTTGCATACAAGACATTCCAATATGTCACAAAGGCCATATTCACAGGAATTGCGTTTGCTTTTCTCCCACTTGGACTAAACTACATAGGATTTGGAATACCACTTACAATAACTTCAATCCTCTGGTTTGCTTTAGCTGGTGTTGTATTCTTCTTTGTATTCTCAGCCATGAACACATCGTATAAGATATTAAGGATTATACTTTCACCGTTCTCCAGGGCATGGAAAAAGAAACAGAAAGATAAAGTTATTGTGAAAGTTGTTAAAGAAAAAGAAGAAAAAAGTTAAACATTGATTTCTTTTTTCACCAGATTTTCCCCTCTTTCCATATTTATCTGCACAAACATGTTGGTTTTATCTGAAACCCAGTCAAACGTCCTTTCTTCACTATCCCATTTTATTTTCACTGCTGAGCTCACCGAAAAGGTTTTGGAAACTGCTGTTGAATCAGGCACTGAAAGGGTTTCCGAATTCCCGCCGACTTCCACTATTATTTCCTTGTCTTCTCCAAGGAAGTTCCCGGCTGTTATTGATAAACTGGATCCCTGCTTCTCTGAAACAAGCCAAACAGCTTTGAAATCAGTCTTTTCTTTAAGAAAATTGGTGAATGTGGCAAGCTCTGATGGGGTTCCGGACTTTAGTATAAGATTTAATGCATTTGCATGCTCATTCGCAATATTTTCAGCCATGTATTCAACATTTTCTGTTTCAGATGCAATTGGTCTGTAAAAACTCATTGAGGAAAGCATTAGCGCAAGCAGTATCACTGCACCCAATATAAAAAACTGAGCTTTCCTTACCATAGATACAACCTCACTTCTTTAGGATCATAACTATTTTCACCTGAAACAAAATACCTTCCAACAAAAACATTATCTGCTTCAGACTTTTCTCCAACACAACCAGTGCTGCATATTTCTACAGAATGATTATATGCGGTATCTATCTGGGAATTCAACCCTGAATAATCATCTGCAACAGCATATGCTCTCAAAATACCCTGCTCATCAAGGCCTTTGAGAATAAGATAGGGCTGCGGCTCTGAGGTTCTTGGTGAGAGATAGAATGTATTTACAGCTAAAAGAAAGCCTATAAGAAGTATGCCTGCAAGTACTGCCTCTAAAGTATACCAGAACCCACGCATGTGAACCTTTTATTGGTTACCTCCATTAAAAATTATTTGCCTCAAAAGTCTCAACCCCAAAGTCCTTCGGATATAATCAATTATAATAACCTTTTATATTTTGTTATTAATGATAATAAGTTTTGTCAATTTAACAGTATAAACGCACTTAAAAACCATGTATTGAAAGATATAAACAATCCTAATCACATTAAAGGGTGATTTTGATTTTCACACATTATTTATTTCCTAGAGAACCTGCGGAACCTTCTAAATAAAGGACTCTTTCTCATCTGGTTTCTGCTGTCTTTTGGAAAGAAAACAACTAAAATCCGGGTGGTCCGGATCGTCGTTTCTTTTGGCCAGGCGCCTCTTTTTCATCTGGGAGGTGTCTTTGGGCAAATACCTCTATTCCAACCGTGCGGCGGGGTGCGCTTGGTTAATAGGTATTTGTCAAAGGAGAAAAAGATGAAACCTAAGAACTTGCTGGAAAGCAAGCCGGCGACGATGAAACAGGTGGCTGAGATTACCCATCTGATGTCTAATGGAAACATCTCCAGAGGTCAGGCACAGTGGATCGTGGATAAGTATGAGTCAACCTTCGACATGCAGAGTCTTTTCCGACGACTTGTCGAGATGATCAGAATTGACCTGGCATCTTTGCCTGAAGATAGGCCAGATGTCAAGAGCGCTGACAATATCCTAGCAGGTGTCTGCAAGGCCTGTTCGGATGTCTGGCAGTTTGCCTGGCCTAATCTGATTGTTTCTGGAAGGCAAATTGCTATCAATGACCCAGTCTCCAAGGCCGAAGCTCTGAAATGGTTAGTCCTTGGGATAAGCGAGATGGGTAATGACTGCGTTCCGATCATCGATATGTTCAAAGACCTGCAACCCCAGAATGATCTGGCAATATCTAGGGTCGCTGCGATCAAAGTAGAGGTTCTCACATTGCTCTACTCACATGATAATAGACAGCTCTACGAGAACACGGTGAAGCTCTTCAAAATCGGGGACCGGAGAGTCCAACGGAAAAGCTTCATCGAGATGGTCCATGTCATAATCCAACTGGGCAGGATAGCGAAGATGGCCCATGGGCTACTGACCCAATTCTCTGGCCTGGCCTATACCCATGGATCTAGTGACTACACCGACTCCTTGGTTGTCCTGGACCAGGGAATAGTCCAACTCATGTACGAACTCGTTGGGGAGGACACTAAACCGGTGGAGAGTCTCCAGAAACACCTCCAAACCACTGTCGGTAAGGTCCAGGGCCGGATCATCCTCCGAAGTATGAATTCTAGTGAAAATTTTAATCATCAGACCCTCAGCGATGCTGTGGCTGAACTGAGGGGACAGCAAAAGCAGTACGCCCTACTCGAGCTGGGAACCACCCTGGCACGGTGTGGGTACGATGAGTACCTCCGACAGACCCTAGGACTGATGGAAGAGAACTGGCGCGCAAGGCTGATTGCCAAAACTACCGAATACCTACAGGCAAGCTTAGCGGAAGAACTAGTCAAGTCCGTTAACGGGGTCAAATTCCCTGAAGAAAAGGTTGAGGCACAGGTCTCGAACGCCGTGGGCTTTGACCTACGAAGGGAAATCCAAGCCATTGAACACTTCATCGAAGCCTTTGGTTGGACTGGTATGTTCGACCCGCTACGAAGGGCAAACCTGAGGTTGATCATCCTCCAGGCGATTGCCAGACGCGCCCGGAGGAAGATTCAAAGGTAGCAAACAAGTCCAGTGGTAGCCCGCCCTATCCTCCTGGACTTACTTACATTGTCATTTAAAAGGGATAACTATTTTTATATATATCCCGTTAATAAGACATAGTAATGGGGAATTAGTGTCATCCAACACATATCCCCATGGTTCACCCCTTCGTAGGTGAACGGCTGTCATTCGGAACGTCAATCTTCTCAATATTGACCTTCGGAAGATAGACAACTTTCCAGAGATAGACATTGTCTCCCAGCTTCTTCCTGTCTGGGTAAAGAATGACCTCGCCAGTTGTCTTCCAGACTATGAGGACAATGTCTTTCATCCTCTCACTCATCCTACCACAGATCATGGCATCATATCCTGTCTTGGTCCTGCTGAAGCTGATTCCCAGCATGTCGAGGTTACCGGTATACATCTCCACCCGACCGTCTTTGTTGGAGAACAGGAGATTGTCCTCGATGGGCGGGTTTTTTGCGAACTCCTGTGCCCTCTCTGTGAGCTTTTTGTTGGCTGATTTGACGAACATCGGTAGGAATACAGCAACCAAGATCGCAAGGATCGCAACACAGAACAACAACTCAATTAGGGTAAATCCGCGCACTTTTTTCATGTTCTCTCCTATCGTGTCCTTGCCGGTATGAAAGCTTTCGGCTTCTTCAGCGGAAGCTTCACACCCGGCTTCAGGATATTCTTGTCCAGAAGCCACCAATCCGGCTTGTAGAGCGTCTCTCTCTTCTCCTCGCCGGTCTCGTAGACAACTGTCAGTTCAACGCCGATTCTCTCCTTATAGTTGCTCTTGCTCTCGTTTACAGCCTTCACCATACAGGGTTTGCACTTGTAAACCGAGAACAAGCTATTCGCCCAGTTACATATGATAAAGACCACAACGATGACAAAGGCCCCGACAATCAACGCGATTACATCTGCCTTCTTCACATGCATATTTGTCTCCTCAGCTCGTAAGAGCTTTCAAACTCCTTTCCTCTCTCAGCCGCCCAAGTTCTCTGCCCAATGCGGCATTCTGGGTTTCCAGCTCCTCTGTTCGTTCCTGGAGTGCCTTCACGCGCTCCTCCAACGTCGCTATCCGCTCGTTCTTCCAGCGGATCTGTTCTTTGAGATTTTCACGGTCATCCACGATTCACCTCCTGAATTCGAATGTTGATCTACGATCAGTTCTCAGGCTTCCCAGTTCATCCAAAAGGGCCTGATTTTCCCTGTTTTTGCGACGAACGACAACCAACAACACGATGTTCAGACCAACGCTCGCGACCAGAAAACAGATCGTCCAATCCATAATTCTCCTCCTGATGTAGCGGAAATCTACCGCTCATCTGCGTGTGATTCTGAGATATCCAAGTCATCTTCTAGATTCGTGATCCTGGTCCTTTGCCCAAGAGCCACGATAATCAGAACGATGTTGAGGATAAGACTCATAGCAAGAATAACGAAAAACCAGAACTCCAAGTCCATAGCTCTTCCTCCAAAGACAGTGAAAAGTCATCAGAAACCAGGAAAAATAGAGAAATAGAGCTGAAACGATCTTATTCTCTTTGAAATTTTTTTCAAAGTACATGCAAACAAAGATTTGCATATCTCTTTGAACGTTTCAAATCTATTATAGAAAACCATTGGATCTTTGAAAATTCAGGAGGCAGATATATTATCATTATTTTTTGATTTAAAAATACATTTTAGAGCTTAAATCTCAAAAAACCGCCAATTCCTCCAAAACCAAGGAATTGCTCGCCAGTATCATGCTCTGCACTAATTATGTGTATTTTTGTCTGCATCTTCTCTGCTTTATTCAGAATATTCTCAAATTCATTTATTTTGTCATCTGAGACCAAAAGCTCCTTTAGAGCACCCATTTCCAATGCCTTCTCTGTTTCTTTTTTTCCATATACAATAAGGCCTTCTTTTTCCAGCTCCTTAAAGAAATTATCAACAAGTATTGTCTCTTCAGCTATTCTGCTCTCTTTTAGTATTTTGTTGCCTGATTTTCTAAGAACCTCTCTTATTCCAGATCTCCCCCTTTCAGAAGCATTTTCAGTAAAGCATCTTTTTGCAAGCTCTGGCTCTTTTTCCTTTATGTATTTGTAAAGGTTTTCCTTTTCAAACCCAGGTCCTGCAATTATTATTGTTTTCTGGTCTTTCATAATAGAAATTATTTCATTGTAGAACTCATCCCTTTTCTCTTCCTCTCTGGATCTTTTTTTGAAGCTTTTCTTTCCATGGAACTCTATACCATTGTCTTTCAATATGGCAAAATCAGCGCCATCCCTGTCTATTGTACATACAAAAACCAGGGTTTTCTTTACACCGGCTTTCCTTAGTTTATCCAACTGGTAATTCTTCCAGTCCTTTTGTACTATGAGCAATAAGCCAGGTTCTACGTATATGGAATGATGGGAACCTAATTTTACATCTTCAGGCCCTAAAGTGATCTTTCCAAGAAGCTTTAATGAATGTGTTTCTTTTCTATACTCTGTTTTTTCAAGCTCTATCTGCAGGGTCATTGCCTCTCTTTTTCCTTCAACTATCTCCTTTCCCCTTCTAATTGTCTTCTTCCTCAGAGTCTTAGCAGTAATAAGATCTCCTTTCTCAAGGACTTTTGAAAGATGCCAGAGATCTTCTGGTGTTTCCACCTTGAGCCTTGCTTTTTTCTCTTTTTTGATATAAGATACGTGCATAATAATACCTAACTATTTAATTATTGCTAAACAATAATAATATATGAAAAAACTTAAAGGTTGGAATGATTTTTTTATTCTTCTCATAGTTGCATTAGGAATAATAGTTTCTTTTCTATTAATAGGTTCATTCGTAGGGCCTATCACAACAGGCAATATCGAAGAGATTACTGTTCTTAATTTTGGAAAACTAGGCATAGTCACAAATATAGCATCAAAGATTGTTGAAGTGCCTGATTTTGTATCAGGAGAGCTACAGGCAGAAACACTTAAAACAATACCCCAGCTAGAGTTCAAATCAAGTGTGTTTGGTTCACACAAAGAAGGTTTTGATATAGATATCCCTGAATGGCTGATGGATGATATGAACAATATAAGGATGACTGCACATGTTGATACCAGCTCCAATAGAGTGGGTGATTTTGCTGTAAGATGGAACGGAAAAGAGATATACAAAGGAAAACCAGAAGACGAACTTGATGTGTATGTTGACAAGCAATACATAAAGCAAAGCAATACAGTTGAACTCTATGCAGACAGCCCTGGTGTTGCATTCTGGGCAGAGAATTATTATTTCCTAAAGGATATAGAGATAAAACTTGAGTATGGTCCTGCAAAAATCATACCATTGATTCTGGAGCCATCTGATATAGAGAAATTCGAGCATGCTGACCTAAGATTTTATGCAACAAGCGCTGTTTCAGTGGTTGTAAAAGTCAATGGAAAAACAATATATGAAAAAGTTCCAAGAGGTGTGGATGTTGCAAAATTCACACTGGCAGATGCACCACTAAGGTCTGGACCAAACCTTGTTTCTGTTAATTCAGACAGGCCATTGAAAATGAGAGATGTTGAGCTTAAGCTTTTCCTTGTTTCTGATGAAGTCTCAAAGAAAAGGGATTTTGATGTTTCTGCAAAGGCTTTCAATTCCCTGAGGCTTGGCCTAAGGGGAAGAATTGATGCACAGGTTACAAATATTGAAAGGCAGGGTTCTTTGGAATTAAAATTGAATGAAAAGAAATTGCCTTTAGGTATTGTAAAAGAAGGTGTAAATACTGTTTATTTCTCAATGAATGATGTACAGATAGGTTCTAACACATTAGAGCTCTCTGCTACAGGAAGCTTTGATGTGCAGAAGGTTATTGTTGGTATTGAAAGGTGAGACTAATTAATTTCTATTCCGTTGTCTATAGCTTCTTTAACTATTGTTGGTCTTTTTTTCAGTTTGTTAAACTCCTTTGGTGTGTAGCAAAGAAAATCAACAGGAAATCTTATTTTCCAATAACCGTACATTTTAGCCCCTCTTTTTATGAAGTTTAATCTTTTGAATTTAGAACTTACTATAATAAGATCTATGTCACTGTCTTTACGAGGCTTTCCGCTGGCATAACTACCAAATAGCAGCATTCTTTTCACTGGAAAATCCTTGCTTAATGACTTTTTGAAATCTTTCAGACTCTTTATCACAGACTCTTTTTTACCCATTCTACTATCCTCCTTGAATATTCAGCAAGATTTTCAGAAAGCTTTTTCAAATCTTTAATTTCTTCAGCATCAGGATACCTAGAATAAATATATGCCATTGTAAGCTCTTTTGCGTTTTCAAGAAGATTCTTATCAAGATTCACATCTTTCCCAAGCTCCACCAAATCATGGATTTTTCTCAGCCTGTTAAATTTCTCGATAGAAATTGCCTTTAGAGCCTTTTCTGCGGCTTGTTGGGAGAAAAACATTGCACCATCATATTTTTTATTCCTAAGAAGAATTTCCGCATTTTCAAAATCATCTTCTGCTTTTTTCATCCATTTTTTAGCTTCTTCATTCATAATTATTCTTTGGTTTCTTTGTTTAAATTAATAATATCTGCTACTCAACAAATGAGATGCAAAAGGCTATTCAGTTCTCTGATAGGTTTCAGAGCCATATAACAGCGTTATATAAGTATTTAAATACATATTCTAATTGTTACTATAGGATAGTGACAAATATGGCTAAAAGAAAACCCAGAGATTCTATGTGGAAAAGGGGTAAGAGATTGGCAGGTGCAACTGTAGCTGCATCAGGTACAGCTCTAGGTGGTTGGGTAGGTGTTTCTCAATACATAGAAAATGAAATAGACAGTCTTCCATTTTATCTAAGATGGCCAGCCAATGCTTTCACAGCATTAATGCCCGATGATAGTATGGGTTACTACAAGGAAATTGTAGAACACCCTATTCTTTATGGTTCAGTTGCTGCGGGTTTAGCTCTAACAGGCGGTGCTATTTATCTCAGAAACAGAGCAAGACGAAGAGGCGGAAGAGGTCTTAGAGACGAAGATACAAATTCTGCTCAGATGGAACTTTATCAAACAGCTTAACCCATTAAAGAACTTTACTAATTATTTAACTTGTTCTAACCTAATAATTAATCGGTGATTAATTGCCTAGTTTAGCAGAAATTAGCACTGTATCTAAAACAAATGTAAAAATTTGCAAACCTAGTACTTTAGGATTCAATGTCAGGGGACCACAAAATGAATTAATAGATATCAGAATAAAATCTCTTCCAAAACTTATTGCATGGTTTGGGTCGGTTGAACCACCAGAAAGAACAGATGGAATATATGATTCAGCACAACTCATAAATAATACTGGTCTTTTCACTAATGGATTAAATATCCATGCAAAAACAGGTATAGTACCAGGTGAGCATGTTATCACTATTGAAGTTATTGATAGTAACGCTAAAGTTTTAGCAACAAAAAAAATTAGTATAACAGCAACTGGTAGTTGTGCTGGTGGTGGAAATAAATTTACATTGGTTGTTGATTCTTTGCCGATGAAAGGTGTTCCTTTTACACTAGATGGTTCATCTAAAACAACCACATATAAGGGTAAACTAAAGGCTGGTGTAAAAAATATCATTGTCAATAACAATGTTGCTATTGGTGGAAACCTTTATGTCTTTCAAAAATGGGAAGATGGATCCGTCAACCCGGCCAGAATCGTTAATTTAAATGCAGATACTACCATCGTAGCATATTTTCAATTGCAACCTCCTCCACCCGCTCCTGCTCCGCCTCCTCCAGCACCTGCTCCGGCTCCTGTACCTCCACCTGGTAAAGTTATTCTTGCTGTTAATGAAGCACCTGAAAAAGCTGGTTGGGTTAATCTGCACGGAAAATCAGAACCTGCAAAGGATTCTGTTGTAACTATTCATCAAAGACCTAATCCGGGTTATACTTTTGACCATTGGACAGTAAACGGTGTTAATTTGTGGCCTGGTGATATATTAGAGAATAGATTTGGTCCAGGTATGCCAGCTCCACCAGCAGTTCCAAATAAAATAACTGGTGTCAGAGATGGTCTTGCAGCCCGGCAACCAGGAGTACCACCACATACAATACCTGATGTTGATCTGTACACCGGTGATTCTGAAATAGATATAAAAATGGACCAGAACTATTCTGTAGTTGCTCATTATACTGGAGGCCCGGCTGCTGCAGCGCCTGCTCCTGCTGGTGGTCCTCCTGCTGGTCCTGGTGGTCCTCCTGCTGGTCCTCCTGGTGCTCCACCTCCTGCTGGTCCTGGTGGTCCTCCTGGTGCTCCACCTCCTGCTGGTCCTGGTGGTCCTCCTGCTGGTCCTCCTGGTGCTCCACCTCCTGCTGGTCCTGGTGGTCCTCCTGCTGGTCCTCCTGGTGGTCCTCCTGGTGGTCCACCTCCTGCTGGCCCCGCTGGCCCAGGCTGTAAGATTGTAGTTTATATTGATAATAAAGCCAGTGATTTGGAAGCAGAAAATGTAAGTGTTCATTGTGATCCTCAACCAACCAATTCAACATTTAAACTGGCAGATGTGCCTGCAAAGAAAAAGGTAAGATTCTTTACATTCCTAACAAACGTAGCTAATGTATATGATGTGAGATGTTTATGTAATACCCATGATCCTGATCCAGAAGAATATAATGTTGATGTTGACTGTAAAAACCATGTTTACAAGATAACATTTACATTAAAGGAAAAGAAAAAGGAAAGAGGCGAACTCCATTGGAGAGACGCCTACTCCCACTGGAGCATCAGGGACTATATGCCCACCATTGCATTAGTAGCAATCGGCCTGATTGTGTCATCAATGACCGGAAACTTCTGGTTTATAGTTGGATTCTTTTCTTGGGCAGCCTATTACATGTTCCCTAACCCAGCAGACTATTGGCCAATGGGAGACCAACCTGAAGATGATAGAGCCATACGAGATGCGGATTTGACCGGACTCGATATACGCCATGGTGGATTCGGACGTGTAGGTCATTGGGGCAGAGGGATAGGCAGGTCATTCAGAGGGTATGGTGGAAATTTACACAGAGCTGTATCAGACATGCACCATGACAGACCAGGAAGGCACCACTACAGCATGGCCTTCACAAAGAGTTTCTTCAAGTCAGCAGCAATAATAGGAATGTATGCAGGCTTCATGGGCGGAGGGTTCATGGGTCTTTTTGTAAAAAGTGAAATTCCTTTCTTCAACCTTTTCGGAATAATAACTCTTTTTGTTGGTTATCTTAGCTATTCACATGGATATGATTTAGGGGATAGATATAATCCTTCACAGTTTATAGATTCCACATACAGGTTCATTCTGGGATGTACATTCATACCATTTGCGTTCCTTAGTATTTTTGATTCATGGGTTCTTGCGCTTATAGCATGGGCATTCTTTATTGCGCCACCGCATGCGAACAGAGGCGCTGGCGGAGCGCCAACAGCAGATGTAGATGAAAGACTGTCACTCTACGAAATACCAATGAAATTCGTTTTTGCATTATTAATGGGAATTGCATTAATAGGTTCTGGAGCACTTGGAGGCTGGGCCATTGCAATTGTATTTGTTGGAATTGGCTTGCTTTTTGCTATTTCAAAAATACCAATGGGCGCTCCAATTTTCATAGTCCTTGCTCTGTTGATGGTATTTAGCGGAGATATCGGTATGGGAGGGCTTTTCCAGATGATTGGAGGGGTTGGATGGGAGCTGACCGGCTTACTTAAGGGATTCTTCCTGTATTTCTGGTTTGTCACGTTTGTGGCTGGGTTCTTCGCGCCCACAGAGAACAGAGCAGAAGTTGGTATGCTTATGCTAGGCGCAGCTACAGTAATATATGCATTCGGTCCAGGCACCCAGGAAGTTGGCGGAGCAATACTTGGAGACTGGTTCCCAACTGTTTATACAGGCTTCTCTGACGTATTCAAACCACTAGCAGAGCTGTTCACAGGCTTTGGTGGCATGTTCGGAACTGGATGGAAACTATTGACAAACCCTGTTGGTTATGCCCAACAGATGATGAATGGTTCATACGCAACAGACTCTGACACAGGCTTGGCAGGAGCATATGGTATTGAAATAACCAGCTTTAGAACTAGCCTTATCTATGTCTGCAGGCCATACACTGTCTCTCTCAAGCTTGATAATAAGGGCGCGTTCGACGCAGAAGAGGTATCTATAAGGATTAGCTCTCCGCTTCATTACGACCCGAGCTGGGCGCCTGGGGATGAAACCTATATCAATATAGGCCAGCTTGGATTTGTAGACGACACTGAACTTGAAATTGCATGTCATAATACAAATATAGGTGATGACGACTTCAGGAGAGGCACTCCTGGATATTGTGAACAGCCACTGCAAACACCTGACAGAAATCTAAACAAATTAGCTTCAACAGAGGTATTCTTCCCTGCAACAGATATGATAGATTGCGCAACCACATTATCCACTAACCTAAGGGAGAAATTCATACCATTAACAGCCGTAGTGATGTACAAGTACAAGATAGACTCAAGCTTTGAGATTGAGTTCATGGGCAGGGATGAATGGGATAGAAGGACAAGGGAAGGTATAGTATCAGTAGCAAAGAAGGCGGCAACACTTACAAACGCCCCTGTAAGGCTTAACATAGACACTCAGGAACAGCCGATTACAGAGGGAATGCCTTTCAGTGTGGATATAAATCTTGCCGGAGCACAGGGAAACAAAGGAAACATTACTGATATGAAATTCATAGAACTGGAGTTCCCTGGAGAATTCCTTGAAAATGTTCCTGGCTTTAGCCACGAAAATGACTGTTATCCTGCTCCAAGAAAAGATGGTAATAAGCTGGTATGGGACAAAGCTGCTTTCAGCCAGCTGAAAGGTGTATATGTTGCATCTTGTTACTTTAAACAAGGCCTTACAGACCTAGAAGTGCCTTCAAAGACGTTTGTGTTAAGAGGGAATGCAAACTATACATACCAAAGAATTGATACAAAGAGCACTAAGTTAGAATTTGGTGGAATAAAATGCTGTTCAGAGAAGAGCTTCTGGACAAGACTTGCTTCAAGTTTTAAAGGAAAGGATGTTGACTGCCCAAGGGGAGAGACTCCTGAGTGTGACTTTAATACATTCAGCTGCGGTGGACTTGCGTGTCCTGTTAGTTGGAGTACTATGAGCGATGGTGGTGGTGACCAAGAACCTGATGGTAGCCCACAAGAACCGGATACCGTTCCCCAAGAACCAGATACAGTTCCTCAGGAACCTGATACCATCCCTCAGTCATCATAAACACGATTTTTTCACACAATAATGTATTTAAATAACTATTTCTAATGTTACTATTCAATGGTCACTAAATACCGCTTTTAAGCGGTTTTGTGCCAAATACCCTTACACATAACACACATATTGCCCAATAGAGTGTAAAAACCTATTGGATTATTCGTATATGTCTATCTGGTTAGATAAGAGAGAGAATTGTCTCATAATTCACTTTTTTAGCCAGATTTCCATTTCTCAGGGACTTTCTTTAGTCCTTTGTTCGTCTTAAGGGGAAATCAGATGTATCGCATAGCTATGGTATTTCCCCTACTCTGTCTTACAGTGTATGGGGAAGAATCGATCACCAGGTTCGAGAAGGGGCTCAAAAGGCTCCAGATCGAAAATCAGGAGCTCAAGGGGAAGCTCCGGGTTGCTGATGAAAGGCTAAAGAACCTCAATCAACAACTTGACATAACAGAGAGGGGGCTTAGTTTTTCTCAAGAAGCCCGGGTAAAGGCCGAGAAAACGCTGAAAACCACCCAGATTGCCCTTGGAAAGGAGATCCGAGGTCTTAACAGGGCAATTGTAACCCTTAGCCAAGAGGTTAAGGAAGCTAGGATGGCTAGAGATAGGGTGATACAGCAAGCTGCGAACCAGAGGAAATGGATAATGGCCCTCGCCGGACTCTATCTCATCGTATTGGTCATTGTATTGTTAGGTATTACCATATGGCAGCGAAAGGCCTTTGAAAAGGAGATTGCACTATCAGAAAATAGGCTGAGAACGATTATGAATGAGCCAAGGATCATACTCGGTGATTTGTTAGGCGATGTTTTGCCAGAGGAGAGTAGCCAATGAAAAGCGTAATGTTTCTACTCGTACAGTTTCTAGTAACAGCAGACCCCGACCTCTCTCGGATAGCTGAATTCGAGAAAGAGTACGAGAAGCTCCAAAATGAGGTCAAGCATCTCCGGGCAGAGAACACCAAACTCTCTGCCCAGCTTGAGCAGGCTAACCAGAAGGGAGCAGAAAGTCTGGCCAGACTCGAGGAAAAGGCCAAGAAGATAGCTGATCTTCAGAATCATCTCAAGGAAAAAGAAAGGCTTCTAAGTCTCAATGATCTGAAGAAGCAACAACCATCCACACTAGTGAAGATGGGTGTGCTCTTTTGGAGCATTATTGCAACCATAGTGGGTGGTCTTCTATACATAGTACGTGTGCTGATGGTGAATAGGAGGGTCGATGAACCAGGTATAAGGAGGACCTGGTGGCGGTCGTTTACTCTGACCATGTCGAAAAGTAAGATGGCCTGGATTCTGGTGATGATATTGGTGCTTCTAATAGCAAGTCTATTTGCTTATACAGGAGCATTCAATTTCATCGTGTTCTGAGGGAGGATTAATATGTACAGAAGAATCGCTGTATCACTATGCTTCACAGCACTGGCCTTTGCGGGTGATCTAGGTCTCCAAGAGGAGGTCAGTCGGCTCGTAAAGGAAGGTGAAAACCGGGTTCGAGAAGAGCTGAAAGCCAAGTACGAACCTGAGCTCGCTGAGCTTCGAACCGAGGTAAAGAGACTCTCAGCAGAGAACCAGAAACTCGAAAAGGCCAAGCACAACGGCCCTTTCATCAAGATGCTCCGAATCGCAGAGGGGGAAAGGGACCAAGCCCAAAAGGAGCTCGAGGATCTCCGCAAAAGGGTCGAAGGGTATCAGACAACTGAAGCGAGCCTTAAGGAACAGCTCAAAACAGCCAAAGCTAGTCTGAAGAGTGCTGTGGAAGAGCCCCGTAATAAGAGAGAGGCACGGCTCTTTACCCAACTCCGAGCAGCTGAAGAGAGGACTAAGATCTGCAACAAACTCTACCAGATGAAGGTGGACGAGGACCTGGAAAAAGAGTTTGGTTCAGAGCAGCGTTGGAAGATCGATCTCTTGAAGAAGCTCGATAAGGAAATAACCTTCCAGCCCAGCCCTCTTTCAATCACACTCGAAGAGTTGGTGAGTGGTCTAGCTGATATTGGGGGGTTTAAGGTGACCTTCGACCTGATGGTCAATAGGGAGGACCATATCAAGATCGAGCAGGTGGAATGCCTCGAAGGGTCTGTTGGTGCCATACTAACCATACTCCTTGAGCCCTTCGGACTCACATACTCTCTCAAGGATGGTGGTATCCTGATCTGGCCCAGGCCCTCTTATGAGCCCATGCAAGGGCTCAAACACCGACTCGAAGAGGCCACCAACCGTCTGCTACAGAAAAGGGAGAAGTACCCCAGGGTTACAGACGACATGGTCCCTGCTGGGAGAAGCTTTCACGAAGAGCTGAATCAAATCAAATAAGGAGTAATTACAAGGGGAACAACTTCCCCTTTACTCAGTCAAGTTAATGGTATATACCGTTAAAAAGACATCATAAAGCAACTGTGGGGCGCCACTCCCTTTCTGGTACTGTTGCCGTACCCTCAACATTGTGTTGTTTTTGTGAAAGGCGTCACAACATGATTTTCATCTCCTTTCTCTCAAGAGGCCACCAGGCCCCTCCACCCCTTGGGAGGGACCTGGTATTCATTTCCCTTACGGGTAGCTGTGGTGCCGCACCGGATCCGGCGGCCGGTCTCGCTCAACCGTATCCGTCATGTTATCGCCGCTCAGGGACATGACGTCGTAGTTGTAGTAGATGTCCCCGCGAGCGACCGTGATTACATACAATTCGTCACCGTGATCGCCCATCTCCACCGTCCCTTTGCGCTCGAACTTCTTCACAAAGAGGCGGCAGTTGGCGTTCGTCTCCCCGCCAAGGAGATCTACACCACACGCCCGCCGAACCCGGACGAGAACATAGTTCGGCGGTACATCTTCCTCAACCCCGTCCTGCTCATCGCTGGGGCTCTCCTCACCCCCAAGATAAGCGACCAGCATAACTTCCTCACCGGACCCGCCGTCCATGGCTCTGACGATTCTGAAGCTCATGGGGAGCTTCATTCGCCGGCGGTCTGGGTCCACGATAGCGAACCCGTTAGGATCCGCCTGCAGGTCCCGAAGGGTCAACTTCTCCCCATCGGCGGCGCGCCTGGTTGTGCGCCCTCGGCTGCTGGAACTCTTCTCCCTCTCACAACCTACAAGAAGGAGAGCCGCTATGATGGCGGCGAAACTCAGATTCCTCATGAGTCTTCTCCTTTCTCGGGTACTTCCTCCTCCTTCTCGGCGGTGATTGATTCGGGTATTGCATCAACCACTTCTTCTACCGACAGTTTGGTCAACTCCGGCGGCTCTATCGGCTCGGGCTGTGCTCCCAGCTCCTTCTCCTTGAGAGCACTAACAACCTGGCTCTTCACCAGAGCCGTCAGCTCCCTTTTCGTCAGAACGACTTCCGACTCGCTCGGCACTGGCACTGGCTGAGCTGCCGGAGACGGCTTGCCTCGACCCCGCACCAACCGACTAAGAAAGCCGGCAACAACTGCACCGGCAACAAAGCTGCCGATGATCAAAAGTGCCAGCTCGCCTGTACTTATTCTCCACATGACAACCTCCTTTCAAGAAGGTCTCGTTGTTTTGACTGGTCTGGTGAAAAACCAGCTTTTTAAGGACGCTAACCTCCCCCTGGCAAGCTGGTTGTATGCCACCAGGGGGAGGTTGAGATCGGGTATTACCGAACAGGCACCCGACCTCCGCTGGCACGGGTCACGCGCCGGAGATGTGTCCGATACTGTGTGGCAGCCGCATCGCTGCAACCACTATGGAATTCGCTCCGGGCACCCTCGAAGCGTGCCTCGGCCTGCGCCCTACGGGCCCGAGCCGCCGCCGCATCTGCCATGGCCTCGGCCTCTTCTGCTGCGGAAACTACCCTATCAGCCTGGGCGCGGCGAACACGCCCGTGTGCCTCGGCCTCAGTGATACTGGACTCAATGTCCGTGACTGCGGCATCAGCATGCGCCTGAGCGGCCGGGTATGCGACCCTGGTGGCGCTTCTCCGAACCACCGGCCTCTGGGCACTGGTACTTCTCCGAACCGGCGCGGCCGTCGTATCCGGCGCGGCCGTCACTTCCGCCAATGCGGCGTCCAAATCGATCTCCGCTGCCTCGACCGACCCGATGAACGACAGTCCGGCAACGGTGATAAGGGCGATCGTGATCGCTCTCATGGTACTACTCCTTCTTCTGAAAACGTCCCAACTTCACGTCCAAAGTAGGCCTCCCTTTATTTTGTTAAGGAAGTCCCGAGGCCTATAGGACTCCCGTTACGGCTAGTTACTCACCGCCTTCGTCGTCGTCGGCTTCGTGCTCGTCGCCTTCGTGCTGCTCATCGTCGTGAACCAGATCAAGGACCTGCTCCGAGATGAACGGCTCGTATTCCAGCACCTCCGGAAGCTTCAGCGTCCGAGCCTCGCTTCCGGGCTTGGCCAACTTCAGCCACTTGTTGTAACTGATCTCGGCGAGCTCGTGAAACTTCAGCCCGACCTCGCGCAGCTCGCGCGAGTAAAGGACCCGGCGCGCGTGATCCTGCCGGGCCTCGCGAATCTTGTCCGCGGCCTCGTTAACCGTCTGTTTCAGCAACGAGACGGTCGCATTGAGCTCATTGAACTCATCCACTGGTATGAGGCGAATCTCAAGGAGCTCCCTGGCCCGATTCGCTTCCTCATGGTCCGGGTCCTGTTCAAGGACCTCTCCCACGAGCTGAGACGCGAAGGCCAGCTCTCGCTTGGCCGTATCGTAACGTGTCGCGACCTCTTGCATCGTCGCGGCTGCGTCGAACTTCTCCGGCTCGGCCTGTCGGGATTGCGCCCTAATGACCTCCTGCACCCGTTGGGCTACCGCGTTGACCGCCATGATCTTCGCGTTCAGACCACTTTGGTCAACTTCTGAGAACTGACCTCGATCTGACTTACACATGAACAATGCAATCCTAATCGCAGTCAGCTCTTCCAACTTCTTCTCCAGAGTCATCTCTGACTCCGTAACTTCGGAGAAGTACGCCATAGCAGCGTTGAACAGCTGCTCCTTGACAGGCTTCGCAAAGCCAATCGAGTTCCCGTACGTGGGATCGGCTTCACATACCTTGCTGAAGGCCTCCATCGCGGCACGGGGGTTATATGCATCAGACCCCTGAATCATGTGCCGGACGCCGACCTTGTAATGCTCGCGGGCGCTCCCAGCGAGTCCTATGGTTGCGGCCGTGAAAATGAGCGCGGCCGTGAGGGCTCTCGTCCTCATGTTGTGTCCCTTTCTTACCGTCGAACGTCAACATCCATCAGTAGGCCTCCCTTTATTTTGTTAAGGAAGTCCCGAGGCCTATAGGACTCCCGTTGCAGCGAAAACTACTCGCCGCCTTCGTCGCCCCCATCCTCAAACTCATCGTTCGCGATGGGTGGGGGATCCTCGGTCCGAGGGTCGTCGTTGGTCGTGACCGGCTCAGGCTCCACGACCTCGGGCTCCGGGTCGTCGTAGACCGGTTCAGGCTGCGGCTCCGGCTCGACCTGTCGGGGCTTCGGTTTCGGTGCGGTCTCGACCTTCTGCCCCTTTGCCAAAATCGCCGGGACCTTCAACGTGGCCCGCTCGTAGCCCTCGATATCCCGGCACTTGTCGAACGCCTTCTGGGCCAGGGTGTGCAGCTTCAGGCCGACCTCGCGCAGCTCGGTGATCTCGTCGACCTGTCGCCGGTCGTTTCCCTCGGAGATCAGGTACATCACCCCGAAACAAATCAGGGCTCCGATCAATGCGGAAACTACGTTCCCGCGAGTGAACCTGATCGTGATCCCACCCGTGGGTTCCGGCGCGGTCTCGGGTGTGGGCACAGCAACCTCACCCAACTCTTCGTATGCGTCTGCTCTTTCTTCTGACCGTCTTTCTTCTTCCATCTCTTTCACTCCTTTCAGTGAAAAAGACTCCATCAGCGAAACATCAGTGTCCTCTTAGAGGACGCGAGTGCCTCACCATATGTCATAGTGAGGTACGACAAATTTTCGGGACTCCCTTCGGCGTCCTTGTGCACCTATATACTCCTATGTAATATTATGGTGCACCACATTGCCCCTGAACCGTTTGAATCCTTCGGTGTATTCTTCTAAAGGGGGCTGTATACCTTAGAAGCCGAAGGGAGGAAGCGGGGTGGTTCCGACCCCGGGTAGGAATTATGCCGGCCATTACCAGCCATTAGGCGTGGTACTGCGGGCGGACTCGCGACTCCTACCGTTGCGATGTATAGTAATCGGGGATGGTTTTACCGACCCCGCTTCCTGTCCCTAACAATTATGTAATTACCGAGTAGACAGACAAAAGACCTTGAAGAAAATCATTGAAGATTCTCAGAACTAGAAAAATTTGGCCCTTTAATCCGTGTATTCACTCGGTTTGAACTGGTATATCCGAAGATAGTAAGCCAGTTCAATTGTGTTTGTAAGGATAAAACCATTGATCTTTTACAACCAATGGTCCAAGAGGAACTGCCAACTGGCAGTTCCAAGATGGGAGAGTTTGCCAAATTCACCCTTGCGGGACAAATTTGACACCTGATCTCTTTTATTTGTAATTACTATTTATGAAACTTTCGGTTGCATTGCAACTCTATTTAAGTTTCATAGAACATGAGTTACTCCCATGTTCTCCCTTTAATTATCACTATTACATAGTGACAGATAAGATTAATTGTATTAGTGGTATATAAAGCTTTTTCTCCCGTTAAGATTACAATTTTAAGGGTTTTTGGGTGAACTTAAGGCTTTTGCGAAAAGATTTAACCAAAGAAGGCAGTAGGTTCTCCATTTGATCTTATTGGTTTAAATGGAGGTTTCATTTGCCTCTAAAAGGCTTAAACAAATTTAAGTAAATCGTCTGTCTAAAATATCTTTGAGAAATCATCATATACTCTATCTCTATGACCTATGAAAAGAACAATAACTTCTTTATTTTTAATTTCATATATAGCTCTATAATCACCTATTCTCAGACTCCAGAATTGTGTATATCTTAAATGCTTACCTCTTTGTTCAGGAAATTCCTCAAGTTCTCTTAATTTCTTCCTTATTTGAAACTGAACTTCTTTATCCAGCTTTTCAAGAGATTTTAAACTTAGAGTGTGTAGAAGTATCTTAAACATCCAATGCCTCCTATAATGCCGATCAAGGCATATCTGTAAAAATTCGCTTTATTATTAATTAGAACTTTTAACATCCAGATCATCCAGGGGTATCAATTTTTCAGGGTTATTTTCAGCTTCTTTGCTCCTATTTACAAGCATTTTTAGGAATTCCATTGTTTTCATCTTATCCTCATATAGAGATATAATTGTTTTAACAGCATCGCTTCTGTTTTTGAATCTTCCTTCTTCTACCCATCCATCAATATCCTTAACCATATTATCTGGCACTCTTAATTGAACTTGAACCATATAATCACTGTAAACATATTTGTTTACATATTTATAAAGCTTTTTCTCCCTCTAAAATGACAAATTTAAGTAAATTAAAGGCTCTTATAGATGTTTCTTCTATGACCAATAGAAATAACCAGAATAATCAATTCTCCTTTTCTGATATCCAAAATTACTCTGTATTCACCAACTCTCAGTCTATAATAAGGTCCTCCGACAAGCTTTCTAACAAAAGCCTCAGGTCTTATCCTTATCCTCTTGATTACAGAAACTAATCTTTTCTGAATTATTTTTTCCAATTTATCAAACTCTTTTCCTGCTTTTTTAGAGAAAATAACATTATACATTTCAATCATCTTTGATTCTCTTTTCAATCTCTTCAAGTGTATGAACTCTACCGGCTTTGATATCCTCTTCAGCTTCCCTTATATCTTTTTTGGTTTGTTCAGAAAGTTCCATAGTATCCTCTATCATATCCCATATAACCTCTTCATAGCTTTCATTTTCTGATATTTTTCTGGATTTGAGTTCATTTTGCAAATTCTCAGTTATTTGTATTGTTGTTGTTTCCATAGTATACTATAGTGTTCTATAGTTTATAAGCCTTTTCTCCCTTTAAGATGACAATATAACAGAGTATGAGTAAGCTTGTGGCAAACCCATATCTCTGGCACTGACACTGTTCTCTATGTTGGGAGGGTCGTGTCAATACTATCTGGAGCTGACTTCGTTGATGTCAACTCCATTTTCTATTTGGAACGCTTTCAGCCTGGCGTCCCTGAACCTCTCTTCCTTCTCCCAGGCATCAACAAAAAGCCAGCCCAGGAGAGCTACTCCCAAGCAAAGAATAATGATAGCAAGCAGCTTCTGCCACCACTTCTCCCTCTTTGGGGCGTTTCTGACCTTCCACTCAACGTAATTCATGACCCAACTCTTTCTAAAAAAAGTTCGGATAGCACTGCTCGAAGCGTCAGTGGTTTCATCAAGAAGGGAGGTGCGAAAAGAGAATCCGCCACCACCGATTTCCCAATTATGCGCATGGCTGCAATGGGACGGTTGCGTATTGGCATTACCATGTTCTACCGCCATAGTCCAATGGACACAGTGCTCCCGAAGACCTAGAAAAGACTATTGTTCCTTTACAGAGGATAGTCTGATAACTAAGAAAGAAAACAGCTTCTCTAAACCAGCTCTTGATGAGTTGGTGAAATGTGTTGGACAAGCTCAATGGGTTTTACGCCAAAAAGAGCTTTGATATCTCTTGAATTGGTATTGGTTACTTAAAAAGAAAAATTATTGTTTAAGAATACTCATTATCTTACTGTATCCGCAAGCCTATCCAGAATCTGGAGTGTAAATTGCTCCTTTCCAGGATCATCCAAAATAAGCGTCCCTCTCATACCATATGTCATTATCTGTTTTATCAGATCCTCTAGTTTCATGTCACAATTCTTTATAGGAATTTTCCTTACAAGACCAGATGGTCCATATGAAACTCCGCCGAATATAAAAAATGCTTCACGGAAATACCCTACGCCTATACCTTCTGAAACCTTCTTTACTACCTTATCGAAATCTTCAGTTGTTCTCAAAGATCCAGAACCCCTTGCATGTATATTTCCCCAATTAATAACAATGTTGGTTTCCCTTGTTCTTTTTGCTATTTCAACAATGTCCTCCAGGCTTCCTAATTCATCTATCTTCCCTGCTGTTTCCATTCCGATTTTTGCTTTTGCATTAACTTCAGAAACAATCTCATTTATTTTATAGACGGTAAGCCTTAGTGCCTGGTCCTGTGGAACCATTGGATAGAAATCAGGTCTTACTATAAACATTCTGCATCCCATTACAGATGCAATTGTTATGAATATTTTCAGTGTTTCATCAGGAGGATCTGGAAGATTTGGATATTCAATGCTAAGTTCAATGTCATATTTATTCGCTATATCCTTTATTTTTAGAAGCTCACCGTAATATGTTGTGTACAGATCTGTTGTAACCTTTATCTTAGAAAAAAACTCCTTTGGTAATATGTATGCCTTTAAGCCAATATTGTAGAGTTCTCTTAGAATTTTGAGAACATCTTGAACCGTCCTTGGAACAGGCATTTTCTTTGTTCCGCCATGAATACCTATTCTCATGCCTAGCCTATCCTGAACCTTCAAATACTTCTTCCTTATCAGCATGTCGTATTCCATATCAAAACCTGCTATTAATTTACAAACTCTGTTTGTTTCGGTTTTCATTAATTCACTGTCAAAACCTATGTGTTAATTTCCTATATTAGTTGTAACTATTTAGTAGTTCTCACTAATAAGTTTTAACCTACTAAACGCTATGCGTAACACACTTCTCTCCTAATATATATTATGTTCGCTGCCTATTAAACTACAATTTCGCCATGAAGGGAATCTGTTTAATAACTTCCAGAAAAAGCTGGTTTCATGCCATATTTTCTTGCAATACCACCGAATCTATTTTTCCACTTTCGGTAAATAGGTGTTTTACCAAAAAGTCTGTCTGCAACATAAGCAGTAGCACCCTCTACATAGCCTCTAGATCTACGACCGTATCTTTTTGTATTTCTTTTAATTGCACCTGATTTGTGCTGGAAAGCATGCAGACCCTCTTCTCCAAGAACCCTTTGGATCATTCTTTCATCGCCATTTCTCAGAAGATAGCTGTCAACTGTTATCTTCTTTTTTCCTGGTTCATACTGTCCTAATATCTTGCCTATCCATCTAATACCGCTTTTTACATATTCAAAAACAGGGTATCTTCTTTCCTCTACACGAATATCCCCCCAATAAGGTTTTGATCCAAAAATTTCTGAAGTCCAGTTATCTATTCTAGATTTTACTGGCTCAAAATAATCTCTTAATCTATCACTTTGATATACAGGTTCTGAATCTAAAAACCTTTCAACCATACCTGGCTCATCTCCTCCCAATACCCTCCAAGGCCTTTCAGAACTTGTTCTGGGTTCGTAAGAACTTTCTGCTAGAACAACTCTGGGTTTATAAAAAACTCCTAACTGTTCTTCATACAAATCACATGCTTCGCATCCCATAATACTATACTAATAATTAAGAGAATATATAGCCACACTGTTATGAAATTTCTATGATTTATTACTTTCCAAAGCCTAATAGATTAAAATGTTAGACTTTATCCAAACATATTTTTTGCAGCCAATTACTCAGAACGGTTGGTTCAACCCATTCAATACGATAGTATATGGTTTGATACTTGTAGTAGCTGTATATTTGGTATATAGGCTTCTTAGGAAAATGAATATACACATAGACAGGTATTTTTTCATAGCCATTTTACCATTCATATATTGGGCTTCTTCTACAAGGGTTTTACATGACTCTGCTGTAACAGGTGTTTTAACACCGGAATTGAACCAATTTTATGGCTCTTTGATATTCCCAACCCCTGGAAGCTATATAATAACATTTTTCCTTGCGTTAGGTGTGCTTATTTTCTCCCTTGTTATATCAAAGGTAACTGCCCATTTTAAGCCTGAAATGCACCTACTTGCCTCTAAAAATGCCCCTAGAAGCCCATATTGGGCCATTATGGCGATTATAGGTCTAATTTTATGCGTTAGAGTTACCCTATTGCTCCCAATTTCGAATTTTCTGCCATTTTACCTTATAATTGGCACTACTTTACTCCTAATGCTGCTATTTTATGGAATTAGCAAAAGTTTGGACTATTTTAAAGTAAAAAATCCGCTTTCTTCCACAAATCAAATAGTTTTGGGTGCACATTTCCTAGACGCCTCTGCCACATATTTTGCACTCTCTATTTTTGGTTATCTGGAACAACATGTTGTTCCTAGGGTTTCTGCTGCATTATTTGGACCAATCTCAATGTTCTTCCTGAAGATAGTTGTTGTGATACCTGTTCTGTATCTTATAGACCAATATGCAGAACAGAGAGATTTCAGAAATTTCTTGAAAATAGTTGTAATAATTCTTGGACTAGCACCTGGTTTAAGGGATTTGATTAGATTGATGGCAGGGGTTTAGGGTTTCTTCATTAAAGGGGATAAGAACTTTATAAATCATTTATCTTTCTATAAAAATGGTTAAAGGAGAAGTCTTTTGGAGAGATGAAGATGATGGTAAATCTGGATATGCGTACAGTGGAGAACGTGACGAATTCTATTTTTTTAAAAGGAATGAAACAGAAGTTAGGGTTTTAAGAAAAATTTTCAGAGAAAGAACAGATGGTAATATAATTGTTTTGAAAGAAAGGGAGATTCTCTGCACTACATTGCCAGCTGAAACATCGAATTCAGATGCATACAGGGCATGCAAAAGGACATTGAAAAAAGATCATCCAAAGGCAAGCGGCAGCACAGGGTATTAGTTACGAATTCCATAGAATATATCTTTCATTTTTTAGTAAGAAAGACAAGTATATATTGTCTTGTGATATTTTATTTATTTGGAGGGTGATAGACAATGCCAATAGGTCCAGGTTATGTAACAGAAGACGATGACGATATTTATAAAAAGAAAAAAGAAGAGGCAGAAGCACCGATAGAAACACTTCTTGAAGATCTGGAAGATGAATATGAAGAAAAACCTGTGGAAGAAAGAGTTGAAACGGTTATCAAAAGACGGTCAATGCCAAAAATGGAGGAAACAAAAATACAGCCATTGGAAAGACTTGCTCCTAATATTATTGGTGGTCTATTTGACAGAGTGGAATTTCTTAAAACAAGAATAGAAGAGATAGAAAAGACAATTGAAATGAGAGGAAAGATTCACCAAGATGTTTTAGATGACATAGATGTTGATTTATTAGAAAAGGAAAGGATGATGGAGAAGGTGGGAGACCTTGATGAAAAGAGAGCCATAAAATTGGATATGAGTATTCTTAGAAAGGAAAAAAGATCTGAAAATTTACAGTTCTGGCGGGATATATTGGAATTAAGAACAGAGTTTAGGGAGCTTTCAGAACAATTTGAAACAGAAAAAAAGATAGTAAAAATATTCAAAGGTAGATAGAGCAAATTTTGAGGAATTATGGTTACAGAAATGCATGAAAGACTGGTTTCAGATGAAATAAAGAGACTTATCCCTGTCTTGGGAAAAGCAAGCGCTACAAGACTTGGAAGAGCATACCTCCTGGCAGACGAAGACACAAGGAAAAGAATATTTGAGCTTATTGATGTTTTGAAGGCTGCTACATTCTCTGATGAAGATCTAAGGGATTCTGTTCTAATGGAACCTCCAAACAAAGAGATAGCAATGTCTGGTGATATAGAAATAGGAGAAGTTCTATATGGAAAGAAAAGACTCTATCCACTGAAAATAGGAAAGAACGCGCTTCTTACACACATAGGCATATTCGGTTCTACAGGTTATGGAAAGACAAACATCGCATATGATCTTATAGATAAGATAAACGAAAATGATGTTCCTATTCTGATATTTGATTTCTCCAAAAGAAATTACAGGGATCTTTTACAGACAAAGCTAAAGGATCACATAAACGTATATACGATTGGAAGAGATCCAGCACCATTTAAATTCAATCCATTAAAACCACCAGAAGGTATACAGATATCCCAATGGATGAAGGAATTTTCTTCTATATTTGATCATGCGTACATGCTTATGGGCGGCGGAAGGCATCTTATAATGAAAAGCCTGGATGCTATACACGAAGAGAAGCAGCATCCTATTCTTTCAGATATTAAACGCTGGCTTGAGGGGTACGGAGGAGAGTCTCTTTCATCAAGGGAAAGGAACTGGCTTTCTACTTCACTAAGACCTCTAGCAAGCCTTTGCTTCAGAGAGATTGCTGAGATATGGAAATGCAAAGAAGGTATTCAGCCCTCGGAATTTTTCCAGAAAGGAAAGATAACCATATTAGAACTAGATGCATTGGATGCAAATGACAGGGCATTCTTCATAGAGATTATTCTTCAATGGATAAGAGATTGGCTTCTCATACATGGGAAAAAGGAAGAGCTTCAGGGTGTTATTATACTTGAAGAAGCGCACCATGTATTGAATAGGGAAAAATCATCATCACTTGGTATAGAAACAGTCATGGATTTGATATTTAGAGAGATTAGGGAACTTGGTATGGGAATAATTTATATAGACCAGCATCCTTCTCTTGTTTCATATCCTGCACTTGGTAACACGTCCACACATATCTACATGAATCTGGGCCTGGATACTAAACACGCGTCTGATGTCTTAGATGCGAGTAATATGCTAGGACTAAACTATGAAGAACAGGGTATCTATCTAAGAAAACTACCAATAGGGCATGGTTTTATGCTAATGAGGATGTCTGCTTTCCATGACCCATTTCTTGTCCAGTTCAAAAAATACTCATTGAGAAAAGGTGCCATTAAAGATGAGGATGTCAGAAAGCATATGAGAGCACAGGTTCCAGAAATATTCGCAAGACTAAAAGAGCCTTCGTCTGAAAAGGAGCCAGCAGACGAAATTCCGATAGAAGAACTAGAAGAACAGGGCTGGAATATACTACATGTCTTGGGTGAAGGCAGGGCTGCGTTCACTTCCCAGATTTACAAAGCAGTAAAGATTTCTGGCTCAACATTTAACAAACATGTAAGAGGCCTGATAGATTCTGGTCTGGTTAAGATAAAACAGGCAAAGGTCGGGAAAAACAAGCTAAATTATTATTATCTTACAGAACTTGGCCAGGGCATATTTGAGAAGCAATTTGGTAGAATAGAAGGGGAAAAGGAGATAAACATAGATGATGTCTATCCAATATTCTCTGAGAGTGGCTGGACATATAATGAAGAGAAGAACTGCTTTACATTTGAAGAAGGTGGAAAAAAGATCTCTGTTATGGTAGAAACTGGTTTTGACAGGGACAAGATAGCAAAAGATGTCTCAGAGAACAAATATTTTTTATGCGCCAGCGCTTCCATAAAGAACATAATCATACAGGAAGTTGCAAAATTCTCTTATGAAAGCGGGAGAAAGCCAACTATTTTCATCTCTACAGTAAAGGAATTTGAGAAAAAAGGCAAGTTTGAAAGGATAGAATTCGTATAAAAGGCTTTTCTTAGAGGCTTCCACCTTCTTTGTTTATATTGCTCCCAAGAAAACCCTTGGGAAAAGAAACCTTAAGAGGCTTTACGAAATTCCCACTTTTATGGGATAAGTATTTAAATATTAAGAGCGAATTGTCAAGTATCATTAATCATTTCATATTCATTAGTTCACAAGGTTTGCTTTGCAAACTCCCAGAGAAGATGATTTTTTTCTTTAGTACTACTTCTAGAAAACTAACATCTTTCTCTGTCTTAGGTTACGTACCCAACTCCCTCCCAGGAGGTCGTCCGTGCCTGACCCACACGGGCGGCCTCCCTCCCTCCAAATTTTTTTCATGGCCCTACTCCCCGCTAGAAAGGAGGTCAAACGCATGATTTGCATCATGCTTTGTCGTTTGAAGTACCCTATGTAGCTATTGGCCAAGAAACCGTATCTCTATAAATCAGGACGTACCTTGAAAGACTGGCATATCTCCTTCGGCCAAGCTGGCTTTCCTGATGAGCTCTAAAGGGAGCCAAAACTAGCCAACGCAAGGAAGGAGAACAAATTGCGAGGGCAAGGACTAAGTCCTAGCTTTAACATCCAACTTTGAACCTCGCGTCCGAGGTGGCAGAAGGGTGTTATGCGAAGACTGAAAGATAAAGCCAAACACCAATTCGGCCAGTCACTAGGCATTGTTGGTTGCTCTCTCGCGGAGGCAACCACTTACCAACTGCCACGAAAGCTGGGATTACTGGAGTCCTAGCAAGGCGGTTGCACCGGAAACCGACAACCTGTGTCCACCCAACCCGTCCAGAACATGGTGGGCACCTTACCCGAAAGGGGGAGTACGCAAATGAGGTTCGGATTCGGCTGACTTGGGTCGCACCTCATGTGATTCGTAACGAACGGTGGGGGGAGTTATCCCACTGAGCGTTAGTTGTACCGAAGGGGAGGCACTTGACTCCCAGGAGATCCTTCAGGGTCTCCTTCTAATGGGAGGGAACCATAAACGGGGCGAGACCTTTCCACCCACATGAGGTGGTCTCAGGTAGCCCCAAAACAGACAATCCAAAAGCCTCCAATAATAGGAATTATCGGGAGTCGAGCCCTGATAAGGCTACAGGCTCTCGGTGGGCAATGGTGGTCCGGTAGGTAAGCACCAACACAGGGGGTCCTCCCGGCACAGTCCTCGGCCAATCGCTCCTCTATGTTTTATTGGAGCGCGCCGAAACGGGACACTGGAACCCCCGACACAATGATGACGGTATTTTGGGATCAGGATCCCGCTCAAACGGTCCTCTTCATTGTACCGGGGCTGAAACTGGCTCTTCGAACCGGAGATCCTTGGAGAGTATCCTATTTCCAGACCATAGGTGGCCTACGCCGACCACCTTGCCTTTATAGTGTCAATTAAAAGGGATATTTATAAGGCCGGAAGATATCCCTCTAATAGTACATTTATTAGCTCTGAAAACAAAAGTTTTAGTACAGAGTGATAAGCATGAAGTGCCCATATTGCGATTCAGAAAGTATTGTATTCAGGGGATACAGGTATAATGATAGGACTAAGAAAAGACTTAGGCTTTGCAAGAAATGCGGAAGGAAATTCACATTGCATGATGGTTATTGGAGAATGAGGTTCAGTAGAAAAGATATCATGAAAGCTGTTTCTTTATATGAAAAGGGCTTTTCTCTTGCAGAAGCAAAAAAGCACTTGGAAAGATATGAAGGCATAAAGGTTTCCAGATGGACAATTCTTTGCTGGTATAACAAATATGGCAGCGGAAAAAGAAAGGAATAGCTCAATTTCTTGTTAAAAAAACACTTATAAATAACATTACGAATAGTAATATTGTTTTAGCAAAACAGGCTGTAAAATGTTGTTTTGTTTTTTTCCAACACACGTACTGAGAGAACTGTTTTTCTTAGGTCTTGCTCTGAACAGAAACTGGAATCAGTTGTCTGGAAAGAGTCTTTCAAGGAGAAACCGATGGATGTTAGATGGCTAGTGTTAAGCGTACTGTCCCTTGCCTTCATAGTCATAGATTATTCAAGGGCAAAAAAGAAGGTGGACAATATTGTTGTTTCGTACTGTATTATCATTGTCCTCTGCAACATCCTGGGTTCGCAATTCTTCACACACAACGCGGATCTTTGGTGGAGGCCGGTGATGCACACAGTATCACTGAATTTCCTAGCCAACACGATTTTCTTGACAGTAACAACAGGATTACCTGTGGCCAATCTGGCAGCGCTCCTGTTGAGTGTCAGCCTACTTTTTTGAAAGGTTGGCTCAACGAAGTCCCTGTTTGAGCAATCTTACAGGGCTTCTTTATATTGTCATTTTAAAGGGATAAAGTGTTTATAAACTGTTATTTTATCTTATTATATGAAACAGGAAATTCGGACAGCAAGACATGAATACCTTAAGGCAACAGCCAAAAGATATTCTACATTTGCCAGGGACTTAATGGATCAATATGAGGATCCAGAGAACAGCGAATTTTTAAAAAATTATCTAAAAGAGATTGATAGGGTAACAGATGAACTATGTACTACCCTGGATGATATGGGAAAAGAAACCCCTGAACCAGGTACAGATATTACATATCGCAATGTAGATGAACTACCGTTTCCTGCAAGGTGTCAAAATGTTTTTGAAGCTAAAGGAATTCGGCTTATCACTCAACTTTTAACAAGATCTGAAAAGGATTTGTTATATTATGAACATTTTGGTCCCACATCACTTAGAGCTGTAAAAGAAATTCTTGGTAGATATGGATTAAGTCTTAGAGAATGACTATTTTTTATACTGCTTCATTAGCTTGCCAGCTTCCCTGATAAATTTCCTGACATATTCCCTGTTAATAAGAATATCCTGCTTCTGGATTTCCATTATTTTTCCTTTCTTTACAAGATTGTGCATTTTCTCCAGATCATTATTGACCTTTGAATAAACATTAGGCACAAGGCCTGTCTTAATGAGATCTTTTTCAAAGCTTTTATTTAGACCTAGCCTTCCCATTGGAACTGTCTTATCCATTGTCTTTAGTATTGTCTTTATTGTCTCTTCCATTATCACATAGCTCTTCTCAACCATGTTCTCTCTTTTTAGAACCTCAATCTTTGCCAAAAGACCTTTCATTTTCTTTACAAATTTCTTTGTCTTTTCAATCCATTCATCAACATCATTTCCTGACATCTCTTTTAGTTTTTTATGCTCAACTTTTTTCCTTATCTCAATGACATCTTCAAGATATTTTACAAATGTTTCATCAAGAAGTTTCATCTTAACAACTGTTTTTCTAAGAACACTTGGTGTTTCATTAGGTCTTGGCGGGTATTTGCCCATAAACATTAGAACAGCCTGTGCTGATTCAAGCATTGCGTAATAACAGTCTTCAACAACCATGTACATCTTGGCTGACTCAACCCTTTTTATCCTCTTTGGTCCTCTTTCAATAAACTTTTCAACCGCTTCTTCAGAAGGCCTTATCTCGCCCATCTGCAAAAGCCTTTTTATTGGAAGGAAGATATCCTTGTCATATATTGGAACCCCTTCTCTTATGAAATTAAAAACAATAGGATGACCCATCCTAACAAGTCTCCAGAATTCTGTCAGTGTATATGGCTGTTGCATTGAAAGTAATTTGTGTGTTCCCTTTGCTATATCATCAAGTCCGAATTCAATCCTTTCTTTCAATTCAGGTGTCATCTTTTGTTTTGTATCATCTATAATAACAAATATGTCTATATCAGACTCGCCTTTAAACTCAGCTCTTGCGGTTGAACCGAAAAGAACAATGCTTCTTATCACAGAACCGTATTTCTTTATAGCTTCTTTAGTGAATTTCTTTAGAATCTCTATCCTTTCTTTTTTTCCAAGTTTTTCAATCTCTTTCTTTTTTGTTATTTTCTTGGCCATAAAACCATAATCCCTTATTTCAAAAGCTAGCTTGTTATTGAAATTTGTATTTTTTTACTTATAAATAAACTATGGATTGATGGTATAAAAATGAGTGGGTAAATCATGGGAATAAAACCTTTATAAAGTAGTTTATGTAAAATAAAACATAATATTAAATTGCTTATACAGTGCGATTAAAATTCTAATTAGGTGGGAAATGTACCAAGATTTTAAAGATAGAGAGACGAAAGCTGAAGAAATGAGGAAAACCGGAACAACTACTATTGGTGTTATTTGTGACAATGCTGTTGTTTTGGGAGCTGATAAAAAAGCTACAATGGGCTACATGGTAGCAAGCAAAGATGTCAAAAAAATACTACCACTAGATGATCATATAGCAATGACCATAGCTGGTCTTGTTGGTGATGCGCAGGCACTGGAAAGATATATTAAAGCAGAGATCAAGCTTTACAGTCTCAAAGAAGAGAGGAAGATAAGTGTTAATTCAGCAGCAAACCTTATTGCAAATATCCTTTATTCAAGAAGGTTTTATCCTTACATAGTGCAATTGGTTGTTGGAGGATATGACAAAGAACCAAAACTCTATTCATTTGATCCCAGCGGCTCTCTTTCAGAGGAAAAGGAATATTTTTCAACAGGATCTGGATCCCCATATGCATTGGGCGTTCTTGAGGATAAATATAAGAAGGGTATGAGTGTTGAAGATGCAAAAGTAATGGTTGCAAGGGCCATAAGGTCTGCAAGAGAAAGGGATATTGCATCAGGTGGGAAAGGCATTGACATTGTTGTTATAGACTCAAAAGGCATGCATGAAATTGAACCAGAAGAAGTGGAAAAATTACTAAATTAATTATACTCAATGAATTTGAGCAGTAACTATTATATTACGGTTTATATTATGAACAGCATATTACAGGAATTGGAAAAGAAACTTCCAAAAGATGCGAAGATTTCTGAAGTAAAATTCGAGGGCTCAAACATAGTCCTTTACACAAAAAATAAAGAATTTTTCAAAACATGTGAAAGCAAAGTAAGGGATATTGTAAGAGACCTGAAGAAAAGAGTAGAAGTAAGAGCAGACATGAGTATCATGATGGACCCTGAGAAAACAGAAAAAGAGATACACAAAATTGTTTCTGACAAAGATGTTATAAAGGCAATATATTTCGAACCAGAGCTTGGAAAGGTTGTTATAGAGAGCTCAAAACCAGGTGTTATAATAGGCAAATCAGGTGAGACTTTTAGAAAAATAAAAGATACCACATTCTGGCTTCCTAAAATAGAAAGAGCGCCTGCAATAGATTCTGAAGTTGTAAGAGCTGTTAGAAATCTTCTTCATTCTGAAATAGATTACAGGAAGAAATTCCTCAATAAGATTGGGCAGGAAGTGAGTTCCAGTTTTTTGACAGAGGAACAGAGAAGAAATGAATGGGTAAGGCTTAGCTTCCTTGGTGGTGCAAGAGGTGTTGGGATGAGCAGTGTTCTTTTGCAGACAAAGCATGCCAACATACTAATGGATTGTGGTATAGACCCTGGCTCAAACAGACTTCCACATTTAGAAGCTCCTGAATTTGATCTTGAAAAACTGGACTGTGTTGTTTTAACACATAGTCACAACGACCATTGCGCTGCTGTTCCGTTTTTATATGATCAGGGCTTTAAAGGACCATTATATTGCACTCCACCTGTAAGGGATTTACTTGTTCTGATGTGCCTGGATTATATAGAGGTTGCTCAGAAAGAAGGCAAGCAGCTCTACTATAACAAAAAGGCAATAGAGAAAACCATAAAACATACAATTGCACTTAATTACGGAGAGGTTACTGATGTTGCTGCGGACACAAGGCTTACTTTACAGCCATCTGGCCATCTTCTTGGTTCTGCTCTTGTTCATTTACATATTGGTGAAGGTCTGCACAATGTTGTTTATACAAGCGACTTCAAATTTGGACCCACAAAGCTTTTTGAACCCGCATTTAAGAACTTCCAAAGGGTTGAGACTCTTATAATGGAATCAACTTACGGTGGCAGAGATAATATACTTCCTCCAAGAAAGCAGGTTGAAGAAAATCTAATGAGCATCATAAACAAGACTGTTGAGAATGGAGGGAAGGTTCTGATACCATCATTCGCTGTTGGTAGAGGACAGGAAGTCATGTGTATACTGGCTGACAGTAATTTCAAATATCCTGTTTACATAGACGGCATGATATGGGACGCAACGGCCATACATACTGCATATCCTGAATATCTTTCAAGACATCTTCAAAAAAATATATTTCATTATGGAAAGAATCCGTTTATTTCTGACATATTCCACAGGGTTGTGCCAAAAACCAGAAAAGATATAATAGATTCCGGAGATCCGTGTGTTGTTATATCAACATCAGGTATGCTTTCAGGAGGACCTGTTATGGAGTATTTGAAGGCATTCGCGTCTGAGAAGAAAAATACACTGGTTTTTGTAGGTTATCAAGGAATCGGAACAATGGGTAGAAAAATACAGAAAGGTTGGAAAGAGATTCCTGTTAGAACAGAAGGTGGAAAAACAAAAGTGATTAGAATGGAAATGAATGTTGAAACAATCGAAGGTTTAACAGGGCATTCTGGCAGAAGGCAATTAATGGGCTATGTGAGGAATATTGCAAGCAAGCCAGACAGAGTCATAATTAACCACGGTGAAAAAAAGAGATCAATGGAACTTGCAAAAGACATGCATAATTCCTTTAGGGTTGAAACAATTGTTCCGCATAATTTGGACGCAATCAGGCTAGTTTGAACCTTTTTATTGGGCTATATTTATTCAAAAACGTTCACGAAAAAGCCTTTACGGCATATTGCAAACACAAGAACATTTATAAATCATTTCTTCATTTAATATTATTCTTAGCCGTATTTGCAGTAAAACGCTATACAGCTCTCACAAAACATCAGTTACAAAGCGAATTTGTTTTTCTTAATCGAAGGAATGTGGAAGGTTTCTGTTTCTTAGTCTTTGGGAAGTCTTTGGAAAGGAGGAAGACGATGAAGTGCTTGGTGATTTTTTTGGTCGCTGTTTCGTCAGTGTTCGGATCTGAGCGGTACATCTGTGAAAGGGGTGGTGAGGAGATCGTCATAAAGATCCGCCCCAAGGAATCATGCAAAAGGACAGATCTCCGCTCGGTTCTGGATCGCCTCAACAGGGTCGAACGGTCGCTGGTTGTTCTCAGCGACTATGTGAACACACCGAGTTCGAGGCGGCAATGCTCACATGGCTGCTCCAATGTTGGTCTCAGGGAAATGAGGTGCCAGATCGAGGAGATCAAGGCCTGCGTGCAAAGGCTGGTCTGCAGAGACCAACTCAAGGCTGAGCTGAACAAACTACGTGCTGAGATTCTCAGCACGGTCCGGCAATCGTCTTGCCGTTGTGGGCGGAGAACCGTGTGCGGTGTCTGTCGGCGGTAAGGTAAGATTGAACAGGACAATTGGGGAGACCCTTTCTGTCCTGTTATTTTGTCATCTTAACGGGAGAAAAAACTTTATATACTCATATTCCAAGTATTAATTGTCACTGTTAAATGGTGACACAAGAGAGTATAATATGACAGAAATTATTGTAACAGACAAAGGCGCTGCTGAATTAATTAAGATGGCAAGAGATTGTTCTGCATATACTGACGAAGACTGGGAAGCAGATAGAGCAGCTATAGAAGCAGAGTTTGTAGCAGAGGTAGTTGAAACAGCAAACAGAAGAGCAGGTAGTTGTCAAGATATGAATCAGTATTGTTTTTTCAAAGCTGAAGACATGCCAGAGCTTTTAGGTATGGGTCTACCAGAAGAATATGTAGAACCTACAAAAGCTAGAGCTGCATTGGCTGCTTGCGAAGGTGAGCTTAAAGAAGCAAACAGATATCTGGATTTAGGTGCATTAATGCCCACAGATGCAATGCTAGACCATGCATATGAAGTGGCAGAAGAAGCAGGACTTACAAGGGAAGAAATGAGAAAAAGGTTCAGCCAGTATTTCAAACCTGAAGGTAAAATAGATCCTTGTGAACATCCAGAAGTTTAATTTTTTTATTTTTAATTTTGTTTAGAAGTATCTATGCTTTTTGTTTGTTTTTCCTTCGTCTTCTTATGTACCACACAATGATTATTATAATTACTATAACAGTTACTATTGTTCCTGTATTATCCTGACCTGGTTCTTCAAAGTTCAGAACAATCTCTTTTTCAAGTGTGTTTTTCTCTATACCAGGACCTATGTAATCTATCACCAGCTTGCCAGAACCTTTATAGATTAAAGGAAACTCTAGAGTGGTCTGCTTGCTTGCTTTCAGCTGACTCGTATAGTCCACACCAATTGTTTCATTACCTATTATAAGCTTTGAGTCCAAAGACTTTGCATCTGTAGTGCCTTTGTTGGCAATTTCTATCTTTATTACACCTCTTCCAATGTTCGGTTCTATTTTGATAACATCTAGCTGTATGCTACCTGTCACAGGTATGCCTATATCATGTGTTTTTGAGTGCTCTGTTCCATTTTCATCTTTGTAGCTTAAAGTAAGCTTAGCTATATATGTTTTGTATTCTGCGGAATTGCCAATCTTTAACCTTAAACTTGCGGATTTTATATGACTTGGCTCTAAATCATCAATAAAAACCTGTCCGCCTGAAAGTAATGGTACAAGGGTTTCTGATTCTGATTCAATGCTTACCTTAACATGTCTTGCAGTGCCTGTTCCAACATTCTTTATTGAAGCTGCTACATCAACTATACCTGAAGGTTCTATCCTCTGTGGATATATACTTACAGAATTCAGAATAAGGTCTGGAATTCCCTGAACAACTACATTAATTTTTTCTATCTGGGAGATACTGGAACCTTCCCTATATATCCTGAATTTCAATTCATAATCATTAGTAACTGTTCCTGCATCGACCTGTAACCTGTAAGGGATTTTAACAGAGCTTTTTGCAGCTATCCTGCTGAATGTTTTCTTCTTATCCTCTCCTGGAAGCAGTCTAAACGGCTCTTCTGGTAGTATTTCTATGTTAATATTTTCACCGTCGTCAAAACCTATGTTTTGGACTTCAATCTCTATGTTTATTACATTTCCAGGTTCTGCTGGATATGGTATCTGTTTTGAAAGAACAACATCAAAGCTTGATGATGCCTGAGACTGTGCAAATGCTAAAGGAACCAATAAAATCATTGCCAATAAGAACACTGTTATTATTTTCATAACACTCAATTGATAGTAAATTATTTATTAGTTGTTGTACCATTTGTGGTCTTTTCTATCTCCCCATCTCTTATATGTATAGTATAATCAACATATTCTGTTACATTTGGATCATGACTTACTACAACTATCGTATAACCATTTTCATTGTTTAATTTTTTAAGAAGATTCAGTATTTTCTCGCCTGTCTTTGTATCCAGATTACCTGTTGGCTCATCTCCGAGTATTATTGAAGGGTTGTTTGCTAATGCCCTTGCAATAGCAACTCTTTGTTGCTCACCACCAGACATCTGTGAGGGTTTGTTATTAAGCCTTTTCCCAAGACCGACCAGTTCTAGGAGCTCTTTTGCCCTTTTCTTTGCATCTCCCTTGGATTTTCCCATTATCCTAAGAGCAATCTCTACATTCTCTTGCGCTGTTATGGTCTGAATAAGATTATACTGCTGGAAAACAAAACCTATCTTGTTTCCTCTGATATTTGCAAGTTCTGAGTCTCCAAGCTCTTTAACATCCACACCATCAACAAACACACCACCTGATGTTGGTCTCATCAGACAGCCGATTATATCCAGAAGTGTGGTCTTTCCAGAACCAGAAGGTCCCACTATTGAAACAAAGTCACCCTTATTTATTTTCATACTTACCTCTTTCAATACTTTTATCTCATTCGGAAGACCCTGATTATAGGTCTTCACTATATCCTGAACTTCTAGGACTGTTTCACTCATATCTCAATGCCTCCACTGGATCTAGATTCGCTGCTTTTATTGATGGGTAAACACCACCAACTATTCCAAGCATCAGAGCAAATATCATACTACCAGCAGCAAGACCTGGTGTTACCTGAGCAGGCAACTGTCCACCACTAGCCAAAACAATACCAAAGACAACAAGAGCGCCTATTGCAAGACCTAGTGCACCGCCAATAAGGCTTATCATTGCAGACTCTGTGAGTATCTGCATTAATATTCTTCTCTTGGTTGCACCAATTGCCTTCATTACACCAATCTCCCTTCTTCTTTCAAGAACAGCCATTATCATTGTATTAAGAACACCTAGACCACCAACAACAGCAGCTATGCCACCAATACCAAGAGTGAATAATCTTATCTGAGTTATTATCTCCCCAACCTGTCTTGCGAGCTCTACTGGTGTTGTTGCTGAAAGTTTTTCATAAGAATTCTCTATCTCTTCTGCAATTGCTTCAGCATCCCTTATATCAAAGGGGACCACATAAGCCATCTGATAGGTATCAACACCCATTAATTCCTGAATGTCCACTATATTTACACTTGCACTATCATCAACATTTGGATTTTCTATCTTTTCCAATATACCTATTATCTCAAACTCCATATCCTTCAACTCAAAATAATCACCAACTCCCAGATCTCTTTGTTCTGCAAAAACAAATCCTAGCATCATTACACCAGTCTCGCCTCCTTCCATTTCCCTACCTTCATGCATCTCTATGTTCTCACCAACAAGAAATTCTGATCTTTCAGGATCTATTCCAGCTATAACCATACCAGGACCAAAGCTCATTCCACGACCCATTGAAAAGTATAGATTCATTGGAACAATCTCTTTTACTCCATCAATACTCCCAAGCTCTTCTAGATCATCATCTGTTATATCAGAACCAGCAAATCCTCCCTGAAAACCACCAGAACCTCTTTGCTGAATTATTATCTTTCCTGCTGAAAGTTCTAGGCTAGCAGTTATGTATTGATTTATTCCTTCAGAAATAGAACCTAAAGCAACTATAGCAGCTATGCCTATTATAATTCCTAAAGTGGTGAGAATGGTTCTTGTTCTCTGTCTTGTGATATTCTTGAATGCAAAGTCAATCATGAAGTCTCCTTGGAAGCTACCTGAATTTATGAAGGTAGCTCCTTCTTGATTGAACTTCTTTTTGAAAGAAGTTTAGCAAAGTCAATCATGGATATTTCTTAGAAGAAAATAATTTAAGGGTTAAATCCACTCCACACTATCTTTTCCAGCCCTAACACTCTTCAAAATGCCTTTCAGATCACTGAGAGTGATATCCTTTCCGCCCAATCCCGCTATATAACCAGAGACTTTTGCTTTGGATTTTCCATATAAAGCAGAACGTATTTCATCATATAGGACACCGTTTGCCCCCAAAGAAATATCTTTTTCTACAACACCCACTGACTCAAGGTCTTTGCAGGCCTCTATTATCTGTTTTAGAGGGAAAGGCCTCAATGCCTTAATTCTTATTATACCAAAATCATCTTGCTCTTGTAAAGCTCTTGCTGTGCCTGTCAGAGAACCTATTGTTATCAATGCATGCTTCTTTCCTTCCATACCAATCTTTTCAATCAGGCCGTTGCCATACTTTCTTTTTACCATTGAAGCAAACTCATTGCTGACTCTTTTAATTGTCTCAAGTGATTGTTTCAGAGCATCCTGCTGCTGCTTTTTAAATTCCATATAATATTCAGGGGTTCCTACCGGGCCAATTGTCATTGGTTTTCTTGGGTTAAGGAATATCTCTGGCTTGAATTTGGGAAGGAATCTATCAACATCAGACTGGCTAAGAAGTTCAACATTCTCATATGTATGAGAGATAACATAACCATCCATGCAGACCATTGCAGGTGTTTTCATCTCCTCTGCTATCCTATATGCCATTATAATTGTATCAAAAGCTTCTTGTGCATTCTCAACATAGAGCTGTATCCAACCAGAATCCCTTTGAGCAAAACTATCCTGCTGATCGTTCCAAATATTCAAAGGAGCAGACAGTGCCCTGTTTGCAATTGCCATAACAATAGGCAATCTTGTTCCTGATGCAACAAAAAGCATTTCATGCATTAAGCAATTGCTAACAACAAAAGCAGCATTTGGAACAAATGATCTATTCTTCTCAACAGTTAAATCGTAAACATATTTATGTGGGCTCTTTATTTTTTTTATTTTTTTTATGGGATCCAGAAAGAATGAATCTGAGGACATCTTTTTCAGTAAGCTGAAAGTTTCATCTTTTTCAAAATTTCTTTCTTCCATTCTTTTCAAAATTTCCCTTAATTTTTCCTTTCCTATTCGAGTATTTCTAAATTTTGTTTTATTAATATAATTCTCAGGATCAATTTCATTCATTGAATATGAGCTTTTCTTTATTGTAGCAATCAATAAATCTCTGCATATTAAAGCTGTTTTACCTGACCATTGCGGTCTTGGCTTAGATTTTAATAAGAATTTTTTAGCTATAACGAATCTTTCTCGTTTCTGAGGATGATTACTTCCTATGGTGCTTATAAATTTTATTGTATCACCCAAACCACAAATATACAGACCTCTAATAATATTATCTCTTTTATATACATGACTAAGAATACCAAGTCTTAACAATAACTTTTTCAGATCTGATACTTTGCTATCATCTTTACAATGTAAGAATATTGTTATTCTTTTTTTGCTCTGAATTCTGCAACTCCCATCACCATCAAAATAACCTTTCAGAAATGATTTTATTAGCTCTTCATCGTAACTGAAAATTTTCTTTAAAGTTATTTTCTTGCCAAGTATTGAAAATATAAAATTTGAACCCATTAACTGTGTTACACCTCTTTTAAGTAAAACCTTTCCAACAGGTTTGTTCGGAAATAACTTTTTATAACCATTTGAGAATATTTTCAATAACTTTTTATTTTTATTAGTGAATACAAACCTATTTTTACTTTTAATATCTCCTTTGAAACATCCATCAGAAAACATCAGACCTAATAAGTACATGAAATCTTTATTTAGTTCCTTAAAATTTGTTTTAATTGTCCCTCCGTGAAGAGAGAATATATTTGTTTTTTCATATATTTCTTTCCACTTGATAATATCAGAATCACATAATTTTTTTATTGTTTCCAAAGAGATAGAATAGTTAGAAAGAATATGATGTTTTGGTATTTCAAGTTTTTTAGAACCTTTATTTAAACTCCCATAAATATTTTTTATTTTTCTAACTAATCTTGTTTTTATTTCGGAATCAAGTATAACAGTCATATTTTCTGGTAGAAATTCTATTATTTTTGGTCTTTTTATATTTTTTAATTTTATTTTTCTTGGCGCATATAGATATTCATTGCCATTTAACATTTTTGCTTCAATCCATTCTGGTTTATTTACATTATCTATTAATATTTTATGATCTGGTGTAACTGTAACTTCAGAACCAGATCTCGTTATAATTTTAATTAACTTTTTTGGAGGTTTTATTCTCTGAACATGGGTTATTTTATCATATTCAAATTCCTGACCATTCCATGTCAAAATTTTGCCAGTTCCAGTTCCAATTTCCCATTTTCCTTGGTTTATTTTATACTTCTCAAGATTTTTATCCACAAAGTCTTTTATGTTTTTTATTCCTGGATTTTCCATGATTATATCAGTATCCGGTGTTACACAAAGACCTTGTGAAGCTGTTGCTGTAAATGTTCTTACACCTGTTGAGGATGCGCCTATGCATGCTGACATTGCAGAATGTTCTGATTCCACTGTTATGAATTCAGCATTCAAATCACCATCAGCAACCATCTGTGAGAGGTATTCTGCCATTGGTGTGGCTGGAGTGATAGGATAAACTGGAACAACCTCTGGTTTACAAAGTTTTACTGCCTCTGCAACTGCCTGGGAACCTGATAGCACTTTCATTTCTCCTCCTCTATTGCTTTCAAAGGGCACACATCAACACATATCATACAGCCTTTGCAATAATCATAATTTATCTTTGCCCTGTCACCTTCAATAGTTATTCCAGCTTCTGGGCAAAACGAAACACAAAAACCACAGTTTGTGCATTTTTCATTAATCTTTGGTTTGAATGTTCTCCATCCAGACTTCTTGTCTTTATTCGCAGAGCCAGGCTCCGCAATTACACCTAGGTTTTCTACTTTAGACATTTAATCAACCACCATTAGCTCATATGACTGTGATATAAGTTTCTTGTTTGGCTCAGCAATCTTTTCTGGGAACTTTTCATCAATTGTTTTTAGAACTGATTCCAATTTTACCAATCCCAGAACCTTTATGAAAGCACCAAGCATTGCTGTATTTGTTATGGGCCTGCCAAGGATTTCCATGGCAAGTTTTGTAGCATCTATTGTATAGACTTTGTTTTTTATATTCAGTTCTATTCCTTTATCTGAGTTTACAATGATAACTGTCTCTGGTTTTATTCCTTCAATAACTTCTGGCAAATCCAAAAGTGAGGGATCTAAAACAACCACAAAATCAGGACTATATATCTGGGAACGCAAAGTGACTGGTATATTATCTATTCTACAAAATGCCTTGACAGGTGCACCTGTTCTTTCAGGTCCAAAGCTTGGAAACGCCTGTACATATTTTCCATCTAATCCAGCTGCCTTAGCCAAAAGCTCTACAAAGGTAACTCCGCCCTGACCTCCTCTTCCATGCACTCTTACTTCTATCATAGGATATGTTTATCCAATAATACTTTTAAATGTAAATTTTACCTTTCGACAATGATATATATCCCGCTTAAATGACAATATAAAGACCAAGCGAGCACCACCTCATCATGAATATTGGGGTGTCGCTTGATCTGGGGCTGCGCCTGTCCGGGAGGCGGAGGCGAATTGGAGGGGATATGTGGATTTGAACCACAAGGTCAACATCACCTATCCCCACTACCCCCGGCCAGAAGCTGTCCTGACCGAGGGGGGTAGTTCTTACCATGACCATACCCAAAAGAGGATCATCTTCCTCACAATAGGGCGTAGGCCACGGCGCCGGCTGTCAGGGTCTTGTCGTTCACACCGCCGATCCCGATGGCTTCGATCGTTCTTGCCGCCGTGCTGTCGCTCGAGCTCGCCAGCTTCTTGGCTGTAGGGGCCGCCCGGGCATCGCCGGTGATGTTCGCCACTACCAATACGCTGTCGTCATTCGCACTGTCGCTGCTCTTCTTCTCGTTCTCCGTTGCGGCCATCCGGGTGCTGCTGGCCCCGATGTCTTCATCGAGCGCCTTGGTCATCTTCAACTCAATCGCCGTGTCAACTGTTGCCTTCTCGGCCTTCGTGATCGCCACCACGTCCTTAGCTGTTACGACGTCCGCGCGGGCATCTCTTGCCAGAAGCGCATAAACGCAAACCGCGGCAAAGACACCCAGAGCCAGCACAATATGGAGAGGCTGTCGCATGATAGAACTCCAACAGTTTGTCATCTTCACTTGCCCATTCCTTCAATTAGGTATGGACTCTGCACCTTATGGTGGACAACCAGTCTGATTCCACCAGAACAATTTTATTCTCCAACAGAAGAAATGAAGTGCCCAGTCAGACATCGTCGCTTGTAGGCATAGTCTGTGGGCGCCATGATATGATCACCCCCTTTCTATCTAAGACTGTCCTGAGACACGTTCTAAGGTAGCAAGTGGGTAGATAATACTAAGAAAAAAATCTTCTCTGGTGTTTGTAAAAGCAAACGTAATAATCGTGTGAATATGAACAGAGACCAAAGATCTCTATTATGTTATTATCTTCCAATCTTTAAATATATTCAAATTTTATACCCCAACTCTTCGAATATCTCTTTCATTTTAAGTGAATCTTTCCAAGTAATTGGACTTTCTGAAATTATTGTGCAATTCTGCTTTCTTTTCAAAAGTTCTTCTGCAAAAGGCCTAAAATCCGGATTTTGGCCCATTGGTACATGATTCTTTTCACCTTTAAGTGTAAAATTTATGCCTGAAAAATGGAAGTGAATGTACTTGAATTTCAGGCTCTCTATGGCGTCCAACGTGCCAGCAAAATCAATAGCTCCCCTATTCCTTGCGAATAAATGAGCTAGATCCACGCATATAGAGGACTTGGTCTCTTTCACTAGCTCTATGGTCTCTTCTAGGCTACCCAATGCAGAATGTTTTCCTGTTATTTCAGGTGCCAGTTCAGTATTCCATCGTTTTTTCTTAATAAAACCATTCATCTCCGACATTGCTTCCTTGGTCATATCAAAAACGTCTTGTTTTTGTTTTTTTCCAAAATATGCAGGATGAAAGACAACAGGACTTGCTTCCATAAAATGAGCCCTCTCACAAGAGTCAAGAATTCGCTTTTTACTTGCTTCTATTTTCTTTTCTTCTTCAGAAGCAAGATTTACATAATAAGGAGCATGTATAGACAATTTTACATCAAGTTTTTTTGCAATTTGTCCTATTCTTTTAGCATTTTGATTGTTTAGGTAAATACTATATGTAAACGCAACTTCGGCCGCATTTAAACCTAAATTTGAAAACATGAGAAGATTTTTGGGAGCTTCGTTTACTCCTCCTATACCTGCCGGACCTAGCCTTATTTTTAGGGTTCTCAAAAGTCCCACCCCCACAATCTCTCTTTATCTCTTAAAAAATTCATTCCCTTGGATGTTATATTATAAATATATGGCTCTCTACCACAATTCCCTAAAAATTTCCCACCTCCGGAAATAATCAAAAATTCATTCTTTCTGGCTCTTGTTAGGATATTTTCTATCCATTTACTGCAAAGATTAGTAGTTTTTATAACATCATGTTTTGTTATGATTCCCATATCTGAACACAACTTCAATGTCTTGTAAAGGGTTTCACCGTGATCAAATTCTATATTTTCAAATGATTTTAGACCATTTTTTAGTTTTTCATTTGTCTTTCTACATGCCTTTGGAAAACCTATAAATTTTTCAAACTTCTTCAAATTGTTTCTAGAATAAATGAATCCCAACCACCTAACACTAATAAGTTTTTTTCCATTATGAAAAAATATAAATGGTTTCTTTTTATTTAAATATGGTCCCTTCATTTTAATATCAAAGTGCTTATATAACAAAAATCCGCAATCTTTCAGTAATTTTGGAGCATGCTTCTTCATTGAATTTTTATTATTTAATATATTTTTGACAATTAATTCTTCAGATTCTTGGAAATTTCTAGCAAAACCCAATCCAATATTCCTATGTTTTAAATTAAATTTTTTATCTTTACAAAATACAGACCAGCCGTCACCAGCAAATATCCATCTCAGTAAAGATGCTGTTATTTTATAATTTTTTTTATTTGGTGTTAAATCTAGATATAGAGAAGGTATACCAGAATTCATGATCGGTTTTTTACCAGGTTTCATATTCAAACCATTAATTAAAATCTTTCCTATAATCGCTGGATAATTTATATAATAAGCATCTTTGTTGTGTTGTTTCTCATAAATTCTAATTTTATTATTAAATCTGGTACATTTGTTTGTAATTTTTAAAAATTCCTCCATAAGTTCTTTATTAGTATTCCAAAACTGACAAGATCCGTCTTTGTATAAATAACCTTCTGAAAGTATCCCACCTACAAACGTTGCCCATTCTTTATTTAAAAAATCGATAGGAAATTTCAATTCTACTGGTATGCTGCTACCACCACTACCTCTTTTTATAGATTTTATCC
>JADHWJ010000016.1 GCA_016783545.1 Candidatus Aenigmatarchaeota archaeon | reverse complement strand
TTTCTTGGATTTTCCATATTTTTCTTCTATTTTCTTCTTACCCAGCTCTGCCCTTACCCAGACCCTTTCAGACCATCTGTAACCCAATTTGTCTTTTATCTCAAACAATGGGTGTATGTGACCCATTATAATATAATCAGCTTTTAGGAATTCTTTTGAAGGCCAGCTATTCCCATGACAAAAATAGACATTTCCACTCAAAAAGCCCTTTGATGGGTGCAATTTTATATCATTTGAAAGCATACTCTTCAAGCCACCATCATGATTGCCAGCTACAATCTCTATTTCAACTAGGTCATCTAATTCATTCAAAAATTCTGGAACCTCTCGCTTCTCCTGATAGCTTGTTCCAGGGACTTTATGCTTCAGGTCACCTAATATCAGCAGTTTCTTTGCATTGGTTTCTTTGATTAGTTTCTTTACCCTTTCAAGGATTTTATCTGTCTGGCTCGGCACTTTTATCCCTGAACGAAAATACTCGTACTCTATACCAACATGTATGTCTGCTATTACCAGTGTCTTCTCCAATAAAAAGGCTGGCTGATTAGTTAGGAATTTCATAGAAAACTATTAGTTTTGCCTTTAAAAAACAATATTTCACACCACTATAGTATTAACAAATATAACTGATACCAACCAATAATTATACATGGGATTAACGGATATATTTAATGGTAGTAAGTTCGACGAACATCCATATTATTCATTTATAGTTGCCATGTTATTTGTTTTTATTGGCTTTCTTTTTGCTCTGTTCATATTCCCTGCCGAATTCAGCATTGCAATGGTAAGTTTTTCAACAATACTAATCGTGCCTTACATGCTAATTGTTCTGACAAGAGAAGAGATGGAAAAAAACCAAGGTATTAAGAGCGCATTCCAAAACTTTTCCAAGCATAACAGGGTGATACTGCTTTTCATATTCTTTTTCTTTGGTATGGCAATAGAGTACATGCTTTTATTTGCATTTGTTCCTCCTGATGTAACAGAACTTGCATTTGGAAACCAATTAATGACTATATCAGATACACCATCAAAGTATTTCCTTAATATGGATTTTCTTTTTAAGATTTTGATAAATAATCTTAGGCTTGTGTTTATCTGTTATGTGCTTTCATTGTTTTATGGTATAGGTGCGCTCTTTATTTTAAGCTATAACGCGTCGATAGTGGGAACGGTGTATGGAAATACACTAAGGCCCCTCATATGGGGAGGGAGTATGGCAACGTTTGCTATTACAAAGCTTGTATTGTTTCTTCCGCATCTAATAACAGAGGTTATTGCATATCTATTGGCAGCAATAGCAGGTGTTCTGCTTTTGAAATCAATGTCAGGTAAATCACCTACAGCATTAACAGAATCTATAGTTATTCTAATGGGAGCTGTTGCACTAACAATATTCGCAGGTGTTCTGGAAATATTTGTACCATTCTTATTTTAGTCCCGTTTAATTGACAATACAAACAGGAAAGGTAGCTGGGCTACCAAATCCTGCACATATTACGTCACCGACTTCTCAGTTGAGCTCATCACATGACCAAGCGACGACCCTCTGCGTTCAGGCAATCAAATTCACTTGGTATCCCTCCATCATCTTGGGACATGTGAGTTGTTCCTTCAAGTCGATCGGCCTCAGATATAGGCCCACTGGGTTGCTCTGCCCTGGCACTCTCAATCGCCCTTTTCATCCTAGCCAGGATAGCTTCCATCTCTTCCTGCTCGGCGTTGAGCTGGTTCTGCAGTCTCTGAACCTGGCAAGCTTTGGTAAACGCCGCCTGAAGCTGCCAGTCACCTCTCTCGACTGGTGTTGTCGGCTTGAATACCACCGTTCTCTCCTTTCTGTGCTTTGGACCGCTCTTCGAGCCGCTGCACTCGATCTACCAAACAACTGGTCTCGTATTTCTGGATATCCATCTTCATTCCGAGAATACACATCTTGATGTCTGAGAGCGCATGCCTCACACTGCTACAGTCCCTCTGCATGGATCTGATGCATGCTATGATCTCTCTTACAGCTTCGGCCTTGGTCTGGTTCTCGTCAGCTTTACTGTCATCCGCGAGGGCAGAAACACTCAGAACAACAAACACAACAACAAATATTCGCATGGCTACTCCTCCAATCGTGCAATTAGAACTTCTTTCCCTGTTACTTTTGGAGACCGTGGGGACGGGGTCTGGTACTTTCGGAGCTTCAGCACCAACAATACCACAGTCTCCTCCAAGCGCTGTACCCGTCCATTGGTAAGTTGAAGCTTATCCTTGAGTTGGGTATTTTCAGCGAAGTAGTGATTGGCTGCTCGTTGATACCTCTTCAGCCTCGTGTCTGTCTAGTTGATGTATTCGACCAAAACGAGATTCTCTCCCCGAACTTCTCCTATCTCTTCATAGGCGGTACTCAGCTGCTTTTTGAGACGAGGGTCCTCAGGAGAACAGCATCCAACAGACAATGTCATCAACAATGCCGCAACGATACATCTCATGTGCCACCCCCTAATGTATGAAAAGAACAACAGAGATACCAACCAATATCTCGAATATAACGACAACCCCCCAGAATATTATTTTCATTTCAACACCCTCCCAAAGAAAAGATGATAATCGCACATGAAGTGATTATCAGAGCCCATACCAATATCTGCATATTTCTCAGTTTCATGATCGTCTCCAGACAGAAAATAGACTCGGAAAAATTCAAGAAATCGGTAGAGAAGACTAATAAGAACCTTGGCTTCTCTTTGAACGAAAAAGAACATCTGAGAGTTATTTAGTATTTTACCACAACAATAACTAATAAGATCTTAGGTTTTACTATTTTTATTTAAGCTTTATTGAGTTTAGGTATACATATTTACATAAATTTTCCCAGCATATAACAATGTTATATTAGTTTATTAGTCAAATAAATGAATTCTTTATTGATAACTATGAACTATAGAAAAGTTCTTGTCGTGGATGACGAAAAGACTGATAGAGCACTAGTAAGACGCCAACTAAGAGACTATGAAGTCTTTGAAGTCGAAACATATGAAACAGCTCTTGGCCTGCTTGAAGATGGTGATATTGGTGTGGTTGTGTCTGACACGAATAGCAAATCTGAGACAAACGGCTTCACTTTTTGTGCAGGAATCAAAATATCAAAACCTGATATAATTTTTTTAGGAATGAGTGGTATAGATCCTGGAAAAGAAATTGATTATAGAGAACTCTATGAAATCAACGGAGCTGATGGATTTTTTATAAAAGGAAAGCTCACAGAAGGCATTTTTCTTCCTGAAATGATTGAAAAAGCAATTGCAGAACATTCTGACGAGGCTGCAGTACCAAACCCTCTGTAAATATAATGAACCTTTTAGAGCTCCTGCTTCTATCAAAAGGTTCAATCGAAAACCCTCTGTAAATATAAAATTTAAAACCTAATTCTCTCTATGAACCTTGGAACAGTTATATCTTTCATAGAAACGCCAAGCACAGGTAGATTCCACTTCACAATAGACAAAAATGCAACTGTGAGAAAGGGGCAGTTTGTGCAGCTGGAAATCGAAGACGGCAAGATCATAGGAAGGGTTTCTGATATAATAAAAACAAACAGATATTTTATGAGGCCTGAGGCTGTCAACGAATACCAAAATTCAGGCGGTATTGAGGAAATATTCCCAACAACAGAATGGGAATACCTTATCGCAGAAGTGAACATTCTTGGGGTTTTTGATGGGAATGGTTTCAAGAATTCATTGTTTCCACCATCACCTGGAACAGATGTAAATGAACCTGAAATTGAGATAATAAAAAAATTCTTTGGTCTTGAAGAGAATGGCATTCATATGGGAGAGATGCCACATCACAAACTCGATGCTAAATTCAGTCTTAACAAACTTTTCAAAAAGCATCTTGCGATTCTCGCTATAAGCGGCGCAGGAAAGTCGTACCTAACAGGGATATTACTTGAAGAGCTTCTTACAAAGGAAAAAAGAAACAGTCCTGGAGTAGTTATCATAGATACTCATGGTGAATATACAAATTTGGCAGAAAGCAAAGATTTTGCGACCAGAGTCAAAGTCTTCAGCTCAGAAGAGATGAGAATAGGGTTTCAGAATATAAGAACATATGATATAGCCAGTATACAGTCAATAAAATCAGGCACTCAGATAAGGGAACTTGACAAAATACTTCACAGTCTAAAATCCAATTATTCTATAAGTGATGCCATAAGCAAAATAGACGAAAGTGATATAGCAACAAAAACAAAAGATGTGCTGTTATCACATCTCATATCATTGCAAAGAACTGGTATATTCGGATTGTCTGATTATCCAAAATCCGAAGAGCTTGTAAAACAGGGTCAGGTAAGCATAATAGATATGTCTGATTGTATATCAATGAAGAAAAAACAAATATTGACAAGATATTTCTCAGGAAAAATATTTCATCAGAGAAGGGCTGGTACTTTACCACCCTTTGTATTAATATTAGAAGAGGCACACCAATACATACCACAGATGGCAACAAAGGAAAATGCTCTATGTAGGAGCATACTCCAGACAATAGCAAGAGAGGGAAGGAAATTCAATGCCAGCCTATGTCTAATATCTCAGAGACCTGTAAACCTATCAACTACAGTGCTTTCCCAATGCAATACAAAGATAATACTAAGAGTGAGCAACCCATATGATATTGAATATATAAGAAACAGCTCAGAAGCACTGACAAAGGATGCTATTGACCAGATAAGCACGCTACCAGTTGGTTATGGTATTGTTATTGGAGAAGCTGTTAATGCCCCGCTCCTGGTAAAGATAAGGAAAAAGAAAATAAATGTTCTGGAAAGGGATGATTCAATGGAAAAGGTTTGCAATGAATTCTATGACAGGGCAGAGAAAAACAAAAAGGATTCCAAAGCATTTGTCTAAGCCAGTTCTTTTTTCAGATTTTCAATATTTTCCATCTCAGTGGGATCTTTTTCTCTTAGAAGAGCAAGGTAATAACTTGTAAAGTCACCTATTATTGTAAGGCTAAGCATTGTATCAAGATAAGAACCACCCAGACCATTCACCTCTATCACTTTTCCATAATTTTCAAATGTTCTTTTTGAAATCTCTATCCGCTGTTTTATTCTATCTGGTTCATCTCCATATCTAAGAAAAACAAAAGAAATCTCAGCTTCGTCAGGCTCCACATTTATTGTATTATGATTCATCTCAGGAATCTGGCCATAAACAGATAGCACTTTTGAATTCTCTGACAGCTGGGTGTTCCATCTATATGAAACAGTGCCAAAGGGAGCTGAAGAAAAAATAACAGGTAGTGTGTCCTTTAACTCACCAGCAAGCTCTTTGCCCCTTTCCTCAAATTCACCCATATGGTCTCTGATATTCTGATATACACCATCCACTTCGTCACCAATAAGGCCTATTTTTTCCAAGATTACTACCATAGGAACAAACGTGTATACGAGCATTGTTCTTGGAGCGTTTCCAGCAGGTATTTTCACAAAATCTTTAGCCATTTCACCCAACCTGCCACCGGAAGCTATTGGCACTATGGTTGTACCTCTTTTCTCTGCTTCCTGATAAGCGCTTATTGTCTCTTCTGTGTTTCCTGAATAGCTCACAGCAAACAATAATGTTTTTTTGCCTGCAAATTTTGGCAATGAATAACCATTATGAACAAAAATAGGAATATCCAGTCTGTCTTTTAACATATCCACCAAAAAACTTCCACCAACACCACTCCCGCCCATTCCAGCAATAACTATATTCTCTGGCCTTTCCATCTCAAAATCAAATCCCCTTGCTATATCAGCAGCGTCTAAAATATGGTCAGGAATACCTCTTATAAGACTAAGCATATCAGACCTGTCATATTTTTCTATAAGTTTTGTAAATTCCATAAAATCCTTTTGGATATAAGAATTAAATACCTCAATAGTGAGAAGTACTGATAATTTTCTTATAGATATGAAAATAAATTATATATCATGAACCTAAATGATGTATCTGAAATAGTCTGGAAGCAATGCTTTGAGGCCAAAAAGAATGAGAAAGCACTGGTTGTTTTTGATCAAAGAACAAAAGAGATAGCAGACTCTCTTTTCAAAACAGGGAGAAAGTTTTGCACTGTCTCCAAAATAGAAACAGCCAAATCCAGAATGCATGGCTCAGAGCCTGAAAAACAGGTAGCAGATGCCATGTTTGATTCTGATATTATTGTTGCCCCAACATTTTATTCCCTAACACATACAAAAGCTGTCCATAGGTCAAGAAAGACTGGAAAAGCTAGAGTAATAACATTACCTGGAATAATCAAGGATATGTACTTAAGGGCTGTTCCAATTGATTACAAAGAAATGAAACAATACGCAGAGAACATATGTTCTAAATGGAAAAAGAAAAGTCTGACAATAGAGACAGAGTCTGGAACTGATTTATATATAGTAACCAAAGGCAGAAAAATAGAACTGGATTCTGGTCTATCAACAACGCCTGGTATGTTAAACAATCTTCCTGCAGGCGAGGTTGAGCTTTCGCCTTTGGAAAAGAAATCAGAAGGTAAAGTAATTATTGATTTGACACATCCACTAAAAGGAAAGGTAAAAAGACCATTCGAAATAAAAATAGAAAACGGGGAAATGGTTGACTGTGAAGACAAAGAACTCTGGAAGATCTGTTCAGAAACAAAGAACGGAACAAATCTTGCTGAATTTGCTGTTGGAACAAACCCAAAAGCAAAGATTATAGGCATTATGCTTGAGGATGAGAAACGTATCAAGACATCTCACATAGCCCTTGGTACCAGTATCAGTCTAGGTGGTAAGGTACAATCTTCTATGCATTTAGATTGTGTATTTAATAAACCAACTATTTTAGCAGATAGTGAAATAATTATGAAAGATGGAAACCCAATCCAGAGGATTCCAAGAAATAGACATTTCCGCTTTCACTCTGAAACTGAAAAAAACTAATAACAAAAACACACTTTAAAGTGAAATTTGCTCTAATATTAAATTTCGAAACAAAGATTTATAAATAGTAATATGAATCATAAATTAGCCATTGGGGATGTAAAATTCTTCCTGGCTTTTTCCAAAACTATCATTAACCAGAGAATCTTGGTATAAAGTTTTTGATAGTTCAGGGAATGGACCTTACTTCTGTCCACATGTCTGTCGCAGGTCTTCGGAGGGAGATCGATGGAATTCCCTATGAAAGGTTCCCGGGAGATAACAATCTCTCTTATTTTCGGGAATATTATTGGTTTACTCGCAATGATCCTTGTACTAATTGACCATCTTTTGAAAGGAAGAGGTAAAGAGTTTATTTGGCACATATTCATAGTGTTCTTGCTGGTATCTGCCCTCTGGACTTTCACTATGAGTGTTGGGGGCGATGAAAGGAGGAGTTATGGCCAAGATTCTGGTCGTAGACGATGAGGAAAGAGTGCGGGACATGCTTCAGTTTAGGCTCAGCCTACTGGGCTATAAGGTCGTCCTGGCCTCGAATGGTGCTGAGGCACTGTCTATGGTTACAGAAGAAAGTCCTGACTTGATTCTCTTGACATAATGATGCCAGATATCGATGGGTTTCAGGTCTGCGACCGCCTCAAATCCAACGAGGGAACAAGGAGCATACCAGTGGTGATGCTCACTGCAAAAGGCGAGGCAATGGATGTTGCCCGTGCTTTCAACTGCGAAGCTGATGATTACCTGGTGAAGCCGTACGATCCTCATGTTCTTCAGGTAAAGGTTGCGAAAAATCTCCGGACTCAACCTGTAACTGTATAGGAGGCAAGAGAAAACAAATGAGGACCTATTCCTCGTTTGTATATATTGTCATTTAAAAGGGATATATCTAACATTTAAATACCATGAGAATTTCATCACTTCAAAAAAATAGGCATCTATATAATGAGCCTAACAGAACTTAGAATTTTAAACCTTTGGTTTTTTCAATACCTTAATCTTTGCGACTTCATTAAATCTGACAGGGTATACCCTATTTGCAATACTTCTTGATTCTTTTTGATACCTACCCTTTATGACATTATCAACGAAAGTATTAAGGTCTGTTTTCTTTCCTTGTGAAATAATATGCTCTTCCACTATCTTTCTTATCTGTTTTTGTATGTTTCTTTCAACTTTTCTCAGTGTTACAGTGAGTATTTTGATTCGAAGCTCCCAATTATCCTTTGTTTTCAACTTAAATGTGCCATCTATGCGCTGGCTTCTTTTCCTAACAAACCTTGAAAGAAATTCCCTTATAACCTCAAAACCGTGAAATTCTGTATATGCTTTTTTATCCTTGATTTTATTCACTTTGAAATTTAATTTCATGTGATATTTCTTTTTATCACCTGTTAAATCAGAAACATTAACACCTATCAACCTTCCTCGAAGAGCATTAGAATCAATGGCCGGTGTTTCAGCTATAACATTTCCCCCAAATTCCTTAGGGGTTAAAATATCGAACCAGTCCTTTCCCTTCCATTTTTTTGATTCCTTCTCCTTCACTGGCTCCTTCTTTTCTTTTGATTTCTCTTTTTTTACTTCCTCTTTCTGATCCTGCTTTTTTTCCATCTGTTTTAGTGTCTGTTTTGTTACCATTATCTACCTCCTTCAACAACTTTGATTGTTCTAATTTGGTTTTTTCCTTTAAAAAGCCGCTTGTTCCCTTTCCTAATATTTCCTCAACAATACTTATAAACCTTTCTTCTGTACCCTTTGGTATTGTTGCCCCTGCAGCGCCTATATGACCCCCGCCTTCACCACCAACAGCAGTCGCAGCTTCCTTCATCATTTCCATCATATTTGTGCCTTTGTCAACAAGTTCGTCACTTGCTCTCCCACTTATTTTAACATTTCCTTCTTCTGTGTCCACAAACGCAAAAATAGGCTTTTCAGAAAATTCAGAATTAGCCAAAATTGAAACAACATTAGATATTATATGCTCAGGTATATGTGTTCCAGCAAGAATAAAATAACCATTCCCTCTCTCTTTTAACACATATCTATTTTCCTCGAACCAGCTCAAGGATCTTCCTATATCTCTTCTATATTTAGCATATATTTTGTTCACTGTTTCATGTATACCTGGCCGTTTAAGACAGAGCTCTATCCCAACCCATGCCTTCATGTTCTTTCCCATTGCATTTAATATTGTTGCGAATTCACCAACATCATTGAAATCCTTTCTTTCTGAGAGATCATATATATCACCGAATATATGATCTGGATTTTCTTCGTTACCTCTTATTCTTTCTTTTATTATTCCTGTGGCTAGTTTCTTCTGCTCTTCGCTTGAAAGATCAGAAAGTGTTCTCCACTCACCGTTTTCTTTCTTTAGTTCAATCCCAATCTCTCTTAAAAACTGAACACTTCCAGATTCAGAGTTGGTTATTCCAGGTATGTAAACTTCTACACTATACTCCAGGGCTTTGTGTATAGGCCTTCTATTCCTACCCCACAATCTCAACCCCTTTCCAACTTTGATTTTCTTCATTTCAGCAGCATCTTTTAATATTTCTTTATTCATGCCCAAAAGTCCCCAGTTCCCTCCGATAGAACCTACCTGAGAATCTCCCACGGCTCCTACAATAGCAAGTTCACTTAAATCCCTATTTGCAGCACCAAATCCTCTTGCAACAAGATAGCTTACACCAGAACCAGATATATTCTCTGATATACCATAATCCAATGGATTTACATGAAATATAGAGACTGGCTCGCCCTGTAATTGATGATGATCTGAAATAATAACTTTCTTCTTAGAAAGAAACTCTTCTATTGCATCTATCTGGCCTGAACCAAGATCAAGAAAGATGAACATGTCATATTTTTCCTTTGAAAGCTCCTCTATAATTTCTTTGTTCAATTGTTTTATAACACTCAGGTGAAAGCTTTTTCCCAGTCTTGTCAAAGCCTCAACAATTATTGCACCTGAACTAATTCCATCTGTATCGAAATGTGTTACCAGCCTTATTGTGCCTTGGTGGGATTTTATTAAATCAGCAGCTTCTTTTGCTTTCTTTACAAGACTCTCAACAGCCTTTCTCTCATCCATAGGATTTATTTAGAACTAAATTTTTTATTTGGATGTGTTAAGAAGCAGATTCTATATATTCCATAGCTTTGTGTAATAATGTTTTTGCTATTTTCTTTCCCTCTTCTGTTTTGACCTTATTTACCATATGATTGGTTTTCTCTTTTGTCTGTCTTTTAGCTTCTTCTAAGGGGAATTTTTCTTTCCTACTTTTAAGAAATATTATATAGCTGTCTTCCAAAAAAATAAGCCCGTCGGCGTCTTGTATTATCTGCTGCTCCAATGTTTCAGTAGAAGAACCTGTTGAATGTGTTTCTATACAATCCAGTATTTTTTTAACAATTTCCTTAGGTAAATCCAATCTCGACAAAAACTTTCTACCAATCTCAACACTTTCCTTTGCATGACCCTTTCCAGCATCTGCCCCAACATCATGCAAAAGCGCAGCCATCTCAACCACGAAAATATCGGCATTGTATACATTTGCCAATTTTACTGCATATTTCCTTGCACCTAGAACATGCCTGAAATAGAACGGATCATCTCTTGTTTCTGGTATGTTGTTTCTCATAAAGTTCTCTGCTTCTTTGAGTAATTTTTCTTTATTCATAAAAATAGTTAATATTAGGATTTAGTAATAGGCTTCTGGCGGGCTATACATGTATCTTTTTTCCAGTTCATCCCATTTAGGACCTTTGTTTCTTTTTTTCAGCAAAACCAGAACAATAGCCACCACCAATAAAACAACACCACCGACAATCATCAAAAGCCATGGGAATTCTGGACAAGCATTAGAACAACCACCACCACAATCTACCCCTTCTTCATCTCCATCCTGGACTCCATTACTGCAATCAGGACAGTCCTCATCAACACCTCCATCACAATCATCATCCATCCCATTACCACAGATATCAACATTTCTTCCGCCTATTTCGCCTAGACATTCAGACCATTTACCAATTACACATGTTGAAACGCCAAAATCACATATACCAGTATCTGTCCTTCCACACTGTCTTTGGATATCCTCATCAATAGAACTATCGCAGTCGTCGTCTACTGCATTACATGTTTCTGAAGCAGGGAAATTTCCACCATAACACTGACATTTGGTTTCCTTTATGGTCTCCCCACCTTCAATATTATCTATGATATCATCACAATCATCATCCTTTGCATTGCATAATTCAACAGACGCTTCAATAGCACCCTGACATCTTTCCCATTTGCCATTTACACATGTCTGCGTACCATATTGACATGCGCCAATATCTGTGGTTCCGCATGTTTTTCTTTCTCCTGTTGGACAGAGACAATCAACCTGACAATTTGTATTAGTCTCTCCAATCTCATGATTACAGACACTATCTCCACAGAAAGGTTCTTGCTTTACAGAAAATGCAGAAAGTGAACCAACTGACACTTTTATAAAATCTTCCTCTTCTTCTGTATGGGAGCTTATTCTATCCCAAGAACCTGAACATTTTCTTTCTGATAGGCTCCAATCATTACACACGTGCATACTTAAGTGGCTTTCGTTTAAAATCCTTTCTGAACCACCATAATATATCTTTATTTCTGCAGAACCGAATGTATATGTTGTATTGGCAAAATAGGTTGCGGCAAATCCGGATTCTGGAGGATTAACACTATCAAAAGTTATTGATTTATCAAGATTCTCAGAGATATTAACAGCCCTAAGCATAACTGAGAAGGTACTATTGAATGCAAAGAACTGAAGCTCATACGTGCCATCTAAAATCCCTGATGTGAATGCTCCACCGCTCATTGTATATGAATAGATCTCCATGCCCCTGAGGTACACAATAAGATTGGTCTGTAATAATTCTATTATAGGATGTATAACATTGACCTTAAATGTCAATATTTCAGAAGCACTAGATAACGCTTGAGCCGTTTGTTGGTTTCCAACAGTATCATTTGCATATATAGTTATGCGATATAATCCAGAAATTAAAGCCGTGTAATTAACTGTTCTTCTGATTAAAAGAATTTCATTCACTGTTCCATTGGGCATTGTTATTACCACCCACACAGAGTCTATTGGAAACTGGGAACTGGCATTCACAGAGATAGATATGTTTTCACCTTCAACCACACTGGGTGTAATTGAGAAATTTATCTCCATGGTTGTTGTGAAATTTATCTCAAAGCTTCTATTAGCCATTAGATTATGCCTTGATTTTGTGTTATGTACAAGACATCCCCATATATAATTACCTTCATTCAAATCAGTTCTTGTAAAAACAGTTGAATTTGAATTTCCTGTTATGTTTACGGTTTCGTTTGCTTCCCAGACACCAGAATAATTCCAGTAAAATGTTATGTTCTCTAACCCAAAATAATCTTCTACAGAACAATTAAATGATACCTCATTTTCCATTGTTTTATAACTATCCCTAGGGTTGTTGAGGCTGACTTCAGGTAAAACATATTCATAAAAAAGTGTTATATTGTGCAAGAAGGGTGTTATTAATTCATTGTCTGTTGAAAGGTTTGCCATGTACTGGGCATATTTGTAGATATTTCCTATAGACTGTCCAGAAACCATTTCTTCCCATTCTGTCCATACTATGCTATCATTTGAAAATCTTATTGACGCTGTTATGTTTTGTGTTAGCTCATCAAGACTCTTTTTCCAGCTGATACCTGTCCATCTAACTATTTCACTGGTATTGAATATCCTTGATATGATATATCCATGTTTAGTATAAGGAAGATCAGCGAATTCTTGCCATAATCTCAAATCTCCTTCAGCTGCTGTAACATTAACACGTTCCCCCTGATTAAAATCAGCTTGAACTGAATCAGTGAAGTTCAATGCATTAACACCTAATGGTAGTGTTAATTGAAAGATAACAGTAAGTGTAATTAAAATACCTGCATTTCTCAGGTTCATACAAATTAATTAGATTCTGTATTAAATAAATTAGCGCCAGAGCCAGGAGTTTCAGAATGGCCCAAATATCATCTGAGTCAGTGATTTGAACCTGGATGGGCACACAGACCAACTAGTTACCTAGTTTAGCTTTCCGCCCACTCGTTCTCCCTAAACAAATTTGCTCTACAGCTTTTGATAGAAGCGGTAACGTGAGCTCTGCTCATGGAATTGTGACCATAGGTCACAATAGCTCTAAAAGCTATATTCGAGACGAGCGCCCTAGCTCATGGCCACTTAATCGTATAAGTGATCCGAGTTTAGCCGTTCAGCCACTCTGGCACGTATTTAATAATTATATTTTGGAAGATAAAACATGAATCATACAAAATGCTCATTTTGCAATGAAAAGAGTGTATTGTTCAGAAGATATGAAGGCAGGGCTTATTGTGAAAAGCATTTTTTATCCTCTGTGGAAAGAAAGGTGAAAAGAACAATAAGAAAACATCAGATGCTTTCTAGGGAAGATAAAATAGCAGTTGCTCTTTCAGGTGGAAAGGATAGTACAACAGTTCTCTATATCCTACATTTAATTCTCAGAGACTGGCAGAAAACAAAACTAATAGCCATTACCATAGATGAAGGCATAGCTAATTATAAGCCATTGCTTATCAATAATGCAAGGAAATTCACAAAGTCCTTGAATATCCCTCATTATGTTTTTAGTTTCAACAAAGAGTTTGGAAAAACAATGGAAATGCAAAAGAAAAGAAAAGAACCATGTACATATTGTGGCATAGCTAGGAGATATCTATTAAACAAGAAAGCAAGGGAACTTGGTATAAAAAAGCTATGTACAGGCCACAATTTAGATGATGAAATAGAGGGAATTATGATGAATTATCTAAAAGGTGATATTTTCAGGGCTTCCCGGGTAGGTGGTATGGTTAAACCAGGCACTGAAACAGGTAGAAAGCTTTTTATACCCCGTATAAAGCCTCTCAGAGAGGTTCCTGAGTCAGAGATAGCCCTATATGCGCAGCTACGTGCTCAGAAAACCCCTGATTTTCCACTTAATAATACCAGCTTAAAATGCCCCTATAAAGGAGGTTTAAGGCTAGAAGTAAAGGATTTTTTAGATAAAATGGAAGAAAAGTACCCTGGAATGAAATTCAGTTTTTTGGAAACATTTGACAAGATAAGATCATATCTAACATCTTCAGGTAAAGGTGTTCAAAAATGCGAAAAATGTGGAGAGGCTTCTACAGGAAAGATCTGCAAGACATGCGAACTGTGGAGGTAGGTTTTATATAATCATACCCATATTATACTTTATGGAAGCGATTCTATCAGTTATAATAACTACCTTACTACCAATAGCTGAACTTAGGGGGGGAATTCCTCTTGGTGTTGCACTTGGTGTAAATCCATGGCTTCTTTTACCAATTATTATAATTTTCAATACTCTCATTTTCTTTCCAACATATTTTATCTTTGATTTTGTTTATGAAAGATTTGAGCATATAGAGTGGGTTAGGAGGAAAAGAGAAAGCATACATCTAAAGGGTCAGAAATATGTTGAAAAATATGGAATCTTAGGAATCGCATTATTCGTTGGGATACCCGCACCTTTCACAGGTGCATATACAGGCACCATAGCAGCAAGATTGTTAGAACTGGATTGGAAGAGAAGCCTATTGGCAGTGTTTATTGGCGTGTTAATTGCAACAGCGATTGTTACTATTATTGTTTATGGATTTCTAAGTGGTTTCGCTCTCGTCAACGGCGGCTAAATCCATATCATATATTTCTTTAGCTGTTTTTTTTCTGACATCACCATATCTGAACCATTCATGATTTCTTGTTACTTTTGATGGTTCTGGCTCAACCAAAAGAGCGCTCGGTATTGTATCATTTTCACTGCATGGAAACTTTGAAAAATATCCGCCACGAATCATTTCAGATGATGTACCATCCGGCTTTATGTAGAGAAAATAACCACGCATCTGCATTCCATCTCCTTCAACCTTTGCATATACTACAGAAACCATATCCTCATCTTCTATGATGACTTGTCTGAAAAGACTTTTCATTAAATCACAAGAATAACAATTGTTTCCAAACAATATAAAATTTAGAGTTCAATTGATTTCTATGGAAGAAAATAAAATAATAAAAGATATACGGATTCTCACAGAAGATTTCATACCATCTAGAATAGTTCATAGAGAAAGTCAATTAAGCACACTTAGAGATTGTTTAAAACCTGCAATGGAAAATAAATCAACAAGGAATGTTTTCATGCACGGTTCCCCTGGAACAGGAAAGACCTGCATATCTTCTTATTTGATATCAGAGCTAAAGGAGAATGCAGATATTTCGACTGCATATGTGAATTGTTGGAAAAATTCAACAAGGTTTAATGTTCTGTATAAAATCGTTTCTGATCTCGGTTTTAACCTCTCTGTCCATAGGAAAGGCACACCACTAGACGAGCTTCTTTATATAATGGAAAACAAGCTATCGGAAAAACCCTGTATTATTATTTTAGATGAACTTGACAGAATTGAAAATGACAGAGTTATTTATGATCTCCTGAGTTTTCCACAAATAAGTATCATAATGATAGCGAATACAGAAACAGCCATGTATAATTTTGATACTAGGATAAGAAGTAGATTATCCTCATCTGAAAACATACAGTTCCCATCATATAGTAATTCAGATATAGTGGACATTCTAAAGGATAGGGCAGAATGGGGACTTTTCCCTAATGTTATAAAAGATTCTCAAGTGGAGAAAATAGCTGAAATGTCTGGCGGAGATGCAAGATCTGCAATAGGTGTACTGAGAAACATATCCGAGCATGCTGATAACAAGGGACTTTCCAAAATACCAGAAAAACTCATGGAGAAACCTGTAATAATCTCTAAGCTAAAAGATATGCAAAATTTAAATGAAAATCAAAAAACTATCTGTAGTATATTGGAACGGAAAAATAAAATAAGTCCATCAGAGCTTTATCAAAATTATCTAGTTGCATGCGAAGAGTGCTCAATAAAACCTGTAACAGAGAGAAGACTGAGAACATTTGTTGAGGAACTCATATCATCTGGTATTATTTCTTCAGAGGGTAATACAAAAAGTAGAGTTTATTTCCTAAATTGATTCCGGAAATCCAAATTTCCGTAATGACATGCTCGTAGAATATCGTTTTTTAAATCATCATTCAGATTCCGGAAACCTACTACCATTAGGTTTATAACCCAAATTCCGATCTTCTTATTAGACCCTTCGGGGGTCTCTGTTCCTGTAGAGATATAATCTCGACGGTGCATTAGACATTTGTCAACAAAGGTTCACCCTTTGATGCGGCCTTGGGGGCACAAAAATACACTACTGAACGTGCCTCCCTTGCCCAGTCAAATGTCATCATATTGAGGTGATATTATGTATTTCCATATACCAACCATTCAAAAAAGATTCAGGCCAAAAGATGTCTATGAATTTAGGGGGTTTCCTCCTGAAGGAGGCAGCTTTGGGCTGCCTTATTTAGAACAAGAACTTAGAATTAGAGGCTTCAGTGCAAAAACAGTAAAATCCTATTTATACCACAATAAAGAATTTATCAAATTTGTAAAAAGAAAGATAGGAGATGTTTCAGACTTGGATGTAAAAGATTATATTGATTTCATGTTAGAAAATCATACAGCAACCACAGTGAATCTAGCACTTTCATCGATAAAGTTCTTTTTCAAAGAAGTTTTACAAAAAGACTTAAATATTTCAGGCTTGAAAACAGAAGAAAAGATACCGACAGTGCTCACTAAGGAAGAGGTCCTTGAAATGATAAAACTTACAGCTAATATAAAACATAAAATATTGCTTAGTTTCCTCTATGGGTGTGGTCTCAGAGTTTCTGAGGCAATAAAATTGAAAATAAAAGATATCTATCTAAAAGAAGGTCTTGTAATGGTTAGATTGGGTAAAGGTAAAAAAGACAGATCAGTTCCACTTCCAATGAAACTAAAAGCAATGATTGAGTTTTACAAAAGAAGTATAGAAAACAATAACCCATACATTTTTGCAGCACCAAATAAAGAAAATTATCACATATCAACAAAAACTGCTTATTTAGTAGTAAAACAAGCAGCAGAAAGAGCATGTATAGAAAAAGATGTTCATCCACACACACTCAGACATAGCTTTGCTACACATCATCTGGAACAAGGAACAGATATCAGAATAATCCAAAGGCTCCTTGGACATAGCAGATTAGAAACTACCAGACTATATACTCAGGTATCCACACAATTATTAAAAACAGCAACCAGTCCATTAGATAAAATATAGCAAAACTTCCGATAATACGAAACTGAGCACGGTTATAGGAACTTCCGATAATACATGTTATAATCAATTCAAAAGTTGGCTAAAAATAGGAAGGGTCGGCTTCTAAGATTCAATCCTATCTAAAACTCCACTTGATTTTAGAACATCAACGATTTGATTTCCACCCTCATATTCAAAACTCAAATAAGCAGCAGAAGCATTTGGCGATGCATCATGAACTATGTCTGCAAAATATCCAATAACTCCAATATATGCTCTTTGCATTACTTCAATTCTTCCCGTTGATTCTTCAAATATTTTTCTAAATCTGGAGTTATTGTCTGGATCAGTAATAATTGGATGCATCTGCATTAATTGTTCTGCTACCGCAGATAATACTCTTGCTTCTGAATCTATATAATCTCTGCTGAGAGTTTTTTCTAATACTCCCATTTCCCTTGGTTCCATCAAATCGTATGACATATTATAGAGGATTGAATACTAATTTAAAAACCTAATGGAAGCCGACCCTTAATTCTGTAAACTAATAGGACTAAGTCCCTGATACGCCAACTTTTGAACTCTGAATTTTTCCCTTCGGGAACGTTGCACTAAAATTCAGCCCTAACGGGGATTATAACAGCGATTTACCGATTCCGAAACCTTGCAGGTTTCTCCATCCAAATGTCATTTTCCAGCTCTGTTCCAGAAATTTCCCAGCTCTGACTTCGTCGAGGAGAAATTTCTTCCACGAGGGAAAATGCCACTTCGGTAAATCGCGATGTTAGTAGAAATCGGCTACGGACTCTAGTATTCTATTAGACTTTTTAACTTTGTTAATTCTTTTCCTAGAGCATCAATTTCATCCTCAAATACTTCAGGATATTTTTCTAATTGTCTTTTATCACTACTTGCTTTTC
>JADHWJ010000015.1 GCA_016783545.1 Candidatus Aenigmatarchaeota archaeon | reverse complement strand
ATTAATTGCTAGTAAATTTGATCTTAGAAAATTCAAAAAAGTATGCAATGAAAAAAAATGTCTGAAATTCCCTTCAAAAGAGGTTGTTTTTTTCGAACTGGATCTCAGAACACTGAAAAAAAAGGAGCTTGCTTCTGCTTATTTATGCCCAGAACATTATAAACCAGAAGAGTTAAAAGATATAGTAAAAGAACTAAATAATATATGTGAGAAAGGAAAAATAATAGACAAGAAAGCCTTTGAAATAGGTTTTGTAACATATTAAAAGGCTAAAATTAAAACAAATATGGGGCGATTGGGGCGGTAACATTTGTTGCCGCAAGCTCAATGGGAGAGCACAAGCCTGAAGAGCTTGGTGTTGCGAGCATTTGAAGGAGAACCCTTTGAATTGCAAATTCGATAAGTATGGATGGGCAACCATTCATTTCGATACTCTCGCCCGCCCCACTAACTTTTTAAATTATATGTTCGAACTTTACATGTACTATAAATATTCATGCATTTTTTAACTTTAACTAGGTGTTTGGGGTTATTAAAACCGATAATGTTCATCCATTTATCCAAGTTCCTCTTACCATTTATATCCAATTTATGACCAGAGTGCAAATTTCCTGTTCCATCGTCTCTAATTTCATTATAGTAAACATAGACAGAAAACCCAAGACACTTTAATAAAAATTCTAACTGTCTGATTATTTTTTCACTTTTTTGTCTTATAGTTATTGTTGGATAAAAGAAAAATTTTTTATGCCTTTTCTTTAGAGCAACTGCACCATCTGTATCAAATAAGCCTCTTATAAAAGGAATTATATATTGAGTATTTAGTAAAATTTTTGGAATTGTTATATTATTCTTTGGACCAATATTCATGCCTAAGAATTTTAAGAAATTGAAAAGACCAGTTGAACCAATGGTCATTCTAATCGTATTTTGTTTAGATCTTTTCATAACTTTAACATTGAGATTAAATAATTTCATAAAAAGACGTTTTATATGATTATTTAGATATTCCATATCATGTTTGGAATGACCTACAATTTCCACTCTCCGATTCGTTCTTTTTGTTTTATAATCATTGAATTCTCTTATATGACCATCACCAACCAGAATTCCAAGAAATTCAGCTAGTTCACTACTCATATATCTAGGAAGAATCAAATTTCTATTTATATCGACATAACTCATGTTCGGTTTATGGTTAATTTTCATTTTAATCTCATATAGATTCTTAAACTCTATATTAATATAGTGTTTTAAACTTTATAAAGCTTCATTCACTATAAAATATATATGCCTAAGAAAAAGGGATTTACAGCGAGTCGATATCAAAAAGAAGTTCTTGGGGCGTTGAAAGAGGAGCATTTTATGTCTACTTCAGAAATTTGCAAGAAGTTAGATATGGGATACGAGACTGGACTTAAATACGTTGAGCAGCTTTTGAGTAAAAATAAAATAAAATTAAAGAAAATTGGTAACAGGCGATTCTGGTTTGTCGATTAACTATGTATTGGAGCGATTACTACACCATTATTTATTAAAATAGAAGCAAAAAGACACCCCTACAAGCTAAAGGCCCTGTGGGTGTTGTTAGCTTTAACTAATGTATAAACAATCCTCTTTTACATGGGGTAATATGCCCAGAAAATACAAAGAATTCCCTTTAGAATACTGAACAAAAACCTCATAAATCTTTATAAATTGGGGAATGTAGTAATATAGATAGGTTTCGATAAGGAGTAACCAAAAAGATATTTCATGGGAAGTATAAAAAATAAATCGATAAGAACACTTGGAAAAGATTTAGTGAAGAAGCAGGAAAAAAGCTTTTCAAATGATTTTGCAAAGAATAAGGAAGCTTTGAATATTTTTGTAGAAGTAAAATCAAAGAAAACAAGAAACATGCTTGCAGGATATATAACAAACGAAATGAAAAGGATAAAAAAGAAATTTTAACCGTATTCTCTCCAGCTATGTCTACATTTCAGACATCTCAAAAAAAGTGTTGGTGCTTCATCTATAGACCTTGTCTGTTGCAGCCACCATGCTGCTTCCATATTTCCACATTTTGGGCAGACAACTTTTGTTTTTGGTAAACTCTCTTCATTTTCTTCTATTACAACAACATCATCCAATGGTTTCTTTTCAACGTTCTCTGAAATCTCCAAAGGTTTATAATCCTTTGTCTTGAATCCGCATTTTTTACAATAAAGAATAATTTTATTTTTTTCTTCTTTTGAAACCAATATAGAACCACATTTTTCACAAAAGTCCATACACAACAACTTCTTATATCAATTTTAGATATTTAAACGTTTCTGTATCTTTGAAATAAAATATATCCAAAGATTAAAATCACAACTCCTATGATTACATATGTTATGTTAGGTAGTATAAATTCTACCATCCCAATTTTCACCCAACCCAAGTAAGGTATTATCAGTATTTCCTTACCATGTACCTGTCCTCCCTTTATGCTTTTTTCAAAGCTCAATTGTTGGGAGTTTGCATCCCCCTTTGTTTGGAACGTACCATCATCATTTATCTCTACTATTCTATGGACAATTGGAGCGGGTTGTTCTTTAGTTGAGAATACTATTATATCTCCTACTTTTAAATCTTTCGGGGGCACACCCTGAAGTACAAGTATATCACCTTTGTAAAACGTTGGTACCATTGAATATGATTCAACAGCAACTATTGGCATATCAGTTGAAAGTACGAAGCCAAGACCTTGGTTGACACCAAAGGCTAGTGCGATTCCAAAAACAATATACAATATTGTCGATAATGTGGAATTTAGTGCCATATGTCATCAAAAACCAATTTGTATTAAATACTCTAAACTATTGTGACAGTGTATTTATAAATTTTTCTGATCTGAAATTTATATAAGTAGAGCAACACCAACTAAAATCAATTCAAAAAGAAATATAATTCCTACAACTTCATATTCCTTTAAATCCCTTCCAAAAAGACTTGGAAAATATCTCATAACCACATGGTTTAATGAATAATTCTTTTCATATTTTGGCTTTAGTGTATTGTTTTCATCTGGTATTCCAAATGACTCTGCTTTAAGTTTTGATCTCAGCTTTAGGATAAATTCGATAAAGTAAGGTATAAATAATATGACTGCAATCTTTTCCATATTGCCGAGTATGGCAACTATTGCTATTAATGCACCAACAGAATATGTCAGTGTATCTCCTGGAAACACTTTAGACGGATATCTATTATAAACAAGAAATCCAAGCAGTGCGAAAACAGCTGAGAAGGCAATCAGAGATACCCACAAGACACCAGTAGTCCATGCAACAAACCCAAGTGTTGAAAGGATTATGACACCCATACCAGCCTCTAAAGAATTAAAACCAGCAACAAGATTAAATCCATTGGCTGCACCTATGATCCCAATAGGAACTATCAATAATGGGTAGAATATCCCAAGTTCCACAGGGCCGATAAACGGAATGCTCATTACAGAAACACCTGCATTAACAACCATCAGAGGCAATGCAATCGGTATGGTTAGCAAAAACTTATTCATCTGTCGCATGCCAACCTTCCATCCTAAAATATCATCTATAAATCCAAGGAGGCCTATGAGAAGAACGGTTGTTATAGTGGCCAATAGGAAGACGAGATGTGTTTCTGTCTGCATGTAAAACGTCTTGAAAAATATGAAAAAAAGAATAGAGATAGAAAATGCAAGCACAACACCAATTCCGCCTGCTTCTGCAATATCTTTCCCATTAACCTTGTTCATATCCTTTCCGACAAGGTTTATTCTTTTTGTGATTTTTATCCATGATTTGGTTAGGAAAACAGTGACTAAGAAAGAGACTATCAGTGCTGCTCCGCCAATAAGATTTTCCAACATAAATATAATTAACCACCCTTTTAATAAGTCTATTTTGAGCAAATGGCCTCTTTTGTTAGGCAAATATAGTTACAAAATGGCTTTTCCTCATAAAAGAACCCATCATATTTGTATATTTCTATAGTGATGTTGTTTTTCGTTATATTGAAAAAAAGGCTAATATTTTCCAGATTTATCTGCTCATTATCCTCTTTTACCTTTGTTATGAAATAGATGTTATTCTCTTGTAGGATCTTTTCTATTTCTGTTGAATTTTTACCATCAAATATACATTTCCTATATACAGCAGTTTTCCTCTCTTTGTCCAGCAGCCTTAGGTGCCACATAATTGCAGAAGAATATACAGGATCTTTATCAGTAAATGTTGCAATGTTTCCACCTTCTGGTATATTATTAAATAATTTCTCAGCAACCTCATCTATAGGATAATGGTTCAAAGTTTGCACGAAAATACTTGCGGAAAATATAAAGTAAACTACTATAAACCCTACTAAAATTCTTCTATCTTTCAATAGGTAATAAGCTGTTGCTAGGTAGACTGGTAAGAGGAAAAACTGTGCAAACCTTGGCTCTTTGTTTGGTATAAGCGATAGAAGTATGTAAAACAAAAGGAAATAAGAAAGCATATACTTCCAATATGGATTTTTCCGGAGAATGTAAAACAAAAATACCGGAAACATGAAAACAAGGAAAATATTATCATTAACAGATCTGGCCACGTAGGATGTCCAGTAATTTACATCAAAAATTGAAACCGGTTCTCCTTGATCAAATGCATAATCTATTGCAACCATTTTGTTTATTTCAAATCCACCAATTTTTTGCAACGCAAAAAGATAGGGAGTCAGTGGCAGTGAAAAACAGAGTAAAAGTACGATGAGATTTTTTATATTTTGTTTTTTGTTCTCTTTTGTTTTTATTAAAAATAACATATGGCAGATGAAAAAAAGTATTATAAATCCACCCATTTGTTTTCCCATTACAGAAAGGAATACAAAAAAACCAGTCAGTGCAAAAAATCTTGTTTTTCCCTTCTCCAGAGCAAAAACATATGAATAAATAGATAGCAAAAGCCAGAATATTGAAACAAAGTCTTGGAATACACCTGAGATAAAGAGCAAAGATATTGGTGATAGTGAAAAAAGAATTGTAGATACCAGTGCTAGTTTCTTATTAAATACCTTTGAGATTATGAGATAGAAAACAGAGAAACTTAGAATCGCATAAAGTAAAGAAACGAATTTCCCAAAAAGTTCAGATATTCCAAAAACAGAAAAGACAAATGCATTTGAGAAATGGAATAATGGTGGATATATAACCTGTAATTTTGGATAATGCACCAGATAATTTATGCCAAAATCATAAAGATTTTCAAAACCAAACCCAGTTTCTATGCCATGAAAAAATAGATCTTTGTAAAATACAGAAAGCAAGAGATGGGTTCCTTCATCAGAGAGTATTGATTTATACTGAAACGTGAAGGCGAGCGATAAGAACAGAATAAGAATATAAACCAAAAATATCTTATCTATTTTTTTCATATTAAACACCCACACTCAGCTAAAAATTTTAAAACATCTCATCAAAAATGCCCTCGAAAATATACTGAAATACCTTCTGGACATTTTAAACATTTTAAATTTAGCCACTCCACTTTCCCTGCATTTGTATGTAGTTGGAACTTCGCCAAGCTTAAACCCATTTAGATGTGCCTTAAGTGCAAATTCAGGTGATATCCCAAAGTCTCCTGACCTCAACTCAATCTTAACAAAAACATCTTTCCTGAAAGCTCTAAAAGCATTTGTTATATCATGAACCTTAACACCTATAAACAATTTTGAAAGGAAACTAAATCCATTACTTGCAAGCCTTTTTGAAAATTCCAGATCCCCAGAACTTCCACCTTTCATATATCTTGAACCAAATACCACGTCAAAACCATCATTAATTTTTTCAATGAATTTTGGCACTGTTCTTAAATCATCTGAAGCATCTCCCATAACCCATGCAATGATATCACCTTTTGCTTTTTTAGAACCTTCTATAAGGGCAAATCCCATGCCATTGTCGCCTTTCTCCCTATTGATAGTCCTAATGTTTTTATGTTTTTTTGAATACTTTTCAGATATCTCTCTTGTATTGTCAGATGAGTTATCATTTACAACTATTATTTCAAAATCCATACCCTTCCTTTTACCAAGTGTCAGAATTGAATCTAAAAGATTGGGTAAATTATTCTCTTCATTATATGCTGGTATAATTATTGATATCATAACTGAGAATTATTATAAATAGTTTATAAATAGCGATTATTGGACTTTAGAAGATTCATGAATATTATACCAAAAAATGCATACATCCAAAATGCAAGAATCCTTGCCAGAAGCACTGCAGTTGTTATTTCTGGTAGACTGAAAGCGAATATAGAGCTAATCAATAAAACCATTATAATTTCACTTGAACCAATCCCTCCTGGAAGGAAAGTTATTACAGAAATGAGTGTTGCAATTGATATTATGGCTACTGCAGAGAGTAGTGTTATATTCAAACCAAGTGCAAGAGACGCGATATATAAAACAATGCCTTCTAAAATCCAGATTATAAATGAATAAAAAATAGCAACAAGAGTTACTCTGAAATTTTTATATGTTCTGAAGGAATTGTGAAAATTTGGTGAAAAGTCATCAAGCCTATTCCCAATCTCTCTGATTTTAGGAATAAAAGAAAAGACAGAGCAGCCCCAGCCTATAAATCTTTTTGTTCTACTTTCAGAACTCGCAATAAAAATAATTATTAAAAAAAGAATAACATAAGCACCTATGGCAATAGAGAACCAAAAATAAATTTCCCCTATCATTGCTGTAATGAAAACAAGACCAATAAGTGATATTGCAATCATTGAAAGAATATCAAAAACCCTCTCAAAAAATATTGAAGGTAATGTTACACTCAATGAGTCTCCTGTTTCATTTTTTAGTAACAAACTCCTGACAGGTTCACCTGTTTTTCCAGGGGTGAGATTTGCTATAAAAATACCTGAGACGAGAACTTTTAGACATTTTAGGAAAGAGACATTGACATTAACATGTCTGAGAAGATACCGCCACCTGAATGTTCTTATGACAGCGCCTAGAAACCAGACAGCTAGACCAAGGCCCACGAAAATCAAATCAACTCTTGTTAAAATATCTAGAATTTTCGCTACATCAGAAAAATAGATCAACAATGCTAACAAAAACAAAGAGAATAAAAGAGGTATGATTTTCATAACTTAAATTTACATTTGAAACTAATTAATCAGAACCAATATAAGTTAATTGTAATGTAAAACAATCATTTATATTATTAGAGTATAAATATCAAAACAAAGAATTTAGGGGAATTATGAAAGCAAAAAAATATTGGTACGTAATAATACTTATTGCGATATTTCTAATGGCATTTTGGTTTAGAACATTCCCTGCAAGATTCGGTGAATTGCAGGCACTGGACCCTTTTTATATTTACAGAATGAGTGAGTATATAGTTAATAACAATTTACAATTGCCTGAATTGGATATAATGAGACTGCACCCATTTGGTACAAAACCATATTTTGTTGAATTTCCAACACCATCATATCTACCAGTAATATTATATCTTTTTATATCGTTCACTGGCGTGCCTTTTTTCAGTTTTGCATTAATTTATCCAGCGTTTATGGGAGCAATCGCTGTTCTGGCTATGTTTTTTGTCGGGAAGGAATTTTTTGACAAGAAGGCAGGTCTTTTCGCTGCATTCTTTTTGGCATTCATACCAGGGTTCATAACAAGAACCACTGCAGGTTTTTTCGAAAAGGAACCGGTTTCAGGTTTTTTCATGTTAATATCTGCATATTTCTTTATACTAGCTTTCAAAAGAAAAAGTTTAAAGTTTGGAATCATTGGTGGATTATCGCTTGCAGTAATGGGTTCTTCTTGGGGAGGTACACAGTTCATATATCTAATATTCACTATCTTTGCATTTGCTATGCTGATCTTAAACAAATATCACAAGAAACTTTTGGTGTCTTATGTTCCAGTTGTTCTAATCGGTATCTTGCTTCCACAGGTATTCCCACATAGTATATCATTATCATCTCCAAGCATTCTGCTGAGCTTTCTTGTTATAGTAATGTTAATTTTAAGAATTTTTGTTGAACGATTCAAACTTATAAGCAAAGAAAAATTACCATTTGTTATTCCAGCGTTCATTGTTATTGGTTTCGTAGGATTTCTTATAGCAACAATGTTTCTGGATAGTATGTATGAGATTTTGCAGGAAGCAGCCTCTTTGATTTTCGCAACACAAAGAACTCCAGTAGGATTGACTGTTGCAGAAAACCAGCCAGGAAATTTTGATGTTGTAATGCAGATGACAGGCGCATCTGGTTCATCTGCACTATTGCCGCAGTTAAATGCACTTTCACAATACTTCACTGCTGGAATTTTCATGTTATTGGGAATAGTTGTAATGGCCTTTAAACTCCTAAAGAAAATAAACCCTGTAATAATATTCTCTCTCATATGGTTAATAGGTTCTGTATGGAGTGTTTTCTACGCAGTGAGGCTTATATTCCTGGTAGGGCCACCGGCTGCTCTAATAGCAGGTTTCTTTTTATCATGGTTAATAAAAAAATCCTATAAGATAAAGATCATAGAAAATAAAAAATATATAGAAAATATTTTCCTGGGTGCTGGGATGTTATTTTTAATACTAATTTTGATAGATCCAACATTCAACATGTTTTATATAATTACACTGGTTTCGATATCTGCAACACTTCTAATAATTTATTATATGTTAAAAAGCTCTGAAGAAGAATCGATAATAAAAACACTTCATGATCATATAACTGGAAAAATAGACAGAATAGGTATAATATGGATACCAATAATAATAATAATAATGCTCACTATAGCAATCAATCTTGCGAGTGGATTCGCCTATTCAAATAGTATTGGACCTTCAATATGCTTTACTGGAAATTTGGCTCCTGGGGAGAAATGCATAACACTTGATAAAGATGGCAACCAGATAATGAATTTGGAGAGACAGCCATGGTATCAGGCGTTTAATTTTCTTGCAACAGAAACACCTGAAGATTCTAATATTGTTTCTTGGTGGGATTTTGGGTATTGGTTCCAGACAAGAGGAAAGAGGAACACTGTTGCAGACGGCGGGCAGGGTGATAGATACACGCTTGCAAATTGGTTCACATCTTCGTCAGAAAGCTGGGAAGAATGGGAGGAGTGGTTAATAGAGAAGCATGGTGTTGATTATATCTTAATGGATTATACATTACCTGCGAAATATGGTGCAATAACATCAATAGCAACTGGTGGTAAAAATATAGTTGGAATAGCACAGTTCCAGAACACAGGTACATATCCACAGGAAAATAAAACTGTAGTTGAATTTTCAAGCGGGCCTTATAAAATTTGGATACCTTTTGAGAATGAAAGCATAGCAGGATCACCGATGTTTTTGTATACGCAAAATGGTCAGGTTGTTTCAAGAACACATCTAAAGCATTTATGCACAAAACAGGGTATCATAGAACTAGAAGAGAAATCACCGATAATGCCTGGTTGTGTTGCACTAACAGATTTTGGTGTTTTCTATATACCAGAAGAAGCGGAAAAAACCATTTTTTCAGCTGTAATGTTCATGGAGGGGCATGGCCTGCCTTTGGAGAAAGTCTTTGATAATACCCTAGTGAAAATTTATAAAGTTAACTAATCAATTAATCCTATGAAAATTCTAATTACAGGTATTGCAGGCTTCATTGGATCGAATTTAGCAGAAAGACTTGTAAAAGACGGTCACGAAGTGCTGGGTTATGATAATTTTCTATCAGGCTTGCCAGATAACGTAAAAAACCTAAATATTGAAATGGTTGAAAAGATAGATGATTTGAAAGTTGATAAAATATTCCATCTTGGCATGCCATCATCTTCTCCTATGTATAGGGAAGACAGGTTTAAAATCATTGAAGCAGTGGAGATAACACTAAAAGTACTAGAGCTCGCAAAAAAGCTTAATGTTCATATTGTCTATGCAACAACCTCAAGTATTTACAATGGGAATGAGCCACCATACAAAGAAGATATGAAGGTGCATATAACAGATTTCTATACAGAGGCCAGATATTTTATAGAGAGGCTTTTTGATCTGTATGATAAATTTTATGGAATAACCTCAGTTGGATTGAGATTTTTCAGCGTGTATGGTCCAAATGACCAAGGAAAGGGAAAGTATGCAAATACAGTGACACAGTTTGCTCTGGACATGATAAACGGAAAAGAGCCTGTCCTGTATGGTGACGGATCACAAGAAAGGGATTTTATCCATGTTGAAGATGTTGTTGAAGCGCTGATAAAGGCATCTGAACACAAAAAAACAGATATTTTTAATACAGGAACAGGCAAGGCATATTCTTTCAATGACCTTATTGGTGCAATCAATAAAGCACTGGGAACAGAAATCAAACCAAAATATATTGAAAACCCTTTCAAAGCATATCTTTCTTGTACACTAGCTGATACAACAAAAGCTGAAAATGTTCTTGGGTTCAAATCAAAATATGAATTCGAAGAAGGGATAAAAAAACAGGTTGAATATCTAAAAAAAATAAACAATGAAGTTTGAGCGACTTAATCAATTGAATAAATCGCTCTGGGGTTTAGTAACCATCCCAATTCTTAATAGCATTTTCATAACCTTGGTAGGTTCCTATATCGAAAAATTCACCATCAGAAACATAACCAGCAAGCTTGCCCTTGGAAGCAAGAAGAGGAAATACATCATTTTCCATGCTACAATTAGATTTCAAGAAATCAAATATTTCAGGACTGAAAATAAAAAAACCAGCCGATATAAGACCGAAATTAATATTCTTTGGCTTTTCATTAAATTCTGTTATCTTATTCCCTGAAAGTTTTGCAATACCCTGCATTTTATTTTTAGTAGGCATTAAGAGCATAGTTGCTACAGGTTTTTGTTCAATGTGAAAATCAAACATATTGTTTAAATTGGGATACTTGTTATAGACAGTGTCACAGTAACTCACAAGAAAATCTTCGTTTTGTAGATGTTTTTTTGCGAGAAGAATAGCTCCTCCAGTCCCGTTCGGTGTTTTCTCTTCTATAAAGCAAAGATTATTACCAACTTCCTTTTTTATTTTCTCAACATCTGTTGAAACAGCGACAAAAATATTATTTATTCCAGATTTTCTCAAAATATCTGATTGCCATTTTAACACAGGTTTGCCTTTAACAGGAATTATTGGTTTTGGTATTTCATATGTTATTGGCCTTAACTTTGCTCCTCTGCCACCGGCAAGTACAAGTGCGTTGTTTATTTTTTTCTGTTTCAATGTTTTTATTAACAGAGATTCTATGACATGGCTCCTGTTAGATGTTTTTGAAAGTGAATCTATCTTCTCTAAGAGATGCGAATCAATTGATATTGCAATCTTATGTTTCATACCATGCCCAAATTTTATTCATACTTGTTTTAATAATGTATTTTTCATATTTAAAAGTATGACAAAGTATGATGTAATAGATAAATTCTCTGATAGGAGGGTGGTTGTTGTTGGGGATGTAATGCTTGATATTTATGAGATAGCAGAGCCTGCTCCAGATGTGTATCAATTTCCTGTCTTTAGTGTGATAGATACAAAACATTTTCTTGGCGGAGCAGGAAATGTTGCAGCAAATGCAAGGTCACTCGGTGCAGAAGTATATCTTTTTGGTGAAACAGGGAGTGATATGAGTGGTGAAAAGATGGATAGACTTTTAAAAGAGGGTGGTATTGAAAATAAAACCTCTCCATGTGGAGTAGCCACAACCACAAAGAGATTGGTAGTTACAGGTAATGGTCATACAATGAGAATCGATAGAGAGGATAGAGAACCAATAAGCCATCATATGGTTGAATATATTTTAAGAGAAATTGATGAGATAGGACCTGAAGCAATGATAATTGCAGATTATGGAAAGGGGGTGGTGACACCTGAATTATGTAGAGGAATAATTGAAAGGGGGAAAGCAAGAGGATTTCCTGTTTTTGTTGATCCGAAATCAGATTTTGGGAAATTTAGAGGAAGCACAATGATAAAGCCTAATAGACGAGAACTTATGGAATTCTGCAGTGTTAGTCCACAAGACACACTTGATAGATACTGTATAGATGCATTTCTTGTAACAGCTGATATTGATGGTATGGATCTTTACACAGATACTGACCATTCTCATACACCCGCATTTGAAAAAGAACCTGTCAATGATGTGGGTGCAGGCGATACTGTAATAGCAACATGTGCACTTGCTGTAACATCTGGGGCAAGTTTTGAGGATGCCATGGAAATTGCAAGCCATGCTGCTGCAATTGCTGTAAGAAATGAATATGTTCATGCTGTTACAGCAGAAGAACTGGAAGCTAGTCTTTGTGAGTGTCTAGTATCTTCTTAACAATGTTAGTTGTTGATTTGTTTTGTATATTATTTGCTAGATATAGCTTTGCATTGATTTTTTCTAATAGAGTTCTTTCTATTACCCTTTCAGGTGTATAATCACCACCCTTTACATGTATGTGTGGTTTTATAACTTCTAAATATGTATGCGGTGTAGTCTCGCTAAATGTAAAAACATAATCAACACAGTCAAGTGCTGTAAGCATCTCTAGCCTTTCTTCCTCTGGGACTATCGGTCTTTTTGGACCCTTTATCTTTTTCACAGATTCATCACTATTAAGGCCAACTATAAGTACATCTCCAGTACTTTTTGCCTCTTGTAGATATCTGACATGTCCAACATGAAGTATGTCAAAAACACCGTTTGTAGTAACTATTGTTTTTCCTTCATTTTTCAGTATTCCAACTATTTTTTCCAGTTGGTCTAATGTCTTAATTTTTTTCATGTTCATGAAGAACCCTCTTTATAGCATCAAAAACCTCTTCGGGTTTTATAGATATCATACATTTGTTTGTTTTACAATTTTTATTGAAACACGGTGAGCAATCTAATTTACTCTGAATTTTTTCACCTTTGTATATCTCTATTTCATTGCCTACCATAACTCCGAATAAAACAACAAGAGGAACATCAAGTGCGGTTGCTATATGCATTGCTAATGTATCAACAGTTACCATGACATTACTTCTGTTCAATATTGCAGCAAAATTTTCAATCGTGTTATCTGTACCAGAATCTATAACAAAGTTGCACTCATCTGCAATTTTTTTATTTCGCTCTTTTTCTTCTGGTCCGCCAAGAAGAAGAACTTTCATACCGGCATTATCAATCATCTTTGCAAGCTCTATGAAATTCTCAGTTAGCCATTTCTTGTTTGGAAATATACCAGAACCGCAACCTGTGTTCAATCCAATTACAATATCTTTTTCAGAAATCCCTTTGAAAAATTCTTTTGAAAAATTCAATGATTCTTTACTTAATTTAAAATCTGGTTTTTCTCCTTTATATTTCAAATCAGCCATTTCAAATATAATTTCCTGATAGGTTTTCTTATTAGCTTTCTTTATGTCATCAGAAAGTCCCATTGCATAAAGAAGTTCAGCTTCCTTGTTGAAGCATAATATATTACCATCTTCACCAAGACCAAAACCTTTTTTTTCACCAGCCTTTACAAGTGATGCCATTGCACAGGCCTTTGATCTTTTGTCAAGATTAATAAGAATATCAAATTCTTCCACCATGAATCTTATAGCAGCTTCTGCATCAGCTATAACAACCCTATCTACTAGAGGATTGTTCTCTGGAATAGTCTTTGAATTCTCTTCAACTGCCCAAGTTATATGTGAATTAGGGTATTTCTTTTTCAGCCCTTTGATAAGTGATGTCACCCTTAAAACATCTCCTTTGAATTCCAAATTTATCAATAATATTCTTTCCTTTAACTTATCATAATCTTTGCAATTTTCACAAATTCTTCTATCTATTTTATGAAATTTGCACGGTTTATCTCCAAGAAAATACCTACAATCAGCCTTAAATTCGGTCATTGTTAATTTTAGACCATTAGATATTTAAAGGTATGATAAAGTATGACTAATGTATAAAGTATTTAAAATAATCTGTTCATAACTAAACATGAATATATTGGTTACAGGATGTGCTGGTTTTGTGGGCTCTCATTTAGTTGAAGAACTACAGAAAAAACATAATGTTATTGCTTTTGATAATTTCTCAGGAGGAAAGGAAAAGAATCTTGAAGGCTTAAACGTAGAGATAATTAACGGCGATATAAGAAAGATATCTGATCTAGAAAACATAAAAACAAAACCTGATGTTATAATCCATCTAGCAGCAATAGTTGACACAACAAGATATGACAGCGAAATGATGGATGTAAATGTTAAAGGAACTCTAAACATTCTAGAGTATGCAAGAAGAATAGGTGCAGATATTGTTAACACAAGCTCAGCGGCCATATACGGCGATAAAACAGCAGCAATAAAGGAGAGTGATAGTCCAGATCCTCAAAGCCTTTATGCACAGTCAAAATTGATTGCAGAAAAACTTGCAAAAGCATATCATGATAATTTCAATATGAACATAGTTTGCCTCAGACTTTTCAATGTTTACGGTCCAAAGGAACAGCACAAAGGAAAGGCAACATCAATGGTTACAAAGTTTTTGGATTCAGTTCTAAAGGGAGAAGATATTCTTATTTATGGTGATGGGAAACAGAGAAGAGATTTCATATATGTAAAGGATGTTGCAAAGGCGTTTGCATTGTGCGCTGAAAAAACAAAAGATATAAAATGGGGCATATATAATGCGGGTTCAGGTGAGGCTATAAGTTTCACTGACCTTGTCAATCTTCTGAAAAAGCTTTCAGGTAAAGACGGGAATGTAACTTATTCTGAGAACCCACTCAAAGTCTATCAAAAATTTACAATGGCTGATATAACGAAAATAAAAGAACTTGGTTTTGAGCCAATCTATAGCTTAGAAAAGGGAATAAAGGAATATATAGAATCCAACTAAAACACAGCGCCATGATATTCTGCTTTTTTACCATAAAGTTTTAGTAATCCTTTCCATTGCACTAGAAAAATATCTGCAAAAGGATACATAAATTTGCTTGTTGCTGATTTGCTATTCACTCTTGCAAATCCTTCTATGTATATTATCTTTGAACCAAATAATTTGCCAAATAAACAAGAAGGAACAGCCACGCCAGCACCTGTTGTTATTATGAGCTTAGGCCTTTCTTTGAGCATTATGAAGAAGGATTTTACTGTATTCTTAACCCAATCCAAAGGATTTTTATTCACATTTGAAACAAAATATTTTTTATATTTCAAGTTGGTAGAATTCATATGCATATATGTAACAAAGAACACATCTTCCTTCTCTACGGCAGGCATAAGCTGCAATATTTCAGCTAGATGCCCTCCTGCTGAACAGGCCATACATATTTTCATAATATCACTATACGACACGGTTTATGTCTGTTATTAATAAAGAAAACTTAATAAGCATTATTTCAATAAAAACCTATGATATTTGTTACTGTCTCGGGATGGCCTTTTGAGAGGCTTGTAGAAGAAATGGATAATATAGCCAAAAGAACAAAGAAGAAAGTGATAATGCAGATAGGTAATACTAAATATAAGCCAAAATATGCTGAATATTTTAGCTTTACTTCAGAAAAAAAGCTTTTGGAATGCAATAAAAATGCAGATGTTATTGTTTCACATGCAGGTGCTGGTTGCATAGCAACTGCTAGACAATTTGGAAAGCCTGTTGTAATTGTTCCAAGGTATAAAAAATTTGGTGAGCATGTTGATGATCATCAGCTTGAACTTGCACATGCAATGGAAAAAGAGGGCAAGGCGATAATTGTATATGATATAAAAGATCTGGAAAAGTCAATAGAAATAGCAAAGAATGCGAAGAGGCCTGAAACCTCAAATCAATTGGTGAATTTCATAAAAGATTATATGAAAAACATGAAAAGAGGAAAGGTATGTCTATGAATATAGCGATAGTGAATGAATTTTTTTCGCCTTATATAAAGGGTGGAACAGAGATATTTTTATTGGAATTTGCCAGATATCTAAAAAAGAAAGGGCATAAAGTGATAGTTATAACTTCTGAACAAAACCAGAAAAACAGTAAAGAGTTTAAGACATATAAAATTAAATCATCGCCATTTCATTTTTCATATAGATATCAGTTCTCAGGAATAACCACACCATGGATGCTTTTTAATAGAAAATTAAGAAAGAAAATAAATGAAATCTATGAAAAAGAAAATATAGATATCGTGTATGCAAACAATGTTACACACGTATCTTTCGCACCAATACAGACAGATATTAATTTTGTTTTGGATGTTCATGATTATTGGCCTGTTTGCTTCTCAAGGGATTTATTTTACAAGTCGAAAATCTGCAAAAAGAAAAGCATTGCAAAATGTGCGTTTTGTCTATCAAAGAAATACAAGATGCCAATAATTTTTCCTTTTCTAATACCAAAACTTTTCGTAGAAAAACACTTCATGAAAAAAACACTAGAGAAAGCAAAAGAAGTAATATCACATTCCAAACTTGTTAGAGGTGAATTAAAAAAAGAAGGTATTGAGAGTGTGGTTATACCATATCCTTACATGGGAAAGAAAAAGAAAACAAAAAGAAAAGAGACCAAAACATTTAACATTCTTTTTGTTGGAAGAATTGATGAAAGAAAGGGGTTGGATATAATATTAAACATAGCAAAAGAACTAAAAGGAAAACTGGATTATAGGATTGATATAATCGGGACAGGACCAGATAAATTAATGAAGAAAATGAAGAGAAAAGATCTCGATATACATATTCATGGTTTTTTGAAAGAAGAAAGATTTGAATTTTTTTCTAATGCAGATTGCTTGCTCGCACCATCAATATGGCCAGAACCATTCGGAATGGTAATTCTAGAGGCAATGAATTTTGGCCTTCCTATAATAACAATGAAAAATACTGGTATGTCAGAATTGGTTGAGGAAAACAATGCCGGATTTTCCTTAACAGAAAAAGAAATTGCTGGAAAAATAATAGAGATTTATAAAAATCCTTCTATAAGAAAAAGAATCGAAAAGTCTGATAAAAGGAATATAGAAAAATACAGCAAAGAGAAGCTGTTCAGTGTATATGAAGAAATATTAAGGAGAAAACTACATATACCAATAAGAACAAACAGTGAAGCTCATATGGGTGAAAGAAATGGGTTTTATGGTAGACAACATACAAATGAATCAAAGAAAAGAATATCCGAAAATAGATGGGGAAATAAGAGATGATTGTTATGAAAACATTAGCACTTAATCCGCCATATCTTAAAAATTATTCCAGACAATCTCGTTCTCCGGCAATTACGAAGGGAGGAACAACTTATTACCCATATTTTCTCGCTTACATGACAAGTGCGCTTGAAAAGGCAGGGTTTGATGTAGAGCTTGTAGATGCTGTTGCAAGAGGCTGGAATAGAGGACAGACAATCGAATATATAGGAGAATATAGACCAAATCTTGTTGTGATAGACACATCCACTCCAAGCATATACAATGACATCAAGGTCGCAGAGGCAATAAAAAAAGCACTTCCAGAAGCTTTCATAGTTCTTGTAGGAACACACCCTTCAAACCTTCCAAATGAAACATTAAAACTTTCTAAAAAAGTAGATGCTGTTGTAGTAGGGGAATATGATTATACTGTTAGGGATTTAGCAAAGGTTCTGAAAGACAAAAAAAGCCTTAAAGGAGTGAATGGTCTTGTTTTCAGAGAAAAGGAAAAAATTATTACAAATAAACCAAGAGAGAGAATAAAGAATCTTGATGAACTACCGTTCGTTTCAGAAGTCTATAAGAAACACCTCAATGTCAGAGATTATTTTTATTCATCTGTTCGATATCCTCAAGTTACAATACTAACCGCTAGGGGTTGCCCGTATTCATGTTCTTTTTGCAACTCACCTTTTAAAAAATCATACAGACCAAGAAGCATAGAGAACGTTGTTGAAGAATTCCTTTGGATTCAGGAAAACCTTCCAGAAGTAAAAGAGGTTATGATAGAGGATGAAACATTTCCTGCTGTAAAGAAAAGGACAATGGAGCTTTGCAATCTTATGATAGAAAGAGGCGTAAAGCTGAAATGGAGTTGCAATGCAAGAGTTGACACTGATATTGAGACTTTAAAAAAGATGAAAGAGGCTGGTTGTCGTTTGCTTTGTGTTGGTTTTGAAAGCCCTGAACAGAAAAAACTTGATGATATCCAGAAAAGAACAACAAAGGAGATGCAGATTGAGTTTATGAAGAACACAAGAGAGGTGGGGCTTCTTGTTAATGGTTGTTTTATTTTAGGATTGCCAGGTGAAACAAAGGAAAGCATGCAAAAAACAATAGATTTTGCAAAAGAGCTGAGCACTGATACTGCACAGTTCTAT
>JADHWJ010000014.1 GCA_016783545.1 Candidatus Aenigmatarchaeota archaeon | reverse complement strand
GATGAATATTTTGATCCTGTGGCCAGTAAATATATATACATGTTCCATAAGCAGAGTGAGGTAGAAGAAGTCCCAGGAAGCACTGGTAATTTTGTTTCTGAATTTGGTATAGCAATGTCAGAGTTAATGGGCCGCTATGATACAATAACCGTTGAAGACAGGCTTTTTGATAGAATGAGAGGGCTTGTTAGCAGAGCAGAAATGTATAGAGAAACTATAGAAGAAGAAGTTGAAACACTTTGTAAAGTGGCAGTTACAAAGGGAAATAATGCAAAAAAGCTTGTAGAATTGTACGGATTAAAAATAGTGGCTATTGCTACTGATGAAATGGAAGAAGCTGCGAGAGTAAGAGATCAAATAAAGGCCCTGGACTAATGTTTTTTCTTAATAAATAAAACAAACAATCATTATTATGAGTTACAGAAATCAGATGAAAAAGTTAGAAGAAGAGGCAAAAGAGCTATCTGCTACAGAATCTCAGATAAAAGAAATAGAGGATGAAATAAGAAAAACCAAATATAACAAAGCAACCCAGAAACACATAGGTACACTAAAAGCAAAACTAGCTAAATTAAGAGAAAAATCTTCGAAAAAATCAGGTGGAGAAGGTCTTGGTTACGGAATAAAGAAATCAGGTGATGCTACTGTTGTTCTTGTGGGCTTTCCTTCTGTTGGTAAATCCACATTATTAAATCAATTATCAAATGCTGAGTCTAAGGTAGCAGGCTATGATTTTACAACCCTAAAGGTTATTCCAGGGGTGCTTGATTATAATGGCGCTAAGCTACAGATCCTAGATGTTCCAGGTCTTGTAGAAGGAGCTTCTGTTGGAAAGGGCAGGGGTAAAGAGGTTCTTTCTGTAATAAGAATAGCAGATCTTGTTATATTTGTTTCAGATGCCTCTAAAAATTACAAAAAACAGATTGATATCATGAAAAATGAGCTCTATGAAGCAGGCTTTAGGCTTGACCAGAAAAAACCGGATGTTACTATTAACAAATCAAATACTGGTGGAGTAAATGTGGGTTTTACAATGAAAAAACCAGAACTGGATAAGGAAACAATAAAAGAAGTGCTGAAACAGTTTGGATTTATGAATGGTGAAATTATTATAAGGGAAAATATAAACATAGATCAGCTAATAGATTGTCTTTCTAAAAATAGAATGTATCGACCATCTTTGACAATTCTTAACAAAGTTGATCTACTCAAAGGTAAATCTGGTATAAATGCTGTTGAGATTTCTGCTCTTAAAGGAATAAACCTAGAGAATCTAAGAGAAAAAATATGGAAAAAACTAGGTCTGATGAGAGTCTTTATGAAAAGAATAGGAAAGGTGCCTGATATGAATGAGCCTATGATAGTTAAGGACGGGACAACTGTTCTTCAGGTCTGTAGAAAAATACACAAAGAATTTGCAGACAATTTTAAGTTTGCAAAAGTATGGGGAAGTTCTAAGTTCGAGGGCCAAAAGCTTGGTGGAGAATACAAACTCAAAGACAGGGATATTCTTGAATTGCATCTTGAAGGTCTTTGATCACTTAAAATCCTTGAAGCTTTTGCTTATGCCTTCTGACCAGAAGTTAGGCAGATCAAAACTAAGCATACCTTCTAAATCATCATCCCAAACATAGAAATGCCTTTCCCTCACTGGTATATTTGCAAACAATGGACCTATTTTATCATACATGTCCTTCAAAGCCTTCCTCTCGAACTTGCTCTGTAAAAGGCTTGGTTCTTTCAAAATAAGAGTATCTGCTAGCCTTAGAACGTTTAATTCTATCATACCTGAGTTGCAAACACATATACCATTGGCTAAAATAAAATTGTGATTATCGTCTACATTAATATCTATCATTTCTGTTTCATCTTCGGATTTTGTTATTTTCTTTATTTTCACAAATTTTTCTTTCAATGAAATTGGTTTTAATAACTTATCTTTATCTGTCAGTTCTTTAGCATGTTTTCTTATAACAGTATCATCACTCTTTACTAATAATTTATGATCTGGAGAGCATTTTATAATATCACCGTCTTCAGTCTCTATTGTTATTGTTTTCTTTTTGACTGGTTCAGAAATTCTTGCCCTTTTCAGTTCGATTTTATTATTATTTAAATTATATGAAAATACTAGCTCATCATCTTTCAAATCACCTAATTTTTTTATACCATTTTCAGTTATTATTTCCGTTTCTGGCGGCATGCAGTTCTGCGTAATTAATAACAATGAAAGTCCTTTGTGCCTTGCCACAGCCATAACCTTGCTGAGATGTTTATTGGAATCCTTCATTGAATCCCTTGAAGAGAATAGAATAGCTCCCTCATCAAACAGAGCCACAGCATTGTTAGGAACATCTTCCAGATCATCTGCTTTCTTTATCCATCTTGGAAGTTTTGAACTCTTAAAACCAACAGCATAACACGGCCTGTTAGTTTTCCTGTTGAATGTTTCAAGCATCTTCATTCCTAGAGCTGTCTTTCCAGCCCCTCTTTTGCCAATAATCAAAGATATTGTGCTCTTTCCAAGAAACTTTTTCAGAAATTGGTTATAGTTCCCTCTATCTATGGTAACAGTGTCAAATACTTTGTATGGTGCAGAACTCTTACCTCTTCCAAATATTCTAAAGATTCCCATCTAAATATCTTAAATCAGAGAAATAAAAATATACTATGTTTGAATACTTTTTTGCACTAACTTTAATTTTCCTTGTATTATCACTAATTCTCTATAGAAAACTCCAAAAAGAGGTTTCTTCACTGAGATTTGACAAGCAGAGTATTACCACAAGGTTCGGAAAGACTGCTGAACAGTTTATGCCCTTTCTAAACAACTACCCGTACAGCAAAGAGAGCTTTCGTTTCCTAGGAACGCCCATAGATGGCGTCCAGTTCGAAGATACGGGCATAGTTTTTGTGGAGTTTAAGACAGGTAATTCCAGGCTTTCTGCAAAGCAGGAGAGAATAAAGGAATTAGTTGAGAATGGAAAGGTAGAGTTCAAGGAGATGAGAATATGAGCGGTCCAGGAGAGGGGAAGAAGAAACTGAAAAATACAGTCTATCTACATGAGAAGGGTAAGAGCAATGCGAGGATAACTCACATAGATATAGAAGGGGACATCTCTAAGATAATAAGGCCAGGAGAAACAAGTTTCATAAAAGGTAAACCGGGCGGGGTTTTTATTGCCCTAAAGAAGGAGATGTTAAAGAGGGCTGAGGAAGTATAGGCATATTGTTTATTTTTTCATTTAGCCTAAGTTCTATTGCGAGTTGTAGAAGATCTACTAATGTTCTTCTTATCTTTTTTATATGATACAACATTTCCTTTTCTTCTGAATTTGTTTTTTTCTGTTTCTCAGTAACACTTTCCTTGAATGTTTCTAGATTTTCACCAAGCTCTACCGCTTTCTTCTCATCAAAACTGTAGAACAATTTATTATATTCTTTGAAGAGGCTGTTCAAACTGGAAACAGTTTCTATGATGTTTGATCCATTTTTGGAGTCTGAAATATGCTGTGCAAGTCTGTGGTATTCGTCTCCCAATGATTCAAGAATAGCTACTATGGAATATAATATGGGCACTTTTTTAAAATCAGAATAACCTCTTTTGCTTAATATCCTCAGACAGAAATCAGTGAATTTATCTATTGTTGCATCAACAACCTCTATGTTATATATTTTATCATTCTCTTTATTTTTCAGTGCTTCCAAATTTTCATTTGCTACAAGCATAATAAGATAGAATATTCTTCTTAATGCATTGTTGAATTCGTCTTCATTAACATCTGCCCCGCTAAGGTCTTTTATTATACAATAGTTGGGTTTATGCTCAACTATCTCAACGCCAATAAATCTGTTTACCATATCCTGTATCATTTGCATGGTTCTTCTTTCAATGTTCTTTCTTTCAACATCTTTTGTACTTGCTAATTTTATTTTGTATAACTTACCAGGGTTTTTGAATTTCAGAACGATTTCACTATACCCTGCTCTATAAGCAGCCATGAAATATCTCCAGACAACAGGATTATTCATTTTCGTTATATCTATTTCTATTCTTGTGGCTGGAAGTATTTTACTGGAAGTAATTACAAGACCACTTTCGTGCTCTTCCAGGTTTATCTCATCTCCTCCCTCAATTCCATGATCTTTTGTCCAATTCCTTGGAAGGGTGATTGTAAGTGTGTTGTTGCCCTGTTTTATGACCTTTCTTTTCATAAGCTCCTTCATAGTTTTGAATATTCTATTTATAAATTTATCGTCAGATACTATTATGTTTATCGAATACTATTGTATGTATATTCAATAGTAGCAAGTTATATATGGCTGTGAACAATACGTTTTACTATAAAAAATAGAGGTGATTGTATGTTAGTTGAGGATTTTGAATTCACTATGTTAGATATTGAAAACAACGTCGGATATAGAATGGAAGATGTTGAAAAATTAAGGGCTGAATTTGAAGGCTTGGGGTTGCAAGTAGAGTCAGCAGAGCCTTATAATAGAATGAGCGGCACTTTAGTAGGTGCTGTTGTGATACTGTCTGACAGAACCAAGGTCACAGTTAATAATGAAAAAAGAACTGAAACAAGGGGTATTTTAGATGGTGATCTTGAAGATATGGAAGATATTGAAGTGCCTGTTGTAGCAGGCTCTTTTCAAAGTCCGAACGGAACAAGCTATCCAACTGTTTTAAGTGCTGTGGAAAAAAGCCTGAGTGTTTACACAGCTGAAGAAGTATTGGACCCTGAATTTCAAAGTGCAATGGCAGAGTATAGGTAATTCTGGGGAGTTGTATGATGCTTTTGGAAACTAAATCTAATGGTACCTCTGTTTGGGTTGAAGAATCCAGGCTTTTTTATGAGAACAAAAGCACTGGTAGTGCTTGGGATATTCCGGTTTCTCAGGTATTCATAAAGGCAATAAAACTTAGCAATAATGGAAAATTTGTTCTTATTTTTTCAGGTGACAAGGGCTTCCTAGAAGTATATGATGATCATGGGGATTTTATTTTCGGAATAAACGGATTTTATGGACTGGATTTTAGCAAGATTTTGGAACTAGTGCAAAGGAATAGATGGAAAGAGCTTAGAGAGATAAAAAGATTGCATGGGTGTGTTTTCTAAAAAGATATATCTCCCTTACTTATTATACTGAAGTATACCAGATATGAAAAATAGTCAAAATCTATAAAGTCTGATTTCTTTTAAATTCAAACATGAAGACCATCATAAAGAATGCAAAGATTGTTTCAGAAAAAGTCTATAAGAATGGTTTTGTTGCAATAGAGAATGGGATAATAGTTTCTTTGGGAACAATGGAAGATTATGAAAGCTTCCGTGATAATTGGAACCATACAATTGATATTGTTGATGCAACTGGAAAATTAGTTGCACCTGGTTCTATAGGAATACATGATCATGGTGCTAATGGCTTTGATACAATGGATGGGACAGTAGAAGCACTGTGTGGTATGGGTAATTATTTAGCAAGTTCTGGTACAACTCTTGTCTATCCAACAACTGTTTCTGCGAGTATAGAAGAGACAGAGAAGATTTGCAATGCTATAAGTCAAATTTCACTTGGTAATGTTATAGATAAGCTGGGTTTTGAAGGCACGTGGATAGCAAAACTCAAAGAAAAAGGCAAAGCCATGGGAGGGCATATCTCAGAGCATATAAGGCCTCCGAAAAAGGACGAATTCATTAGATATTGGGATGCAAGTCATGGGCGCATAAAAATGGCAACATTAGATCCGGATTATATGGAAGATGATAATTTTTCTGAATTCATGGAAACATTGAGGTATCATGGTGTTAGGCCAATGATGGGGCATACAGATTGCTCTCATTCAACTGCTGTCAAGTTCTTAACAAGTGGTGGAATAATTGGTGTGAGGCATGTTCCTAATTGCCTTAGCGGCAGAGACGGAGACAGGTTTGGAAAATATGGAGCAATCCAAGGTATTTACACTGCGAGAGAACAGGGCTACCCTGTTTTTGCAGAAGTTGTGATTGATGGTGTTCATTGCAATTCAGATACAGTTAAGAAGGTTATCGAAAAGGTTGGTATTGATCATGTGATTGCTGCCACAGACGGCATGAAAGCGAGAAGAAAAGAACTAGAACCTGGATATGAGATGGAGATAGATAACAATAGAGTCAGATATGAGAAGAATGATGACGGCTTTTACGGGCTTTACAAATTCAAAGAAGGTGAACTTGTATGGACACCTTATGGAAGTGCACTGCATTTGAATGAAGCAGCAAAGAATCTAAGGAAAATGGATGCTGTACAAGAAGGTGACAGGGGTCTTTTAGAAATATTTCAGCTGCTTAGCACAAATCCTGCAAGATTCCTTGGACTTGAAGACAGAAAAGGCAGGATAAAAGTAGGATTTGATGCTGATATTGTAATCTACAATGATGATTTTGATGTCGATAACGTATATGTTAATGGAGTTTTGGTATAACTCTCCACATATAGGATATATTTAATATTCAGAAGACATATAGCTCCTAATTTTGGAGTTTAATAAAAAAAGATTTAGAAATATTGAGAGAATATGAATGAACCAAATTTAGATTGGAGTAATGTAAGGATAAGCATTGCTGGTATAAGAGGGGTATGGGAAGATTCGCTTACACCAAGACATGTGGAAGAATATGTTTCAGCTTTTGTAACCCATCTTAAAGAAAGAAAAGAAAATCCGCTTATTGGTTTTGGTGGGGATCCAAGAGATTCCTATAGACAGATATCAGACATAATTAAAAAAGTAACTTTGGGTTCTGGTACTGATTTTATAGATTTTGGAATTACTGCAACACCAAGCATACAGCATTATGTATCCTTAGGGGGCATTGATGGAGGTATTTGTATAAGCGCGAGTCACAATCCACCAGAATATGCGGGTCTGAAGCCCCTGGATGAACACGGATTCCTGCTTGATGATGAGAGAGGTGGACATGTTTTAAAAATAATGGAAAGTGGTGTATATAACACAGATGGAGAAGGTGTTGAGATATTTTATGGTGATGCAAATTCAGAGGTAGTAGATGCGCATATAAGGAGCATAGCAAGACACGAACTTACAAGAATCGGTAGCCGTGGAAAAAAATTAAAAGTTGTTGTAGATGGCTGCAATGGTGGTGGAAGCAAAGCCCTGCCAAAAATGCTAGAAAATCTCTATTGTGATGCTGTAGCTATAAATTGTGATGTCACAGAACCGCTTAGTCATGGGCCTGGTTCTATAAGCCTTGAACCATCTCCTGAAAATATGAAAGAGTTGAGCAGAGTTGTAGTGGATGAAGGCGCTGATTTTGGTATTTCTGTTGATCCTGATGCTGATAGATTGGCTTTTGTAAACGAAAGAGGAGAACCTATGAGCGAAGAATATACACTTGGCCTGGCAACATACTATGTTTTTAAACATAAAGGGAAGAGAGGTTGGGTTGTTACAAACCTTTCAACAAGCAATATGAACAGGGATATTGCAAGACAGTACGATTGTAATGTTTACCAGACAAAAATAGGAGAAACCTATGTAAGAAAAGGCGGATTGCTTTTCAATGCTGTGCTCTCAGGAGAAGGGAATGGCGGTGTTATTCTTCCAGAACTTGGTTCAGGAAGAGACACATTGGCAGCGACTGCGATATTAGTTAACCTTCTCAGAGCCGAAGGGAGGCCAATATCTGAGATTGTCAGAAAAATAGGAGAATATTGTATTGAAAAAAGAAGGGTCGAGAACTTCAGATGCAAAGACATGGATGACTTCTATGGTTATTTTGTAAGCAGATATGATACTAGTAATATGGTAGGTGTACCTGATTTGCGTGATGGTGTAAGAATTGATTTTAATGATAATTCATGGGTTCAGGTGAGACCTTCTAATACAGAGCCTATTGTCAGGGTGTTTGCTGAAGCAAATGAGAGAGGATATGCTAAAGATATTGTTGGTGGAGCAATTGAGTTTGTAAGTGAATATGGGTGATAAATATGAAAGAAGCGTGTGATGGAAAAGTTAAGGCATGGAAAGATTATGTTCAATATGTAGCTACCTTACATTACGTAAATGAGCTCTATGATTTGCAATGGGAACGTGGATTTTCCTGTGAACAAATTAGATATATTGCTTTAAGCGAAACCGGAGATCATGTGGCTGTGGAAACAATGTTTAGAGACAGAAGCCCGTCCAACCTTACACTAGAAAGGGATTATTATATTCGGGTCTATTACAGGAATGGTAAGGAAAAACATAATCTTCATTCTGAACACGAATTAGACGAGGATGAGATTAAAAGAATTGTTGATTTAGCAGAGGATAATGAAACTGAGATCAGAAAATTATTGAAATAATTAAAATAAGGAGGAATTATGAAAGTTTTATTTACTGGAGAAAGAGAAAAGCTTAGTGATGCAGCAGGTAATTACATAGCAGAAAGAACAGAACAAACCCCTGAAATAAGACTTGGCGGTGCAACAGGAAGAAGCCCAAAGGTGGCATATGCAACTGCACTAGGAACAGGAGTAGATTTTTCAAAGGCAAAAATCTATTTTTTAGACGAATACTTCGGCTTCACTGGTGTAGCAAAAGACGGCACACATACAACATATAGAGGATACGCTCTTTTAAATTTGCATATAAAGCCAAAAACAGACGGTGTTCCTGAAGAAAAAGTTTTTCAAACAGAAAACATATGGACACCAAGAGGCAATTTCTATGACGGATGTAAATTAGTGACATCAGCAAAGTTTGACAAGGTACTATTAAAAAACCCAGAGGACTTTACATGGAGAGGTCAGGAAACAACTGAGGTGGACGAGCTTGGACTAATAAGAAAATATGGAATAAGAACACCATTAGAGGTTTCAGAAGGATTAAAACCAACTAGAAGATTCATACCAGAAGTTTGTATATCAAAAGATGCAAAAGATCCTGTATTGAAAGAAATCAGATATGCAAATCAGAATTACGATGCACATCTCAGAACAGAATTGCAGGTTCTCGGAATAGGTGAAGAATCACATATAGCATTTAATGAGAAAGGAACATTGCCAAAATCCAGGGTTCATTTAACAGCTCTTGCACTCTCAACACTTAACGCAAATGAGGACGATTACAGTGGCGGAGAAGCAAGTTGGTATGCAATAACACAAGGAATAGGAACAATAATGGATGCAAATGAGCTTTTACTGCTTGCATTCGGACCAAAGAAAACAACAGCAGTGCGTGATATGCTCCATCAAGATCCATCTCCATTACATCCAGCAGCATATATGCAGACCCATCCAAACGTCAGATTGTATATAGATACAGATGCGCTCGGAGAATGTGATATGGAAGCGCTGGAAAAGGAATGGGAGATAAAAGACATTTAGTTTGGGAGCTTTTGCTCCCATTAATATTTTCAGATATACATACTAGTATTTTGACTATTAAGATAGCTCAAAGAATAGAAAGTATGTGTGGAATAGTGGGCTGTAAAGGTGATGCAAGGGCCTCAGAAATACTTCTGAACGCTCTTAAAAGCTTGGAATATAGGGGTTATGACTCTGTAGGAATGGCAGTATTGAACAAATGCCAAATCTTCATTAAAAAGGATATAGGAAAGATCTCAGATGTTGACAAAAAACTGAATTTCAAAGGTCTTGAGGGTAATGCAGGAATAGCTCATTCAAGATGGTGCACTCATGGTGGGGTTAGCAAAGAAAATTCACATCCACATACAGATTCTAATGGAGATATAGCTGTTGTGCATAACGGCATAATTGAAAATTTTGAGAAGCTGAAAAAAGAGCTTATTGAAAAAGGATATGTTTTTAGATCAGAGACTGATACAGAAGTGCTTCCTTATCTTATAGAAGAAGCAATGAAAGATGGGAATGATCTTAAATCCAGTGTTATAAAAATCTTCCAAAAAATAAAAGGAAGAAATGCAATTGTTGTTCTAAATAAAAAAGGAGACCTTATTGGTGCAAGAAATGGCTCTCCGCTCATAGTGGGTTTATCAGATTCTGCTTGTTTTATTGCCTCTGACATACCAGCCTTCCTTAGGCATACAAACAAAGTAATGTATCTGGATGATGGGGAAATGGTTGTAATGGGAAAAAAGCCCATATTCTATAACATGAGTACATGGAAAGAGGTCTGGAAAAGGCTTATTGAGATAGACTGGAATGCAAAACAGGCAGAGAAAGGAGAACATCCACATTTCATGATAAAGGAAATAATGGAGCAGAAAGAGACCATAAAAGAGGCAATAAACCAAAATGACAAAGAAATCCTAAAGATAGCAGGTGATATAAACAATGCATTCGGAACATTCTTTACTGCATGCGGTACAGCAGGAAAAGTCTGTTTAACAGGAGAATATCTTTTTTCTCAAATATCAAAAAAACATGTAAACTATATTGTTTCTTCTGAGTTTCCAAATTATCAGCATTTCCTGACATCTAAAACACTCTTAATAACTGTTTCTCAAAGCGGGGAAACAGCAGATGTTATGGAAGCAGTTGAAACAGCGAAAAAGAAAAACGTTAAGATAGTTTCTATTGTAAATGTAAAAGGCAGTTCACTGGATAGAGTCTCTGATCACACATTTCTTATAAATGCAGGTCCTGAAAAGGCTGTTGCTTCTACAAAGGCAACAACTGCCCAGATGGCTGTTATAATGCTTTTAGCATATGCTTGTGATGGAAGGCTAGAGGAAGGCAAAAGACTGCTTATAGAAACAGCGGCTAAAGTAAATGATATGCTTAACCCAAGATATGAGGATCATATAAAAAGTCTGGCTGAGAAACTCAAAAAAGTACCAAACATCTATATCATAGGTAGAGGTCTGAACTATGCAATGGCATTGGAAAGTGCAATAAAGATACAGGAAGTTTCAAGGATACATGCTGAAGGTTTTGCTGGTGGGGAACTAAAGCATGGACCGCTTGCCTTAATAGACAAAGGAGTGCCTTGTATAGCATTGGTAGCAAATGATGATGTAAAGAATGATATAATAAACAACGCGATTGAGATAAAATCCAGGGGAGGCTATATAATTGGAGTTTCCCCTGAGAATAATAAAGTATTTGATTATTGGTTAAAAGTACCTGATGTTGGTGTTGCATCTCCAATTGCAAGTATAATACCAGTGCAACTATTGGCCTATCATCTGGGTGTTTTAAGAGGCCTGGACCCTGATTATTGTGTTAATTTAGCAAAGGCGGTTTGTGTTAAGTAGACTTTTGTATTAATTTATAAGTTCAGAGTTCCAATTTATTTATCTCTTGAAGGTCTGCAAGAGAGTTAGCCATTATCATTTTATTTGATATTGTATAAAGAACATTATCCATATAAAGACTTCTTCTTATAGCTGAATTCCAGTCACCTTCATGATCTATCTTTCCTTTTAATCCAAAACCATTTAGAGTGAGCTCAAATACATATGCTCCTTGGAAGTTCTCCCTTGTTTCGTAATTGTATATGCTTATTGGAATAACCAAAAGGTTCTTGTCTTTGCTGAAGAGGAATGCCTTGTGATTGTTTAATGCTTCTGAATCCGAGCCTTTTTCAAGCACATACTTTGCAATCTCTTTTGGGTTTGCCACATCACTCACATCAAACAGTGCCAGTTTTAATCCAAGCGCTCTTCCGTCTTCATCAGCGTCTTTACCAATACCTATTATACGGTTCTCATCATATGGATGTAGGTAATCTGAAAATCCTGGTATCTTTAGCTTCCCTAAAACCATAGGGTTTGTTGGATCTTCCAGGCTGATTACAAACAATGGATCTGTTCTTCTGAATGTTACAAGATAAACCCTGTCCCCCATAAATCTTGCTGAGAAAATCCTTTCAGTTGGTGCGAGATTTTCAAGGCTTCCCACCATATTAAGGCTTTCGTCAAGAACATATATGTTGTTTTGGGATTCTGTTCTCTGTACAATAGCAGGCCGTCTCTTAATTTCTATTCCAGTATCTATTGGCACAGGGGATTTATTCACTGTTTCCATAATAGGTGAGGTGGTTTGTTGAACAGCTGTTCCAGGGACAGCAAAACTATTTTGACTAAGTGTTGTGGCTATTCTAAAGTAGCCGTTGTATTCATCCATTGAAAACTGATTGAGAACGCTTCCAGGAGCTTCTCCTGTTGACTTGTAATCAATCTCGCCATTGTTTATAGAGAACTTTTGTATAATTGTTCTCTCTTTTATTTTTGCAAGTTCAGCCTGGACAACATTTATTTTTTCAATAGCAGATTTCTGAAGCTCTGCTTTTTCAGTATCAGATAATGAGTTTGTATAATTGTAAAAAACCTCTTGTATTATGTTTGATTTCTCATAGTATGTTATGTTAGAGCTTCTGATCTCATTTATCTTTATTCCCAAGTGAAGTGGAAGCAATGGTATCAAAACCCTATCAATCATCATATCCTGTTCTGTTTTCCAGTCTATCCATTTTGTCCTTGTGAGGTATATATTCTCCTTTGAGACATAGACATTTTCTGTTGAGCCTTTTAGAAATGATTCCACTTCTGGAGCTTTGCTATCATCTTGAACATTGAAAGAGACTATATTTGTGTAACTGTATGAATAATCAGAGTAATCAGAATAGTATATTTCTGTGGCAGAAACACTGATTACCTCTCCATCAGACATTATTTCAGGAAGCCTTACATTTTCAGCATAAAAAATAGGGTAATCTGTTATTATTGCGTATACATAATCTCCTACCATCCTTGATGTGTGATAACTGCCTTCCAAAGAGATATTCCTTTCCATGACAGGATTTTCCCTGTCTGTTATGTCATATGTGAGTATAATTGCTTTGTTGCGGTAAGGATATGGGTATATTGCTGATTTTAACATTACATCATCTGCTATTCCATATACAGGTTCATAGTATGATTCATAGCCAAAAAGAATAAGCTTGTCTCCATTAATAAAAATCTCTTGAATTGTTGCATTTTCTATATCTATCTCTGAAACTTTGTTCATTTCTTCAGCAGGGTATGCATCTGCGATTATGAGCTTTTTTGATGAAACAGTGTAGATATATTTTCCATCATTTTTTACTATGTCTGCTTCGTCCACTCCAGCAACCTGTATGTTGGTGGTTGAGTAATCAGCAGCAACACCCTTGGATTCTGCCATCATTCCAGATACTTGCCCACCAAAGTTTTGCATATTGTCATTTATGAAATTCTGCAGTTCCTGGAAGGAACTGAACCTTTTTGGAGATTCCATTCCCTTGGGAACAAGTAAAATTACTGAAGCAATTACCGCAACCAAAACCAGAACAACAATTTTTTTCATGTTTAATACTTCTTTGGCCTGCTTTATATTAGTTTTGATTTTATTCGGTCTTAAGCTAATCAAATAAACCTTTTAGAGGCCAAGGCCTTCTTTGATAAAATTGATTAACAAAAGGTTTAATCCAAAACCCACTAATCAAATAGGCCTTTCTTTTTTATGGCGCTTGGTGAACCGCCTGCATGCCAGCTCAATCTTGGTCTTACCTGAGCAGAATAAAGTCTCTCAGAATTGTCGTCTAAAATAATAGCAGAGCCTGGTCGTCTTGGCAATGTATTTATCAGTTCCTGTATATCTTTCAAAACATATGTCTGCATTATGCTTCTTAGTGCGTTTATATCAGATTCTGCTGTCAATCTGTGGGATATAACAATATCTGACTGTGCTAATGCTTCTGGGTGTAATTTGTTGGGCATTTGTGTAATCAGTATCTGTGAAATTCCTGGTTGCCGGCCTTCTTTAAGTAGACTAAGCATAGACTCTGTTGCAGCTGTCTCACCAGAAGAACCAACAAAATTATGCGCCTCGTCTACAATAATCCAGACCATTGGTATGGCATTTTTCGCTTCTCCGCCCATTACCTGGAATTCTTCACCCTTCCTTGCTTCCATCCTATATTGTAAAATCTTTCTCCCAAGCATACCAACTACCATGCTTCTTACACCCCAACCAGAACCTGTCCTTGGAAAACGAGAGACATCCACTATGGTAACCTTTCCCTTTTCAAACAGATTTTTCACATCAGTACCTGTTTTTTCAAAAACACCCCAATCATTTGCAAATTCAAATCTCATTGTTAGTGCATTCTTCACTTTTTTGGTTATACTTTTGTTTGCAGCTATCTCAGCTACTATAGTATCTATAGAATATGTATCACCATGTTCTTTCCTCACTTTCTTTATTATCCTCTCTACTGCAAGACCGTATTCATCCATTGGTTCAAATCTAAATGTAAGGTTCCAGTCCATTGCAGTCAATTCTCCGCATGGTAGTGTAAGCGCTTTGTATTTCTTTACACCAGCTTCTCCATATTCTTTTGTGAATTTCTTAGGCACAAAAAGACTGACATCCATACCTTTGGGTTCCAGGTCCCATTGCTTTAGAAGTTTTGCATCCCTTTCATTTGGTTTTCCCATTGACCAGAATATACCCATTGTATCAATCATAAGAACAGAAAGATTGTTTTTTATCTCTTTTGGAAGCAATGTTATCTCTTCGCCAATAACACAAGCCGAATAACTATTATGTACTATTATATCATTTGCTATAAAGTTATGGAATTCAGGAATTGAGATATCATATACCCAAAAGTCACCTTCTAGTAATTCCATATAAACAATCTCATCCCAAAATATATCTGAATTTGCTATTGTGCGAATAATGTCATTCTGATCGTATTTTGCAATTTGTATAAGTTTTTGTCTTGATGGTGAATATCTTATACTTTCTCTCATTGATTTTGGAACTGAAAAACCAAATCCTCTTCCCACTTCAGCCCAGTTCTTTGGTCTATATATATCCCATAGTTCTTTTGGTATTGTATCTATATTTGTATTTCTTTTTATTTTTCTTGATTCATTTAAACATATTTTTTCTCTGTTTTGTTTCTCACCAAAAAAACCTATGTTTTTTATAAATCTTATTGTGTTTTCAGTACCAATAACAATTTCAAATGAAATAAAATGTTTATTGTTACATTTAACTTTCTTCCTTCTGATTCTTGATAGTATACCAAATCTAAGAATAAGATTTTGTATTTGATGTGCCATTTGTTTAGAAGATGTTGAATAAGATATTTCCCATACATATCCATGAGTGGTTTTGTGTTTGTATATGTTTCCATCACAGCTAAAAAGTCTATTCAAAAATAATGAAAGTTTGTTTTTTGATAATGAGAAAATAATTTTTGGGATATATTTGTCTATTGATGCTAGATCATAATAATTCATATCTTTTAGCCATGCTTTCAGGGTATTTCTTTTCACAAAACCTCTTTTATCCCTAATTTTAGTTATATACAACCTTTCATTTTTATGGGATATTCCATAGCTACCTCTCCTATACTTTACTATTCTGAGATTTTCATCAAAGTCTTTAATAGAATCATTAAAATCTTTTACTATTTCATTATCCATATTTGTGAATCTTACAGTTTTTCTTTTTATCATACCTTCTGCTATTAGGTATGCTAATAGTTTTATTTTACAGTCTTCTAATTCGATATTGCCAGAAGATACTAATTTTCTTGGTGTTGCAATTCTACCTCCAATACCAACGTCTTCTGCATTTTTCCAGCCTTTAATTGTTAATAAAGGATGTTCTGGTGTAAGTTTTATTTCTTTCCCACTCCTTGTTTTTATATATAAAAGTTCTTTAACTTTCCTTTTATAGAACCCCTCTTTATGTAATTTAGATATTTTTAATTCATTATTAAGCCCCAATACTTTATTTGTATTATTTTCAAGGTCTTTTATTGGTATTTGTTTTCCATTACTAAATGTAATTATTGTATCTCCGTGTAGACATTTTCCAGATCCTCTCTTACCAGCGATCAGAACTATATGCGGCTTGGTAACATCCAGCCTGACAGGATTGGTTAGATGTGCTTCCTCTCCCACACCAACTATATGCTTTCCAATGTAAACAGTTCCTTTATCACCATATTCAAGCAAATCTTTGCTATCTCTCCCAACTATAATATTTTCAGATGGCATTTCACCACATTAATTCAATATATATATGATTTAATAGATTTTCTTTACCTATTTATATATTTAGAACTAAGTAATATTATAATTGATTTGGTGGGTATAAGTCCTAGCCTAATTATACAAGAGGAGGTATTTTATGGGAATTCTCGAAGAGGTCTTAAAAAACAAAGAAGAAATTGTTATTGCTCTTTTATCAGCACTTGAAGGAAAAGAAACAGGGGCAAAAGTCAATCTGAATGGTGTTAAATTCAAGATTGGAAATTCAGAAGTTAATATGGAAGGCAAACTGGAAATATCATTTACTCCAATAAAGAAAAAAGAATAAGCATTTTTATAAAAAAATGATATTTGTATTAAAAATTTACTTCTTTAAATAATATATGGCTAATTTAGCTGAATTAATATTTGGAAAAATAAGATTCTTTATTTCCATTAAAAAGACTAATTTCGCTGAGATAGTTATAGAGGATAGTATTATAACAATAGAAATACTAAGCATGCCGTTGCTGTTTGCTGCTATCATTGTTCATATCATGAACAAAAAAAGAATAGCTTCTCATAAATTAAGGCTTTTGAGAGAATCTGGGTTTGGTGTTATCGTAAAATACAAGGGGTTCATGTATAGGTTTTAATTACCCAACAGCCCACGATGTTATAAAATCAGCTGGTCTTGGGTCTTTCCAGTCTTTTGGCATATATGATTTTCCAAGCTTGTCCAGATCTATATTGTAGGTTTTATTATTGCATTCTATTGTCTTATTTTTCACTTCTATCGGTTCACCATTGCATACAGCAAATACCCTGTCTTCACAGTATGACTGGCCATTTCTATCTTCGCATATAGCAAAGGTTGCTGTCTTGAAATTAGTATTTTCCGGAGAATCATTAATAATATAACCTGTTATGTTCCCTATATTTGTTCCAATAGCTAAAAGTGCTAAAATCATGACCATGGGTATTACTTTCTTGTACATAGTATAGATTTAGCGTAATGGCTTAAAAATCAAAATATGGCATAAAAGTCCTCTTTAAGCCCTATAAAGGGATATAATACCATATAAATGAATTATGAATTGCCTTATATATTATATAGCCAATTCTCAATATGAAAATAGTCGTTGAAGATCCAATGGATTTGGAACTTCTTGGTGAAGAGGAAAGACTACAGCTTGCAGAAAAGGCTGCTTCTGATTGCTCCAAGTTTTATGGGGAGAAACTAAAACGTTTTTCAATTTCTGATAGCAATACTGAGAGTAGCACATTTACACCAAACCTGGAATCAGGTAAGCTGGTGCCAGCTATTCAGATCACAAGGCCGGGTCTTTTAACATATGGTTTAGATAAGCTTGGTAAGAAAAAAAGAGCCAAGAAGATAAGATACAGATATAGAAGGCTCATAACACATGAACTTGCACATATCTACCATATACTTTTTTTCAATTTCTGCTGCCCGAAATGGCTTGATGAAGGGATGGCTGAATATGTTGCATATGAATCAAGAAAATCAGACGGTGTGATGAAAACAAAGAAAAAGAGGTCTATTATATGGAAAAGGGGAGAAGGATTAAAAACCGGAAGAAAGTTTAGGATTGACAGGTTTCATTATTATTCTCAATGGATTAGAAGTGCAGATGAAAGGCATTATGCGATTGCATATGAAAATATCTATCACATGCTGAATACAAAGCATGCAAGCACAAAGGAAAGAAAGAAAAGCGCCTTTAAGTTAATGTCTGATTTCGCGGCTGAAAAAAGTTTAATAGAATTCGCAGAAGAATATCTTGAAGAGCATGGCTTGCCTGATAATATGGATGAAATAATGATCGCTTATGAAAGAGAGCACCTGGCAGAAAAAACACCCAAGGAATTTGAAAAAACATATTCTGAAATACTTCTTTAATCACACAAAATCTTCAATCATGTCTACATAATTTGCATAACCAGCTAGGTCACCATTGCTAAGAGCTTCCTTTGCTTTCTTATACAACCTTGCTATCTCTGCAAGTTTCTCTTCAGCTGTCTGTTCGGATCTTTCCACACTTGTGGTAGCCTGTTCAAAAATTGTATTCAATGCCTCTTCCAATGTTTCTTGCATTGTTAATTGGTTCCCATACGCGACTATAACTCTCTTTAATTCAGGAAGTGTTCCTCTTTCAACAGCTTCCAAAAACAATGGTTCCACATATATTATTGAATCTTCAATAGGTATGACCAATGTATTGCCTCTTATAACATCGCTTCCTCTCTGGCTCCAGAGTGTTATCTTTTGGCTTATGTCAGTATCTTGATCTATCCTTGCCTCTATTTGCATAGGTCCATAAGTGAGCTCTTGTTTTGAAAATTGGTAGACAACAAGTTTTCCATAATCAGGCATATCTGACTTTGCAGCCATCCATCCAATAAGGTTTTCCTTTCCTCTAGGATTAAACGGAAGCATCATTATGAAGCTCTCTTTATCTTCCCCTGGTAGTTTCATTATAATATAATAAGGAATCATTTCCTGTCTGCTTCCTCTATAAATCTCTGTTGGTGTTACCCAGATATCTTCTTTGTTGTAAAAGACTTTTGGATCTCTCATATGATATGTTGAATATATGTTTGCCTGTATCTTGAAAAGCCCTTCAGGATATCTGATATGTTCTTTAAGATCTGCACTCATCTCACTGAAATCCTTAAACATATTAGGAAATATGCTCTGGTACGTGTTTATGATAGGATCTTTGTTATCAATAACATAGAATTCAACATCTCCGCTATAGGCATTTACCACAACCTTTACAGAGTTTCTTATGTAATTGAAACCATCTCTTCTACCTGTTGGTTCTGAATAAGGATATTGGCTTGTTATTGTATATGCATCAATAATCCAGTATAGGTTTCCTTCTGAAAGCACTATGTATGGATCACTATCATATCGCAGGAATGGAGCTATTGTGGCAATTCTTTCATTCACCTGCTTATAGAATAGTATTCTGCTTTCCGATGTCAAGCTCCCTGAAAATAATAATTCTATTGAACCGAATTTCACTGCATATAAAAGCCTTGTTATAATATCAGATAGCTGCACACCACCTGTGCCTTCATGTTTTGCATATATGTTTTGTTCACCGCTTGGATAGTCAAGTTCATCTGTTTTTGTATTAACAACACTGTATTCGTATGTTTCCTCTCCATAGTATATCTCTGGTCTTTCTATCGAGAACTGTTCAGACTGTGGTGGTATGTCCTTTATGTAGAAATCAGGCAGACCATTTGTTACCTTATCAACAGGATTCATCACAACACCATAACCATGTGTATATACAAGATGCTCGTTTACCCATGACCTTGCTTCTCTAGGAAGGTTTTCCAGGTTTATCTCTCTTGGCGATACCATTACCTGTTTATATTCTCCATTTACATTATATCTGTCTATATCAATATCAGGGAACTTGTAATATGTCCTGAATAGTTGAAGTTGATTATATGTCTGTGTCAGCGGTCTCCAATCCCAGAGCCTTATGTTTTCTATTGTTCCACTATTTCTCTTTATATCATCCTTTGTAAGGTTATAATTTACTGGGAATATGTTCTCTTTTACAATATCAAGACCATAGGCTTTTAGAGTATATTCTATATTCCTTTCTATGTATGGCTTTTCAATATTAGATTCATCAGGAGCAACAACAAAGCCCTGTACAACCCCGCTAACAACTCCTCCAAGAATTACAATAATAGCGAATATTATTATACCCTCTTTCACAATCTTCCATTTATTTATCTTAAGATTTGCAAGGAAAAATAGAGCCACTGCTGCTGAAACAATCATTAAAATATTCAATAGCGGTAGACTTATGTTAATATCAGTATAACCTGCTCCATATACTGCTCCGCCCTGGGAAAAAAGCAGTCCATATTGAGCCATCCAGAATCCAAAAGAAAGCACAAAGAACAATATTGCAAGTAGTATGCTCAGATGTGGTGTTATTTTCTTTTTGAACTCTTTCCAATCCAATGTATAATCAGACTTGGCAGCAAATATGAAATCAACTTCATCTTCTTCAGTCTTTTCAGACTTTTTCAGACTTTCTGAAAAAATAATATGTGAAATAAATGAAAGCACTATTCCCAAAACAGTGAATACAAACAGGTAGCTATATATCAATGAATAGAATGGCAGTGTAAACACATAAAAGCCTATATCAAGTCCGAATACAGGATCAACAACGCCAAAGACAGATGGGTTAAGGTATTTTAAGACAACTTCCCAGCCTGAAAACACAGAACCAATTATTAGAGAAAAGAACCCTGCAAGCAGAATCAATAACTTGGAGTCAGCCTTTGATTTGTGCATTCTTTTTGCAATCTTTATGTTCAATATCCCAAATGCCAGGAATACCAATCCAAAGAGCAGACCAATGCCTATGGATGTGAGAAGCATTGTCATAAAAACATTGGTATAACCAATGCTTTGAAACCATAGAATGTCACCGAATATGTTAATTATTATAGGTACAATGAATAGAATAATTATAATAATTGGCCAGATAAAAGAGGTTTTCTTCATGTTAATTAATAGAGTGTTAGTTTTAATAAGTTAAAACTAAAATATCTATATATCATGCTCATCTATTCATTTAACATCCCCTA
>JADHWJ010000001.1 GCA_016783545.1 Candidatus Aenigmatarchaeota archaeon | reverse complement strand
GCTGTTTACTGCAAAAGCAAGATACCGATACAGACATTATTCTTATCACTGAATGTCGCGCTTGAATACTATAGAAATCCTGCTATTCTTAGAAAATTCAAATGCTATATTGGCGGCTATGGTCTAGGATTCATTGAAACAAATGGGGATGTTTTTCCATGCACAGCATATACCAAGCCAATGGGAAATGTAAGAGAGAGACCATTCTCTGAGATCTGGAATTCCCAGCAGGCAAAAGATGTGAGAAAGAAGATAAAGTGCTTGGAATGTGGTGGATGTTTTCATCTCCAGGCACAGAAAAACCATCTCTACAATTTAAGAACATTGATCTCTCATAGGAAGGATTTGATGCCAACCATCAAATACATTAAAGGGGCATATGGTGATTAGATGGGCCTTAGAAAAAAATATACCTTTCGCAAGTTAGGCATACAACTATTGACAACACGCAGACTTATAGAGAATCCATTATACTCTTTCTTTTACAAGAGAAATATCAAGAAAAAAACCAAAAGCAGAATGCCTGTACTATTGATTGAACCTACAAACGCCTGCAATGCAAATTGCAGAACCTGCTGCAGGGCTGATATGAAAAGAGAGATAGGGTTCATGCCAATGGGTGTTTATGAAAAGATAGTTAAAGATGCTGTAGATATGGGTGTTAAAAGCATAACGCTGACAGGTTTTGGCGAACCTTTTATGGACCCCAAAATATTCGAGAAAATAGACATTGCAAAAAAGCATGATCTGAATGTGGTTATAATAACCAATGGTTCTTTGATTGGGAAAGTTGGTGTAGAAAAAATAGTAAATTCCGGAGTGGATGAGATATCATTTTCCATTGACAGTGTGAATAAAGCTTTCTTTGAGCATATAAGAAGGAATCTAAACTATGATGTTGTGGAAAAAAATCTAATGGATTTAATAAAAACGCGGAAATCAAAAAAACCGATTGTTTCAATAACGTCTGTCCTTATCGACAGGGATTTTAAAAGGATAAAAAATGTTTATAGAAAATTTGATAAAATAGTTGATTATATATTGGTCCAGTTCTCACATAACTGGACAGGAAAACAAAATGAGCTTGGAAGTTCGTCATCTGGAATGAAAATAAATAAGTGGCCCTGTCCATATCTTTGGTGGAACCTTATGATAAGATGGGATGGTGATGTCTCTCTCTGTTGTTTTGATTTTGATTCAAAGATTGTATTGGGCAATGTTGGGAGGCAATCGCTTAGTGATATCTGGAATGGAGAGAAGATTAACAAGATGAGGGAGCTTCATTTAAATGGTGAGAAAGGAAAAGTTGACATATGCAAAGGATGCTCTGTCTATCCAAACTGGTGGGCAGACTGGTCAAGATAGAGTGTGGTTAATATGTTAAAATATGCAAGATCTGGATTGCACATGATTACCAAACCTGAAAAGGTTTCTTCTAGCCCTGTCCATCTACAGATAGAGCCAACAACCAATTGCAATTATAATTGCCAGGCCTGTCCAAGGTTTGGCGTTCTGAAGGATTTCAAAAATATGAATTATGATGATTTCTGCAAGATTATAGACCAGATAAAACCCAAGAAAGTGACATTTAGTGGTTTAGGGGAGCCTCTCATACACCCAGATTGTTTTAAAATGATTAAGTATCTGAAAGATAGGGAGATTTCTGTAAGGCTGACAACCAATGGTTCGATATTGAATGAAAAGAACTCTGAAAGGCTCATTGACCTGAATGTGGATATAATAAACATATCTCTGGATGCAGCCACTCAAGAAACATATGACAAAGTAAGGGATAAAAAAAGCCTGGAAAAAGTCAAAGAAAATATTTTATTATTGCAGGATTTGAAAAAATCCAAAAACTCAGAAGTTCCTATTCTCAGGACAAGCTTTGTTATTCAGAAAGATAATTTCAGAGAGATGAAACAATTCATTGACTTTGCAAAATCCCTTGGGATAAGGAACATTTTCTTTCAGCCGATTGCATTCCACTTTATAGTTGATAGAAAAGAAAAATTGGTTTCTGGGATAACAAAAGATGAGCTGTTTAAGGAACTAAAAGAAGCAGAGGGGTATGCAGAAGATATGAACACAAACCTTTCCAAGGTGATTGTTGATTTTCCTCTTTATTGGAAGATATATGAAGAAGGAGATGTGTCAGGGAGGAAGTGCCTCTTCCCATGGATTTCCACATATGTGACTGTTGATGGTGATGTGAAATTATGCTGTTCTCTTGTTTCAGACGAAGGCACTATGGGCAACATATTTGAGCAAGATTTTTCTGAAATATGGAACGGAGAAAAATACAGAGCAATGCGCAGAATTTTCAAAAAGGGCGGCAGGCCATGCCTTTCCTGCAGGAGATGCGTTCCGCAAAAGATGTCTGATTTTATGAAACATGCCTAATTAACAGGCCGAACATTCCTATTATGAAAAAATAAACAAGGCTAACTATATGCAATGTGAATGATGAGACTATGGCAACTTCCATTGTGATGCCAATAGCTATTGCAGCAGCTGTCCAGAATGCTTCTATTGTTCCAAAACCTGCAAAACTGTGTATTGGCAATACATACGCCAGCGTTATTGCAGCTGATATGAATACAATACCCCAGAAGCCCAGCTCTATGGGCATGCCCAGAATAAGAATATATGAAGAGGCATAAACCAGAAGCCATATTGCGATTGAAAAAATGAAATTGAAAAATATTATTCTTTTTGATTTAATATCCATCAAACTCTCAGAAGTTTCTTCTAACTTTCTCAAAAGAAATCTCATTAATTTGAATCGTGTCAGGCTGAAACGATTGAAAATGCCATATACTGTATTTACAAATCTCCTATTGAAATATATTAGGAATATGAAGAATCCAAAAACAGCCAGAATACATGCGATAATAATAACTGTTAAGCCAGGTATTATTATTGAGAGGTTCAGCACAGAGAGCAAAAGCACCAAAAGGATTGCAATCAAGTCAAATATTCTTGCTGTTATCAGCGTGGCTATTCCATCAGCACTACTTATTCCTTTTTTTCTTATGAGATAGACATACGATAGCTCACCTGTCCTTGCAGGCAATATGATGTTCACCAAGTTGTGAATACATACAATCGGGAAAATATCTTTGAGTCCAAGCTCTCCTCTAAGCAATACCCTGAACCTCAATGCCCTGAAAACATAGCTAAGCGCATATATAAAAAATCCTATTATAACATAATGCGCTGGTATTCCGGATATTGTTGAAACTATATCTCCGACGCTTACCTGAAGCAGCAAAACCCCTGTTATTGCAATAGTCAGAATCAGCATTGGGATTATTTTTTTGGCTCTCATTACATTATATTGTGGTTTTTGTTTAAAATTGGTTTTAAGAATCAGGCCTTTGGGCCATGAGTATAATCCAGCCAGACCCTACCATTATCTTTCCTAGCATTGTACTTGGGTCATAATAGCTTGGTTTGAGAAGTGAACACCAGACAGATTTTAATAGTGGCGGTGGCTGTTTCAATCTTTGTATATTCTCAAAACCATGCTTAGAAAGAAGTTCTTTGGCTTCACATTCCTTATAGTGAAATTGATACGGTACATACAGATAATCCAATAATAGAACAGAAGCATTCTTATTGAAAAGCAATTTAACCAGCCGGAACGCTATTTTATAAGGTATTATTTTGGCAATGGACCTTAGAATTTTTGCAGTGCTGTATAAGATCCCGCCCTTACCATATAACCCAACACATATATGACCACCTGGTGAAAGGCATCGATAGAATTGCTTAACAGCAGTATCCGGGCTCTCGGTATGATGTATGACACCATTACAGTAAATAAAATCAAATGACTTGTCAGGATAATCCATTTCCAATATATTTTTTGTTTCAAATTTAATACTTTTAGCTATTTTTTCATTTGTTCTCTGGGCATTTCTTATATTATCTTCAGATAGGTCGATAGCTGTAATATCTCGGCTACCTAATCTGAAAAGTCCTCTCAGAGCAACGCCCTTGCCGCCAGTACCTGCATCCAGACATCTTTTACCATTTAGAAAATCTTTTGGAACTTCTAGATTTTCTGCTGTAAGAACATTATTAGATGCAGACTCGAAATAATCTTGTTCTCCGATTATATGTATCTCACCATACAAGCTAGCCGTTCTCTGCTCCTTTTTAGATAATTTCATATATAACCATTATTTCTATTATATTTTATATTATTTACGCAAAAGATATGGTAAAATCAGTTTATAAAACATTCAGATAAATGAAAATTGTTATGAAAATGGTTTTTATTCAGTCAGAATGCGAGAGCTTTGGAATAGAGTTATTATCAAGCATACTAAAGGCAAACGGGCATGAAGTTCATTTGATTTTTGATCCAAGGGTATTTGACAGCACAGAAATCAAAAGCTCTTTTTTGAGCAGGGCATTTGACATAAAGAAACAACTTATTGACAAGATTATTGAAATAAAGCCTGATCTTGTTGGATTCTCAGTCTTTACATATAACTACCAGTGGGCATTAAGTTTTTCAAGGCTGGTTAAAAAAAGAGTTGATGTTCCCATAATATTTGGAGGGGTGCATCCAACATTGGTTCCTGAAGAAGTTATAAAAAATGACTGCGTGGATATGGTCTGCGTGGGCGAAGGCGAACATGCTTTTCTAGAGCTTGCGAACAGCCCAAAAAGAACTGATATAGATAATATCTGGTTTAAGAAAAAAGGGAAAGTCATTAAGAATGAGGTCAGAAAACCATTAGAAGACCTGGATTCATTGCCCTTTCCTGACAAAGCACCTTTTTATAAAAAAATACCTCTTATAAAAAGAACTTATTCAACTGTTGTTGGGAGAGGCTGTCCGTTTTCTTGTACATACTGCGCAACAAGCGCGCTTAAGAACACATGCAAGAAAAAACACAAGTATTGCAGAAGACGGAGTGTTGAAAATGTTATCGAAGAACTAAAGCTGGCAAAAAAACAGTTCAAGCCAAAGGATATTATATTTATGGATGATGTATTCACATCTGATATTAACTGGCTAAGGGAATTTTCCAAGAGATATAGAGCTGAAATCAACCTGCCATTCTTTTGCTATACTCATCCAAACAGCATGAACGAAGAAAAGGCAGTTCTTCTAAAAAGAATGGGGTGTGTTATCATTGGCATGGGCATTCAGACAGGCTCAGAGCCTCTCAGAGAGAATGTTTTAAACAGATTCACTTCAAATAAACAGATAGTCTCTGCTGCAAAAGCTCTCCACAAAGCAAAACTTACCTTTTCAATTGACCATATATTCAATATCCCATTTGAAAAAGAAGATGATTACCTGAAATCATTAGAACTCTACAATGAAATCAGACCATCGGTTATCAATACTTTCTGGCTTACGTTCTTTCCAAAAACTGAAATAATTCAGCATGCGATAAAAGCAGGTGTTTTGAAAGAAGAGGATCTCCATGCTATCAGACAAGGGAAGTCGTCAACTTCAATGTATGTGGGTGTTGGCGGAGACTATAGCTTTGGTAAGATAAGAAAACATAATTTCCAATTCTGGATGGCTGTTCTTCCCTTACTATCAAAAAATATTATGAAGCTTGTAATCAGAAAAGGTTGGTATCGATCACCGTCTTTCAGAATACCATTACCAACTATTGTATTTCTAAAGCTTTTGAACAGGATATTGATAGGACGTGCAATAGACACGCTCTTTACATTCAATCTTCTTTTCAGAAACATGATCTCAAATAAATTAATTAAAGCCGGGTTGAAGTCAGTTTAGTTTTTAGCTATGAAATTTCCAATTGCCAGAACATCCAAATGCCCGAGCTTGAATGCTCTTATAGCATCATAAGGAGTGCATACAATCGGCTCCTCATGCATGTTAAAACTAGTATTTATTACGATAGGGGTTCCTGTTATTTTGTCATACTCTTTCACTATTTTATAATAAGATGGGTTGATCTTTTCACTTGTTGTCTGCGGCCTTGCTGTTCCATCAACATGAACAACAGCAGGAGCTTCCTTTTTGCATCGATCTGTAACATCATATGTGATTGTCATGAATTCAGCAGCATAAGAGGAGTCTGGATACTTTTTAAAATAGTCTTTTGCTCTCTCTTCCAGTATCACTGGAGCGAAAGGCATGAACTCTGTATTTCCACAAAAAACTGATTTACCACCTCTTCTCACAAGTATTATATGATTTGGAACTGTAACACAATAAACAGGCCCGTTATATGTTTCTTTAGTGATTTGGTAGCTCCTTACAGTAGATACAGAACTTCTCCCTATTCTGACCATATACAAATCATTGTGTTCTTTTTTCTTGGGTTTTTGAACAGATATCCTTGCACTGAATCCTAGTTTGGTTGCTAATATTTGCATATCATCAGCCAACTGTTTGCTTATTGTTGCATACCTGTAACCAGAACCGCGAATATTTCCATCACCCCTAATTAAAGCATCAAATAATATTCTTAATTTACATTTTGGCATCTCTAGAAATTCAAGTGGTATAAACTTATTTTTAGCTTTACCAAATCTTTTAAGATAAGTATATAGTTGTTTGTTATAAAATGTAAAAGTGTTTTTATCATAAAATGAATTAAAAGGTATTTTTTTTACACAATTTTTAATAGGTTCGTAATTTTTAGAATTCTTAAGCTGGGCTACACAGACCTTATAATGGCCATGGCCATCATTGTAAACCCAGCCTTCGGAAAGATAATAACCTAAAAATTCTAACCAGAGCTTGATTGGAATTCTTATTTCATCTGTTTTTTTTATTTTATTTCCATGTTTAACCCTGGAAAGAATGAAACATTTATTTGATTTTCCTGATTTCCAATGAACACCACCAACTTTCTGATAGTGGTATGTTTTTATACCATGGAGTTCTTCTATCTTTTTAAACTCAAAATAATTACTATGCTTTCTTTTGACCCAGAAATTATGTCCTGGTGTAACCAATAAATTAATTCTGTTATTTTTAATAGAATGCATATTACCTTTGAATTTATATGATGTTTTGCTTTGTATTTTTTGATACTCCAAGCAATTGTTTTCTTTGTTTAAGGTTGCGACCACTTCATCAGGAGAGATGTCTTTCATAAATTTCCACCCACTTTTAGTTAAAATTTCTGTTTCTTTGTCATAGCATCTATGCAATTTTTTATTCAGCCAATCATTTACAGAAGGGTCTGTTGGCTGATACAAAATGCTTCTATTTCCCAGTGCTCTTGGGCCATATTCCATTCTTCCATTAAACCTTGCAACAACCTTGCCATCTGCCAGAAGCTTTGCTATTTCCTTTTCAACATTATTGTATTTTTTATAACTGACCTTATTCTTTTTCAGCTCTTTTTCAATCTCTTCATCAGTAAATTCCGGCCCAAAATACACATTATCCAATCTTTTTGTTTTTGGAACCTGCTTACTGAGAAGTTTTGCCCAAAGGAAAAGCGCTGCGCCGGCACCAACACCACCGTCGCCCATGTGAGGATGTATGAAAATATCCTTTATGCCACACCCCTCTCTAACAGCCTGATTAACTTTTACATTTGCAAAAACCCCGCCAGACAGAACCAATTTATTCATTCCTGTTTTTTTAATAGCATCTTTGACATATTCAGTAATCATGTCCTCAAAATGTTTTTGTATTCCAGCAGCAATATCCTCTCTTGAATGATTCTTTAGTTTTTGTCCCAACAGGTCTTTTTCAAGCATTCCCCATTTCCCATGGTTTACAAAACTAAACTTGGATTTACTATAGCTTACTCTCTTTCTAAAAATATCCAGTGTTTTCTCAGGATCTCCGTGAGCAGCCAGGCCTGTTACCTTTCCTTCGTGCTTGTCTGCCTTGTATCCCATCAGTTCTGTGACATACGAATAATAGTACCCAGGTGAATGGAAAAACGGTATTTTATGTATTGTTTTCATTTTCCCATTTTTACAAACACTTATTTTTGAACAATAGCCATCACCCATGGCATCCAATGATATTGCAAGAGCACTATCCCAGCCAGAGGTAAAGTACGCAGAAGCATTATGAGCATCATGGTGATCTATGAACTCAAAAGGAGCAGCTACTCCTAGAGAATTTACATAATCCATAAGCTCTTTTCTTCTCTGAGGCATCATCCTCTTAAACAAAAATCTGTAGAAAGATATTCCAACGTTTGTTCCTGTAATTAGTTTTCCAATTGGTGATTTGGATAGAACTGACAGCATATTCCTCATTCCACCAAACTCTTTTTTTCCTCCTGTAACAGTCACAGGCCTTCCATGGGCTATATTTGAAACAGCCACATAGTCAATATCTAATACATCTATTCCAGCTATCCTGATAACTTCTTTTATTGATAGCTTTGGCAATCCCCAAAAAAGCTTATTTCTGCACAATCTCTCTTCATTAACAGCAACAATTATCTTACCATCTTTGACTATTGCTGCCCCTGAATCATGCTGTATAGCAATACCAAGAATAATCATTTAACCACCAAGATTATCTATAGTTTTATTAATAAATAATAAAAGGTTTTAATTAGCATGAGAATAACTATTCTGAATCTTTTATCGGACAGGAGAGAATACATAAACAAAGATGTAATGGGCGGGTATGGTGAAGTTACAAAGATAGGAGATTCTTTTCTGGCTAAATTAATTGAAAAAAAGAAAAAAGCAGGCACAAACCTACCTCTATTATCTTTGGCTTATATGGCAGCCATATTCAGCCAGAACGGACATGAAGTTGACTTTACAACAAACACTACCCCTGATTCAGACATTGTAATAATCCATTCATCAATAGTGGATTACAGGAATGAGATAGAAACCGCTGATTCTATCAGAGCAAACGGCTCTAAGGTTGGATTTGTAGGTCCCTTTGCATCTGTAAAACCAGAGATTTACAGAAAGCATTCTGATTTTATAATTAAAGGGGAGCCAGAGCAAGCCGCAATGAAGATAAATGAGAAAATTCCAGAGGGGATTATAGAATCTGAAAAAATCAAAGATCTGGATTCGCTCCCATATCCGAAATGGGAGATATTTCCAATAAGCGAATATAGTTATAAGCCTCTCGTAAAAAGGAAGCCATTCCTACCAGTGCTTTCCAGCAGGGGCTGCCCTTATGTTTGCAACTACTGTCCATACAAGGCCCATTACGGAAACTACAGACAAAGAAGTATTGAAAACATAATAAAAGAGATAGAGCATCTTGTTGGAAATTTTGGGATAAAAGGCATCCAGTTCAGGGATCCGCTCTTTACATTCAACAAGAATAGGTCAAGGGACATAGCTCTGTCAATGATAGAAAAGAAACTGGATGTTCAATGGGGATGTGAAACACATTTTAATTTTCTGGACAAGGATCTCATAGATGTTCTTTACGATGCTGGTATGCGTTCTATAAATGTTGGGATAGAATCATCCAATCCAAAGATACTGAAGAATGCAACAAGAATAACATCCACGATAAAGCATCAGGAAGAGATGATAGAATATTGTAATAAAAAGGGGATAAGGGTTGCTGCATTCTACATTTTAGGCCTGCCAAATGATACAGAAGACTCTATCAACAAGACAATAGAATATGCAAAAAAACTAAACACAACTGTTGCGCAATTTTTTATTTCAACTCCTTTTCCAGGAACAGAATTTTATGAAAAAATGAAAAAAGATGTTTTCACAGACGACTGGGAACAGTTCAATTCCTTTACACCTGTTTTCAAGCACAAAAATCTCTCATGCGAACAGCTCCTGAAATTAAAGGAAAAGGCATTCGTAAGCTATTATTTCAGGCCTTCTTACTTATTTAAATTTTTATCTTCAAAACTTAGGTAATGATTCTAATAACAGGTGCTTCTGGGTTTGTTGGATCTGAATTAGTCAAAGAACTGGTAAAAAGAAAGAAGAGAGTTCGCTGCCTTTTGAGAAAGAAAAAAGACATCAATACTGAGGTGGTTTATGGTGATTTAAGGGATAAGAAATCTATCGAGGATGCTGTTAAGGGTGTGGATACTGTAATACATCTTGGAGCACTTATTCTTGGTTCTAAAGAAGAGCTTATCGATGTAAATATTAAGGGAACTAAAAATCTTGTCAATTCAGTAGACAAAAATACGAAATTCATTTTCATAAGTAGTATATATGCTGGAATCGAAAACAGCGCGTACGGATATACAAAAAGAAAAGGAGAGGAAGCTGTGAAAGCAAAACTCAATAATTGGGTTATTCTCAGACCTTCGCTGATTTATGGAAAAAATGACTTCTTCATAACCAGGATAATCCGAGCAAGGGTAATGCCTGTGATAGGAAACGGCAGATATAAAAATCAGCCTGTTTACATAAAAGATGTTGTCAATGCAATCATAAAGGTTCTGGAAAAGGATGTAAAAAACAAGACATATAACATTGCTGGCCCACATGCACTGTCATATAATAAGATGTTGGATATAATCTCCGAAGAGTTTAAAATAAGGTTTCTAAGGATACACATACCATTTACATTAATAAATTTTATTACCAAAATATACAAAACAATGTTCAGAAATACAAAACTGCCGCTGGAACAAATTCAGAATATAACAAATGATAAGACAGCTGACATAAACATGGCTGCAAAGGATATTGGATATTCGCCAATTTCGTTCAGGCAAGGGATAAGGTTAATGGGAGAATAAAATGGATGTTTTGCTTTTATTGAGCTGGGTTTTCTATTACTTCATAAATATCAATGGGTTTGTTCCAATCGTAGCTATAATCGGGTATGTTATTTTCAAGAGAAACAAAAAGTATACGGATATTGTTCTCATGGGCATATTGTTGCTTTTCTTTTTTATGGCTGATTTTTATCCTATTTTCCTGATACCTATCGCGATTAGTCTCATATTCTTAATTAGAAAAACTGGCTTGAAACAGACATTGATAGTTCTGCTTTTTAGTTCTTTCCTTTATTATTTCTTTTTCTTTGCCACATATGGCGCTGCATACACGTTCATGTCAAAATCCTTTATTTTCCACAACTATCTCATTAATTCACTGATTACATTCTCTGATACCAGCGCAAATGCAATAGTGTGCATAATATACATATTTTTTATTCTTCTATTCCTAAACTTGAACCAAAAGGGGAAAGAAGCTGGAAAGACTCTTTCCATAGCATTCTTAATCCTATTGATCGGAGCTTTTGCTTCAAATGCATATGTCAATGATCTGAATTCGAATTTAATTAGCAATATCACTAACCCAGATATTTCGTCACCAAAAACCTCGAGGATTATAATATTGGCAGTGGATGGCGGAAGATATGACAAGATGCTGGAGGCAGATACCCCGAACATAGACATGCTAACATATGAAGGAGTTCTATTCGACAGCGCTGAAACAATTTACAGAACAAAAACAGAGCCTGCTTTTAGCTCCTTGCTTTCGGGGGCAATCCCTAAAATACATGGCGTGAAGAACAATCTGTATGTGGGTGGGTTAAAAATCGATGCGCTTCCAGACTTTATAGATACAGGAATGTACGGAACTGTTCATTTCAAGGATATAGCAAAACCAGATTGGAATGTAAAAACTGTTTCAAATCTGGAACACTATTATGATTTTGATGAAGAACTAATGAAATTGGTAATGATGGATTTGAAAGAGGACAGGTTTGAGCTCTATATTATTGACTTTAGTTTTGTTGACCTTGTTGGGCATACGTGGGGAAGCGACTCTATTGAATATCTGAAAGCATGGGAAAAGACAGACATTTTGTTTGGAATGATTTTGGATCAACTCGATGAGAGTGGGCTAAGAAATGGCACAACCATAATTATCATGGCAGACCATGGCCAATCAGGCATGGACCATGGTTTTGCAATAATGGAATCTGAGAAACACATACCACTGATATTTTCTGGAAAGGGAATTGGAAGCAATGTGATTGATGAAAAAGTAAACATATTAGACCTGAATCCCACTATATCTTATCTTCTTGGCAAGAGATATACAGAAAACGTGCAGGGAAGGGTTCTATTAGATGTCTTGGAGTGATGGGATGAAGTTATCTGTAATAATACCGGTTTTCAATGAAAAGGATACACTATTACCTTTATTGAAAAAGGTTGAGAATGTGAAACTACCTGAAAATGTTTCAAAGGAAATAATCATTGTTGATGATTTTTCTGTGGACGGTACAAGAGAAATGATAAAGGGGTTGAACAGCCATAAAAAATTGTTTCATCCTGAAAATCTAGGAAAGGGTTCTGCCATACGTTCTGGTCTCAAAGAAGCAACAGGAGATCTTATAATAATACAGGACGCTGACCTGGAATATGATCCAGAAGAATATCCAAAACTTATAAAACCTGTCTTGGAGGGCGAATCCGATATTGTATACGGTTCAAGAATTATGGACGGGTACAGCGGAGTTTATAGAATGCATCATATAGGAAACAGAGCACTCACATTTCTGACAAACATTATTTTTAATTCAAATGTTCATGACATGGAAACCTGTTACAAGGTTTTCAAAAAGAATGTCCTGAAAGATATAAAACTAAAAGCAAGGCGTTTTGATTTTGAACCAGAGATCACAGCAAAGTTTTTGAAAAAAGGATTTAAGATTCACAATGTTCCAATAAAATTCAAGGCAAGAAACTTTGAAGAAGGCAAAAAGATCACCATATTTGACGGATTCAGGGCATTATTTTATCTGATCAAATATAGGTTTGTTGACTAATTATTGTTATTTGGATTATTAGATCTTTTTGAATATTTGCACTGTTGGATTAAGTCCCTCTAACTGGGGGTTGAACAGCACTGTTATTATTGATTCCCCTGGAAACTTTGCAATCAGGAAATGTTCAAATTCGCCATTAAATAATTCGGTATAGAATTCTTTCCTTTCCTCAAAAGCTCCCAAAAAATATCTTCTATAATAGAAACTTGTTGTAATTATGTACTCAGATGCATTATTTTTCATATAGTCTTTATAAAAATTACGGAAATTATCATGAGCTATGGCCTTGTTTTCTATCTCTCCAATATACGTAACTTTATACAAAGAACATCCCACAGAATTACCAAAACATGATGAGACCTGCGGGAGATATTTGCCCCTGATGTAAACATCTATTGTTGAATTCTCTGGTATATTTTCAACTATCCATTCTGAGGCAGCATTTCTGGATTCGTACATGAAAAATGAATTTGCAATCAAGACATACGCAAGTGAGTAGATTATAATTATTGCAATCACAAGCAGACGCCGGAAAGATATTCCTTTCTTCTTGAATATGAACTTCTCAGTGAATTTTCCAGAGAATATCATAAGGAACGGCAGTATTGGCATCAGGTATCTTCCAGGTGCTGTTCCCCAGGAGCCTATAATACCGTAGAAAAGAACTATCCATGACAAAAACAATATGTCATATCTGTCCCGTGGTTTTTTCTTGACAGTATAGATTCCATAAAAAACGCTAATAATTATCAATATGAAAAGCGGATATCCAACAATATTTATCAGGTTGTAGATATGCTCTATCCATCCTATATGGAGAGATTTATAGCCTTCCCAACTGGTCATTACAGTGGAAACCTTTGCCAGATCTGTCTTGAATGTTTCATTATCTAGAACAGAATATGGTGTTCCTATTAAGAAGCCTATAGCCACCAGGGCAAGAACCATCAATATTTTTTTATCGAAAAGAAATCTGAAAATCTGCAGGATCTTCCTTTTGTCATATTTCTGGGCCAGAAGATGAGAAATTATTATTGGAACAAACAATATGAAAAGCGTGTATTTTGTTGATGCGGCAAATCCTGCGAACAACGCAGCAAGCGCATAATATTTCCATTCCTTTGTCTCCATTATAAAGACGCAGCATAAGAATGTCAGCATAACCCAGAATGTCAGGGCCACATCAAAAGTTGTCAGGTGCGTTAATGTTACAAATCCCATTGACAGTGCAACAAACAAAGATGAAAACAACCCAACTCTTTCATTATACACTCTTTTGGAAATGAAATATGTCAGAAACACAACTGCTGTACCCATGAGAGCAGATACTGATCTCATTATAAGAAGGGTGTTTCCAAACTGATTATATCCAAGCGGGATGAGATTTCCAATGGTAAGCTCGAACAGAGTTACAATAAGAAGCAATACATAATAGTGCAATGAGGGATATTGAAAATTATGCGGATTTAGGTCCATATTATTTTTCATCTTCAAAAGAATATTGGTTATGTGCTCACCGTCAGGATGCAGTCCATTGGGCAGGCCCCATGTAATTCCTGTCATGTTAAGTAATAGGCTCAGAATTATTATTGCACTGAGAAAAATAATTGCATTGTTTAACTCAACTGGTTTTTTTCCACTTTTAGTTTGCTCTGGAGGAAACATCTTATCCAGTCTTTTGGAAATCGATTTTACCAGATCAACTGAGCTCTCTTTTCTTTTTCTGGGTTTTGTTTTTCTGTTTTTTATTTTTCTAGGAACTTTTATTTTCCTGGATTTTGATCTTCTGGAAGATTGTTTCACAGAATTCTGTTTTCTTTTTACAGGTTTTCGTTTCTGTGGTTTTCTGTTTTTTTGCTTGCTGGGGTTTTTAGAAATTGTCTTTTTCCTAGATCTTGGTTTCCTGGGTTTTGTTTTTTTAGTTTTGGAACTTGCCATAAAATCAATTAATAGTTTATGGTTTCACAATAATATACTTTAATTAAGAAATTTTCAAACTTTATATTGATAAATTCCTATATATAATTAAATAATGACAAAGAAAAAATCTTCTAAAAGTAGAAGAAAGAGGGTTTCTAGAAAGAAAAGGGAAAATAAATCTCGTAGAAATGCACCCCAAAAATTCTTTTTATATAATCCAAACACATACATAGTACTTGGCCTATTGTTCCTAGTTTTCAGCCCGACAATTTTCCTTTTCAAAGATTCGCTTCTTGGAATGAACATAAACGCATCCTCTCTTTCTGAACAGATTGCATCCATTGCGTACTACCTTCTTCTCATTGGTATAATAGGCCATGTTGTAGTACATCTGAACCTGATTAAACCAAGGGGAAAGAAGAGAAAGGTGAAGGGCAGGAAAAAACCTGCAATGAAAATACCAGCTTTCATGAAAACCAGAAAGTTCATAAAAATTGTTATATTGGTTGTTGTACTTTTGATTGTTATTCAGTCAGAAGGCCTTAGCACAAAACCAGTGCTATTATTTGGCATTGGAGCTGACTGCAGTCCCTCGAATGGAAAAGTTGAATTCGGACAGACACATGGATTGGTCATAGGCAATGAAGCAAGCTATAGCGGTATAAACTGCAGGCCCCATACTACTGACTGGAGTGGATTAAAGAGGCTTGTCTTTTCTCTGAAGGCAGAAGGTGCCATAGGAAATCCAAGATTCATAATATCTGATGGTGGTGGAAAATCAGTTATCTGGAATTATATTAAAACCACTAATTCATGGACAGTGCAAAATCTGGACCTTGGATCTCCAGCGGTTTTAGATTCTGGCATAGACCTATCTAACATCAATTCCATTGGCTTTCATGTTGACAGGATTGACAAACCAATTGATGTATATTTAGGAGACATGTATGCAATTGACAGTAATGCCAAATACACATATATTTTCATAGCATTGCTCATCCTTCTTCTCCTTTTCAGGAAAGATGTGCTTAAGTTCATAAGAAATGGTATAAAGAATCTGAAGAAAGGAAGAAATTATGCAGCAGTTCTTCTTTTGCTTATAATTATTCTTGGATTTGGATTAAGGTTTTATGATCTGGGTGTTGATGCATTTGACGAAGATGAAATAGTAACCAACGGCAGAATCACAGACGATATTCCAACCATATGGACAAAATGGTACCCAAACCAGGTTCATTATATTATATTCCACATTGCATTTTACAGCGGCATGCAGGATCCATTCAGCCTGAGATTCATATCCCTGATATTCGGCCTGCTTGGAATCTTTGTCATGTATAAGCTTGGCAAGGGATTATTCGGCAAGAACATAGGCGTTATTGCCGCGCTTTTGCTTTCCATATCAATAGCGCATATACATTATGCACAAAAGATGAGATATTATTCAATCCTGACATTTCTAATAGTTCTCTCATTCTATCTTTTCTGGAGAATGAAGAATGAAAAAGAAAAGGGGAAATGGTTCTTTGGTTATGCGGTTGTAATGACATTTGCACTGTTTACGCATTACAGCGCCATTATCGTGCTCATTGTTCATATTGCATATCTTGTTTTCCTAACTCTTTACAGGGAAAGAGGTGTTTTACTGGGAAATAAAAAGTTCAGATTCAATTCAGGGAAATGGTTGAAGAATTTAGAAACTAAGCACATCAAAAGAAATATACTTATTGTGGTTGGTATCCTGCTGATACTTTCTCCAATATATGGGATATCTCAATCAGGAATTGGTGGAGAGCAGATAAAGAGCATCGGCATTGCAAAGACACGCTCAGTTGAATTCACACCATATTTCTTTACAGACATGTTTGGATGGCTTGGTGCAGGCACTGGTATTGCATTGCTTGTATTCATACTGTTCTTCGTATTGGGATTATTTAGAATATACGAACATGACAAAGAGAAATTCATTTTGCTTGTTACATGGATATTCTTGCCACTGATTTTAATATTCTTCATAAAGATCCAGCTTTTCAGTCAAAGACATCTTTTCTTGATTCTCTTCTCTTATCTTATAGTGATAGCCAATGGAGCTATTCTTCTCACAAACATTATGATTAAGCTACCTAAGAGGAAAAAGATAAGCACTAAGTTGGAAAACAAGCAACTTTTGACTGCTGTTTTGATTACAGCAGCTGTTTTCATTTCCATAACAGCAGCTCCGCTAGGCCAATGGTATGAATGGAAATGGTATAATTCATATAATGAAATGAATGACTGGGAGGGTGTTACAGAATATCTGAAAGATAACCTGAGGCCTGGTGATGTAGTGTTTGCAGCCAATTCTAAAACCACATCACAATTACTTTACTTCCTAAACGGAACATTCGGAGGTTATGGTTCCTACAAAGACGCTAAGATTATATGGAACCCTGACACATACTACAAACCCATGGGCATGCTTGGCAGCAATGATAGTTTCGGATGGCTTGTCACAGAACCCGGTGACAGCATAAGAATAGAAAAGAACAAGGCATTCTGGGACACAATAAAACTTGTTGAAGAGAGGACGTTTAAGAGAAGGGCTCTGCCTGTCAATTTATACAAATTAAAGCTAAGGGAAAACGTGATCTTCCATTCCGATATGGAGAGTTTCACAGGTAATTCTAACTGGGTTTTGGATGAAAGGATAAAGAATTATCATGGTGTTAACATAAAGAACATATATGCAAGATCTGATGCGAAAATAAACTACGAATTTAATATAACGGAAGATGGTAAATATAGTGTCTTTGTTTTTGCAAAGACCGGTGATGGAAGAGGGAAGCTCAGCTTTGGTATAGATGGTGGGGAATTCTCAAAACCAGTGAGACCTATTAAAGGAATGACCAATCCTATTTATGTTGCCAGTCAAAGTCTCAGCAAAGGGAAACATACAATCACATTCAAAAATACTGAAGGCGAGCAGAATCTCTATTATTTTTACATATCACCAACCGATGCAATATCCTCAGCATCTAAAGATATAAACGGTGAGATGGTAGCTGAATTCACATACCCTGACACAGAAAGTCTTGAAACAATACATGAATTAGAGAATATAAGACGTGATGCTTCGTATAATCTTTTAGCACCGGCGCTTGTAAATACCATAGGAAAGATTGTCTATAAGCTCCAGTTTAGGATATGAAACAGTTGAAATGAAACCTGTTATCGGTGTTGGTGGTTCAAAGGAAAATTACTTCAAGATATATGTAAGCAAAGATGGGGAAAGGTATGAACTTTTGAAAACAATTAACTCAGGCAAGTTTGAAGATAGTATTGATATAACAGAACATTTAGACCAGAACTCCATGGTCTATATCAAATTCGAGCTCTTTGTAAATTCAGATAGATTCACAGATTCTAGATTAGGAAAACTGCAGTTTATAATGAAATAATATTGTTTTTGTATATCCAAATGATATTTTAATAAGGGATTATAAGAATATTAAATGAAAAAGCAATCAGAAACTATCATATTTTTAATTGTTTTATTCATTTACATAGCATTTGCCCTGATATCCCTGAGGGGCGTTCTCGGACCTGGAACACTTGGACATAATTGGGATTGGTTAATACCTGTAAGAGAGAGTTATCTTATACACCTAACTGAGAATTCCTTTTACATGTGGGACAGTCCTGCTCTCGGGTTTCCTGTTTATATGCGCTCAAATTTCTTGGCATTTACCATTATCGGTGGTTTTGGATATATTGGTCTCACAGGCGACTTTGTTTCAAAACTTATGCTGTTTGTTGTGATGCTGACTGCTGGCATGTCAATGTTTTTTCTTACAAGGGAAATTCTGAAAAAACGATACGGTAAATATCTTTTTCCTTCCTTTATTGCAGGTTTTTTCTATGCGTTTTCCCCTTTGTTGTTCAATGAATTCATAGGAGGCGCGAACACTCAGTTCATCTCATATTCGATTCTACCATTAACACTTTTTTTTCACATAAGATTCCTAGCCGGGAAACACAGAAACGTTTATTTATTCTTGACAGCGTCTTCCATGGCAATGATGGCAATGTCTCTCCACGGATTGGCGTTCAGCATGCTTCTCATTTTATTATATAGTCTGAAAGAAAAGGGCTTTTCAGGTATCAAAGAAATTGTTTCAGTCTATGCTGTGGTTTTCTTTTTTAATATCTATTGGATTTTGCCAACAATATTTTCATATCTGAACGTCGGAAGTTCTTTCATTGGCGAAATGGGAACAGCTAACTTAAATAGCATCCAGGTCAATGTCCCTTCGATTTATGAAGCGCTTATTGGAATAGGATATTTCAAAGATTTCTTCAAGCTTTCCATTGACAGTCAGATATATGCACCATGGCTTCTTGTTTCTCTTGTAATACCATTCATGATATTTCTGACATTTTTGCTTAAAAGAGATAAAGAAATTATATTCTGGGGAGGACTTTTTTTAATTTCAGCCATATTCGCAACCGGCGGGAAAGAGCCATTCGGAGCGCTTGTTGTTTGGATGTATCAGAATATCAGCCTAATGAATTTTTTCAGGTCTCCGCAACATATAATTAATTTTCTAAGTTTTTGCCTCGCTGTTTCAATGGGCATATCCCTTTCAGTATGGATGAAAAGGCTTAGGAAAATAGAATTCAAGAATTTTTATATATTCTATGTAATTATTTTCATTATTATTATTTTCTGGCTTCATCCATTTTTTGCCGGAGATTTTAGCATATCCAAGCTGGAATCTGGTGGAGGAGGAAGTCATTTAGATAATTACAGGCTCTCGCCTGGATATAATAAAGTTGCAGAAACAATTGAAGCGGATAAAACTGATTCAAGGGTTTTGTTTCTCCCAATGTCAGGCTCGCCGTATTTCCTAAAGAATGAATATCAGTTGGACGGTCAGGGAAGCGACCCGTTTATTTTTGCTTCGCCCAAACCTCCGCTTTTTGCAGACATTGTAATATCATCAAATAGTGGGAAATTTCTAAGACTTTTGGAAAAGAATATCTGCGATTTGGGGAATTATACCAAAATCAACAAAATACTTGCCATTCTCAATGTGAAGTATATTATCCTGAGAAAAGATGTTGTTCCCAACTTTGGGTATTGCAGAGACAAATGGAATCTGATAAAAGTTGAGGACAGTCTAAAAACAGTTGGTGCATGGAAACCATTGGAGGAATATGTCTATATAGATCTTTATGAAAATCAGGATTATCTTGAGCATATATATATTACCAATGATTTCTCTATTATGGAGAATATTGATGAACTGTTCCTTGATTTGGAAAATGAAACAATTGATAAAAAGATTTTCTTTATGAAGAATCAACTGGAAAGACATGAAGAAAGAGTTATATCAGAGCTTCCTCTTGGAAATTCAACACCAAAAATATTCACAGAAAAAATCAATCCAACAAAATACAGAGTGGTTGTGAAAAATGCGACAGGACCCTATTTCCTTGTTTTTTCAGAGACCTACGACAATAAATGGGGGCTGTATGATGATAGAATAGCTCAATGGTTATTGATGCTTTTCCAGAAGCCAAGGGATATGCACTTTATTGGAAACGGATATGCAAACGTCTGGTATATTGACAAGCTCGGTAATTATGAAATGACAATATATTTCTGGCCACAGTCCATACTTCTACTTGGTCTGACACTAAACATAATTGCAATAATAATATTTATTTTTTACTCAATGCTTCATTTTTTCCCCAATAGCAAAACAAAAAAACCCTAATTTTGATTGTTTGCATTCAATCATATAGCTGATTCTGTATAAAAAATTAAATATTTTCCTTCCAATTAATGGTATATATAGCGGAAAGCTTCCAAGCATATGACCAGTTGGAACAATCCCAGTTTTTACATCTTCAAACCCAGCAGAACCCATTAAAGTTTTTAGCCTTCTTTGTGAATAAATATCTTCGCGGCCAAGATCCCATTTCCCAATCATTTTGGATAATAAAGATGTTATTGGATGAGTTGAAAGAGCATTTGGTACTGTTATAAAACACTTTCCGCCTTTTTTCAAGACGCGGTAAAATTCATTTATTATTTTATCCGGCCTGTCAATATGCTCAATTACACCAAGACTTACTATAATATCAAATGAACCTTGAGCGATTGGAAGTTTTTTAACATCGCCACAAATGAACTGTGAATCACTTTTCTCATGGGTTTTTGCTATTTTCAGAGCTTCAGTTGAAATGTCAATACCGAATGCTCTGTTGCCTTTTTCTTTTGCATAAAAAACCCAGTGGCCTGTGCCGCAGCCGGCTTCCAGAAAAATAGCATTCTTGGACACTGTTAATTCTTTTTCTATAAATTTATAATGGGGATCTAACTTTATTTTTTCTAAGAATTCCTTCATGTATTGATTTTTAGAATAATTTCGCTTGCCTTTTAGCTCCTGCAAAAAACTGACGTTTTTCCCTTCCCAAAGATTGTCCCATACATTTTGATTGTCTTCTCTCTTCATAAAAAATCGTCCTAAATTTCTCCTTTATCAAGCACGTTTATCATATACAATGTGAATTTTACTTTTAAATATGTTAATTTCACTGCTTCCTCCTGCACAAAAAAACAGTACCTCTTGAAAACAGGCCTGGAAACCAATTCGCTGTTTTCTCAAGAAGAGAATCCGGCATAAGATTCATTTTAGCAAGGCCACCCTCGCCGCCATGGACCCAATATCTTTTTTCTATTATATTGAAATGCTTTCCAACAAACTCCCTGCTCTGTCTTATTGTTGGGAAATGCAAATGATAATAAGGATCAAATCCTGTTCCGTCTATACCCTTGCCAATAAGGCACATAAGCCTGTGGAAAATTGTGCATTCATTTGGCAGGGAAATTAGAATCACACCATCGCTTTTTATCAGGCCCTTTATTTGGTTTACTGCAAACTCCGGATTCTTCAGATGCTCAAAAAGCTCTGTTGCAACTATTATGTCAAATTTTTCATTCACTGGCATTCTTTCAGAATCCAGGTCCTCCACTTTTATTGTTTTAGCGCCTTTTGCCTTTGCTATGTCCAGTGCCTTTTGGTCAAAATCAAGATCATAATACACCAACTTTCTGTCCTTTGGTAATGCATCAAGAAGGTTTCCCATATACCCGCCAATATCCAGAATCTTAGTGTTATCTTTTAGATGAGGAAGTAGAAGGTCTCTGTATAAAGAATACCTCTTTCTGACATACCTATCCTCTTTATACATATCCCCGTACATCATCTCTTTCATAAGATACCGCCTCTCCAGCTCTCTGGCTTGAATATATTCTTCAACAGCCCTGCAAATGTTGCTGGTATACATCCAAGCTGGCTAACCTCTCTCTTGACCATGAACTGGTGAATGAAAAATAGATTTAGAAAAAGAAGATATGCATTGAACCTCAGAAATTTGTCCACGCTGTTGGGCTTAATGTGCTTAAAGTAAAAGTTTATGAAGTTCATTATCCTCCCATATGCATTAGGCCTTTCATTGAAAAATCCCGCTTTGCTCGGTAAATGATGAACAACTGCCCTGGGATTAAACATTATCTTGTAGCCAAGTTTCCTCACATTGAAAGAAACGTCTGGCTCATTATATTCCCCTATGCCAACATAGGTCTCGTCAAATCCGCCTGTTTTCTCAAGCAGGTCTCTTCTTGTTGCCATGTTGCATGCCTCTTGATGGCTGACCTCAAAAGGCTCTTTGATTTTCAAGCAGTCTGGGTAATTGGATCCCAGAGAAAAAGCACCTGACCTGAACCATTTAGTTGCGCGCATTGCTTCGCCCTCTAGAAAATAATCAAAATATACTTTTCCTATAATTTTCCAGAAGAAACCGCCATTATTTAGCCTTTCCTGAAAAAAGAACAGATCCCTATATTTCTGCCTTTCTTCTGGCATCAGTGTCGGTCCTGTGACACCTCCGATTTTATCAGAAAGCCTGAAAGTTTTGTCAACAGCCTCTAACCAACCGGGCTCTGTTATGACATCATCATCAGTTCTTATAACAATATCACCTTCAGCAATCTTCCACCCCTTATTTTCCTGCTTTATGAGACCGCCGCTCTGAAAATCAAACTTTATTTTAAGCTTCTTCGAATATTTTTCAACAAGCTCCTTTGTTCCGTCTGTTGATCCACCATCCACTATGACAACTTCAAAGTTTTTGAAAGTTTGTTTTACCAAAGAGTCCAGGCATTCCTTCATTGGTTTGCACCTGTTCTTTGTTGGTAGCAAAACTGATATTCTTGGTTTCATAAAATCTATTCCCTGGATTTGGATGTAAACTTGTGAAACACCCTTCTCCCTATTTTATTACTCAAAGCGAAATTAATCCCAAAGTTTTTTAATGGTTCTATTTTTGAGATATTAAAAACAATGTTTCCTCTTTTATTTCCGAACCTGTATTGAAGCGCGGTTTTCTCATAAAGTTCAAGCCCTTTCTTAATAACATCTTCCCTCTCTTCTTTTGTGAAATCATCTGTCTCAAATACAGGTGATGTGTCCCTGTAAGAGAGCTCTCTCAGATAGACCTCTGGCGGCTTAAGGAATCTTCCATTTTCCTTTATCCATTTAAAGAGGTCTGTCCCTGGATAAGGGACAAGATTATAAAAATTAACAAAATCGCATGGCAAAGACTTTGCAAATTTTATTGACTTCATTGCCTTTTCATGTGTTTCCCCTGGATGACCTATTATGAAATTGACAGAGTGCTTTATTCCGACTTCCTTAGCCCACTGGCTTGCTTTCATTACCTGCTCGAGTTTTATGCCCTTTCTTATGTTTCTTAGAATCTCATCATCCCCTGCTTCGCATCCATATGACAAAAATACACAGCCAGACTGTTTCATTTTCTCCAGAAGCTCTTTTGTTATCCTGTCAACCCGTATGCCATTGTAAAGGCTGTATTTTATTTTAAGGCCTCTTTCAATTATCAAATCACATATTTTCATTGCCCTTTCCAAATCAAAGCTAAAGCAGTCATCGTTTATCTCAAATACCATATATCCTTTTTTGCACCAATGTTCGATTTCGTCAACAACATTTTCAGCAGACCTTGCCCTAAAACCATCCCCCATTGAAAGCCTGACCGAACAGAAATTGCACTTGTATGGGCAGCCCCTGCTTGTTATTATAGGCATCTTTTTCTCATGCGTATATGAATATCTTTCAATGTCAAATTCACTATAATCAGGGAATGGTAGGGAATCCAGGTTTTTTATAAGCTCCCTGTTTGGGTTTTCAACCACAACTCCATTCTCTTTCCATATGAGCCCATCTATTTTTGAAAAATCCCTGTTTTTCAGGTTTTTTAAAAGCTCTATTAATGTAAATTCAGCCTCTCCATTTATTCCAAAATCAGCCTCTGTCTCTTCTATCACATTCTTACCCATTGCAGATAAATGCGGTCCGCCAAAAACAACTGGTATGTCTGTTCTTTTTTTCAGCTCAGATATCAACTCATATGCATAATGATAGCAATAATTGAAAGAGTTCACTCCTATTATATCAGGATTGAATGATTGTATAATATCAAAGATCTTTTCTCTTTTTTGCTCCAGACCCTCATCATAAACACTGACTTCGATTCCATGCTGTTTCAGAAAAGCAGACAGGTATGCAATACCCACGTTTGGGTGACCTGGAATACCTTTCTCATCTCCAAGCATGGACCTTATTTTTGGTATAATAAAAAGTATTTTCATATTCTACCTCTACCACACAGCCCATCAACAATGCCCTTTGCGTAGTTCTTCAATGAATCCAGATTTCCATGCAGCAATATTATTAAGATGTATTGCAGGTTTATCAGTGGAAAGAAACCCATTAGAAAAATCAGGTATTGAACAAGACTCGAATTCTTTTTCATATACAGCGCTCTGTTCCTTGACATATAATATGCTCTTTCAGAAGTATGAAGACTATATTTCCTTATTGTTTCTATGTTCTCAGGTGGATCTATATCATGCCAGGTCTTTGCAGAAGGTATCAGAACTATTTTATAACCAGCTCTTCTTACCTGCTCAGAGAAATCCGATTCCTCATATATGAAAAAATAACTCTCGTCAAAACCACCTACCTCTTCGGCAATAGATTTTCTAACCAAGAATGCGTTTGGGAAATGCCCCACCTCTCTTTTTTCTTCGAACTGCCCATTATCCATTACATTACCTAAGTAACTTGTCCTACTATTCATTGGATTTATGTCGCCCCCTGCTACCCATATTTTGTTAGGATTTCCAAGGTAATACATTTTAGGCCCAACTATGCCTATTCTCCTGTCGCTCTGGATTCCATCAACAAGATTTGTCAGAATAGCCTTATCCACAACGTTATCATCGTCCAAAATAAATACAAACTCCCCTTTAGACAGTCTTATTCCAACATTTCTCCCAACAGCAGGACCGCTGTTCTTTTCGATTCTATTAAGCCTTGCGTGTGGGAATTTCTTCCCAACCATCTCTGAGGTATTGTCATCACATCCATTATCAATTACTATTATCTCATATCTGGGATAGGTTAATTTTTTCAAGGATTCCAAACACCTAGCAAGCTTTTCTTTTTTGTTGTATGTTGATATAACTATAGATACTAATGGTAACATCTTATTATTTTATATTGAAATTTTTTATTCTTGTTTATTGAAGAATTCGTCATACCAGGCTATTGTTTTCTTTAAACCTTCTTCTAGAGAGAACTTAGGCTCCCATCCCAGAATCTTTTTTGCCTTCTCAATTGAAAGGTACTGTTTATCTATTTCAGCATTTGGCTTTGATTTTCCCTGGACATCAGGCACTATCTCCTTGCCTGAAATATCTATTATTTTCTTCGCCAAGTCCAATACGCTTATTGGTGAATTGCTTCCAAAATTGAATGCTTCTCCATTAACACCTTCTTTCCCAATGCTCTGGGCCAGGGTTAGATATGCATTCACAATGTCTCCCACATAAACAAAATCCCTTACAGGTGTTCCGTCACTCCTTATGACAGGTGGCTTCCCTTGAAGCACTAATCTTATTGTATCTGGAACTATTCTTGAGAAATTTAGGTCTCCGCCACCGTATATGTTGGCACAACGTGTAACAGCAACAGGCAATTCATATGTTTTGAAATATGTTCTGCAAAGTATGTCTGTGCATGCTTTTGATGCATCATATGGATAGCACGCATTCAATGTGCTTTCTTCGGTGTAAGGAAGCTTTTCCTGATCACCGTATGTCTTATCACTTGAAGCAACAACCACGCTTTCTATATTTTTTGCATTTCTACATGCCTCGAGTATTGTCCATGTTCCCTTTATATTTGATTCAAATGTTGAAGTTGGATTGGTGTTTGCAGTTGTGACTATTGCCTGAGCAGCAACATGTATACATGTATCTATCTCATATTCATTTAGAATCCTTTCAACAAGCTTATAATTTGTTATATCACCCCATAGAACAGCCCTTAGTTTGTTATATGTACCTGTATAATTCAGAACAGACTGCGGTAGATTATCTCTTAAAAGAACTATTACATTTGCTTTGTTCTCAACAAGAGTCTTTGCTATATTGCTTCCTAGAAATCCATTTGCACCTGTTAAAAAAACATTCTTCCCTTCCCAAGAGTCTTTATCTATTCCCATGTATTCCAAAAAGCCTTTCCGGCCCTCCACATTTCATTTAATTCGTTGTTATCTTTTAATGTACTCATTGCCTTCCAAGCGCCTTTGTGCTTGTATGCGCATATTTTCTTTAATTCAGCAAGTTTTGCAAAAACCTCATTTTCCAGCTCACCTTCATGCAAATGCTTGAATATCTCCTTGTTTATAACCATGAAACCTCCGTTCATCCAGTGTTCCAGAATAGGTTTTTCCTTGAATTCTGTGATAACGTTTTCTTCGTCCATTTCAACAACCCCAAACTGGGATTTAAGCTTGACACCAGTAATTGTTACAGTCATTCCCATGTATTCATGGAACTTCAATAATCTACTTATATCGACATCAGAAACATCATCTCCATATGCAAGGAAGAAATTTTCACCATCAATCAGATCTTTTACCTGATTCAGCCTTTCTGATTTTGTGCTCTCTAGACCAGTGTCAGCAAACTCTATATTCCAGTCCTCTTTGTTTTTCTCAAAGTATTCCTTAATCATTTCACCCTTAAATCCAAGACAAAGAATAAAATCATTGAATCCATGAGAGGAGAATATCTTCATTATATGCCAAAGAACCGGCTTATCGCCAATTTTTGCAAGAGGTTTGGGCATCTCTTTTGTGGCGTCTCCCATTCTTGTGCCTTTCCCACCGCAAAGAATAACAACTTTCATGTCTTATTTTTTAATGCTAAGATTCTTATAGACATTTTTCAATCGCGTCTGCCAGGTTCTTTCCTATGACAGATGCACTGAATTTCTTTTTCATTGTGCTATTCCCGTTTCTGCCTAATTTCAACCTTAGATTCTTGTCAGCAATAATATTTTCCAGTTTTTCAGAGAGCTCCCTGGTATTGAAATCGAACATAAAGCCATTCTCACCTTCCTGTATTATTTCTTTGAAAGATTCTAGCTTTGGTGTTATCACTGCTTTACTACATGCCCAGTATTGTAATAAAGCTGAAGTGACAACGAAATTGTTTGCAAAATTGTCGCTTCGTATTGGAATGCCAATATCACAGGAATTTATATAATCTTTAATTTCAGAGAAAGGTACCCAACCAGCCCATATTATAGAATTTTCAATGGATCTTTTCCTTGCAAGTGCTTTTAGTTTTGGGAGAGATGTTCCGCTGCCGATTATGAATAGTTTCAACTTTGAATTGTTTTTTAGAATAGGAGTGATTAGGTTTATCAGAATATCCAATCCCTTCAATGGTTCTATCACTCCATGATACATCAAAATAATATCATCTTTATTCAGGCCATATTCTTTTCTGATGTCCCTTGATTTGTTCCCAAAGGATTTTAAATCAACTGATTCAAGAACCGTGCTTAGCTTACTTTCCTTTATTCCCTTTGAAACAAGATATCTTTCAAAAGGTTTGCTTATTGGTATAAGACCATCAAGTCTTTTCCATGAATGAACTTCAAAGCCATGAAACAATCTGAACAAGAGTCTATGTATTCTGCTCTTTTTCAGAAAAAGGTACCCTGTCTGGAGATCGCCCAATCTTATTATTACTGGAAGCCTTGTGAATTTTTTTATCAGATAACCGTAAAAAAGAAGCGAGTCATCACAATAGATAGCATCTGGCTTTAGCTTTCTTATTCTATATGCTATATATGGAGCAATTAATATGAAAATTAAGCTTTTAAGATGTTTGTCAAAGCTTTTTCCTCTGTCAAATGTGAAGGGAATGTAACTGAATTTTATGCCATTGATTTTTTTCATCGCTTTATCCCTGAAGCTCATGTAAATTGTTTCATGCCCTCTGGATTTTAGTTCTTCCAGAAAATATGGCATAGACGGGTTTGTAAGAATAACATCACTTATCGGATATCTGTGCAATATACAGATTTTCATTTTATTTCATTAACGCTTAAATTTAAATCATTACTCACAAATTCGTTCTTATTCACTATCATCAGTGAGGAAAAGAGTATGATTGTTACACCTATCAATGTTTTAATTATTACAAGCAGATCATAATGGAACAGGTATATTAGAACTATTTCCAGTATAACTGAAAAGACCAACGGGTATATGAATTTTGTTTTCTTTATTGCAAGGTCATACATCATGATAACATTGGATAGTGAAAGGAAGGTTATTGCGATAGCAAATAACCCTATAAGCTCTGCAACTGGCGAATATTGAGCCCCGAATAACAAATCAACTATGAAATGTGGGATCAGGAAATATAAGACAATACCCAGTACTGCAAATATGGATGTGTAGAAAAGGCTTTCTTTAAGTATTCTTCCTGAATGCCTGCTATCCACATGGAGTTCTGATGCCTTTGGGAACATTGCATTGGAAAAGGCATGTGATATAAAGTAAATCATCTTTGCCATCAAAGATGCTGCTGCATAGTAACCTGCTTCTGTTGGGGTGAAAAAATGCTTTACCAATATGACATCTATATTTGAGATTATTGTGAGGAAAAGAATTGCTGTAAATACAGGCAATGAATACCTGTATATTTTTGAGCTTATTATGCTAACTCTTTCTGTACGAAGTATCTTTTTCAAAGGTATAATAGATATTACGAGCGCGAACAGACTTGATAAGAGTATGGCCCCCAGCGCACCATTGACAGCAAACCCAAAGACACCAACAAACAGGAATCCAAAACCCAGCTTAAACATGGAACTTAAGGAAATGTTTATTCCATAATGCCCGAATTTCTGAAGACCCTGCAACATGCCGAGAGTGACTGGATATATGATACCAACCAAGAAAATAAAGCCCAGAATAATAATTGAAAATGTTGAAGGTATGTGCAAGAATTCTGCAATTGGTGCAGAAATAAAATATATTATAACAATGGCAACAAAGCCGTATAAGGATATCTTTCTCATTGCTTTGAGTATTAATGACTTCATCTCTCCGAACTGACCCATTGTTTTGAATTCAGATGCGAATTTCATCACTGTTGTTCTTATTGTTTCAGAAGGAACAGATATTATATACAAAAGTGAAAGCAAGGAACCCAGTATCCCATAATCAGCTGGTCCCAGGACCCTTCCCATGTAGATCTGAAAAAGATAATTGAACAGACTTGAAACTATAAAGGCGATGAAAACCATGCTGCTTGCTTTTAGCAAAGATATGTTGAGTTTCACCATAAAACATATTGTGTTATTGGTTTAATTAATGTGAAAAATCATTCACATGCCCGAGGACCTTTTTTCCAGCCCTTAAGAAGAATTTGATATCGTCTGGACTTCTTGTTCCTAGAATTTTTCTCAGAACAAACTCTGGATTAAATGCAACCCTGTAAAGGCCTTGCACCATCTCATTTATTTCTGAATCAGACATTGGCGTTTTCAATATTGGCATATCCATATCATACCTGTTCCAGTCCATTGTTTTCAGCCAATTGTTTTTCTTTGCCTCTTCGAATAACGGTGTTCCTGGATAAGGTATAACAACAGTTGACTGTAAAGTATCTGCATATCCTTTTTTCATAAGATATTTTCCCAAATCCAATGTTTTCTGCGCATGTTTTTTTGTTTCCCAGGGATAGCCAAACATTATTGTTATATGCGGTTCTAAACCAGCCTTCTTTGCTTTTCTGCAAGACCTTACTATTTCCTCTACTTTTAGTTTTTTGTTTATTCTGTCCAGAGTCACCTGGTTTGCAGATTCCAGTCCAAACAAGAGTAGCCTGAATCCAGCCTTCTTCATCAGCTTATATTCCTCAAAACTCAGAGCGCCAAATCTCATGTTGCAATCCAGATTCAATTGCTTATTATATCCATTTTCTATCATACCGTTGCAGAATTTCTTCAGCCAGCTACCGATTGGAAACGAACCAGAATCATCCATTATCTCTTTAATTCCATATTTTTCTATAAGCATTTCAATCTCTTCCAGAAGTTTTTCTGGTCTGGATGATCTGTAAGAAGGGTATGTTGTAGTCCATGAGCAGTTCTTTGCATTAACTAAATTCGCGGTATAACTATGATCATCTTCTATTGTCAAATTATAAACATATCCATTATATTTTTCTTCTTTTATGCTCTTAACAGGTATCATTGCATAATTTTTGAATATGAAACCGTGTTTATAATTATTTCTTCTTAATGGCAATTTTATCTCAGGAAAGACTTTATTAATATCTAAATGGGAAAGACTTATAGAGAATTGTTGTGCCGTCGCTTTCCCTCTCCTTTTAAGTACATGAAAACTTGGTATTACATTTTGCCTTAGAAGCAAAAGAAATACCTGAGTTGCTAATTTTTCAGATACTGTCCCAAAAATGTATTCTATTCCACATCTATTCCTTATTCTTAAATGCCCATCGCCCCTGAAGAGTCCCGAAAGAAGTTCTCTTTGTTTTTTTAGTGGCAAATACATAAAATTGTTTGGTATTATTTTTTTATAACAATCCTTACCAAACAGTGTTTTAAAGAATCTGCCTAGAATTGAAGATCCTGTGTATAATTGAACTGTGTGATTTTTTTGATTATAGATTTCATTGAGTTCTATGCCAAAAATTTTCTTAAAGATCACCTTTACGTCATTTATGTATCTCTCTTCCTTTTGGGAGAATGTAAACCCAACCATCCATGAATTTGGCCGACTTTTCAATTTATGTACATGCCCTTCCGAAAGATAGTATCCAACAAGCCTGAGAAAATCTTCAGAAATTAATATTTCATTTTTAATTTTATTTTTATTACCTCTTTGCCATATTAACCCATCTTTTAGATTTATACATTTCTCTTCAAAATCCAAAGACTTTTTAGTTCTTAAATGCAAATATCTTTTAATTGTTTCTCTATTCAAATCCAATTTTCTTGCTATTTCTCTCTGAGAAACACCAATATCGTGTAATTCAAAAATTTCTTCAATTTTCTTTTCAGAAATTACCTTAGTTGTTTTAACTTTCATTGGATTTTCATTTAATAAGTTTTCTATTCTGATTTTTTTAATATCTTTGATCTCTCTTATAATAGGAACAGCCAAATAGTCCCCTTTTCTTAATTCATCGGCCCTTGTAAAATTTAACTGATAATTTTTATAATACTTATGATTACAATCTTTGCATCGAAGAAATTTTGATTTTAAATAAGGTTTGCAAAAATACGACCAACAACTTCTATGCGAACATCTTTTCATATTATCTCTTTTTAAAGAAAATAGTTTATGATTTGGCGTTAATTTGATGCCATAAGGAAGATATAAACTGCAAATTTCAATAATATTTTTATTATATGATCTTTTCATTCTTTTTGAAATGTTCTTGAATCTGCATTTATGAGTCAGAACTTTTATATCTCCATTATCTTCAACAATATCTTTAATGTTCATCATTCCTAAATTTGTCAAAATTTTTGTTTCTGGATGCAAACAGAATGTGCATTTCGCGTGCCAGCAGTCCCTTCCGGCCATTGTGTATGTACCAGGAAGTTTCTTGTAATTTCCATTATCATATGCATAGCGTTTCCATTTGGTTAAATCCCTATCTATAAAAGGCAGGCCATTAAGGTCATGCTTTAGCTCGAATTTTCCAGTGTTTTTTATCTGAGTGCCATCTCTAAGCCATATACCAGGTTCTAGCTTTTCTTTGCCTTCTAAATAGTTAACTAAATTAAGAAGCAGAAAATCATAATCACCACCCGTCAGAACAAAATCCACTTTGGAATTTAGAAAGCTTTCTTTTGGCAGAGCAGTAACATGATCCCCAAACAAAACAATTTTCATTTTCGGAATTTTTTCCTTCAATTTGTTTATTATTCTCCAGTGCTGCTTTATGACCGGTGTCTTTGTTTCTATGGCTACTAAGTCTGGATTTTGGTTTTCAATATCTCTAAACCAATTATCTTCTTTCTTTCTTTCAGCTATGGAATCATCCCATATTACATGGTGCCCTGACTGTTTCAGAAGTGTTGCAGCAGATGAAGGAACCATTGGGTAGATAAAGCATGGTTCTGAAAAATATTGAAATTGCCTATTCTGCGAGAGTAAGGGAGTTCCTCTTGCATCGGAAATCGGTGGATAGGAGATTGAAATTTTCATGGAAATAAATTGTTTTTAAGCTTATTATTACTTTATAGCAAACTTTTGAACTAGAATACCATTGATGTAACAGAAAGTTTGCTAGTTGTACCCACTAACCAAGATTCAACATACCGATTATTTTAACTGTGGGTACTTTATTTGAAAATTCCGTGGATAAAAGCTATTCCATACACTATATGAGTTGATATGATACCAGGAAATGTCAGATAGAAGAATTTTACATTTCTTATGGCAGTTAAAAATGATGCCAAAAGATAGATTGAAATAAAAGAAGCGTAAACATAGAAAACCAAATTATTTATAAAAACAGATAGCCATCCAAAAAGCATCAATAGGACCAGAACACTTGGAAGGAAAAACGAAACCTTTCTTGAAGTTTCTGGGAATCTCTTTGCAAACACCCCTCTGTAAAATCCATATCTCCATATCTGTTTTAGATGAGGTTTGAAAAGATTTCTTCTATGATGATAGACAACAATATCTGGCGCATATACTATCTTTCTTCCTGATTTCACAAGAGAATTGCAAAGCTTTGTATCTTCTCCTGGCCAATACTTTGTATCAAATCCGCCAATACTTTCAAATGCTTTTTTCCTTATGAAAAGATTACATGTTGGGTGGTCAATTATCTCTGCCTCTTTGCCTGGTTTGTATCTCCGCCTCATGCTACCTGAACCTATAAATGATGATAGAACCAAATCAGAAGCTTTCTGCCGTTTGCTATCATTTGGGTGCTCTACTCCAGGACCGCCAACAGCCACTGTATCTGGCCTTTGAAAATATTTTTCTGCTTTTTTTAGCCAGTCCTCTCTGGGAAATGCATCATCATCTATAAACGCAAGTATTTCAGAATCAGAATATTCTGCTCCAATATCTCTTTTTTCAGCTGGGCTGACATTACCTGTGACTATCTGCTTGATTCTGGAATCTCTTTTGAAACCAAGATCAGGCAGAACTATTATCTCATAATTCTTATGGTCCAGGTTCAGACATCCCTCTAAACATTTTTCAAGATTTTTATTGAATTCCTTCACTGCGATTATTATAGAAAATGTTTTCATTATCACTCCCTTAAATTTTATAAATAAATTGTTTAAAAGCATTGTGACACACCTTTTCTCTGATACCACACTTACAAATTAATTTCTAACATACAAAATTGAACTGGTGTTAAATGATAAATGTTGCTGTAATTGGCTGTGGATACTGGGGTCCGAATTATATTAGAATTTTCAATGAACTACAAGAAAGCAAGATTGTTTGCTGCTGCGATTTACATAGGACTAACCTGGAAAAAATAAAATCTTTATACCCTGACGTAAAAATCTTTGAAGATTACAAAGAACTGGCAGAAAATCCTGATGTAGATGCAATGGTAATAACAACCCCCATGGATACACATTATGAAATTGCAAAGTACTGCTTAGAGAAAGGTAAACACGTACTCATAGAAAAACCATTTGTTTCTAATATTGAACAAGGAAAGGAATTAATGAAAATTGCCAATGAAAATAATCTAGTGTTAATGGTAGGGCATGTTTACATGTATAATACTGGTATCAGAAAACTGAAAGAAATCATAAAGGAGAAATTAGGGGATATCTATTACATAAATGCAGAAAGATTAGGACTGGGTCCTATAAGGAAACATGCCAATGCTCTTTGGGATTTAGCAACGCATGATATTTCCATAGTGCTCTTTTTGCTGGATGCTCTACCAGAAAAAATAATTGCAGAAGGCGGGTCCTATATACAAAATGATGTAGAGGATTTAGTTTTTGTAAATCTGAAATTCCCAAATGGTATAATATGTAATATACATGCTAATTGGATAGCTCCTGAAAAAATAAGAAAGATAACAATAGTTGGTTCCAAAGGCATGGTAACTTTTGATGATGTCAATAAAAATGAGATGATAAAATTTTTTGAAAGAAGCATAGATGATAGTATATCAGAAAACCTATCTGAATATAGTGACTACCAATCCATCATCAGCATAGGAGACGTCCATGTCCTGAAAGTAAAACAGTCTGAACCGCTAAAGAATCAAGCTGAACATTTTTTGGAGTGCATCTCTCAGAATAAAAATCCGTTAACTGATGCCAAAGATGGGCTAAGAGTTATTAAGATACTTGAAACCGCACAAGAATCATTGAAGAATGGTGGAAAGAATATTATGTTTAAAAATGATGAATAGTATTTATATTATTCTGAGCATCTCTTCTTACTATAGGAATGTAAAATATTTTTTCTATAAAAAATTGAACAGGTGTCCAGGATTATATTCCAGATAGCGCCCATTTTTACAAATGAGCCATTGAATTTAAAATCAAGATCTATAGGAGCCTCTATTATCTTATATCCCAGCATATTTGCATTCACAAGAACCTCAAGATCAAAAGCATATTGCTTGACCATAATCCTTGGTAATATATCTTCCAAAGCATCATGTTTGAATAATTTCAAGCCGACCTGTGTGTCTCTGACATTGAGATTGAACAGAATCTTGTTTATGAACTGATAGCCTGCACTTAGAACCCGTCTCTTCATTGGATAACTGACATTTGAAAGCGGATGCCTTTTTGAACCTATAACTATATCCGCACCTGTACTTTCCATAAATTTAACGAAATTTTTAATCTGACCTGGGTTCAGGTCAAGATCAGAATCCAGAAATCCTACAAGCTCTCCTTCTGATGATTTAAAACCATGTTTTATTGCATGGCCCTTTCCCTGATTTTTTTCATAGCTTAGTGTTTTTATATTTCCTTTGTTTATTTTCATTAGCTCTTCTTTTGTATTGTCGGTTGAGCCATCATTGACAACAATGATCTCATAATCAATGTTAATCGTATCAAGAACATCCTTTACTTTTAAGACATTTTTTTCTATAAAAGAAGATCCATTATACACCGGCATTATTATGGAAAGTTTCATCCCCATCAGATACTAATTAATGAGTTAGATATTTAACTTCATTGCATCTTTATCGATACTGTGCTTGGCACTCCCCTTTCAATCTGGAATTTCACAGGCAGAAATTTTTCTATTGCCCAGATATTTGTCAGCAGGTGATTTGTGATTTTCGAGACTGTTACTCTGGATTTTCCTGCCAATGCATTATACGGCAGAATCTGGTCGCCCATCCATTCATCCAGACAGGCATTAGATTCCATTTGTTTTTTCAAAAGTGAGGCCGCTTCCTCACCAACATTTTCAGCTAATTTTCCTCTTTCACCAAGAACTGATGCACCAAGTTTGCAGTTTTCGTAGTGTGCGTGCATATGTAAAGAAGAGCCTGTAGAATTTGAATCAACATACTGCACGTTCTTTTTTTCTATTTCTATCTGTTTAACGCCTTCAATCTGCCTTTCTGCGACCCTTGGCTTTTCAAGGGTTTTGGATGCGACAGACCAGGCATCTGCCCTGATCATTTTTCCTCTTTCTTCAAGCCTTAGTGGTACTATATCTCCTGGATGAACAGTGACATTGACAATCCCACCACCCTTTGGATAAAATCCATATCTTTTTGTATCTATATGAATATCAATTCCCATTTTCTTAAGAAAGTCGCAGAATATATGCTGAAAATATTCCACTGTTGGTGACCAGGCAACATTTGTACCACCTATTACTTTAAAAACCAATTCTTTGTCAGTATGTATAGCAGGTATTATTAGGGATTGTAACACCAGTGTAACTGAGCCAGCAGTTCCGATATCTATTTTCAATGGCTTATGAGAAAGATTTCCTGGATGGAATTCAATCTTTTCAGAACCAATTTTAAAACCATCTGTCTTTGCGTTGCAAAGCTTTGCAACAGCATTTATTCCACTCAGGTGCTGTGCTTTAAGACCTGGCTGCGACCTGCCCTTTCGAATATTAAAAATTCTGCATGGCTTTCCTGTAACCGCTGAAAGGCCTATAGCAGTTCGTATTATCTGCCCCCCGGCTTCTTTATAGGAACCATCTATTTCTATCATATACCAATTATTTCTCCATTCTTTGGTGCGACAGCATCAATATTCATATCTTTAAGCTCATTTGCAAACTTAGGTCCGCTTTCTGTATGAACTAAAATAGTTTTCTTTGCATTTACATTTTTAATAAAATTAATTAGATCACTTCTACCACAATGAGAAGAAAAATCCATGAATTCTATATTGAATTTTGGTTTAATATCAAGTCCCTCGTTTATATATCTACCAGTATCTAGTAATGTTCTTCCAGTGGTATTTTCACACTGGAAACCTGAAAGTATCAAAGAACAGTCCTCTCTTTTATGCAGATTTTTTATGTACCAATTGACAGGGCCCCCAGAAAGCATGCCTGAAGTTGTTATTACAATACTTGGTTTTTCTATTGCTTTTTTTCTTTGATTCGGCCTGCTTATTTTTTGCGCTTTGCTGAAAGCATTTCTTAATTTCTTTATATTTCTTACAGAATCTGTATGAAGCATTGCCCTTCTTGTCGCATCTATTCCCATTCCATCCATGTAAATTGGAAAGTCTAATTTAGAAAGTATAAGTAACATTTCCTGTGTCCTGCCAACAGCGAAACTTGGCATTATCAGCGTTCCGCCGGAATTTATTATATCAGCAGCTTTTTTTCTTAATTCTTCTCCTAATTTCTTCCTATCCGGATGATCCTTGTATGTATATGTAGCCTCTGTTATCAGCATGTCTATGTCTTTGAATTTAGTATCAGCTGGCCTGAGAAGTTCGGTTTCTATGAAATTTATATCCCCTGTATATAAAATTCTCTTCCCATCCACTTCCAAAAGGGTTGTTGAAGAACCTGGTGTATGACCAGCACCTCTAAGCTCAGCAACTGCCTGGCCTATTTTGATTTTTTCTCTATATCTCATCCCTCTTTCTCTTCTTCCCATTTGATTCATGTGATCAGGCATATACTGAGGTGTCAGTCCCTTTAGTTTCTGAACTTTAAGAGAATCTCTTAAGAGCATATTCGTCAGATCAAATGTTGTTGGTGTTGCGAAAATCTTTCCATTATATCCTCTTTTATAGAGATGTGGAAGATTTCCTGAATGATCTAAATGCGCATGTGACAGGAATACAGCGTCTATAGGCATTTTAGGCTCAATTGGATAATCCATTGCCTTTACATTCACTCCGTGATCAAAAAGAAATCTCTTTTTCTCAGAGGTCAACATGATTGAAGCTCTTCCGACTTCGTTGCCAGATCCTAGTATTTTTACTTCCATAAAGACTTTTAAATGTTATTTTTATATCTTATTAAGTGGTGAGTATGAAAGTTTTGGTAACAGGTGGTGCAGGCTTCATAGGAAGTCATGTTGCTGAATATTATGCAAAAAACGGAAATGATGTAACTGTTTTGGATAATCTTTCCAGGAGCAAACTCTTAGGAAAGGATATAAATAGTACATACAATCTAGATTTTCTGAAAAATAGTTTTCCTAATATAGGGTTTATTGATGCGGATATAAGAGATTTTGAGAAAATAAAGGAAGCTGCAAAGGATGCAGACGTAATAATTCATACAGCTGCCCAGACAGCTGTTACAACATCTGTAACAGACCCAAGAACTGATTTTGAGATAAACGGGATTGGGACTTTCAATGTTTTGGAAGCAGCAAGGTTATCTGGCAATAATCCCACAATTGTCTATTGTTCTACGAATAAAGTATATGGCGAGAATGTAAACAATGTCGGTGTGGAGGAGAAAGAGACAAAATATGTTTTTGAAGATAAATTCAAGAATGGCATACCTGAAAGCTTTTCCATAGATAGGTGTGAACACACACCATATGGCTGCAGCAAATTAACAGGAGACATATATGTACAGGATTATGGACATCTTTATGGTCTTAGGACAGGTGTGTTTAGAATGTCATGTCAATTTGGAACAAGGCAATTTGGCGTGGAAGACCAGGGGTGGGTAGCATGGTTTACAATTGCAACAATACTTGGAAAGCCACTGACAATATATGGTGATGGTAAGCAGGTGAGAGATGTTTTGTATTCAGACGATCTCGTAAGAGCTTATGATCTTTTCATAAAAAGTAACATAAAGCAAGGGCTTTTCAATACTGGAGGTGGACCAGAAAATACACTTTCCCTGCTAGAACTTTTAGATCTGTTACAAAAGCTAACTGGTAAAAAAAGTGAGATTTCTTTTAGTGATTGGAGACCATCTGATCAGAAGGTCTATATATCAGATACGTCTAAAATAAGAGAAGCACTGGGATGGAAACCTGAGATTAGTCCAGAAGAGGGTGTAAAAAGACTGGTCAATTGGGTAGAGAAAAATAAAAGTCTTTTCTAATATCTTTTTATTGTTTGCAGCACTAAAACTTAATATGGTACTTGGATTTCTTTTTGGCTGGAAATGGAAGGTAAGGAAACTTAGAAAAAGATGGGATAGATTAAGGGAAGGTACTCTTAAAAAAGGTCAGCCAATGAGAGGCGAATTATTAAAAGAGCTTGATACTATCGAACAAAGCATAAGGGCGTTGGAAGAGGAGAACCTTACAAGACAAGATAGAGTCAGGTTAATGAAGGAGACTGAAAAAGAACTTAAGGTTGTGAAGGAAAAGATGAAAGGTAATGAGGAGATAGTAAAAAACCTGGTTGGAATATGACGTAAAAGTAATTAATTATATCAATGTATTAACGAAATGAAAGGGTTTTATATAAGCTAAATAATTCTTAATATAGTGTTCAAATATTTGGTTTGAGGTGATATATGTCAAAGCTTGCAATACTTGGTCCGAGTAAAAATAAAATTGGATATAGTACAAAAAGGCTCATTGAAGAGGGTAAAAAAGTGTTTAAAGGGTGTAAGCTTGTTCCCTTAATAGACGTCCAGTTGAAAATAGAGAAAGGCCTAGATGTAATATATGATGGTGAAAAATTAGCCAAATTTGACTATATACTTCCGAGAATAGATTCTTCAAGAGCAGAAATCGGTTATCCTATCATAAGATTTCTTGACGATATTGATATCAAGAAACCATATCCTGCTGAATCTATACTTATCGCCCACAATAAATTTTTGAGTCTGGAAGAGTTTGCAAAGAAAGGTGTTCCGGTTCCAAAAACTCTTTTAATCAGCTCGAAAAATGTTGCAAAAAACATTCTGAAAAAACAAAAGTATCCTATTGTAATAAAACTACTTTCAAGTTTTGGCGGGCAGGGTGTTGTTGTTACAAAAAATAAAGAGACTGCTCAGAATATAATAGAGACAATGAAAACAATGAAACAGGAAATTCTTATAGAAGAATTTATAGAAAACCCAGGAGAGGATATAAGAGGTATAGTCGCTGGTGACGATATAATAGCAAGCTTCAAAAGGGTTGCAAAGCCAGGAGAGTCCAGGGCAAATGTTAAGGTTGGTGGAAAGGCTGTTCCTTTCAAGCTTACAGAACAGATGGAAGATATTGTTTTTAGATGTGCAGAGGCATTGAAATCAAAGGTATGCGCAGTTGATCTTATAGACGGTAAGAAAGGGCTCTATGTCATCGAGGCAAATCTTAATCCTGGTATAGAGGGTATGGAAAAGGCTACCAATCTGAATGTTGCTGGAAGAATAATAGAGTTCTGCAAGAATGATATGAAAAAATGATTTCCGAGAATAGATTTTATACAAAATCAACATCCTCTGAACTCAGAATAACTTTTCCAAATCTTTTTGAATCACCTGATATTCTTGGACATGCTGTATTGACAAGACACTCCACTTTGATTCCCAGAATCTTTTCTGGTGTGATTTCATCCATTACCAGAATATAGGCTTCCTTTCCCTTTCTCTCAAGTTTCTTTTTGATTGTTTCAGCGAGTCTTGGATTTGACTGTCCTGGTTTTGTTGAAACCAGAATGCCAAAGATTTTGCAGTCCTTTGCCTTTTCTATCCTTAGCTGTCTTTTTATTAACATTTTATTCCTTTCCGAAGTGAGATCTTTGATTGTTTCAGTTTCTATATCCAAAAAAAGCACTGGTTTTTTTGTTTTTTCCAGTATGCCAATTGGGTGAAACAATCCTGATCCAATGAAAAGGTGACAGTCTGTCTCTTTATCGGATTTAATAGCCGCTTCCTGCTTGCATCCCAAGATCTGGCCAGATGAAACAATCTTCTTCCCATGATTTTCTAGAAACATCTTTGCACCTTCCAAAGAGTCTAGGAATTGAATTGTTGTTAGAAGTGAGATATTCTTGTATTCTTCCAACTGTTTCAGATGTTTTTTCAGGAGTTTTTCCAGATCGTATTTTATCTTATATTCTTCATAAATCACAGGAACCTCTGTTTTCAGACCAAAATTAGAGTGCCCTATATGGAGAAGCAGATCGCATTTAAGGCGCTTTGCCTCTGAATCTTTCAAATCACAAGCACCATAACAGGGTTCTGCTGAGACTAACACATTCAAGCCACTGTTTTCTAGTCTTTTTGCTATACTAATGGCTGTCATTTTCAACCCTTCTGGTATTTGCACGAATATTTTTTTCGCACCAGATTCCTTTATTTTCTTGATTGTTTCATCGGATAACATAGTCATCTGCCTGCCTAAAGCAGTAAATGCTTCGACACCTGACTGTATAATGTAGATATGTATTTATATATTAAATTCAGATTTTCTTTATGGATGCTATCTATAATGACCTCAAAAATGGGAAAATAAAATCATATAATTTAGAGACAATCATATTCGAAAAAACAGGGAATTGGGAAGAGGCAAACACAAAGGCAGCTAAATTAAGGCTTAGATTCTTAGAAGAAAAAACAGGTAAAAAATTTGAAGCAATTAAAAGTCATTACACAGATACCTCTGATTCTGAGAAGAATACGACAGGTATTGAACAACAGATTGGTGGCGCTGTTGTACCGCTAGGTTTCGCAGGACCATTAAAAATAAATGGTGATTATGTAAAAGGTGAGTTCTATATACCGGTTGCAACAAACGAGGCCGCTCTAATAGCAGGTCTTTCAAGGGGCATAAGTACAGTAAACAAATCAGGCGGCATAAAAACTGTTCTGAAACACGATGGTATGGCAAGAGCTCCTCTGATAGAAACACCTGATATCGAATATGCAAAAAATGTTTCAGATGAAATTAAAGCAAAAGGGGAATTGTTTCAATCAATGAAAGTGGAAGCAGAGAAAGAAAGCAGGGTAACAAAACTTATTGAAATACAACCATTCCAACTTGGAAGATTTGTTCATCTTAGATTTGTTTTCCAGACAGGAGATTCAATGGGAATGAATTCTGCAACAAGATATGCTGCAAATGCAATAAAGTTTTTAATAACAAAATATCCAGAGGTAAAACTAAAATCACTGACAGCAAATCTCTGTTCAGATAAGAAAAATACACATATCAATGTCTTACTTGGTAGAGGAAAATCAATAGAAACAGAAGTTATAATACCAAGGGAAATTATAGAGAAGACTTATGGAATTAAGATAGAAGATCTTGTTGAACTAAATCAACTGAAAAATAATCAAGGTTCTGCATTAGCAGGAACGATTTCAGGGTTTAATGCAAATGTTGCAAATACAATTGCTGCTGTTTTCATAGCAACTGGTCAAGATGCTGCGCAGATAACTGAAAGCGCTTCAGCTTTTACAAGGGCTGAGATAAAAGATGATAAATTGATTTTTGGATGTACATTTCCATGTTTAGAGGTTGCAACAGTTGGTGGCGGAGCTGGATTCAAGACAGCAAAAGAGTGTCTGGAAATTCTAGGCTGTTCAGGTCCTGGGAAAAATCCAGGTGATAATGCAAGAAAGCTCGCTGAAATAATTGCTGCTGCTGCAACAGCACAAGATTTGAATTTATTGGGCGCAGAAGCTCATGGATATGAACTGGCAGATTCCCATATAAGCCTAGCAAGAGGCAAGTAAACACTATTGTCAATATTTATAAAGTATATTCCGAATTCATAATATGAAAGTGGTTTCAATTGGCGGTGGTTCTGGACAGTCTGTTCTATTAAAAGCTCTAAAAAAATATACAGAGGACATAACAGCAATTGTCTGTGTAACTGACTGTGGTAGAAATTCAGGCATGCTTAGAAAAGAGATTGGTATTCTTCCCCCAGGGGATATAAGAAATTGCCTTGTCGCATTATCTAATTCAGAAGAATTGATGAAAGAATTGTTTGGATATAGATTTCAAAATGAAAGTCTTGAGGGCAATAGCATAGGAAATCTTTTCTTAGCTGCATTGACCAAAATAACAGGAAGTTTTGAGGAAGCAATAAAAGAGACAAGTAAGATTCTAAAGCTCAAAGGTAAGGTTCTTCCATCAACATTAAAAGATATACATATCTGCGCTGAGCTTGAAAATGGAGATATAGTTGAAGGTGAAATAAACATAATAAACAGGGGTATTAAAAACAAGGAAAATTCTATAAAAAGGGTTTTCTTGAAGCCAGATGCATTTGCTTTAAGTGATTGCATAGAAGAGATTAAAAATGCAGATGCAATAATAATAGGTCCTGGTGCTCTTTATACCAGCATAATAACCAATCTACTTGTAAAAGGGGTTTCTGAAGCAATAAATCAGAGTAAAGGAAAGAAAATTTACATTTGCAATATAACGCAAATGCCTGACCAAACAATAGGATTCAAAGCATCTGATCATGTAAAAGAAGTTATAAAATATCTTGGTGGGAAGCTTGACTTTGTTATCCTAAATACTGGTGTTCCTGAAAGCGGCATGATTGAAGAATACGAAAAACAAGGTTCAGCTCTTATAGAGAATGATATTGAAGAAATTAAAAAAATAGGTGTAGGGGTTTTAGAGGCTGATATTCTGTCAAGGGATATAAGAGCTGATATGTGGGATAGGCTTGACTATCTAAGACATGATGTTGACAAAATAATGGAAGCTATAAAAAGTATCATGGGTGATTGATATGAAAGATCTCAAGGAATATGAAAAATTTGCAATAGAGACTGCTAAAGAAGCATGGGAATTGATAAAAAACACAGGGTCTGAAATAGTTGAAATGAAAAAAGGCATAGACTTTTCAACTGTTGCTGACATTGAATCTGAAAAACTGATAATCAGTAAGATAAAGGAAAGGTTTCCAGAACATGCAATATTAGCAGAAGAATCAGGAGAGTCTGACACTAAATCTGATTTTGTATGGGTGATTGATCCTCTTGATGGGACAAAAAATTTTAAAAGAAAAATACCTCTTTTCTGTATATCAATATCATTGAAATATAAAAACGAACCAATTGTTGGTGTTATATTTGATCCAAATACTGATAAAATGTATCATGCAAGTAAAGGCAACGGTGCATTTGTCAATGGAAATCCAATAAGAGTTTCTGATATTAACAACCTTAAGGAATCATATGTCTGTATTGATATATCAGATCTGGACATACCAAATGAGGAGAAAGAAATTGAACTTAGGATTTTACAAAAGTTTATTGAAGAATCCGGGAGAATAAGATCATACGGGACCATGCTGGCAGCATGTTTTATTGCCGAAGGGGGCCTTGAGGCCTATTTTGATCCCAATGGAACAGTCAAAGAAACTGATTTTTCAGCAGCAATTGTGCTAGTAAAAGAAGCTGGTGGTTTTGTAAGCTTTGAAAAGAACCCAATAAACAACGAAAAAAGACACCTGTTAATCACTAACAACAGCGTGAATGAAGATGTATTTAAAGCATTAAAAGCTTAAATAAGTATTAAAATAAGTAATTAGAATAAAAATATCAACAATGATTATAGGTTTTGATTATGAAAATGACAGTCCTAGAAAAGAAAAAAGGAAAATTAACATTGGAAATTGAAGGTGAAGATCAGACTCTTCTAAATACATTAAGAATCAATTCATGGAAAAGCGGGGCAAAGCAAGTGGCATATGCAGTAAAGCATCCCTATCTTTCCAGTCCTGAAATTATTATTAGGGCAGACAGCCCAAAAAAAGTCTTGAAAGATGCAGCACAACTTCTAATAAACGATGTTGAAACATTTCAAAAGCAGTTTAGTAGGGCAATGAAATAATTCAATTACTAACTATTTTTCGCCGCGTTTATATGCAAGATATAGTATCAATATTATGAATACCAATACAAATGTTGCCAATAAGTTAGTGTCCCCTAAATCTATTATTGTGTCTTTCTGGGCTTGACTAACAACAAAAATCATGACTATAGCCAATATTATCGCAGGAAGTGTATAATCTTTATCTCCTCCCCCCATGGATTTCTTAAAGAAACTTAGTATGAAAATAACTACAAAGAATATTGCAGCGTATGGAAGAACCGTGTGTATGAATTCAATAAGAACCGGTGATGTTACTGAAAAAGCTGCTACAATAAACGCTAAAACAAGATTTATTTTCCTGTCAAATGGACTTCCTACTTTAAGCCCGCCAAAGATTATTACTAATATAAAAATAAAGGGTAACATTATATAAGCAATCTCAGAAGTTAAAAAATCTATCATAAATTAATATTCATTGAACATATATAAAAACCATAAAAGTTATAAATGCGTATATTAATATAATATCATAGGTGTTCTATGGGGAAGTTTAATAAAAAATTTGGTCTCATATGTTTTCTATTCGTATCATTCGCATTTCTCCACTATGTTGTTCCTGTACTTAGTGTAAATAGCATATCAGGTCTCTTCAATGTAACACCTAATACATTGGTTCTTAATTGGACCAACAATTATACCGCAAACATAACACTTATAGCAAACCAGAGCCAGAATGATTCCGCATTCAATATAACTCTTGATTTATATAACGTAACAGGTATAACAAGCAATTATTCTCAGGTTAGTCAGTACTTAAATAATTATTCAAATTGCTTCCAGAGCAATCAATATATTCCGCTAAAAGTTATCAATGCCAGCAATACAAGCATACTTACAAATACAACCACGCTTCCAAATGGAACAAATGAAACATTCACAATAGTTTTCAATTCAAGCTGCCCGCCTGGAAAATATTATGGATATATTCGGGTCGCTAATACATCCAATACAAGCGATCATGTAAATATAACAACCACAATAGATGTTCTTATAACAACCAACAACGAATTGAATACAACAACAGGCATAGGCGCATTCAAAGGCACAATGCCTGTCAATGCATCAGCCTATCATTCATTCTATTTCAATGTAAGCGAAATTTACAATGCAAGAGGAATCACAATAAACATTTCTTGGAACGACACCAACAAGGATTTGGATATGTTTCTTTTCAATAATTCGTTATTCGCTTCCAAGTCAGCAGGTAAAAGCACTAATTCTGAAGTGCTTAATTACAGCTATCTAACGCCTGGTCTATGGGAGATAAGGTTATATGGAAATTTCACAGCAGCAGAAAACTACACTGGTAATTTATATTTCACATCATTGAATTTGACAAACACTAGCAATAACAATACAATATATAATCTAAGTTTTGGTGAGATGAATATTAGCGAGAACACCACTGTTAATATTACTTTGAGGAATGATGGAAATCTTACCTCATTAAGTACAGTAGAATTAAAGAGATTTTATCATTTGGATAGGTCTAATTCAACCATAGCAAATAATTATACTTTCACTGTTCCTTCATACGCAACACGGGTAAAGACTTTGATCAATTGGACAGATGGAACAAATTACACTCTCAGTTTGTATTTGCCAAATGGAACATTGGTTTCCAATTCAACAGGTAAAAGAGTGAATGCAAATGTCACAGGGGCAATGCAAGAAGAGTTTATTGAAACAACATCTATCACCAAAGGTATTTGGAGGGCAGAGGTTCTAAACAACACTGTCATGAACGGCAACTATACAATCGATCTTATGTTCTTTGTAAACACTTGGCTAAGCTCTAATTATACAACAACAAGCCTTAACATAACTAATGTAAGCAATTACACAAAGAACTTTGCTCTAACATTTACCATACCAAATACAAGTATCAGTGGTCTATACCAAGGATTTTTCGATTACAGAGATAGTAGAGGAGCAATACTCTCAACACCTCTTTCAGTAAATGTGACAACAGGCACTCTTCTGGTAAACAGTACATTTGAATCTGATACTGTCCAGATAAGAGATAATATAGGATTTAATAGGAGCGGTACTGATTTGCAGATATCAATACCAATAAACAACACAGGAAACAGAAACATCACATCAATTAACTGCACAAATTCAACTAATCTCACAAGCAGCAGTTATGGTATAAACTTCTCATATTCATGTCCAAATAACCTTACGATTGGTTCCAGTACCCAAATGGAAATAAACTTTACAGTAGACACCAATGAAACAGGTAATCGGGAAGGTGTGTATGCAGGCTGGATATATCTTAATGCAACAGATGCATACCCTTATCAGGGCTTTAACCTGACAGTTCAGGTAAATCTTACAAATGACCTTATTGTTAATATAACGCAGATAAAAACAGCTGATGGAAACACTGAAATTGAGAATGTCTCAAGGGCTGAGAATATAACTATATTTACAAATGTTTCATTGCTGAACAATACACTGATAAATGCTCTTCAACTAGAGAACTTTACAGTATGGCTTGTGGAAAATAATGTCACAACATACAGATATCCAACGTCAAGCAGCAGTTTTCTAACAGAATACAATGGCACTTCACCACTCTACTCTTCAAATATATATAACATAAACGTAAGCATACCAACAGGTATACCTGGCGGAAAATATCGAGTATATGTGAATGCCAGTTATATCAAGGACAACCTTTCGTTCTCTGGAAGCAATTATAATTATCCTCTAACAATTAATAGAACTGGACTGAACATTACTTTCATAAGCAATGCGAATCGGACAACAAATGAGGACACTGTTATCTATTACAATATGAGTGTTGTGAATTTTGGTAATCTACCTGCAACTGGTAACATAACATTATCAACCTGCAGCACTATAACACCCGTGCTTAACAACAAAAAAGATGGGTGTGGTTCTTATGCAACCGGAAGCAATGTGGCTCAGATAAACATAACTGAAAACGGGACTGAAATCTGCTGGTACTATTGGAGTCTTACAGCTGGAAATGTGAGCTCCACAACAGCATGCCCAGTATCAATCACAGCAACAGACAATACATATTCCAGCATATCCGGTGGTGTGTCAGTTGTTGAGGTTTCTACATCTAGTGGTAATAATAATAATGCAGGCACAGGTGACTCTTGCAGTTCAAATTCAACCTGCGCTTCAAATCAATATTGTGACACCAGTACAAGCACATGTAAAGCCGTACCCTGTTCTTTGGGAGCCATAGTAAATCATATTTGTATACCTGATTCACTTCTTATTACAGAGCATGTAAGCTTTTTGAGTGGTATTCCAGGGGGTTCAAACTTTACAAAAATAAGAGTTAACAATACAGGTCAGAGGGCAATATTATCCAAGCTTGATATAGATATAAGCAGTGATATCACAGCATCTGTCGCACCTGCTTCCTGTTCACTTGGATTAAATGCGAGCTGTGTATACAATGTAACATTTAATATATCAAATACTTCTTCACTAGGAAATCATTCAGGCAAATTTATTGCTTATGAAAATGCAGCCAGAGATACAATAAAGAATGAAAAAACATTCCTTTTTGATGTAATGGTAACAACTGAAAGACTTGAAGGAATAAACGAATCATATTATTCGCTTCTTTCCATATTCAGCAACCTATCAACAGAATTTAGGAGCATAGTTTCTTATGGTGTTGTGCCTAGTGAAAATCTCACTGAGGTTGAACGTCTACTGAATAGCAGTAATGAAAAGCTAACTTCTGCACTAACTGCAATAAACAATGAGAATTATGCAACCGCAGAAACTATTCTCACAGAGCTTACAACAACACTTAACAGCACACTAACTGAATTGGAAAGGGTAAAGTCCGAGTTCAAAGAAGTTATAGAAAAAGCTGCCGGTGCATGGTGGCTTAATCCATGGTTATGGGTTGGTGTGACTGTGGCAATTATTGTTGCTGTACTACTCCTTTATTTACTTTTACCACCTCCTTCTGGATATAGCCCACAGCGCGGTTTCAGTCCAAAAAAAAACAGAAGTGAAAACATAAAAAGAGCTGTTCATCATGTAAAGAAAAGGGTCAAGTCTGCTACTAAAAGGAAAAAGAAAAGGCCTTGGCAAAAGTAATTTCTTTTGAAAATAAATGTTACTTAAACAACACTTCAACTATCTTCGCATATGCAGGCCTTGTTATCAATATGCCAACAAGAACACCTATCATTGTTGTTATTGCAAATCCTCTCACTAAACCTATGCCCAAGAATACCAAAGGCACCATTGCAGCAATTGTGGTTGCTGCTGCACCAAATATGATAAAGAATGCAGACTTTATCTTCTCCTTCATACTGAAGAATATCTTCTCTTCTATCTTTCTTCCAATAACCACTTCATCTGCTATTATTATCTGATGATCTACGCCTGTTCCTATCGCAGCTATTATTCCGCCTATTGTAGGAAGATCTATTGTCCATGACAGCATACCAAGCAATGGTATGATTATAACACCTGCCCATGCGTATATATCCATCTCTTGTTTTTTCCACCACGCTAAAATAGCGATTGAGGCATTTACAACCATAACAGTCCCCCATATAAACGAATCATTTGTTGCTGCAATTCCCAGTATTATCAACACCTCTGAAAGTCCAATGAAGACCAGTGGTAATGCTAATTTTATGCTCCTATATCTGAGGAATATTATGATTATAACCGCAATACCAGCAAAAAGACCTGCGTATAGAGTTGAGCTGAAAAAGCCCTTTCCAAGTGTTGGTGATATAATATCAACAGAAACTGTTTCCAGCTTTGTTGGAAGAGCACCTGATCTCAATATTGTCTGCAGCCTTAATTTCTCTTCTATAGCATCTTCCATATTCAGTCTTGATCCCTGTATCTGTGGAGTTGTATAAACCTCTCCTCCAAGACTCTCTCCTATTCTCAGACTTGAAACAAGCTTGTTATCAAGGAAAAGGTATATGTTCGAATCCAGATATTCTTCTCCTATCTCTATATCCAAAATCTTTGGTATGCCTGTTGTCACGTCTGCAAACCTCTGCGCACCGTCTTGGGAGACCAGAACAACAAAATAAAAGTTATATCCTCCACCTCTTGGTACTATACCAGATCTCTGAGGATCTGTATAAACAAGTTCTATGTCTTCCCCTTCATACACTGTTCCAAGAAATATCAGTTTATCGTCTGTTTTATTCAGATATTGAAACAGTATTCCTTCAAGGGTAAATGTATCATTTGACTGTATTAAAGAATTGTTTATCTCTACTGTACCATTATTATATGTAACAGGATAACTCCTATCACCTAAGATGAAGTTTCCTTTATTATCATTTATTGTAACTGGTTTTCCAACCTTTGCCTCAAACTTACCCTGTGTTGAAAGCAGCTGGTTTACAACCTCACTTCCAAGTCCAGTAGCCTCTACCTGTATATATGATCGCTCTCCTTTTATCGAATAAAACTTTATTTCCTTTAGTCCGTAAAGGTTTGCTCTTGTCTGCAGAGTTGCTAAAATCTGATCCATTGTTTCTTTATCAGTTACATTCTCAGGTGTTAAAATTATCCTTGTCCCACCTCTTAAATCAAGGCCAAATTCCAAATTTGTCCTCTCTATATCCATCACATCTATCCCAAGTATGTCAACAATCTCTATTTCATATATCTCACCATTAGCTCGCAAAGATATATTCCCTGTCAGGTTGCTTATTCTTCTATTCCAATCTTCTGAATTTTCTATTCGTTCACCATTCAGTTCTGTTATCTGCATACCATTTTCAATAACATCTCTAGCGGGAGAGTCATCTGTTATATAAACGATTTCCACTCCATACCTTCCATAAGGATATAATTTTAGTCCTATGGATAATACAGCACCTAACAACATTACCAATAATATCAATACACGCCAATGTTTTAGCATATTACATTTCTCCTTTCTACATACCATCTTAACAGAACAGAATTCTGCAGCCATGTCATAATAACATCAATAACAAGACCTATTAACAATATGCTTGCTATCTCTGTTATGACAGGAGATGTTGGAACAATGTATATAACAGCCAAAGCGCCCAATGTTGTTCCTGTCATTGTTATGCCTGTTTTGAATGCTGAGTTTATGTTTTCTTTGAGATTTCCAGCTCTCTTGAGAAGTCTTGTTGTAAGCATTATGTCAGTGTCTATACTATATCCTATGAGCATTAGAAGCGATGCCAGACCAGCTAAAGTAAGTTCTATTTTAAAAACCTGCATGAGTGTTAGTGTAACTAGTATGTCAGAAACCGCAGCCAATATAACAGCAAAACTAGGAACAAAACTTCTAAATATTGCAAAAACTATTATTCCCATAAAAATGAACGCTAATATGATTCCAAGTTGTGCCTGGTTCCAAAAGGTCTCTCCAAGAGCCGGCTCTATTGATTCTATAGATGATTTTGAGGTATCCATATATTCTGACAATATCTCTAGGATTCTGCTGGAATCTGCATCAGAACCAACCTCTATCTGTATTCCATATCCACCTATACCTCTTAATCCCTTCACTATAACTGCACCAAACTCTTCTGAGAGCTGTTTTTCTATAGAATTGATATCTTGCTGCTCGTCTGTATTTACGGTTATCAGTGTTCCTCCGCGAAGCTCTATTGACCTTTCAAACCATTCTCCTGTCTGAACGTAACCGTTTACAAGTATTGCAATTGAACCGAATAATAACAATAATGGCACTATTAGCAAAAGTTTATAATCCATATTATTCCTTAATTATGTTTAATTAGTCTATAAGTATTTATTAATTATCTAATAGTTTCCTCTTTTAAAGCTTTTTAAATCATATGAACAAATGAAAATATTAGCCAATTTTAGTTTAACAACTTAGTTGGTTATCTACCATTTTCACTGTTCAGAGAGCATGAACTTTTTCTTAGTGAATAGTCTCTTTCTGAACCACATTCAACGTCTGGGGAGAATCTTTGGAGGGGATTTTGTGATGGATCTTGAAAGAGTAACAGTCGGTTGGCTGAAATCCGAGGGGTTTCAGAGGCTTCTAGAAGTGTGGCACAAAGGAAATGCCCCGAACAGGACAAAGGTGCGTGATCTTGATTGGTGGCATCCAGTTTGTATGAGTGCCTTTATCGGCGAGGTCATACTTATTTTGAGGATACGTGAAGGTTTGGACTAAACAGCCGCCGACTGTGGGATAAGCCCCGGCGGCTTGTTGGAAGGGATTCATTCCCTGGGCATGGAATGGTGGTGGACCAGTAAAGGTGTAGCGCAGGCCAAGGTCGGATAGTTTATTGGTCATGGTTCTGCTTGGGGTCCGATTCCCTATCTACCAAACCCTTGATAGATATCTGGTGTGTAGTGTAAGTGGGAGACTTAGAGACAGGAGCGCCAGCTTCTGTGGAGTCGACCTTGAAATACCACTCCCAAATATCGAAAACTATGATTTTCTGATCTTGTTCAGATTGGGATGTTATAGCTTCAAGGGCTCCATGCCCTTTATATTGTCTATTAAGAGGGATAGATAGTGCTTTAAAATAACCTTACAAAAGAATATCTATGCATGATGTTGTTATTGTTGGTGCAGGACCTGTTGGACTTTTCTTAGCACATAAGCTAAGCGATTTGGATGTTGTTATTCTTGAAAGCAAAGACCATATTGGTAAGAAACCATGTTCTGGTCTAATATCAACTAACTTGGAAAAATTCGTTCCAGTAAATAAGGACTTTCTAGAACATGAAGTGAGGGGTGCAAAAATACATTTCAATTCAGGCACTATAAATCTAGTCAAAGAAAAGACAGCGGCCTATGTTTTAGATAGGTCAAAATTTGACAAGAGTCTTGCAAAGAGTCTTGAATCCAAAATTAAACTCAATACAAAGTTCATTGGTTTTGAAAAGGCTAAAGATCATCTGATTGTTGAAACTACTAAAGGGAAGTTAAATACAAAACTCTTGGTTGGTTGTGATGGTGCAAGCTCTTCTGTCAGGGATTTCCTTGGATATAGAACAGAACTTGTAAATGGTCTAATAGCAACTGTTTCAGAAAAAAATAATAATAATTTTGTTGAGCTCTGGTATGATAAAAAAATAACTGATGGTTTTCTATGGAAGATTCCAAGAGGGGAAACAACAGAATATGGAATACTTGGAAAGAATGCAAAATTTCTAGATTTGGAAAGATTCTTTGATCTTAAAGACTATGAAAGAATGGGCGCTTTGATACCAATCGGTAGCTGTAAAAGCTATGCTGAAAGAGTTCTCTTAGTTGGAGATGCAGCAGGACAGGTCAAACCGTGGAGCATTGATGGAGAAGAAAGTATAATTATAAAAGAAAACGGACTTATAAAAAATGTAAAGATAGAAGAAGTAGTTAACAATTTTAGAAACAATAAAATAAAAAATATTTATGCATTTTCACCATCTAAGAATGCTTCTCTTCTAAATTTTATGAAAATAAAATCGTGTTTAGAACATAAACTGGATGAAAACATGTTTGAAATAATCACAAATAAAGGTTATAGGGTTAAGACAACAGGTTCACACAGTGTAATTTGTGTAAATGATTTTAATTTGATGCCTAAAAAAGTTTCTGAATTGGAACCTAAAAAAGATCACTTACTTTTTACTTCAAGTGTTCCTAATAATGCAAATAATATAACAGAACTGAATTTAATTAATTTGATAATAAAAAAATATCCCGAATTTGTGAAAAAAATTCGTGTTAGAGGAGGGAAAAAACTTCTTTTTTCTAAGCGTTCTGAAGTTCCAATAAATTATAGAACAACATATTGGGACCGCGACTCTATACCTCTAAAATTATTTTTGAATGAAAAAATTATACCTAAAGATGTCAGAATTGTCTATGAACCTCCAAAAAAGAAAGTAGAAATTCCGAATATAATTAAAATAACACCTGAATTTTGCCGTATTCTCGGTTATTATATTGCTGAAGGAGACTCATCAAAAGGTAAACACATTCACATGTCCTTAGGAAAAGATGATATTAAAAACGGTATTATGGATGATCTAATAGATTGTATTGGTAAAACGTTTGGAATTAATATAAGTTTCTGGAAACCAAGAAAAAATCCGTATACAAAAGAAGAAACAGAATTTCCTATATCTTTTGGTGGAAAATTACTTGCCAAAATATTTACTGACATACTGGAAACGGGTAAGAATGCATATAATAAACAAATTCCATATATAATTTTCAACATTTCAGATGAAGTGAAGATTGAGTTTTTAAAGGCTTATATGAAAGGTGATGGATTCTGCAGAGTTAGAATGCCAGAAAAAAGAAGAAATTGGTCTGCAGAAATTTCTTCTAAAACAGCTAGCCGTAAACTTGCCAGTGATATTATTATACTTTCATTGCAACTGGGTTTGTTTCCATCAGTTGAGGAATCAGAAAGCAGAGTACATTCATTCTACAATAAAAAAATAAAAACCAGTAAATCATATAAAATTAGTTTTTCCTCCAAAAAAGATTTAGAAAAACTTTCAGATATTTTCCCAAATAAAATAGAAATTAAAAAATACTTAAATAATATTAAATCCAGACCCACATTTGGTTTTCCAAAAAACATTTTATCAAATGATATGATAAATGAACTAATAAAAACTGAGGTTGGAAAATACATTTCAAATAGATGTAAAAACAAAAGCTGTAATATTCTCAGTTATGAAAAATTATTGAAAGGTTTGAATAAAATTGGAAATGGTAGAGAAAAAGAGTTTATAAAAAAATTAATTAAAAATAAAATGATACTTCTCCCTATAAAAGAGATTAGAAAAATAAAAACAAATAGAGATGTTTTTGATATAGAAGTTCCAAAAAGTAATATGTTTATAGGAGGCCTTGGTCCATTAATACTTCATAATAGTGGTGGTGGTGTTGTTTATGGGTTTACAGCAGCTGAAAAAGCAGCTGAAACAATTCAAAAAGCTCTTAGAGAAAATAATTTTTCAGAATCCTTCTTAAGCCAATATGAAAAAGAATGGGAAAGTGTTATTGGTAAAGGAATTAGAAAAGGGCTTCTTTTCAGGCGATTCTATAAAAAATTCCCAGCTTCCATGACATACAGATTAATGAAACTATTTGAAAAGAGGCTGAATAAGACAGATATGGACATACTCTAACCAACTAATTGAAATTTGACACCATAAAAGATGACGCCATCTTTTCCGTCTTCATGCATTCTTCTGAAAACAGACTTCACTTTTTTTCCTTCTTCGACTTTAGTAACATCACCAACTATCTGACCTGAGATAACTTCACCTTCTTCCAGTTTTATTAATGCAATTGCATAAGGTGTGTATTTTTCAAATCCTTCTGGGGCTGCTCTTATAACTGTAAATGAAATTATCTCTCCTTTACCAGAGAAACTAAAGTCTTCTATCTCACCCTTTCTTCTACATTCTGAACAGAGCTGTCTTGGTGGAAAATAGAGCTTTCCACATGTTTTGCATTTTGTTCCAACTAAATTATACTTTGATTTCTGTAATCTCCAATATAGAGGTATGCTGCTTCTATGACCCATTTAATCAACTCCTAAAATATTAACAACAGCAGTTGCTCCTGAACCACCTACGTTTAGAGCCAGACCGTTTTTTATTCCCTTCATCTGTAGTTTACCACACTGTCCTCTTAACTGTTTTGTGATATCAACAATCTGTCTTACACCAGTTGCGCCAACAGGATGTCCTATTGATTTCAGTCCGCCTGTTGTGTTTATTGGTTTCTCACCATCTCTTGCTATTTTTCCTTGTTCAACAAACTTTCCACCATCGCCCTTCTTACAAAAACCAAGGTCTTCAATTGCAAGGATTTCATTTATACTGAAACAATCATGAACTTCTGCAATATCTATTTTCTCAGACGTTAGACCTGCCTGTTCATATGCTTTCTTTGCAGCTACTTTTGTTGCAATCATTTCAATGTGACTTTTTCTATCATGAAGCGCTAATGTGTCAGATGCCTGACCTGTTCCCAGAACCCAGATAGGGTTATCAAGCTTCTTGGCAGCCTCTTCTGATGCAAGTATAAGAGCTGCCCCGCCATCTGTAATAGGTGAACAGTCCAATAGTCTAAGAGGATCTGCTATTAGAGTGGAATTAAGAACATCTTCAACAGTAATCTCACATGGAAATTGTGCAAGAGGATTCAATGAACCGTTTTTATGATTATTTACAGACACCATGGCCATCTGCTCTCTTGTTGTTCCAAATTCTTTCATATGCGCCCTTGCTATTAATGCGTATAAACCTACAAAGGTATTTCCTATTGAGCTCTCCCATTCCTGATCACCAGCACCCATTAATGTTGCGATTGCACCTGTTCCTTTAAGATCAGTCATTTTTTCTGCTCCACCAACCATTACAATATCATGCTCTCCTGAAAGTATTGACATGTAACCCTGTCTGAAAGCCAGTGCACTTGATGCACATGCTGCCTCGCATCTTACTGCAGGTTTTGGATTCAGCCCTGCATTATCCATTGCCATTGCTCCTAGATGCTCCTGTCCAACAAATCTTCCAGCAGACATATTGCCAATATAAAGAGCGTCAACCTGTTTACTTGTTATTTTTGCATCTGCTAATGCCAGAGCACCTGCTTCTGTCGACAGATCTCTGAGTGATTTTTCCCAGTGTTCATCAAACTTTGTCTGACCTGCTCCGATTATTGCTACTCTTTTCATACTTTGCCCTCAAACTGCCATCTAAATGTCTTATGCTTTGAATCCTTTTCCGAATAAAAACACCCAATAACAGTGTCTCTCATCAACTGGATGCTGTAATTGAGATCTTCGCAGACGCATCTTTTGGATTCTCCACAAGTAACTGTATCAACTTCTGAACCAATATCAAATCTCAAGCCATACTCTTCATTATATGCATCAACAAATGCCTGGGCATTTGAATGTCTTTCAGTTTTCATAATTTCACAATGACCATCTATATTTCTGTTTTCCAGTAACTTTCCCGTCTTCAAACAGATATAATATTCCCTCAAATTCGTTTAATTCTATACGTTCCACACTGTATTCGGATACTGCACCAGATATTTTTACAGACCTTCCACTTTCAACTGGTGCTATAAGCTTGTTATCATTTCTGATGTTCCGCCATGCATTGATATTAGATCTCTCACAAAAAGTTCCCTGTTTCCAGCACATATTTCGCTCATACCTTCAACTTCCCCCTCAATCTTGCATACATACCATAATTGATGTTTTCTTTGTTGTTCATATAGTCCTCGGTTTTCTTTGCCTTGTCTCTAACTTTCAAAATCCTGTCAGTGACATTGATTATAAATGAATCAGAACCTGCACCAGAACCATATGATGTCATCAAAATCTTATCTCCTGGTTCTGCAATATCAAGAACATTTGTCAGACCAAGAACACTGGAACCAGAATAACAGTTGCCTATCTTACAGACAATCATGCTCTGTCTGATCTGATCGCTTGAAAAACCAAGCGTTTTGGCAGCTTTTAATGGAAACTTACCGTTAGGCATATGAAGAACAACATGCTTGAAATCTTCTGGTTTTAGATTGTTTTTTTCCATTATGTTATTCGTTGAAGAAAGAAGATGCTTGAAATATGCAGGCTTTCCTGTGAACCTTGCACCATGACTTGGATAATCTTGACCTTCTCTTCTCCAGAAATCAGAAGTGTCTGTTGTAAATGAATACCAATCCTCTATCTCAGCAACCAAATCTTTATTTCCTATTATAAAAGCAGCACCGCCTGCTGCTGCAGTGTATTCAAGCATATCGCCTGGCCTTCCCTGTGAGGTATCAGCGCCTATTGCTAAACCATATTTTATGTAACCTGCCTTGACAAGTCCCATATTAAGTATAATACAAGATGTTCCTGCTTTACAAGCAAACTCTGTATCAACGATATTAACATCAGGTCCTACGCCAAGAGCTTCTGCAACAACAGTACCACTTGGTTTCACAGCATATGGGTGTGATTCAGAACCAATATATACAGCTCCAATATCTCTTGGATTAATTTCTGCTCTTAGGAGAGCATTTCTCGCTGCCTCCAGACTTATTGTAATTGTATCCTCATCCAGTTCAGGAACACTTTTTTCAGTGATATTTAATCCTTTTTTTATTCCTTCAGGATTCTCTCCCCAAACTTTTGCTATCTCTTCTACTGAAATCCTAAGCCTAGGTACATAAGAACCATATCCCACTATTCCTACCATAAATCTATCTCCGAACTATATCTAAGATGATTGGAAAATAACATTTTTAAGTCTTTAAAGAAAAAAATCGACAATTCGTTAATATTCATTGTTTATAGAGAGAATAAATATCATAAATTACATAATTTATAAATAACTAGAAAGCTAATGGGTTAATAAACTCTATGATTTTATGGGACTAGGAGCTGAGCGGGCAATGGCAATATTTATTGGTTTTATTATGATAAGCTCTATTGCTGGTTTTGCCATGTTAAGCAGCAGGCCTATTGCAACAAAACCTGTAAAAACAATATCTCATATCGTTAAAGGTCCGCTGGAGAGCTCAGAAATAGTATTCATAATAAGAACAGGAAGAGTATTGATAAGAGACTGGTACAGAGAGAATTGCACAGACTGTGAACTTGTTTTGCAAAACCTGGAGAGCTTTGCTGAAAATTTCAAGGATTATGTTGTTCTAGAAAAGGTTGAAATCCCTTCAAACGAAACAGAAAAATTAGAGATTATAGGAAGGGGCGGAGAGATAAGACAATTAGAAAACATAACACAAGAAAATCTTATGGATGTATTCTGTGAAATTGCTTTGTTACAACCAAAAGAATGTTTATTAAGAGAAGTTTAACTTTTCATTATTTTCAATAGTTTGGAAAGATCAACTTTTCCCTGCCCAAAATCTTTTTTTCCTCCACCAGAACCGCCTGCTTGTTTGCATATATTTGAGATCATTGAACCCATCTCATCTTTTTTACTCATTCCAATTATATCACCATTTTCATTTGCCAGTATAACTGTTATGTTCTTATTCAAGCCAATGATTTCGTTTGCAAGACTTATCATTCCTTCTCTTTCTAAATGAACAACTTCAAAAAGCATGTTTTCCTTTGCTTTTACAATAAGCTTCTTTGCCTCAACTCTTGCCAGATAGGCTGTTAGCTTTTCAATCTCCTTTCGCTGAGCTTTCCAGATATCAAATATTTCTTTTGATATGTCTTTCAGTGAATCCTTGATAGTGGTCTCTTCTTCTTCCCTTTTTCTAACAGAAGGTATTTCAGCACCTAAATCCTCTACTTTCTTTTTATTTTCAGCTATTTCATTCAGAAATCTTTTTATTGTGCTTGCTAATTGTTCTGGTGTTATGTTAAAAATCTCCGAGGCTTCTTGGAATTCTCTAAACGATTGAGCAGGATTCTCAAGTTTTCTCAATAGATTATCTGAAATCTTTGCCACACTTAATTCGTTCAGTGTCTTAACAACATCCATTGAATCTTTTAATATTTCTTTCAAATACCTATCTGCCTTCTCACCTGCTTTTATTGTTATTCTATCAATTCCATCCTGTATTCGTTCAGAATTCAAAATTATTATTCTCCCTGCTTTTTTTGTATTTGACAGATGTGTTCCTCCACAAGCTTCTGTGTCAAATCCCTCTATTGAAACAATTCGTATGTTCTTTCCTGGAACAGCACCACCCTGGTATATTCTCATGCCATATTCTTTTTCTGCTAGATTTCTCGACATGACTTTGGATTTTATCTCTATTTCTTTTTTTACAATCTGATTTGCAAATTCTTCTATTTTTTGAATTTCTTCATTTGTTAATGATTTGAAGTGTGTTATATCAAGATGTGCCTTGTCTTCTGATTTATGCGAACCTGCCTGAAATATGTGATTTCCCAACACATTTCTTGCAGCTAGGTTTATTATATGTATTGCGGTATGATGCCTTGTGAGGCTCATTCTTCTTTCCCAATTTATTTCACCTCTAATAGTCTCTCCTTCTTTAAAATTTGGTTTTTCAACAAAATGTATAATCACATTCCCTTGTTTCTGTACATCATAAACCTTGCAGTTATTTATTTTTCCATAATCAGTCTCCTGGCCACCACCTTCTGGATAAAAAGCTGTTTTGTCGAGTATGACCATATCACCTGATATTTTCAATACTTTCGCATCGAATATATTCTGATCTGGATTTTGATAATAAAGTATATCTGTTTCTTCTATACCTTTGCTATCAATTTCCTGTTTTTCTTTTTTCTCAAGCTCCTTTTCCTGATGCAGTTCAGAAACCTTTGAATAGAAATCTTTTGGTATGTCTATGTCCTTTCCTTCCTTTTCTGCCTCTTCTTTTATAAGTTCTGGTGGTATGCCTTTGGAATCATAGACCTTTAGCAAATCCTCTTCTGTTACTTTTTCCTTCACCATTTTCGAAATTATTGCAATTGACTTTTTCTTTGTATTTGAAAATTTTTCCTTTTCAACGTCAAGTATCTGGGTCACATCATCCAGATTCTCTTTTAGTTCAGGAAAAATTGGTTTCAGATGATCAGCATGCCATTTGCATATATCAGGCAGATTTATGTTCCAGTTATATCTGTCTATGAAAGACAGGCTTCTTCTTAAAAGAACCCTTAGGTTATATCCTCCGCCAACATTACTTGGTAATGCACCATCATTTAGCGCTATTAACAGAGATCTTGCATGCTCTGCAACTGAATACAAAGCCGAAAGAGGCAAAATAGAAGACTTGAGATCTTCTACATGAATGCCTATTTTACTAGCTACATCTTTCCACACTGCTTCTATGTCGCTAACTTCATCTATGTTAAGCATACCAGAAAAAGGGAGGAATTTTGCAAATAATTTTTTATCATATTCTATCCCTGTTATTTTTTTCAGGGTTTTCATAACTGTTGGGAATGTGATCTCATATGAAGTTGATTCTCCAACACTAAACCAGGCATTTCTTTCATAACCAAGGCCCATGTCCAAAACCTTAAGATTAAGATCTTTATGTCCTGACTGAGTTTGTTTAAATTGCATATACACTTGATTTGCAAGCTCCAAGCCACCAGAAAAGAATTCTATGCAAGGTCCGAAGTTCCCAGAACCTGCCCAGACATCTTCATGAAAAACTAAATCATTATTCCTTATCCCGAGCCCTTTGCTAAACCATTCAAACAGATGCTTTAGATATTCTCCCTGCATATAGTTTTCAGGTTTTTCAAATCTGTGCTGCCCTACCATTATAAAGGCAGTGTAATGCTGACCCGTTATGCCTACATTGTCTATGTCATTAAATCTTAAACATATTTGCGGAACCAAAAGCGGATTTTCTGGTGGATCAACTTCGCCGTTGATAACATAAGGAATGAAATCATCTATTGAAGCCTGTACAAAATGCACATCATCTCGCCATCTTGCAACAACAGGATATCTTTTTATTGGAGTGTAACCAAACCCTCCAAGGATTTTTGAAAGTTTTTTCCAGACATCTATATAATTCATCTTGTTTTTAGCTGGAGTGTTCCCAATAAATGAAAAACCACCAGAACACATTGCATCCCCACAAAAATCTCTGTATTTATCTGTTGACCAGAAAAATCTCCCACAATGTTTACATTTTCCCCTAAAATAGCCCAGCTCCTCAAGTGTTCTTGTTGGATAATACTTCTCCGGGCTTTTTCTAAAAACCTCTTCATATTTCTTTTTTAGCTCTTTATCAGAAAGCATAAGACATCTCTTTCTATTAATTATATATTTATTGCGTGGTAAACAATAAATAATTGATAAGAATGTTTCACATGAAATCTCAAAGTACTATTTATTTTATCATGGGCATTGTTGTAATCGCTGTATTGGCCATATTCTTTGCAATGCAGACAGATGTTCTTAAACCAACCACAATACCGTATAGTATAATGCAAAGGGAGAAATTTGTCAGAGAGTCTGTTAAAGACGTTATCACTGAAGGTGCGGACATGTCTCTTGAATATCTAAGCATACATGGCGGTTATTTTGATCCACCACTAGATAGAAGCGTCTTATTTGCAGGTATAGTTGTTCCTTATTGGCAGAGATGTGGTGAGAAGATAACGGTTTCAAAAGGTACTTTTAAAGTTAGACTCGAAGAGGGTGTTAAAAATTATATAATAAATACTTTAACAAACGATGTTGGGGAGAGAGTGGAATTCGACTTATCAGACGTTGTTGTTTCTGCGAATATATTGGATAATAAAATTGTATTTACTGCCACTATACCAACAAAAATAGACGGTTATCTTATAACTGAACCATATGAAATCACCATCTCCTCAAGTCTTGGAAGAATAATTGATTTCTCAAATGATCTTGTCAATGATAATATTAATGAAAGATATTTTGATTGGTTTACAATAACTGGTTTTTACATGTCAAGTAGCTTCCTTCCTATGCAAGGGCTTATAATGGAATGTGATGAGTGTATATATCTCTCAAAGGAGCAGGTATCAACACTAATGGAAAATATTGTTGATTTTGTGGTTACTAATACTTTTTGGTGGAGAGATATTCAGCCTTCACCAGAAGGTGCTATGACATTTGGAATTGAAGATTTGGGCGGTAGAACATATCCAGATCTTCAGATAAGATTTTTTGAATCAGATGGGTTCGAAATAGAAGTTGATAGGCCAGTGAAAATTTGTGATGATGGCGATCATGAAGTTGATCCAGGATACAGCGGACTTGATTTCCAGCAATGCCTTACCATATACGAACATTATTATTCATTATATTATCCTCTTGTTTTAAGGGTTGATGATAAGCTCTCTGGACACGCATTTCATTTTGCGCTGTTGGTAGGAATTGACGGATTGGAACCAGACGAAGGCGAATGCAATTTGGATTTAGATCCTATTGAAGATGATTGTGTCAATCTTGACTGCAGTGCTAAAATAACAATGGAAAATGATTTAGGGGAGCCTGTTTTCGGTGCGCGTGTACAGTTTGGTGATTGTCCTATTGGAACAACAAATTCCAGGGGTATTGTAGAGGGTTCTGTAAAATGCGGTATTGATATGCTCTATGTAAATAAAGAGGGATATGATCCATTTAGAGATGCTTTTGATTCTGATGACCTTGAAGATCTGGAACTTGAGCTAGTAAGAAAGGAATCTGAAACAGTTCTGTTCAATTTGCAGATGATTAACGCATTAGATTGCGCTGTAACAGATGTCAGGGATGAGAAAGCACTGGTTGAGATTAATCTTGATGATTCTTCTGCAACAAATGTGGATGCTGAGTGCTTTTCTTTATGTTTAGCTGGACCTGACCCTGATGGATGTATTTCAAAATGCTTAACCACTTCATTAACTCTGAGATATGCCCCTGGAACATATGTAGTTAAAGCAACAGCTTCAGATGCTGAAAGTGGTTTACTGTTAGGTGAGTTTTTGAAAGAACATGAATTCTCTGTAAGCTCAAGCCTTGATGCCTATATACCAAAATCAGAAACAGGCTTTGATGCAACAGAGCTCGTGGAGATGGTAGAAGATAACTGTGGAGGTGTAATTAAATGAATTATAAAATAATGATACTCGAAGTGTTTGCAATATCCATGACATATTTAATTTTTTCAATGCCATTTGCTTTCGCAACTGAAATCAATATGATTTATGGAGTGAGTTCTGATACAGTTCAATTAAATCCAGGGGATATAGCAACTAAATCAATTTCTTTAAACGGAAATGATGTTTCAGTCTCTTTGGGGGGAGACAATATCGAAAAGGTCCAGGTGTATAAATGCACGGATAAAAATCCAAAAGAATGCATAGATGCTGGAGATTATGATTCTTCTTCAGGTGATTTCTTAAAAACTTATCCATTTTCTGATATATCAAGTGATGATGTGGCAAACATCCTCATGCTTGTTAAAACAAGGGTTGGCGGCGCTGTTGGCTGGATTGGGTTTTGGGAAGAAGTAATGAAAACAGGAAGTGTTCTATTCAAAGTCAATAGAGAGCTGGATAGAGTCAACTTATACACAAATTCAATCGGAAGGTTTAGTTTCATAAGGGACTTTGTTAGGATTAATGAAATAGTTCCTTTCCGTTCTGATATCACAGAAAGGGCTGTTTTTGCAGACAGTAACAAATTGTATATAATCAAAGGAGATGAAGCTGAAATGGACTCTGCCAGTTTCAGAACATCTGAAAGTTATGCAAGTGCTGTAGAGACAATTGATGCTGATTTCTGGGTTGTTTTCTCTGAAAATGATAATGGTGTATACAACCCCATTACTTTGCATAATGTAACAGACTATCACTGTGGATTTGGACCCGGGTATGATTCACCTGGTGAGAAATGCGAAGGTAGTATTGGGGAAAATTCTGTAAACTGCTGTCTTGATTGCGGCTGTGGTGTTGAAAGTGATTATTGTGATATAGGAAAGGGGTGTAAAGATCTTGATAGCATAACGCTTAGCATATCTGGAAATACAGGCATAACTAACTGCAAAGTTGATAATGAGATAGAGCTCTCTGTTATTATTGACAATGAACCAAGTGGTATAAACCTTGACAGTGTAATGTATAGGCTGAACCAAACCACACTACCAACAACATGTGCAAAGGTTAGGGAAGTATACAAATGTAATATAACATTATTTGCTGATCCAGATTGTGATTCTGGTACATTTACAATAGGACCTAACAGTCTTGTTATGGATACAAATTTTCCAGATGGTGCTGATACTGTTTATAAAACATTAGAAGGGAATTTTGATGATATAACAGTTGTTAGCTGGTTTCCAGCCGATGGAGAATGTCAAAGAGATTTAGGAGAAAACGAGCAGAATTCCTGCTATGATTGTGATTGTGTAACAGGTTATTGTGATTATAATGTCTCTGATCATACACAAGCTGAATGCAGGTTAGATCCAATAGACAGTGATCTTGTAATTATTGAAGCCAATCCACTTTCATTCTATAAAGGAACTTCCACAGAAATTGTAAATCTATTAATCAATATACAAAACAAACCAAAAACAATGAGCGTTGTTTCTACAACATGTTCAACTGAATGCACTGCTGACAGAACTCCCTGCATATCCACATGCACACTAACATGCTCTGGGCTTCCTAGTTCTGATACAAACATATACAATGCGACATGTTCATTAAGATTTCAGGTGCTTGAATATAATTCTTCAAAAGTATATACATTGAACCCAGATATAGCTGTTAATATAAGCTACATGGATGGTACACATGGAGCTCTCTTGAAACGACTGGAAGCTTCTGCACCAGGCATTTCAATAGGTTTGATGCAATGCGGGAATAGAATTTGTGATGAACCGTGGGAGACCAGCAACAATTGCTGCTATGATTGTGGGTGTGATGATGGTTATTATTGCAGTACTCAAGATTTGGGGGGATTTACACCAGGAGATAGCTGTGAGTTAAAATCCCAAATAAGATTGATTATTGAAGAGTATGATAAAAAAGATTTTGAGGATACAACAATACATCATAAATCAAAAATGACTGTTATGGTTGAAAAGCCACCAGAAGGGTTCATTTTCACTAGTTCCACATGCGAGTTTGATGATGATGTTCCCTGTACTGTTGAATGTGAAGAAATCGGGGATGTGCGTTTTGCGTGCAATTTGACGCTACCCACAGTAGATTATAACACCTCACAATTATTTGATAGACCTAATGGTATAGTCAGGTTTCCACCAGGAAACCTTAGCTTTTGGATAAGATTTAATAACGGTGACAAAACAGTTGGAGGCACACTAAGAGCAGACCTGCCGTTGTTTACAATCAAACCCATTCCGCATTGCGGTGATGGTAAATGTGAAAATGATGTCGGAGAGTCAGCAGGCACCTGCTGTCTGGATTGCGGTTGTCCGGGTGAACAATTCTGTTATAATGGTGCTAAAGAGAATGGAGAATGTATAAGCAGTGATTCAATGCTATTGAATATGTATATACCAAACCCTATTGAATGTTCAGTGAATTTGAAAAAGCAATGTGTATCGACTCAATCATTTGAGGTGAGCGCACTGATACAAAATCCTCCTGCAGGCTTTACCAAGCTCAAGAGCAGTTCATATCAATTCAATGATAGTGATATTTCTGAAACATATTGCAGTGTACTTAATTCAACAAACCAGAGCATTAATATATCATGTCCCATACTACCACCTGTTATAGAAAATGGGTTAAGGGCACTCAGGAAGGTTAACAGATCTCTCAGTTTGTTTGTTACAGTAGAATACAAAGAAGGAGAAACTGTTTCAACACGAGACCTTTCTGCCACTGGGACTTTGATAATCAAAGGCAACAAGAGTCTGGATTATATAAACTGTGAAAAAACTAAAGCTGATATTGATGATTTAGAAGACGAAATTGACAAGAGAAAAGAAGAATTCACTCAATATATCTCAGCTGTTGTTATTATCTATGCGGTGTGCCAAGCAGCTCTTGATAAGGGCGAGACCGCTCCTTGGTACTGCAGGTTTGCAACAGCAATCCTTCTCTGCCTTGCTTCAGACGCCCTGACAAAATATGAAGAGGCCAAACAAGAGCTGGATCAGCTGAAAAAATCAAAGGAGTCGCTTTGTAATGCAGATAATGTAGACGGGTTGAGAGGTGGTATAAGCAGTCATGGGGATTTTGGAAACGACATGATGGGATTGAGCAGCATACTCTCCCTGCTTTGTATAGTTGCCATGATATGGGCAATCTCTCCTGGAACAGGTGCGGGCGGTGCTGGAGCAGACAAGCCGACTGGAACTGGCATACCACCTCACGCTCATGGACCTGGTGGTGTACTTCCTGCTGCTAAAACTCCGCCTGCTCTAAACCATAAAGTTGCCTAACAGAATAAAAACATTCTAAAAACTAAAAATTCACGTCATCTCATCTGATCAGTGAACAATATCTTAACTAAATAGAGAACTCAGTCCTGCTGCAGCTTCTTCTGATTTCTTTTCAGCGTCTTCTTCTTTCTTTTCCTCTTTCTTTTCTTCTTTCACTTCTCCTACTGGAGCTGCTGCTGCGGGTGCTGCAATTGCCTGGCTTATTGCATCATTTATATCAATTCCTTCAAGACTTGAAACCAGTGCCTTTAATTGCGCATCGTCTGCTTTTTCGCCTATAGAATCAGAAAGTTTTTTTATGTTCTCTTCAGTTATCTCTTTGTTAGCAGAATGTAAAAATAGTGCAAGGTAGACATAATTTGGTTTTTTCGTTGCCGGTGCCTCAGCATTCCCTTTTTTTGACTCTTCTTTCTTCTCTGGTGCTTCAGCTGGCTTTTGTGCGTCTTCTCCTGCAGTTACAACCTCTTTTTCTTCTTTCATATTACCTCCTATATTTATCTCATCATTTTTGAGCATTAGTCTTTTTTTCCAGAGCCTCTGCTTCTGCCTTAGCCTTAGCCAAAACATTCCCAACAGTCTCCGGGGTTATAATATTGGCTTCCTTTGCCAATGACAATGATTCTGAATGCGCCTTTGAAAGCAAAAGCCCTATGGTTTCTGCTGTCGGATAATTTATATTAACAGCAAGATTAAAAGCGTTTGATACAGAGGTTTTTATATCTTCCTCATACTGTTCCAACGGAACAAACAATATATCCTTTTCATAAATTGTTCCATTTTCCCATGTACAGACTAAGTTAAGCCCTATTTCCATTGGCTCTATTCCTAATTTGCCTAACACAGATGCAACATCCTCTGTTATTTCTTCACCTTCTTTTGCAACAACTTTATCCACTCTAACAGCTATCTTACCATCCTGAACTGTGGCCTGCAAACCTATTTTCTGCAGCTCTCCTATTGCAGGTCCTGCTGCAAGAGGGGTCGGTCCTGCTGGAATAATCATTTCCTTGGGCGCTATGTCTCCTGGCTTTGCAGCTGCCTTTGATTTATTCTTTTCCAGTGTCCTGGCAAGCTTGAACGGATTTATTCCACTCAATAAAAACGCAGGCTCTCCTTGAATATAGTCTTCAATCTTTTCCGCGCCATTGAGTTTTGATTCTTTAAGTATGAGTTTAATCAGCCTTTTCTTTACCATTCTTATAACAACATCTCCCCTTAGACTATTCCTTATCTCATGTAGTTGCCTTGCAGGCATTTTATGCATATCCAATAGCCCTATCACTGGATATTTTTTCATCTCTTCTTTCATTTCCTTCACTACCTGGAGTTTTTTCTTTGAAACCATTAGATCACCCTTATAGGTTTTCCCATTGTCAATTTTAAGTAGACTGATTTTATGTTTTCTTTTCCCTTTGGCATTTTCTCAGTTATAACACCATAGACAGATTCTACATTCTTTGCTATTTTTTCATCAGCCATATCCTCTTTTCCAATAGCAACATACACAACAGGTATTTCACTCAATTTGAGCTTTGTTAGTCTTTTTGCTCTTTTCACAAAAGGTTCAACATCTACATTAGGTGGTATTGGTTTTGCCATCTTTCCTCTTGGACCTAATATAGCACCGAAATTTTTAGCAACATCTATCATCAAAGTTGCCTCTGCGTAGAAAAAATCATAAGATTCTGCAATATTTTTAAGCTTTTTTTTATCTTTGGAAATGGAAGGGATTTCTTGCTTTCTAACAACAAGGTCTGCGCATTTTCCTGCCTTCGATGCCAGAGAATCAGCTATAACAGCGACCTTTAAGCCCTCTCCTCGGCCTTCTGGCAAAAGGTGGTCTAAATTGAACCTATTCTCTACCTCTTTCTTCAAATTAATGTTCTTTAAGTTAACTATAAGATCCCAGGTCTGGTTAAATTTTCTCTTTTTAGAGGCTTCCCTTGCCGATTTAATTGCTTCTTCGAATGTTTTTGTTTTGAAAACACCTGTCTGAGCTTCTTTTAATGGGGCTTCTTTCTTTTCAGGTTTGGGTTTAACAGCTTTTTTTGGTGGATTTTGTTTTTTCGGTTCTTCTTTTTTAACAGTAGTTTTTTGTTTAGAAATAGGTTTTTCCTTCTTTTCTTTTTTCTTTTTTTCATTTTTCTTTTTTTCATTTTTCTTTTTATTTTTCTTTTTTTCATCTGTCATAATATCCTCCTACTCGAAAGTAGTGCCAGCACCATTGAGATGCTTTAACGGATAGATAATTATATGCATAAAAGGCTTTTAAAGCTTATATCAATTCCTCTTCGTGTACATATACGGTTTCGCCCTTTTCCCCGGATTTTATAATCCTGTTATCTCCCTTTCCACTCCGAACAGTTTCTTTGGAAGCAAATGCTTTTGATACCTCATTTAGTTTATTTTCCAGTTCAAGCATTTTCTTTATTATCAACCTGTTCCTGTTTTCCACTTCATTTAGGAGCTCTTTTTTCTTTTCAGTTAATTCACTTACCCTATCTTTTGGTTTTTCCTGTCGATAATTCTGATTCACCCAGCGTATAACTCTATTAATCGCAACTCTTAGCTCTTCCTGTCTATTTTTTATTCTCCTTTCCTGGAATTCCAGGGAAAGCATTTGGATACCAACTATTATGGTAAAGAGGCCGAAGAACATGTAGACATACAGAAATCCGGTTAGAACGGTTGCAATTAATGATATCAATATTAGGATAAAAACTGCCCAAAAGATATTATTCCACATTCCCATAGGCATTCTTTAGAAATAACTTTTTTAAAGGTTTCTTTTACTGAAGCTTATCTTCCCTTGAACACTCTTCTTTTCTTTTCTTCCTTCTTTTCTTCTTTTGGTGCTTCTATTGGTGCTTCTTCTTCTACAGGTGCCTCTTCCTTCTTCTCAGTTGCCTTCTTTATTTCCTCATCAGTAACAGCGCCCTGACCTATGGAAACACCCATGCTTTTGCATGTTCCTTTTACCTGGCTAATTAAATCAGGAGAATCTGAACCGAATTTTGCTTTTGATATTTTCACTACTTGATCTTCTGTTAAATCCCCAACTCTTGATATACCTGTCTCCCCAGAACCTTTATCAATACCTAGCTCTTTTTTTACCAAAGCAGAAACAGGTGGTGTTCCAACATCTATTGAGAATTCTTTTGTTCCAGTATCAACCACAAGTTTAACAGGAACCTGTATACCAGCAAGCTCTTTTGTTTTTTCATTTATTTGATTTATAATTTCACCTGTATTAACACCTAAAGGTCCAAGCTGCTGTCCCATTGCAGGTGTGACTGTTGCTTTTCCTCCTTCAATCAGTAAATCAAATGTCTGTTCGCCCATATTATCATCTTGTATTCGTTGTAGCCTGTCATTTCAGTCAAGCTATCCTATATATCTGGTATGTTCCTGATCTTCTGAACTTGGGGTTTCTTTTGCATCAGGAACTGCTCCCCTTCCTTTATTTTCAATTATAGCATTTAAATTCTTTTTTATGCTTTCTAGTAAACCATTAGCACCACATTCGCATATTCTGAACGTTGCCTTTGGCTTCTTATTACCCATTATATAAAAAACAACTTTATATTGATGCCCTACTTTTTGTGAGAAGTCTCTTGTTATGGTGTACTTTATTTTTGGTTGGCCAAAATCTTCAGTCATAATAGCACTGTCCTTACATTCAAGTTATCCAAGCTGGTCCTTCAAATCATCCAGACTGAATTTCTTCTTTTTTGGCTTTTCTTCCTTTTCTTCATCTTCTAGTTTTTCATCATGTTTTACTCTTTTTATTACTTTCACGAATTCTGTTGCAATTGTAACAGGTATTGGTATAGTTGCCTCCAAAAGCTCTGCAGTAACTTCATCTTTTACTTTATCAATCCTTGTAATCTTCCCCTTTTCTCCCTTAAAAGGTCCTCCAATAATCTCAACAGTGTCACCAACACCAATCTTTATTTTTGATGTTTTTCTCTGTAAGAAATGCTGAAGATCTGCTAGCTTAACGGGTTTTTCTATCAATCCCTTTGAATGCATTAAACCCTGAATTGACTTATGTATTGAATTTAGATCACCTTCTATGAAAATGTAACCCTTAATTTCAGCTGGGTGGAAAATCGCATTTACCCCAAGACCCTGGGACTTTATTTTCGTTGTTAATAGGTCTATCACAATGTCCTCTCTTCCAGATGTTGTTCTTAATGTGTATATCATGTAATCAAAAAAATTCCTTAATTTGTATTATTATTCAATTAATTTTTATTTAAATGGTTTATAAGGGCAAAAATACGAACACTAGGAATATTACAAAGCCGATCATACCTATCACAAACATACCAAGAGCACTTACTTTACTCGATGATATGAATTCGTCCTTGCTAGGCTTCCTTGCTATCTGCAGAACCCTCTTACAGTTTGCTATTTTAGATTTAATGTCAAACATATGTTCTATTTATTGTTTTTTGTTTTAATACGTTTTATCGATATTCTAATAACAATTAAAATTGGTAAATAAAAAAAGAGATGTGGATTAAACCAAATCATGTTTATTTAACACGGTCTCTGATTTTTGGTTATATATAACAATGTTATATACTGTATTCCAACATCTACTATAATCAAAAAAACTTAGAATTCTCTACTAATAACTTCTTTTCTTCATGAAACAGTCTCTACAAAAGACAGGTCTACCTTCTACAGGTTTGAACGGAACTTCACAGTCTTTTCCACACTCAGAACAAGTTGCTTTATGCATCTGTCTTGGTCCAGAATTTCTATTAAAGTCTTTATTTCTTCCAAAATCGCCCATATGTTTACTCCTTAATGCCTTATGGCAATGATTTACATGCACAAACTTTCTAGTTTGTGATGATTATAATACAGCAAAAAAAAGCGAATATTGCTTGTATTATTATCTGATATAGGTCATTATGGCTTATAAAGGTTTTATACCTCTCTTTCGACTAAAAAATCAGCAAATGCCTTTAATTTTTGCTTTGCGTCTGATTCTTCAAGAATATCATTAACTTCTAACCAGGCACTCTTAACAATTTCCTTTGCTTTTTCTTTTGCATATTCAACTGAACCGGATTTCTTCAGAATGTCCAGAGCTTCTCCAATTAATTTTTTATCTGTTGTGTGCATTCCAAGTATTTCCAGAAGTCTGTTTTTTTCATCTTCAGAAACCTTTGTAAGTGTATAAAGAACCATCAAAGTTCTTTTCCCTTCTGTGATGTCATCGCCATACCCTTTCTTATCTTGGAACTTATCGCCCACAACACTGAGAATATCATCTTGTATCTGGAATCCGACACCAACCGCCTCTGCAAACTTCCCAATTTTTTCAACCTGTTCTTCTGAAGCATTTGCAAATACAGCACCAAGCTTTGCTGACATCCTTGCAAGAGTTCCTGTTTTGTATGCGCACATCTGCAGATATTCTTCCTCTTTGACATCTTCTTTTTTCCCACTATGCCAAAAAATGTCAAGACCCTGACCGATATGTATGTTTATCATTTCCTGTGTAAAGATGTTATATGCATTGAGCAATGTTTTCTCATCAAATCCTGATCTATTTTTTATGAACGGCAGAGCTGGTAAAAAGTACATAAAGTTTCCAGCATTTATTGCAATATCATTTCCATATATCTTATGTATGCATGGCTTGCCTCTTCTAAGTTCGCTAAGGTCTTCGATATCATCTACAAGCAAACTTCCCTCATGACTGAATTCAACTGTTGCTGTAAAGTCCAAAACTTTTTCGGGGTCCCCACCAAAAGCTTCATTCACCAAAAGCAACATAATAGGTCTCCATCTTTTACCACCTCTGTCAAGAATATCCCAGACAGGTTTAGATAGTGAGTTTTTTATTGTCTCTATGTCATAAGCATACCTTGCTTTGCCAAATGCCCATTCAACATATTTTTCATCTGGTTCTTTAGGAAGAAATTCCAATAACTTTGAATCTATAATAGGCTTCTTCTCCAAAAGGAATTTTTCGATATCCATACACTATAAATTGAAACAAAGGTTTAAAAACAATACCTTGAATTTATTCCCTATTTAAAACATTAATTTAATAATTATATTGGTTGTTATGAGCATTAAAGTGAAGGATATAATGAAGAAAAATGTTATTACAGTGAGCCCGGATATTAACATTTCTGATGTTGCGAAAATAATGACAAATAACAGAATTGGGAGTGTTGTCATTCTCGATGAAGGTGCTCCTGTTGGAATAATCACTGATTCTGATATTGTTAGTGTTGTTGCACTTGGCAGTGATCCGAAAACTATGAAAATAAAGGATGTTAAAACAACAAAATTTATAACAGCTGATCCCAGAGACGATATGCTGGCAATTACAAGAAAAATGGTGAAAAGCGGTGTTAAAAGGCTTCCTGTTATTGAAAATGAAAAGCTAATAGGAATTGTATCTGATAAGGAAATACTTATAGCAGCACCTGAAATGATTGATATTCTTTCTGAAAAATTAAAATCAAGAGTCTCTTCTGTAGCAGACCCTGAATCCGAAACCTCTGGAATATGTGAAAGCTGTGAAGGCTATTCAGATGAGCTAAAAAATGTGAGCGGTAAATGGATGTGCGAAGATTGTAGAATGGAATGACTATTCTGAATATGTGTAGATGTCTACGACATTACCATTGCTATCCTTTAATGTTGCATTATCACCATTATTGTTCCATATAGGACTTCCATATCCCCAGAAAAGATCAGTTGAATTGTTTTCACCTGGACCTGTGTGAACTTTTAGATTTTCTGTTATTTCAATACTAGGGAATGTGAATCTATGATTAGCTGCATCTGCTATTGTCCAATTGGTCAAGTCCACACCATGACCAATTAATTCAATCCATTCGTCTAATTTTTCTCTACCCTTTCCAGATTCTATATAATTTATTCTAGGCTGTTCTACACATGTCTGAAATTCTTCTGGTCTGTTTTCTTCTGTTTCGCAGTTATTTTCAGAGCACTCTCTATTTTTGGTTCCGTTTGTGCATTCAGACCAATCAGAACAAGACCATGATTCAATACACGGTTCTTCTGTCTGTGGTGTTCTATGACCAATGCAATCGGGTATGCATATTGTACACACACCGTCCATGCAGATGTTTTCACATGTCATCTCAAACCCGTCTGGGCAGGTTGCTATTGTATTCTGGCATGATATCTCTTCATAAACACATTCAAAATTAGTTGTCTCACTACAATAATCGTTTGTGCAAGAATTATCATCGTTGCAGATAGGACATTTGAGTGTTTCTTCTACCTGAACTTCAGTCGCATTTTTCGGTTCTTCTGGAATCTTTTCTTCTTTATCAGGAATTGTATTATTCATTTTTTCCATAACACCTTTTAGCTCTTCTCTTATTTTTTCTTTATTTATGGACTGACCTGTTATTGGATATATACATCCAGAAACAAGCACTATTAATAATAAGCATAAAATGATATACTTCATATAGAAAGATTAATATAAAGAAATAAAAGATTTAATGGGCCTGTAGCTCAGTTGGATTAGAGCGGCACCCTCCTAAGGTGAAGGTCGGAGGTTCGAATGCTATGCTGAAAGCATATGCCTTCAGCGAAGCTGAAGACCCTCCCAGGTCCGTTAACTAGAATCATTTAAATCTAACTGTTAATATTTTTCCATGGGAAGGGTAATTTGCGTTGGTTCTGCAAAGGGTGGGGTCGGCAAGACCACATTAACAGCAAACCTTTCACTTGCGCTTACAGAAATGGGATATTCTGTCATTGTTATTGATGCCAATCTAACAACGTCTAATCTTAGCATACATTTTGGCATACCAACATACCCAACCGGTGTACAGGACATAATGAAAGGGAAAGCAAAAATTGATGATGTTATATATGAACACCCAACCGGTTTGAAGATTATTCCTGCTGACATTTCATTAGATAAAATAATGGTACCAAAGACCAGACAATTTGTCAATATTTTTTATAGTCTTATTGACAATGCTGATTTCATTCTTATTGATTCTGCAGCAGGCCTTGGTAGAGAATCTCTGTCAGCTGTTGAGGCTGCAGATGAGCTTCTTATTGTAACAAATCCTGAACTTCCGGCAATTACTGATGCATTAAAACTTGCTAGAATGGCCGAAAAATGCGGTACAGCAAACCTTGGTGTTGTTGTTAATAGAATAAAGGGAAAGAAACATGAAATTCCTATAGAAGGCATATCTGAATTCATAGATTTGCCTGTTATTGGAATAGTTCCAGAAGACGAAACCGTGAGAAAGGCAATCTCCTTCAGGCAGCCAATAATACTATTTAACAGGGGCTCACCTGCCGCGCAACAGTTTATAGGAATAGCATCCAACCTTCTTGGAGAAGATTATAGCCCATCCTTTTCCATTAGAGGCTTTTTCTCTGACATCTTAAATAGGTTTTAGATTTTCCAAATCTACCTCAAATGCTGTTACAGGTTTTTCCAGTCCCCATTTATTGAGAACCTTTGGGCTTATCTCACCAACAAAACCAATAGATTTGTTTTCTACGAATATCTCTGCACATCTACCATTGACAAAACTTGGATGATTTGTTTTTCTTAGTTTGTATTTAATCCCAATTGCACTTATCAGAGCATCCACATAAGAAGCAATCTGCTCATAGTTGACAGTGCTATTTGTTATTGCACCTGCAAGTTTTCTGACATTTCTTGTTTTAGTTGGTTGGAAATTATCCAAAACAACACAATCTCCAATTTCAAAAACCTCTTGCGGATATTCAATGTGTTTATTTTGGAGTAGGAATTCCAAAACACTTGGGAGAAGCCAGTTCCTAAAAACTGACCAATTTGAAGAAACAATATTTTCTATTTCAGCAATAGGTTCTTCCTTCTTATTCATTTTCCCAAAGAGATCATTTTTATTTGTAAGTGTATAGGAGAGTATTTCTTGCATACCAAGACCTACCATTACTTCTGCAATCCTCTTGGAAAATACCTCAGTCTCATCTGCCTTCCCTGTTGTAGCTATCTCAGGAACTTTTACCTCAACATTACCATATCCATATGATATTATAACATCTTCCACAACATCAATAGGATGCATTACGTCTTGCCTATATGCAGGGTATAGAAGCTTAGTTTTTTTGGATTTTGATTTTATACCATAACCAGATTTTTTCAGAAGATCATATATTTCATTGTTTGTCAGATCCAGTCCAGAAATTTTCCTTATTAATTCGATATCAATAGATATACTTTTTGGTTTCATGTTAGGTGTTGTTACCTTTCTATCTGGATAAACGATCTCAACAGATTCCGGTTTTCCTCCTCTATCCGATAGTGCGGCTGCTAAAACACTGATTGCAGTACTTACATATTTTTCACTATATCCTGTTACCTCAATCATTAAATTCTTTGTTGTTTCCTCTACCTTGCCTGAATAATTGGAATTTATTACAGGAGGCATTGAAAGAATATCACCTTCAGAATCTGCGAGAAGAGGGTATTTAGGATATTTTCTTATAAGGTGTGCATATGCCTTGCCCTTTGGATGCTGATTTAATATTTCCTTTAAGCTTAGCTCCTTTTTAAATTCTAGTGGAACAAACTTAACCTTGTTTGGATCAGCTGCTCTATATTCTATATCACCCTTTACTTTATCATAGTCATAAATACCAATTGCAACTTCTTTTCTTTTTCTTCCAAATGTTTCATCGACTTTATCTTGTAAGTGTATCATCTGGAGTAAAAGTTCTTCTGTAATAACTATATCCTTTACTATTGCTGCTGCAATAAGAGGTCTTATGTTTTTCATTTCTTTGGAAACCAGTATTTTTCTTCCTGATTTTTTCATTTTATATTTCGGTAATTTTCCAGGAGAAAGTCTAAACTTTATCTCCCTTGCTATTCCTTCAGCTGACCATAGATCAGGCCTATTAGTGTCCTTAATGTCAATCTTAAGATTATCTCCATCTATTTCTTCCACTTCACCCTTCGCATACATTATAACATTCTCTTCCAGGTCTTTGACTGAAACAACTGTTCCCATTAGACTGCAAAGGTCTGAGTGTGAGAGTTCTATTGTTGGCATTATATCACCTGCTTCCTTAGAGTTTGTTCGGAAAAAACCTTTTTACATATAGGACATTTATATCTTTGAAATCTTTTGTTTTTATATCCATAAGAACCGTTTTTACGAACTTTTTTATGATCACAAGAAATGCAACTTATATTTAAAGTTCCTAGATTCATTATTTTACTATTTTCAAGTTCTATTATAGATTCCATTTTGTATTTTTTACATGCATATCTACTAAACGGTAAAGTTAAAGCTGCCAATTTTAATGCATTTTTACCATACAAGCAAATTTTATATAGATCTGATTTATATTTCCCTATGTTTGTGCAAGTGCCTTTCTTTCTCTCGAGATATAGATTTGATTTCAGATTATTCTTTGTTAATCCATCATGAATCTGATGCATTATATCTTTATCACAACTCCTCATACAAAACATACTATCTTTATTAATAGAATCTCTATATTTATGATTTGTTATTACCCAGCTACCTTCAGCATCAGAATAACCGCCAAAGAATGAAAAAAAACATTTATTATTTTTAATTATCCATTTAGGAATTCTTAGAGGCTTTCTTAATAGAAAATTAAAAGAATTGTTCAAATAACAATGCATTTTAAATGTCTTTTTAGTAAGACTTCCCTTTCTTTCATATGCTCTTACTATACCATATTTTTCAAAAATTTCATGGAAAAGATCCAAGAATATCTCCTTGGAAGATGTTGTTTCAATCTTAATATTATTGCATTTCCTCTTAGAGTATAAATCTCCTGCCCTAAACCCCAACATATAAGATTTTTCAATAAGATTTCCAGAAAAATTGAATTTCGGATAATTCCTAGTGTCAGATGGTCTCCTTCTTATACCGAATTTTTTCATATAGTAAGCTACACCACTATATGACATTCCGACAATTTTACCGATTCTAGATAATGAATAGCCTTCCTTCCAATATAAATTTTTTAATATTTTTTTTGATACTTTTCTTTTAACATTCATGATATTCATCTCTTTATTCTTACTTCTATAATATCCCCTTCATTCATTTTGAATTTTTTAATAATAGAAGAAGGTATTGTAACCACTATTGCATTTCCAGTTTTCCATAATTTTGCATCAATTATTCTTTCAAATTTTTTATTTACCATGTATATATATTGTATTTACATATATTTAAATTTTAGAAATAATTACAACACACTTCTTTTTCTCAACCAGCCTAAATTCCTAGTAAATAGATTTCTGATATCTTTTATATCTAATTTAAACATGGCCAATCTATCTATTCCGAGTCCCCATGCTAATACAGGCTCCATGACACCCAATGGCTGTGTGAATTCTGGTCTGAAAATACCCGCACCTGCAAATTCTACCCAACCTAATTCTGGATGCTTTGCTGACAACTGAACAGATGGTTCGGTAAATGGATAGTAATCAGCATGAAACTTAACTTTATCTGCGCTTGCAAATTCAACTGCAAACTGTTTTAATAAACCTAAAAGATTTCTAAAATTCAAATCTTTATCAATGACAATACCTTCTGTTTGGTTAAATTCAACACCATGCGTAGCGTCTATAATATCTGGTCTATAGCATCTCGCTATTGCAAAATATTTTCCAGGTATTTCAGGCATATTTGCTAATGTTCTCGCAGAAAGAGCTGTTCCATGCGCCCTTGGCATAAGCTGCGCTGCTTTCTTGGGATTCCATTCATAACCCCAACCAGTTGAGCCTGTCTTCCAACCATTTTCATGCGTTTCTTTTACATTATTAACTATATTTTTATCAGGAAGTGTTCCCATTTTTGGTTCTTTTAAATTATATGTCTGAGTCCAATCTCTGCTTGGGTGACCCTGACCTTGGTACATGGCGTCGAAGTTCCAGAATTCCAGCTCTATTATAGGACCTGTCATCTCCCTGAAGCCAAGCTCAACAAGCTTCTGCCTTACTTCAGAAAGAAATGCATTATACGGCTGTCTTTTTCCAATGAAAACTTTCTTACCAACAGCCTCCACATTATATGGTTTTAGCTTAACGTCTTTCCACAATCCTGTTTTAATAAGATCTTCTGTAAGGTTTGTAACATCCTTACCAACAAGCTTCTGGGCTTTTTTTAGTGCATCTTCTCTTATTTCCTCAACAAGCCGCCTCTTGCATAACATGTCTAGCGTCTTCTCATCAATATCATCTCCGTTACTTAGATTTTGGAGGGCATCCTGTTCTGCTATTTTTCCAGGCTTTCTTAGAAGAATAAGCTTTCCTTTTTTTATATCAACCCATTTATTTTTCTTTGCCCATTGGAAAGCTATTGCAAAATTAAAAACAGAGTCTTTTGCCTTTCCCATGTCCAATGATTTTTTCTTTGTTAATAATTCTATGAGATTCTTTTCCGGAAGGCCTTCTTTTGCATATTTTTCTCCTTCTTCAGTGAGTTTGAATTTTTTCATAGTCATAACTATATATTTATTGTTTGGATTTCTTATTATATTGATTTGAGTACAATTTATTAAACTTTTGGGCAATAGATGATTATGCAATCAGGCAATTATAATGAAAAATTCTATTCGGAAATATTTGAGAAAGATCCTGATAGTTACTATAATATACAGAGAGACAAGATAGAGAAAGTCTTAGAATTATTTAATTCACACCATGGCGGTAGAATATTGGATATAGGGTGTGGAGATGGCTTTATTTCTTCTTTGATAGGAAAGAAAACAGGCGCAGAGATGCATGGAATAGATGTCAGCAGTTCTGCAATTCAAAAGGCAAAGGGATCTGGCATCAAAGCACAATCCATTGACATTGATGGTAAAAAACTTCCTTTTGAAAACGGATATTTTGATGCGGTTTTCTGCGGAGATGTCGTAGAGCATATATTTTACCCTGACAAACTGCTGGAAGATGTGCATCGAATACTAAGACCTGGAGGCTATATAATCGTAACAATTCCAAACCTTGCGTCCTGGTACAACAGAGCTTTCCTTCTCTTCGGCATAGTCCCTTCTTGGGTAGAATCTTCATCAACTTATACTGGTAATCCGTTCCTAAAGGAGAGCTCTGGTCATATAAGAGCCTTTACGAAAAAATCTTTGGTTGGTTTATTGAAACATACAAACTTTATTCCAGGAAATATTAAAGGCAGCCCACTTGTGGGAAATGGTAGCTATTCTAAAAGAAAAGAGGCCATCTGGTATAAAATTGATAAACTGTTTTCAAAGTTCCCTTCAGTTGCATCCACTGTCATAATAAAAGCATATAAACAACATAAAAGATAAATATGAAAATGAACACAGAATCAGACATGGAATCCAAGCCGTCAAGATGGAAGTGCCTAGCATATAACAGTGTAACTGTTAATTTACCAAAGAACGTAATACAGTTTTCATTGGGGTTTGTGTTATACTGGGTAACATTTGGTGTTTTTAATCCGCTCATCTTTATTATCTCAATTTCAAGCTTTCTCTTAGCATATTCTTCGGTTTATCTTTTCAATGATATCATGGATTTTGAAGATGATAAAGAGGATCTAGAGAAATCGAAATGGAAGCTTCTTGTTTCTGGCAGGCTTTCAATTAGAGGTGCAATGAGTCTATATATTTTACTCTTACTTTTGGGCACTGGAATATCTGTTTTTGTTAGCAAATGGTTCACACTGATTTTGCTGGGAATGGTTTTCCTGAATTTCCTTCATTCTTCAAATGTAACCAGGCTGAAAAAGAGCATACCAAAAACATCTGTAAATATGACATTAATAGAATTCCTTAAATATTCTGCTGGCTGGTTTGCTTTTACATCAGATCTTTCCAAATTCCCTTTCTGGCTTATGCTTTGCTTTTCAATAGCATATACTGTGGTTTATATTTTCTACAAATTTAAATTCACCAGGGAATTGCTTACGAGCAATAAGATTGTTTTTGTCACAACCACTTTATTATTTTTGTTTTCTTATGGAATTTCATTTTTTATCTATAGCTTTTCCCTACCGCTTCTTTTCTTAGGGCTTTTTGTAGCTGTAACAGTTGTATTTCTGAAATACTTTAAAATAGTCGGCTATAAAATGAAGAAGCTGTTTGTTATCGAATACATTGTTCTTCCAATCATTATAATAAGCTTTTTGCTTTTGATACACCCTTCTGTTGCAGAGCTTAATCAAAATATGACAAAGAGTGTTGGCCAATACAAAGACGCTGCTGTGGATGCCATGCCTTCTGGATTAATGACAGAGATAGGAAAAATGGATAAATACAAACAGCTTGAAGATCTGGAAGCTGGTATAAGAAATATGAGCAAAAATCTGAGTTTCTTACCTAGTTAGACTGTCAATAAACTTAATAAATTTTCCATCTCAAGCCAGTTTTCATCCGCATAATTTCCTCTTTCCACATCTTCCATTCTGAGAAACAACCATTTACCTCTTGTTCTCCACGCAAGGAAACTTCTTGCACCTGCTCGATTGCACCAGTTAACCATCATCTCACGCTTTGGTTTGCTCAACCTTGGCTTCTTTGACCATGCCTTGCATTCAAAACATACAACATTTCCATTTTTCATTGCTATTATATCAACCGGTGTGATATAATTTCCTGATGAAGGTATCCTGCATACTGAAAACCCTCTATCATTCAGATAGTGGAGAAGTTCTCTTTCATAGAATATGCCTTTTCTTATGCTCATTGATAACTATTGGTTTTCTATATATTTATCTTCTCTTCTTTCCAAAGAATCCAAATTTTAACACAGCTATCCCAAGTGCAGCCGCAATTATAATTATTATGATTATATAGAGAGAATAATCCTCTATTATTTTAGGCAGTTTCTGTGTCAGTTTTTCTTTTGGTAATGGATTACAATCGAGTGTTTCATTGTTGCATCCGTATATGCATGCCTTTTCTATTTCCCATTCATTGTTTTCGCATTTCATCAGCTTGAATTCTGTGCAAAGTTTTCCTTCTTCACATACATTAGCAATCTTTTCACCCGATATTGCAAATATTGAAAACCCTTCTACAGTTGCTTTGTATTCCAAATAACTATCTGTTTGGCCTGTCTGCGTAGTATCCAGAGCAATCCATTTGTTGTCTTTGAATTCCAAGAGATTAATCATATTGCTGTTTATTTCGTTGTCTGATATCCATTCTTTGCTTACCTGGAATCTTATCTCTGCTGATACAACATTTACTGCGTTTGGATCTATGTTCAGATAGGTATAAACAACTCCAGATGGCTGAACTGCAGGCGCTTCTCTCTGTTCTATAGTTACTTCACCAACTGTCCTTGCTGTTATATTAAGCGATACCTCACCTATACCTGAGATTGTCACTGATTTGCTTTTTTGTTGCTGGCTTGGAAGTCCTGGTCCTGTCCCAGGACTTGTTCCTGGTGAGCTACCTGGTCCCCCTGTTATAGCTGGTGGACAGTCCTCTCTACAATTGGCACTGCTTTCCCCTGAATCGCATATCCCATTACCACAATTAGGGCCCAGCAGAGCAACAGCTTCTGCATCATCAACCACACCCTTTATGGAACCCTGCAAAGTTTCCAGCTCTTCCCATTGGCTATTGCAGTCCTTTCCTGCCCAATCCCATTCAGAGCATGCATATATTGAGAATTCATCTTTTTTTGCTCTTTGATAAGAATTAAATACAATCTCCATACCTAAATAATCCCAGCTTGGCCTGAATGAATAAATCTGATAGAAATATTTACCGGCAAATGACTTGCCATTGTTTTTTTCAAAAACAAGTTCCATCATTTCGCTTGGATTTGAACCAAGGAACTTTATTTCATTGATTTCTGAACCAACCTTTGTCTCAGATATTATTTTTTGTGTTTTGTTTGGCACCAATATCAGAACATTTTCTTCGTTATTAATCCTATAATGGTCTTCAAACTCCACGGTTTGGTTTATACCATTTCCTTCATTGTCTGTTAAGGTAAAATTCACACCCATCAAAGCAGTTGTAGAAGCCCCTATTACATCCACATTGTTTGTAAGGTTAACATCACCATCAACAGTTGCAGTTAAAGTGATTGTACTCTCTCCACCTGATGGTATCCATCTAACAAGCTCATCATATGAACCGCTTTGAATAATATCTACTGTCGCATTCCATATGGATTCTGTTGTGTCATTATTTGTAATTGACAGGTCCGCCACTACATTACTCAAATCCTGGTTGCCAATATTTACCAGCCAAACCCTAACTCCAGCTATACTGTCTTCAACATACTCTTCATCAAGATCTGAAAGCTCCACCCTAAGATCTTTTCCTTCAATGATTTTTGTCGGGAAGAGAAGAAGCCAATTGTCTATAGCAGACTTTTCATCTGTTGTGTCTGCAATTATTGATATCATATGCTTTCCGCTTTCATTCACTTCATAGTTTAGCAGTTCAACCACACCAGGTTCTATTGGAACTATATCTTGGACTGTGATAAGGGTTTCTTCTGAAATAATACTAAAGTCTTCTATTCTCAAAGTTACACTTTCTGCTGTTTCGTTTCCCATATTAGCTATGTATATTGGTATGTTAATGCTGGCATTTACCGGGTTTTCTTCTATGGTTATATAAACCCAAAGATCTGGCTGCGCAAATACTGCTTGAAATGATAATAATATAGTTACAGTAAACACTAAAAGAAATATATTTCCTTTCTTGTTTGCTTTTTTATAGACTACCATATCTGCCACCAACTCTTATTTCTTTCAATAAGCTCAAAATCCCCATGCCAAATAAGATAGGGTGTGAATAAATTAATATAACTTTTGAGTGCTGAAACAACCGGTACTTTATTGAAAGTTATCAATCTTACCTTGTCAACCACTCCCAGCAAAAGTCTCTGATATAATACTATTGGAGCGTCCAGGACTGAATCAACAACAGTTGTTAATGACCCAAGATTCATTTTATATTCGTCTTTTATGTTTAAACTAGGCTGGCAGAACATTTTACATGCATTGTTATTCAAGCAACTATTGAATTCATCAATTAAATCTTCCATTTTATCCTTACCTTCTCCGATCTCCTGCAGTTTTTTGCACGGAGGCATTTCAATTTCCAAAACACCAAAATCTTTATAACTATTCAAAGGGATATTAAACGTCTCCCAGATAGTATCATTCATTATTTGGTTACCGTCCCAGAAATATTCCATGCCACCTGAGTTAACCATCAACCTGAAAAGGAATTTATCAGTATCATCAAATTGGGAATATATCGGCCCGATATCAAAGTTTCCGTTTGCATCGGTTACGCCAGCTATTTCATTACATGGGAATTCATTACACACCTTATGTGGATTTACCTGGCTGCTAATTAATTTTATTTCAACATCTTCCAATTCTGCGCATGTTCTAACTCCTTTAACATCTCTACATCCTTTTATAGTTCCCTTAATATAACCAACCGGTATAATCATTATACTTTCTTCTGGTTGGATTTGTTGAAATTGAATAGGTTTTCTAATTGTTATGTCTGCTTTTCCACTCCAAGTTAAAATATCCTCATTAAACTTGCATTTTGTATACAGAAATTTAGATTGTGGAGAAAGACTAACAGTGCATTCAGCTTGTGAAATATCACACATTTGAGTATAATCCTGCACTACAGTATCATCCCCATATTCAACCGCTTCCAAAAATCCTTTCACTTCTACAATAGTATCACTGTCTATCTCCCCGTTCTCAATTTCAATATCTGCTATACATTTTGGTTGAATTTCAGATGTGTAATAGTTACCACCAGCAGGCATAAATCCTATGATTTCTTCTGTGTAAAGATCTCCATACCTCATATTTTCAATATCTGACTTGACGCAAACACCATCATCGTCACCTATCTTTGGTCTTGTAAAGCCTTCGTTCTGATCACCACAAATGCATATGTTATAACCAATACCAACAGCATCTGTATATATAGATGTTTCAAATCCATCCGGACAGGGAGCAACTTCTGCCTCTGACGTGTCACCTATTCCCATGGCTAAAGTGTCGCCTTCTATGTACCCTGTTATTGGAATCTCATTAACACCGTCCCAAACCTTGAATTTGTATGCCATGTAGGCCTCAAATTTGTCAAATGGTTCTGTTTCAGCGTCAAGGAAAGTTAATTCGCATATTTCATTAGCATCGCAGCAGTTATCAGTACCTTCAAAATCCTCTGTTTGCTCAGCTCCGGAAGCGTCGGTACGTATTCTTTTAATATTGATTGTTGTTTCACAGTCAACAGGTGGTGTAACAGTATCATCTGAAACGTACCTGCCATAAAAATATCCCCTGGCAATCACATCATCACTGTCTTTGTATTTTTCTCCCTCCACTATAACACTTACATCGCCTTTCGGGACTTTTCCCCTTTTATTCCCATCTTCGTCATAAAAAATAGTACTTGGGAGTATTGGTAATATATGACACTTCATATCAGGCCCGTATGTACCATCTAAATCTAACGTTCCATCAGGAACTGTTACACTCTCCACACACACACAATATTCCTCTCCAAGTTCGGGTATTTCTGGATTAGGATAAGGTTGTGCTAAGGTTTTATCAGGGCATGGGAAAACCTGCGCACTGGGCAGTGGGACATGATGAACAGCGGTTGGACCATTAAGGAACATCATTTCAGGCATGCTCTTATATTCCCTGGAATTCCATGCATCAAAGCTGTATTTCACATAACACTCAATGTTAACAGGACCTGAACTGAAATCTGTTATCCCAAGGGTATCATATCCTATTACACAGTCCTCATTAAAATTACAGGTTGGATTACCATCTTCGCCGCTTTTTGTCAAAGGGTTGTCAATATCTCCTTCCTTAACCATTAAAATTTCTATTTTTGGATTAACAGGTTCAATATCATTAAAAGTGTCTATACGGGCAGTGCAGAACATGTTCTCCCCCCTTGAAAACACGTATGTTTCCACATCGTTATAGTCTTCAAATCTAACATATCCGGTGTCAACAATTTCAACGCATTGAGCACTACCACTCTCTTCTTTCTGGAATCCCTCATAAGGACCATCTCCTGGATTTTTACAATTACATACTGGATCAGAATAGGGACCAATGGTTATTGGTTCCAGCCTTTCACCGTCAGTAACAGGCCATTCAAGGCATAAATCTCTGATTTCAACACCATCAAAAGCTCTCTCAAATGTTCCTGGCTGCATGCCAAAGGGGAACACCGGCAACGTAGAAGTTGGAAATTCAAATCCCACTATATCAACATCGTCGCCATCGGCCCAGTCTATTCCATCACATGCTCCGCTACTATCACAATCTGTTTTAGCAATTTTAGCTGCCTGGCCCAAATAAAACATCCAAGCATATCCATCTTTCATATGCGATGGATCTGGATTATCAACATAAACTTCCACTTTGCAGTCTAATGAACCAACAGCATTGCAGCTACTGGGTATGTCAATACTAACATCAGCATCATCGAGGATTTCTATTTCATTAGGAGGGCTATTTTCATCCAATATTCTCACTTTAGCCATCAAATTACCAAATATATTATTCTTGTCTTTATTAGGATGGATGTTATAGCTAACAGTGAATTTTTTACTAACTCTGCTTGCATCATGAGGGGAACAATCATAACCAGGGCATTCACCTGATGGGGGAGTTACTCCGCCACCGGGTGGCATTATTCCAGGCTCAGCACCTTCTGGTATTATTTGAAGCCCATAACAGAATCCTTCAGCGCCCTCCCATACAAGGCCCAGATATTCAACATCAACAGGATAGGCAGTGGAAAACGAAGTTGCGTATGGCTGAAAAGCAAGATAACATGTACATGTGGTTCTAACACCACCAGAGAATGAATATGCATTAGCAGGGTCTGTACACATTGTATTTTGGAGGGATATTATAGCTGATTCTACAAATTTTCCTTTCGGCTCTTCCATTGTCCCACCATACACTACAGCTACAATTATTCCTGCAGCTACTAAAACTATTGTCAATATTTCCACTTGGGCTTTAATTTTTTTGTTCATAGTTAAGTGCAACATCTTATCGCACATTCATTTGGTGAATCTGGGGGACATTCACAAGTTGGTGGTGTGCATTTACCGGGCACTACATCATTTTTTCTCCCACTTTCACTATCACCAGAATCAAAGCATCCCAATAAATGGCAATAGAATATCGCCCTCATCAGGTCGTCTGTCCTTGGCTCTGAGTTCATTTCTATCTTATATTTCCCTTCATTATTTTCCTTATCATAACTTTCCTCTTTAACATCAATCTCTATTGAACAATATGTCAGCGCAGCATCATCCTTTAGCACAGTATCCCTGATAGTAGTTAGATAATCAACGGTTTGAGCCTCTGTAAGGTCTTCCAATGGCTTGCAATTCTTTGATCCAAAATTTCCAAATGTGACAGCATCAACAATATGTGCAATGTTTCCGAGAATATCAGTTATTATATTAATTGGCTGCGGACCTGGTGTCAGTCCAAATGTAATGGCATTGATGATCGAGCCTAAAATTTTATCAATAAGACCTAATTCGCTTAAAGGATCAATGATATAGGCAACCAAGCCCTCAATTGTACCCTGATCCTTTTCAATGCAATACATCTTACAATCAGGTTTCACTATATACTCATGACTCATTTTGTCTTGGCCTGTTGGAAAACTCCCAGCATTGCCCTTACCAATCACTGTTGACAGGTCGCTGTTTCTCTGCTTTGAAGTGGCACCATACATAACTTCATAGCTGTATTCAAAATCCGAATTTGTTTTTAATCCAGTAAATCTGCTGGTACCTGAAACCGGGCTGAGCTCTTCTGTCTGAGTTTGCCCAAAAAAACCGCTCTTATACTTACAAACCATTCTAAAACTATAACCTTCAGAAGCTATGTTGTTCCCTCTTATGCTCTTCAGATCTATTTCTATCTCACCTGTTCCACCAGTGCAACTAACAGTGCCTCCTTGGGCTACCTCTATCTCCTTATATAGCTTAGCGTTTATTGTTTGCCAATTGACCCTGCTTAGCTTTTCCCAGTTTGTGAAACTCCCATCATCCAACTCTGCCATTGTGTATATATCCCTAAAACAGCCGTCCCCAATGCCTGCCTGGCAATGAAATTGTGGGTTTGGGTGTATACCTACCGGAGTTCCCATTGGCTGTGGTATATAAACAACTGTATTAAGAATCCCTTGAGTTGGTGGTTGTGCATCGAGTGTGTTCTTAACAGTGCCATCACCATATCCTAAATAAACCGATGTTATTCCACTGGTTACAATATTCCCAGCATTATCAACAAGCCTGACTTCAACATCTATATTTCCAGCAGGCACTTTGAAATAAAGTTTCCCTGCAGAAGAAAAGGACTTTGTCTCATATTCGCCATGATAATAAGCCACGGCTTCATATTTTGTGCACTTATCAGAATCGCAATCACCTGAAACAGACCAAGGCACGGAAATTGATGCATCGCCACTCATATCAGTATTTATTATGGTACAGTATGGGTTGGCCCCCAAGAGTTTTTCTTCGTGTATAGCAGCTTGCATTCCTTCAAGCGGCTGAAGATTATACTTGCTTTTAACATTGACAGAACAGGTCTCAAAGGCATATATTGGAATAGAAAGCGCTATAAAAAATGCAGAAAAGACTAATAAAACTCCCCAATATTGCATAATTATATATTAATCAATGTATGCTTATAAACATTGGTTCAACCACCGGTCACCGTTCGCCTCTGTTAAATCAGTGAGCTCACTATAGACCGGTGGTATTATTGGTTAAAGAACCTCACCAAGGTAGTTGTATACTTGCTGCTTTTCTTTCCTTGGTTAGCCACATAGTTATGCATATTAATTGGGTCTTTGCCAAGTGAGTCACCGTATATAACAGGTGACCATAGACCTGAACCCCAGAAGAACCTTTTCTTGATACCAGGAAACTCTTTTAGTAGTTTCCTTCCAGTGGTTCCCTTGAGCTTTTTTGAAATTTGGTCAACGCTCAGGCATATCCTCATCCAACGAATATCTAAATGTACATGATTCCTATCGTAGCCAAGTTCTGTTACTTCAATACCAATACCAGCTGCTGCTTCCAGCAGCAGCTCAGTGCACCTTTCCTTGAATTCTATAATATCAAATACATCATGACAGTATTTGACCTTAAAAGATATGTGAGCCTCCAGCCTGAAAATGCTGGAGCTACCTCTAACAAACTCTGACATATTTCCACCTCAAAGATTTATAAGAAAGCGAAACCTACAAGTAATTAAGTCTGTTAATTAATGGGGTAGGTTTCACTCCCCATTTTATTTTTTGTTTATTGAGAACTAATAGTATGGACTAAGCCCATACCCACCACCAGTCATTGGTTCAGTAGACTGGATGGTATTCACTTTATAAAAATTAATTGATTTATTTAACAATAATAGAATAAATATAATACATGAAATTTATAACAGTTTCGTTTTTGCTTACGGTTTTTTTGCTCATGGTCTTTGTTCAGGCTGAAGAGCTGAGTTGCCCTACTGGAACCGTCTATATGGAAGAACTTGATTCATGTGTTCCTAATTCTAGTGAAGTCCCAATAGATAGTATAGAGATAGAGCAAAACCAACGCTATTTCATAGCTGATGAAAATGGTAATAGGATAGAGGTATCTGGAGCACCCAACAGAACAATTGAAGAACCAGTAGAAGGGAATGAATTCATTCTATGGGGATTGATTATTTTGATTGCTATTCTTGTTATTTTCTTAGCTACTAAAAAACTCAGAAGGGGTGGAGCTATAAATCACAATGCAGGGTATGTTCCCATATTTTTTTTATTTTTCTTTCTTCTGAGCTCTGGTATTGCAAATGCTGGATGGGTTGACCTTCCAACTCCTGTTGAGGTTGAGTTTGTTCCAAGCAATGCTAATTCTGGAACTGTTACAGGTGATGGTGGAGATGACGTTTATTATGGATGTAAAAAATATTGTGTATGCGATACTGATGATTGTGAAGTATGTGAATGGGTAAACAAAGCAAACCATGATTATATTCATGAAGGTAGATTATGTAGGATTAAAATATCAACAGATAAAATCCTTGGTTCTATAGTTGGTTTTGAATACCAAGCAAAAAGCTGGTGTAAGGGAAGGGACTATTGCAATGATGGAGTTTTTAGTGACTGGGGTAGTAATATAAACACAAAGAAAGCAGATCCAACTGTTTTCAGGGCAGACCCAGCTCCTTTTGCACATAATGAAAATAATATATACAGGCTCCAGTATGAACCAAGCCAAGTCAATTTTGATGATTGGTTTTCATGGAAAACTTTCTTATGGCTCACCAATGACCTTGGGAAGTATAATTTTGATTCATATTTTATAATACTTCCATACGTTTCAAGCCCGTCTGACGGGACTGACTTTAATTTTTATTTTTCATGGAGTTATGGGCATAGTCAAACCCCAGGTGGTATTTCACTTGGCCTAGACTCTTACGGTCCTCCGGCATTCAAGATAAAAATCACCAAATACTATGTACCTGAATTACCAACTTTAATAGCACCAACAAACGAGCTGGAAGTGACAGACGATACTGGAAATCTGGATGTTGAGTTCCAGTGGCGCGCTAGTGATAGCAGTTATGTTGACACGTATTATTTTTACCTGAAAAACATAAAGGAAGTGATAGTTCCAGGAATTTTTACACCAAACCCAGCAGACCCTGAAGCTGTTTTCGATGAAGCCAAACATAAATACGATGTAAACGAGCTTGGATACGGTAATTATGAATGGGAAGTGAAATCTTGCAACAGGATACCAGAAGATACTCCGGGAAGTTACTGGCACGAGTGTTCTCCCAAAGCTGAAGGGCAATTTACAATACTGGAAAGGGAAAAGCCAAATGTCAAGCTCCAGATAGACATGGATGGTGACGGGACCAAAGAGAACTATAAAGATGGTGATACAACCCCATGGTTCAACCTTGACAGAGACTTTAAAGTGAAATGTGATGACCCGGATAATGGTGTTGGTTGTAGAGATGTTGGTTTTAAGGAAGTCAGCTGCCCCTCTAAGGCTGATTTCTTAAGCGGGACAGATGTTGAAAAAGTTACTTATTCAGAACCATACCCAAGCCCCGGATACTATGAAAGTGATGGTAAAGTAGATGACCTTAGCAGCAAAGTAATTATTTGTTCTGCTGCGGCTGACGGCTTTGACAACTTTGAGACAGCCACAGTCATAGTGCAGATAGATAAGATTGCACCAGTGATAACACCACCAGAGAGTGTGCTCCCAGGTGTTGAATTTGAAATAGAAGCGCACGATGAAGCTGGGGGATCTGGAATGAGGAAAATAAAATGGTGCCAGGGAGATGTTTTAAGCGATTGTACTGTGAGTGATGCCGGCAACTGCGCTGGAACATGTGATGGGGTGAAAGGAACAATAAATTGTCCCCTAATAAATGATGAAGAAGCCCCAGATCAAGGAGATCCATCTTGCAGTGATGACACCCAGACTGTTCCAGAAGGGAAGAAAAAGGTGTATAGGGCAATTGATGTTGCAGGAAACCCATCAGACCCTGTCTCAACAGCAGGGGTTGTGTTAGAAGTGGATTATGGAAGCGATGATGTGTGGATTAATGAGGATCAGGACATCACAGTCACAGTAAGCTCTGCTTATGACATAGCAGCAACAAAGATGTGCATTGCAACTTCAGGGGACTGCGAGCCACTGGTTGATGGTGTTGAACTAACAGATCCAACTCTTGGGTATACCAAGACAATGAAAGGCACCTATGAATATGATTATACAAACACTCTTTCTGAACAAGAAGATCTTCTTAATTTTGGTGCAAATGATGTTAGTGGAAGTGAATCTAATTCTGTTCTTACAAGCGTTAAGATAGATATAACAGACCCATCTATTGCAGCAGAGTGTTGTTTAGGCACTGGTTGTGATGATGACCTATGTACTCGAAGTGATTTTGTTAATGTAAAAATAACACCGTCTGACGGGCTTTCTGGCATTGACAAAACTAGATTCTGTATTTATGAATCCGATGAATGCACTGTTGATTATAATGATAATGGGTGTGATTTACCAGAAAGTGGTGTTGTTGAGGTAAAGCCTCCAGAGACTGTTTGTGGTGTTACTATAGTAGAGTCAAGCTATATTATAAAAGCCATCACATGGGACAATGCAGACAATTCAAAGGAGGTGACAAAATCAATAACAATAGGCACTGCAACCGGGTCAATAGTTTATGATGGTGGATTTACCCAGGATACGACTCTTGATATTACTGTAACCAAGAGTGATCAAGATTCAACTGGTTTCAAGATTTTCCAAAGGACAGCGACATTAGCTAATGGTGTGTGTGGAACTTATAGTGAAAGGACCCAAGTTGGTGGCTTACTAACACTTTTTGATGAGATTATTGGAGTAACAGGCCTGGAATCGGGTAAATGTTATAAATTTGAGGCTGACATTATCTTCACTGACTTTGGTGTTGTCACTGTTTCCAATACCAATGAGGTAAAGGTTGACAACCAAGAACCCAGCTTCTCTCTAATCGTGACCCCTGCTCTTTATGTTGAGGGACTGATTACATGGGTTGCTGATACGTTCACCATGAGTTGGTCTGGTTCTGACCTGGGCGGTTCTGGGTTTGGTATTACTCCTATTTCAATAGAATCTGGTAGCTGTTCTCCAGCAACAGACCCCTGCACACCAACACTTGGTACTCCTGGATTATTTGGCCTTGGAGAAATAATAGTTTTTGATAATCTTCAAAACAACTATCTATATAAATTCGAACTAATAGGAACTGACCGGGCTGGAAATACCGGTGAAGAAGAAAAGTCTGTGGGCGCTGACCTGGGCCCGCCAACATGTGTAATGGGCGATGACTCCCCTGTTACGTCATCATTTACTATACCACTAACTGGAACTGATGATGAATCTGGGATAAAGGAATTTGAGATTGGTCTGAAAGAAGAGGGAGGCACCCCATTGAATATATATAGTATGTGTAATTATGGGTCTGGTGACCTCACATATATATTGACAGCTGATGTGGATGGAAACGGTGATTTCTCTTGCAATTGGGCTGGTGATGAAGGAACATATATATTCACATGCAAACCCTTTGATAATGTTGGAAACGACGGCCCTCTAGTTTCAGTGGAAAAAAGAATCGTAATTACCCCTCCGACATCATTTTTCACAAGACTTCCAGATTGGATAAATAAAATTACATTTCCAATACAATTCGGTTCTGGAACACCAGTGGACTCCTTTTTTGTTAAATACAGGTATAACCCCAACCCTAATAGACCTGGTCCAGAGACTGCTTGGACTAGGTGGTTTAATTTAGGTGAATTTACATGCACACCAGATAAATGCACTGAAGGATCTTTAACTTTTGATTCAGACGATGAGGTGGGTAGTGATACAGACAGCTACTCCTTTATGTTCAGTCTTTATTCTGAAAGTGATGGACTACTTGAAGATGTTTGTGATGAAGATGATGTGGCAGATCCTGATTGCATCAATAGGCTTATGGGAACAACAATAGACGTTCTTCCACCAGAATATACAGCAACATTCATAGATAATATAAAGGCTGTGGTTGGTTGGATAATAATACCAGGAAATGTTGGTAATGTTAAGATGGATATTGATGCAAGTGATTCTGTCTCTGGTGTTAGTGTTTTGAAATGGACTACTGGTGGTGATTGGAACGATTGTGGTTCTGGAGATAGTTGGGGAGGAAGTGTTAACTGCCCAATAGAAATATTATATGAAACAGGTCTTGTCAAATTAAATGTGGAATTAATGGATAGGGCAGAGAATTATAATAATATAGAATATTCAATAACAACACATCCATTGGCTGCATTTGACTCAAATTATATTGTAATCAGAAATGGAGAAACATATCTACTCGGTGTCACTATTTGGGAGCTTCTCGGAGAAACGCAAACAATTGACCTAAGTTTGGAAGATTATGACCTGGCAAAGTTTGTTGAATCAGAAGGACGGGTAATAGAAGATATTGTGCTTCAGCCATGGGAAAGGAAAAGATTTTTCATTGAAATACCTTCAAGGGAGTCTGGCCAAGATTATAAATTGAAGATGATAGCTGTATCTGATGTTTTTGAGTTCCCTCCTGGTGAGGTATTTGAAGATGAAAGTGAAGTAAGAATAGATATTGGGTTCCCACCAGGGTTTTCCGGTTTAGAAGAATTTTCAATCATTCTTTTGCTAATCCTTTCAGTAGGTATCTATAAAAAGCGGCTCTAAGCCTCTATTTATAAAGTTTTCTATAGTAATATAAGTTAGGTGTCGAACATGATTAAGCTATCTGACGATGTATTGGGAAGGGAAAGACTGATAAAGGATATTGTAGGGGAGGTTGTTCTTTCAGATAATTTAAATAGTGTTTTAAAGAAATGGAGGAATATATTCAAAATCTCCCAGAAAGAACTTGCTGAAGAGCTAGGTATAACATCAAGTGTTATATCTGACTATGAATCTGGTAGAAGAAAGAGTCCTGGAATAAAAATAATAAAGAGATATATAGAGGCTTTGCTCAGTATAGATAAAAAGGTGGGTGGAGAGATATTAAAATCATTTTCGAAGAAAACCGAACAGCCGCTTTTATCAGACGCTATAATCGATATGAGAGAATTTGCGTCTGGTATAGATGTGAATGATTTTTGTAAAAAAATAAACGCAAAACCCATTGTTAATGGTAGTGGTGTGATTTATGGGTATAGTGTAATAGACTCTTTAAAGGCAATAACAGAGTTTTCTTCAACAGAACTGATAAATGTATACGGTTCTACAACCCAGAGAGCGTTAATATTTACAAAACTTTCTACAGGAAGAGGGCCAATGGTTGCCATTAAACTAACTAATCTAAAACCAGCCTTAGTTGTTCTTCATGGTATAGGGGAAGTTGATGAAATCGCAAAAAGAATTGCTGAAGCAGAAGGTATTCCTCTAGTCATCACCAAAGATCAGAAACTAGAAGAATTAATTGAAAGGATAAATAAAATAGAATAACCCCCGAGACCTTGATTTCTCATGGAAAATACTTTTAATAAAAATCGAAAATTTTTATTTATAATATAACATTGTTATAAAATATATTTTATATTTTATTATGTTATATCTCCATAGGAAATGGTGGGTGTGGGTATAGTAAAAATAAAGGGAAAAACCATTTCCACTCCAAAATTATAATTTATTACAGTGTTTTATTTTTCCAGCGGAAATCTAGCTTATAAAATTTAGATCTAAAATAAAATTGTTAATATTTCCACTGGAAGATGGGAGAGTTTATGGCACAACAAACATTAAAAGATTTATTTACTAAATATGCTTCTGAATCAATTATAATATTCAAAGACAGGGACTTTCTAACTGATAGGTATATACCAGACGATATTCCACATAGGGAAGAACAGGTAGATCAGCTTGCAAAGATACTCGCGCCAAGTATTAAAGGCCAGAGAGTAAGCAACACATTCATTTTCGGCACAGTTGGTACTGGTAAAAGCTGTGTTGCAAAACATGTTACAAAAGAACTTTCTAAAATATCAGATAATGTAAAAGTTATTTATATAAATTGCAAGCTGAAGAAGGTTTCTGATACAGAGTATAGGATGATTGCTGAGATACTAAGAATAATGGGAAAAAAGATCCCTTATACAGGACTACCAACAGATGAGGTTTTTAAAATCTTTTATGAGACACTGGACTCAAAGAAATCTGTTGTTGTTTTAATATTAGATGAAATAGACGCATTGGTAAGCAAGATAGGAGATGATATCCTCTATAGATTTACGAGAATAAATGAAGAGCTTAAGGAAACCAAACTCTCCTTAATTGGAATATCTAATGATACAACATTCACAGATAATCTGGATCCAAGAGTAAAATCCAGTCTTTCTGAAGAGGAAATAATATTTCCACCCTACAACGCTGCCCAGCTACAAGATATATTAAACCAAAGGGCCAAGCTTGCCTTTGATGATAGTGTTTTAGCTGAAGGTGTTATTGCAAAATGCGCCGCACTCGCAGCACAGGAACATGGAGATGCTAGGAAAGCGCTGAATCTTTTAAGAATATCAGGGGAGATTGCTGAACGAGAAAAAAATAGTAAAATAAATATTGAGCATCTCGACAAGGCAGAAAATAAATTAGATACTGATAAAACAGTTGAGATTGTAAAAACCCAACCAAGGCAATCACAAGCAGTTCTCGCCGCAATATTAAAGCTCCTTGAAAAAGACCCCAAAAACATACAGACTGGTGATGTTTTCAGCTTATATGAAAAAATATGTGTTAGTAAGGGTCTTAAGGTCTTAACACAGAGAAGGGTATCAGACCTTATAGGAGAACTTGATATGCTCAGTATAATAAACACGAAAATTATATCAAGGGGTAGGTATGGAAGGTCAAAAGAGATCAAAGTTCTCCTTGAAAAAAATATCCTAAAGAAGATTAGGGAGATTTTAAAAGAGAACTATCTTTTAACAGACAATCTCTTTTTAGATGCTCAGAAAAATAAATTGGGGATGGTATAAAATAAAATGGAAAAGAAAGAAATAGTGATGCGTTTTGTGGAGAAAGGTGTATTGTTATCACCAGAAGTTCTAAAAAATATAAATGAAGAAAATATTGAATTCTATCTGAAAAAGGCAGATAACCAGGAACAGACAATTCTTGGGAATATTGAAAAAGAATCTAAAGTAAATGTAAAAATAAAAAGAGTTGTAGTGAAGGAAAAACTTCTTCTAAAAAATTTCATCAAATATTATAACAATAGGTATAATGGATTGAAAAAAATATTATTAGAGAAAGTTAATCCTGTTTCAATAAATAATATAAAAAACTCCTTTTCCATTGTAGCTGTAATAGGAATGGTAAAGGAAATGAGAGAGTCTGGTTTTATTCTAGAAGACATGACAGGAAGTGTGGAAGTTATTAGTAAAAATAAAGTGGATATTGATGATGTGATTGCTGTAAAAGGAATGAGAAGAGAGGAAAAATTACTTGAAAATAAGATCATATTTCCAAATATTCCAAAAGAAAATAGGCTAAGAAAAATAGATGGTGTGAAAGTGGCTTTTATGAAGAAACTTAACAAAGAATTAAAGGCAGACTTCATATTCACAGAAGAAGGTAAGGAGGAAAAAAATGTATTCACAAACTTCACAAACCCTTCATGGATTACAATATCAAGGGGGAATAATGAGATGAACATTCTTGTCTATAAACCAGAGAAGGATGTGAACCCCAATATAGTAGTGGATTATCTTGTTAAGAGACACCTAAAGCCAGAGCCTCAAATGATAAAATCAGAGGAAGACTATTTTCTTTTAGAACCAATACCAGATATAATGTGGATACTTTCTGAAAAGAAATGGGCAAGAAATTATAATGGTGTTAGTATTATCTCCTGCGGTGGCGGTGGCGTTTTAGTGGACTTGGGTAAGAGGGGGGTTGAGTTTATATGAGGGAGCAAACCCTTAGAAATTTTGCAATATTTTCATCTTCAGTTGGTCTGGTGGTACTTTTTCTTATTTCTGGTTACATTGGTTCTGAGAATATTAAAATAAAGGAAATAGTAATTGGAGATGTTGGAAAAGGAGTTTTTATCTGCGGCATTGTTGAAGGGAAAAGAGTTTCTAATAAACACATATTTCTAGACATAGTTGATGATACAGGAAAAATAAAATTTGTCATGTTCAATAGCACGGTAAAAGACCTCATTGATACTGACACAGACCCATATGATATTGAAAGTGGGGATATGTTCTGTATGAATGGAGTTATAGATGAATATCCAAAGGGTTCTGGTGAACTAGAGCTAGTTTATAGAAAGGGAAAATTTGAGAAGATATGATAGTTGAGATATTGATTTTCAGCTTATTTGGATGTTTTCTTGGAATAATAACAGGCATTATACCAGGTCTTCATGTAAATACAATCAGCCTTTTGTTAATACCACTCTCCTTAACAATAAATCCATATTTCATTGCAGTTGCTATAATAGCAATGGCAATATCCCACACATTCTTTGATTTCATACCCTCGATTTTTTTAGGGGCGCCAGAGGACTCTACAGCACTTGCAGTTCTTCCTGGACATAAGATGCTTCTTGAGGGAAGAGGATTGGAAGCATTGTATTTAACTGTTATTGGAGGACTTTTTTCAGTTCTGATTACATTTATCCTGTTTCCGGCTTTTATTTTTTTCATTCCTTTATTTTACCAGAACATTCACATCTACATACATTGGATTTTATTGACAATGGCTGTTGTGCTTATAGCAACAGAGAGAAAAATAAAGAAAATTTTACAAGCTAGTTTTATTTTCATATTATCAGGAACTCTTGGTTACATAACACTAAACTCTTACATACTACCTTCACATATGATAATGTTCCCTTTATTCACAGGGCTTTTTGGCATGAATAACCTATTGATAAGTCTTAACAGGGGAACAGTGATACCAGAACAAAATCTCAAATTTCCAAACATAAAAAAAGGGCTATCATTACTAGGAATAGTAAAAGGTCTTTTTAGCGGAGTCATTGTAGGAACACTTCCTGGTGTTGGCGCGTCCCAGGCAGCTATTTTAACCCAGCAGATAACAAGAAGAAAGAATCATAAAGAATTCTTGGTTTCAATAGGTGCAATAAATACAATAGTGGCGCTTTTCTCTTTGATTTCTTTGTATACAATATCGAAGCCAAGGTCAGGCGCAGCAATAGCTGTTCAGCAGATACTGCCTAATTTCAGCTTTAATGAACTCATACTTTTGTTTGGGGTTGCTGTTTTTACAGCAGGTATTTCTTCGTTTATATTATTGAAATTAATGAGAAAGCTTATCACCGGCTTGCAGAAAATTAATTATGGAATGCTAACTATTATTATAATATTTTTTCTTCTGGGGTTAACAACAATTCTCACAGGTCCAATTGGTCTGTTCATACTATGGGTTTCAACTTCAATTGGTCTGCTTGCACCATTATTTGGTGTAAGAAGGAGCAGTGCAATGGGAGTTCTGATCTTGCCGCTTATAATATTCTATTTCAGACTCTAAACACCCACTTAACACTGTTATATTTCTAAAAACATGGTCACAGTGTGCAGTTAAAATCTTTAAATACCCCTTATACAACAGTTACTATCAAATAGTGACAATTGGAGAATATTATGAAAAGACTAGACGTTGATGCTATAATGCAATACCTGGAAGAAAGGCAAAAAGGCAAAGAAAAATTCATAGAGGATGCCATAAACATAGATTTTAATATAAATCATGCAAGGGATAAAATTATTCTTGAATTTCTAAGAGGAAGAAACTTTGAAAAGGCAGAAGAGATAGCAGATGGCGCTGCTTAATCCTTATAAATATAAAGAAAAAGGAATGTTATGAGCGACATTAAAATATTCATGCGGTTTGTTCAATCAGAAAAAGAAGGAAGGCCATTCTTTTATCTACAATCAAGAACAAACGATACTCCTTATCAAGAGACCATGCGAGGATATGATGCTATTTTAGGTGAATATGAAGATGATAGTCTTGAAACATCTCAAAGAATAAACAATGCCCGTACTATGTTATCAAGAGGCAAGTTGGTTCCCCAAGACCTGGACAAATATATGTCTGGAGATGACAGTGTCCTGAAATAATCACATGAACTTAACACCCCTTCATTGCTAGTGGAAAATAAGTTAATATTCTTCATAAAATTTCTTATACTGTCGATTTTGTATTGAATTTAGAACAATTGTAATATTACAAAAAATACAGTAATATTTACTTCATACCCCTCTGTTTCCTTAGGAGACTTTTGCATGGTATCGGTTTACTATTCATATGAACATCTTTACTTCCGGTGGAGAAATCAACACCCCTTGACTTCCACTGGAGATTTTTAATGAAATTCATACCAGGACAGGAAATTAATACATGGTAATATGAAATGTCTAATTAGAGAAATTTGAGTAATTTTAGGTGGAGATGGAGTACTTTTAAATCTGTCAGATGATTTTGAATTCCTAAAGCCAGTAAGATTACGACTCTGTGAAAAACCAGATGATGGAAGAGATGAATGGGGTAGAATAATATATCAAACTGATCTTGAAAACACTAACATGACACCTGAAGTTGTAGAGAGAGCTGCAGAAGAAATCAGTTATATTCATCTATTGGTTGAAGAGTTAAGAGATCAGATGTTACTGAGAACCGGAGAAAGAATTCTTCCAAAATTAATGGACGAAGTTTACTATGCAATTGCTCATCATAGAAATATTGCAAACGGATTTTATAGAGATTGGAGAGTTGGTAAAATGGCTGATTATGTTCAGGAACGAATAGAAACATATCGTGAACGTGAAGAACGTGATGGTGTGCAGCCTGGATATAATGATGCAGTTAGAGAAGGAGTTAGATCAGCTGCAAGAGCTATAATATGGGACAAATTTGATGACGATGATGTTCCCTTTCCTTAATTCAATAAAACTATTCCTAAGTTGAGTGCTAGTGCAATACATACCCACGCTATATATGGAAGCATAATATATGCTGCTCTTTTATCTATCTTATAGAACTTCCATATTGTTAGTGCAATTGCAATCCATAAAATTATTATTTCTATCAAAGCATATAATAGATTTCTTAATCCAAAGAAAAGAAAAGACCATAATATATTTAATATGAACTGAACATCAAAGAAGAACAGAGCTTCTTTTATTCCTTTTTTATCAAGTCCTTTATCCCAGATTATCCATGCCGATATTCCCATTAGAGCGAAAAGTATTGTCCATACAGGAGCAAAAACCCAGTTAGGTGGCGTGAACCATGGCTTTGCAAGAGAGGCATACCATGTTGGCAGTGAAGGCATTGTAAATATAGAGCCTATTGACCCGGCTACCTCAGCCACTATTATTGATATCAAAAGCTTGAGGATTCTTATTGGTGTCATTATAGAATAATTGGTTAAGTTTGTTAATAAATCTCAGATATATTTCTTAAACCAGTTAACAGAAAGAGGAACAATTATATTAATTTTTTCATTCAGTCTGTGATCTCCGTCCTCTACTATTTCTAATTTTGAATTATTTGATAGGTATTTCATAGCGCTTTTTGATTGATCCAGAGGCACAGATTCATCTTGATCGCCATGAATAATAAGAACAGGACATTTAATTTTTGATACGATTTCCTCTTGATTAATTGACATTCTCTCGGTGAAATATGATTTTGACATTTTGAATTCTTTTCCATCTTTCTAAAAATCTATTCTTCACCAGATAGATCAGTTACTTCCATTTTTGAGAATATACTGCCTCTATACCTTTCAAGATCTTCATAAAAAGAGTTGTTAGTGGTTGCTGTTGCAGTGTGACCTTCATCTTCTGTGTAATCAAAACTTCCAAGAGAACATAATGATTTTAATAATAAATTATTGATACGACCTGCATCAATAGGTTCTTTCAGGTACAATTTTATATGTTTCATAGAATAGATTAAATAAAAGTTTTTTAAGCGTCATTCCTTTCTTTCAGCTTGGTATGTAGGACATTCCTCAATGTCGCAGTCCTCCCAGCAGAACCCTTTTTCTTCATCTTTATCTCTTTCAATTTGGGCAGCTTTTCTTGTAAAGACCATCTTTTGCATGATTAAAAATGGAAAATAAGTGCATGCTTTAGAAGTTTTTGAAAAGTCTGGCATATAGTTTTCACTACTAGGGAAAAGTGTTTGTTCTATGCGCATGTATGTAATATCCATAATAAAAGTGGTTAACATGGTATAAAAGCATAATTCATTCAGAAAAGAATAAAAATCAAAGAAAGAAAATATTGTTATGCCAGGAAAAGATCTAGCACCATTATCTATGTTAGGATATCCAGATTCAATACGAGACTATATTGATATGGCAGCTGAAAGAGGAAAGACGCCTGAAGACATATTCTTTGAAAATAAAATTGAAGAAGATAATTTTGGTGAAGCAGAAACAGTATATGAAAGTAGAACAGTTAGAGGAAAATATATTGTTCTCAGAGTAAGTATCACTTCGCCTACTGTTAAGTTACCAAGAGGACAGTTCGTTACAAAACCAGGTGAGTATATGGGTGTGCATGATTTTTTCACTTTTGATTTATATGATTTTAATTTTACTAGGCGGGCGGGCACAGATTTAGATATCCATAGAAAGGTTACTTTAGCTATTGATGATTCTGGAGTTAATGACTTTACTCATTATGATCCAAGACTTGATGAAGAAATAAGTGAAGTAGTCGAAAAAACAATGGATGTTGATATAAGAGAAGGTAATAGACTTGCTTTAAGGAAAATGGTTCAGCTTTGGTTAACAAGATAATTCTACCCAGCAACAATCGTTGTGGCAGTGCCTTTGGGGCTGGAAAACAAAAACTCTCCGCCGCATTCACATACACCCACTAGTGGAACCCTTCTATGGAAGTCATTGCATTTTGAACATACAAACCCGTTCATTTCCTTTGATGAAATTATTATTTCTTTTTCCTTTTCAGTTTCTTTCGCAGCTTTTACATGATTTTTAATAGCATCCATTATTCCCATCTGTTTGCCATTGCCCATAAGTTCTGACTTGAAAATTCCTAGGCTGGTGAATATCCTTTCCAATGGTGGAAGAAGTTGATTCTCAATATAATATGAAGAGTCAACCTGTATGCCATGTTCAATTACATACATAGGATCTTCAGCTCTTTTTGAAAGAAGGCCAAGACCCTTGACAATAACATAAGGTATTCTATCGCCGATTCCAGGTGTTTCCTCAGGGCTTCTTTTTCGTATTTTTTTCACAAGTTCTATGTGCGGTTGCATGCCTACATATCTTTCAGGAGACTTTGACATGGATTTTGTAACAGCAAGTTTTTGCACAGCTATTTCACCTTTCATAAGTTTCCCAATAACATTTTTAAAGTGGTTAACCGCCCCCTTAACATCATTCTCTTTTAAAAGAATCTCAACAATCCTCTTCATAGTTTCTGATGTAAGTTCGCACCAGTCCCTTCTGACAGTCTCCACACCTTTCATTTCCATCTTTTCTTTCCATTTATCACCATCCCTTTCAAAACATAAAGCAACATATCTTTTTTTAGTGAACGGTAAAAATCTTTTGAATATTTTTTCAAACTCAAGTTCAAGTATGCCTTCAAGATCTTTATTTATAATATCAACAATTTTCACCATTTCCTTTTCTATATCATCAAGTTCTATTTTTTTTGATTGAACCATTACAGAATCTGTATCACCGTATATGATTTCGTAGCCCATTTTTTTAATGGATTTTGAGGTATTTTGAATAAGATTTCTCCCATAAGATGTAACAGAATTCGCTATGTCGATATAGTATGCTTTTGCCCTTAGGTAACCAAGATATCCGTAAAATGCGTTTGCCATAATCTTCAATGCCCATTGCTGGGCATCTAGAACCCGTATGATTTCCTTATCAGTTTCTTTTTTCATCTGCATTTTAACAGCCTGTCTGCTTTTCATTAAATTTTCAAGAACATCAGGAACTATACCCTTTTTAACAGATTTTTTGCAGAACATTGCACCTGACAGTGATTTTATCACATCATCGCCGTTTTCTCTGGTCAATGTTGTTGGACATATGTTAAATGTATTGATTATGGACGGATACATTGATTTGAAGTCTAATACAACCACGTTTGAATGCAGACCTTTCTTTGGTTCTATAACATATCCACCTTTTAAGAAATTTTCTTCCCTTTCCCTCATTCTTCTGCCCATTTCTTCTGGTTCTGGTTTGCATGGAAATATATATTTTTTTTTATTAAACTCTCTTAAAAGATAATTTTCAATCCTAAGTGTCTCTCCACCATCAAGTGTGTCCTGTAATAGAGTACCGGATATCTTTGAAAGAGCTATATATTTACTTGTAAGATCAAGCTTTCTAAGAAGATTTATCGCAAGAACAGAATCCCTCATGGCATATTTTGCAAGCCTTTCAAATTCAATATCATTTCCTCTCCAAAGTGTTTCGATTTCAGAATGCTTGACATCAATTTTCTCTTCATTTAACAGATTTTTTGCAACAGTTCCAAGATCATATCGCACCAACGAGAAATCCTTTTTTACAATAGTATAACTATCAACAATCATTCTTCCTGTCATATAAACTTTATGCCTATTACCAATACTTTTTGCAAATACTGTTTTTTGTTTACATCTTCCGAAAATAGCCCTTATACCGTTTTGTCTCATTCTTTCTAGTGTATAAGGAAAATCAAAGTTATTGCAGTTATAGCCTGTTAAAATATCAGCATCAAAATCATTGACAATCTTAATGAATGTTTCCAACATTGCCTTTTCGGTTTCAAAATATGTTACACCTTTTCCAGACCTTGTACTGAGAAGCATCCTATCCGTACCTTTATAATCATGACTAAAAAGTATTGATATCATGACAATAGGATCCCTCTTTGCCTCAGGTATGCCCCCTCTATTTGAAACACATTCTAAGTCGAATGCCAATGTTTTAAGGTCGGCATTCCCAGTCTTCTCAACAGCTTTCATTTTCTTTATTTGAATTATTTTGTTGATTGAAACACTTTCTGTCTGTATACCAGGTCCTGTTATATCAATCCAGTTCATTCCATTGATGCCCATATCAGACATAAATCTATATTTAAAAAGTATATCAGCCTCGTATGGTTTCAAACCCTTTGATCTTAACCTATCCCTGATTTCAGGGGTTTTTGATGGATCTTTTAGTGTAATTTTAAAAACGTCTTGAGGCACGTGCTTCAGTATAATATTCCTTTTAACTTTTTCAAAATTAAGGTCTTCATCTTTCAATACCTCTTCAGCATTTTCCCCAGCAACATAAAAATATGGTAGAAACCCTTCATAAAACCCGCAAACTGCTTCCCCTGCTCCATTCTTTCCAAATATTCTTATAACAGGCTTATCATCAACCATTACATAATCAACATCAAGAATTTGAATTAACATGCGAATATCTTTTACAAAAAAAATAATAAATAGACAGACCTAACAGGAAAATATATTTTGTGAAATATATAAATAATTTATATATATCCAGCTGCTCTTGTTTTATAAACCTAAACCCTAAAAAATATCTATGAAATTAAATCCTAAACAAATAGAAAAAATGGCAAAGAAAATGGGCTTACAGACAGAGGAGATAGAGGCAGAGGAAGTTATAATTAAGACTGCAGAAAAAGAGATAGTAATATCAAATCCAAATGTTGCAAGGCTTAACATGATGGGACAGGAAAGCTTCCAGATAACAGGTGAGATTTCTGAAAGGGAATCGGGTGTACCAGAAGAAGATGTGAAAACAGTTGCAGAACAGACCGGTGTCTCTGAAGAGGAAGCCAAGCAGGCGTTAGAAGAAACTAATGGCGACCTTGCAGAAGCCATACTTAAGTTGAAGAAAAACAAATAATAATCCATGATAATGCCTTTGCTGCTTTTCATTGCAGGCCTTGTTCTTTTAGTAAAAGGTGCTGATTATATAACAGAATATGCATCAAAGATAGCAAAAAAATGTGGAATATCAGAGTTCATGATAGGAATTACTTTTGTAGCTTTCACAACATCCATACCTGAGATATCTGTTTCCATTGTATCAGCAGCCAGTCAGGTGGTCTCTACGAACACACCGATAGACATTGCTTCAGGAACAGTGATAGGTTCTAACATAGCCAACATAGGTCTTGTTTTAGGGCTTGCTGTACTTTCAAGATCCATGTTAATGAAGAAAACATATATCGATGAAGGCTATTTCATGTTGTTGTTATCAGGCATTTTTGCAGTTCTTTTGTTTGCTGGCATAACATGGTATTCTGGTGTTATTTTGCTTATGGTTATGTTTATCTTTTTGCTTTATGTTAAGAATTCCAGAGGCGGGATCAGCAAGACAAAAAATTTCTGCAAAATAATATCTAAAAAGGAAACCGTCAGAGACATATCAATTAGTGTATTTGGCGCAGGAATGATTGTTGTCGGGTCAATACTTCTTGTCAATTCTGTTCTTGACATCTCAGCCATTTTGGGCATACCAGAATTTATGATTGCAATAATAGCTGTGGCAGTAGGAACAAGTCTGCCAGAAATTGCAACTTCTGTTGTGGCGGCTTTCAAGAAAATGCATGGTATATCATTAGGTAATATAATCGGAAGTAATATATTCAATATCTTTGGGATAGCACTTGCAAGTTTTTTGGTTCCAATTAGCATAAGCCATAAGGCATTTCTGATAAGTATGCCAATATTCATTTTGTTGCCAGTGATATTGATATTCTTCATGAGAACAAAGAGAAAGATCACAAAAAAAGAAGGTGTGATTTTGTTAGTTATTTATGCGGTTTTCGTTGCATTGCAGGTTATATAACCGAAATTCAAAATGATGTTATATGATTGAAAAGAAATTTTTTGATAAGGTATATGAAAACAACAATGCACCTTGGACATTAGAAAAGCCACCTAAACAATTAGTTGAGTTAATTGAGTCTAGAAAAATCAAACCATGCAAAGTTATTGATATTGGTTGCGGAGATGGATTCTATTCTATCTATCTTGCCTCAAAGGGGTTTGATGTTCTTGGAATTGATTTTTCAGAAAGAGCTATAAAAAATGCAAAAGAGAATGCAAAGAAAGTAGGAGTAAATATCAGATTTCTTGTGATGGATGCTATGAATGTAAATGAATTAAAAGAAAGCTTTGACTTTGTTTTTGAGTGGGCCATACTTCATGGATTAATGCCTAAAGAAAGGGAGAAGTATGAAAAGAAAATTTCAGACATATTGAACGAAGGTGGAAAGTATCTCTCAGTATGTTTTAATGACCAGGATTCTCATCTGGGCGAGCCAGGAATAAAGCATAGAGTAGCACCATCTGAATCAAGAATGGCAGGACAAGAACTTTATTTTTCAAGTCTGAATGAAGTCAAAGAGTTGTTTAGCCAACATTTCAAAATACTCGAAGCCAAAACAATTCAGATGCCTACTAGTAAAGTTCATATTGGAAATTTTTTACTTACTGAGAAGATTTAAATAGAAATTGCTTGACATTCTTCTGGTGAAAGAGACCTTGCACCAGGTTTGGCTTCAAAGTGCCTGTCAAAAAGCTCTGCTATAACACCTCTATGTTTGTGATTTGCCATTGTATAAGCAGAGGCTTCTGTATCAAAACCATGGTAGCGATTGCTTTCTGGAAGTCCATTGTACCATGAACCAAATATTGCATCCCTATTTCCGATTTCACCCTCTTCATCATAAAAAAGTTCACCCATTAAACCAGCCAAATAAAAATTTTCATCAAAATACACACAACGAACAACTTCTTGCCCTGGTAAAAGAATTATTGATTCTGGTGTTGCATGCTCAAAGTCTGAAAAAACAGATTCATCTGAACCATAAGCTATCCATACTTGATCGTAGTTTCTACAACCAGTGCAATATTCATCACCTTCCGTTGTACGAAAAAACCGTGCTTTTTTATGAAATCTTTTGTGCCAAAAACCAAGTTTCTTTTTGAATGGGTTAAAAACTAGTGCTGCATATTTTCTTGGAGAACTCCCTCTTGTCATAAAATTAATTATTAAAAAGTTTTATAAACGTTATTTTAAATGATCAAAATGTTTTCTTAATGAATCTATTCTATCCATATCTAAATTAGCAAAAATCAATCCTTCCTTTTTTTCAATCTTCTTTAAAATTCTTAATGGATGACAGATATAGCTTTCAGATAATGTTTCATTTGTAAATGCGTCACAAGATATGTAAAATGCTATATTTTCAAATGCTCTAACTAACGGCACTTTTCGTAAAACCTCTTTATTCATTTTATACCCAACAAGATAAGAAGGAGCAAAAATAATCTTTGCACCATTCCGTGAAAGTTGTTGTATAAATGTAGGGAATGCATAATCCCAACAATTAATTATACCAACCTTACCAAGGTCTGTATTAATAACCTTATTTGTACTACCTGGTATAATTTTACCTTTTTCACTTATCCAGAGATGAACCTTATCATATTCAAATATTATTTTACCTGATCTATCAACAAGAAAGGTGACATTTCTTGCCTTATTCCCTTCAGGAACATAAGAACCAAATATACAATAAATTTCTTTTTCTTTACATTTGTTTTGAATTTCTTTGACATGTGTTGAAACATCAATTTTTCCCTCTTCTATTGGGTTTAGACATGTTTCAGGAAAACAAACAATATCAACATTCTTGGATTTTGCTTTATCTATATATGTTAGTATTTTTTCAAGGTTTTTATTAACATTTTCTAGAACTTCTATTTGAGCAGCAGCAACCTTTACCATAATAATCTTAAACCAACTTGCCAAGTTTCTCTATTTTCTCTCCGGATAAAAACGACTTGAGAATTTCAGGCAGATCTTTTATCTTAATGCGGATCTGCTTCATTGTATCTCTATCTCGGATTGTGACACTGTTATTTTTGATGGTGTCGCCATCTATTGTGATTCCAGCAGGGCAACCGATCTCATCCATTCTTCTATACCTACGACCAATGCTTGCAGAACTGTCATAGAAAACAACGAACCCAGCATCTGCTAAAAGCTTCTGAACATCTCTTGCTTTTTCAGGCATCTTTTCCTTGTTAACAAGAGGGAATACTGCTACATCATAAGGTGAGACTATTCTTGGGAATTTTAGCACAGTTCTTTCTTTTTCCTCAACATAAGCAAGCTCAAATAATGCATACATATTTCTATCTACACCAAAGCTTAATTCCAGAACGTGTGGTAAGATCTTTTTGCCTTCAATATTAACTTCCATTTTTTCTCCAGAAACTTCTTGATGTCCTTTGAGATCATGATCTGTTCTATAATGAATTCCACCGAGTTCTTTAAAACCCCCAAGGCTTTCCAAATCCAGTTCAATATCAAAATGATATCTATTGTAAAATGCTCTTTCCTCTTCTGATAATTCTCTAAACCTGAATTTTTCTTTTGGAAACCCAAGTATATCTGTATAAAATTTCTGCACGAATGCCATATGATAGACATAGAATTTAGGAAGCTTTAGTTTTGTCAGCGCATCCTTGCAGTTTATCTCAACTATCTTTTTGCCTTTTGCAGGAAGAATTGAAAGTTTATAATTCTGCACTTTACTAAAGTCTGGATGTTCATTGATTGTATCAGGATCAAAAAATATCTGTAGCTCTGCCTGTGTGAACTCTCTCATTCTTATCAGAGCATTTCTTGGTGCAATCTCATTCCTAAAAGCCTTACCAATTATTGCCAGACCCATTGGCAGTCTCCTTCTAAGGGCTTCAAACTCCTGTTTGAAATTAACATAAGCCTGTTGTGCTGTCTCTGCAGAAGGATAGCATCTCTGTGTACTTTTTCCTGCACCAACATCAAGTGGGAACATCATGTTAAATGACTCTACATTTTCCAAAGAGCTCTTACACTTGCTGCATTTTATATTATGCTTTTTTATCAGTTCTGTCAGACCTTCAGGTGTTATACCCTCAAAACTTTCTTTCAAAACATCTTCAATTATATGATCTGCTCTCATAACATTGCCACATTTCTTACATTTTGCAATAGGGTCAGTGAAATTAGCAAGATGCCCAGATGCCTTGAATACAGCTTCTGGCATTATAACAGATGTTTTAATCTCATAGAAATTATCATCTAGACCAAGAAAGGTTTTTCCCCAAAGATCTTCCCATTTGTTCCTAAGAAGCGCTCCTAGGTGCCCATAGTCATAAAACCCTGCTACAGCGCCATGAATAGAGCAGCTCTGCCAAAAGAATCCCCTTCTTTTAGCAATATCCAGTATATTTTCTAGGGTAACCATAAGAATAATTGTATATTAAATTCTTAAAAAGGTATCATGTAAATAGTAACTATGGCAAACTTAAAAATAGATTTTCACGTGCATAGCATTCATTCAAAGGACGGCTCAATTCCTATAGAAGATCTTCTAAGAACAGCAAAGAGAATGGGACTTAACACCGTCTGCATAACAGACCATAATAATACTAAAGGTGGACTAGAAGGAAAGAAACTTGCAAAAACAATAGGTATAAATGTTATAGTAGGACAGGAAGTAAGAACAGAAAAGGGGGAGATACTTGTTTACGGTGTTGAAAAAACCCTTCAGAAGGGAAAAGACCTTGAAGAAACATGCAAATTAGCGAAAGAGCTTGGCGGCTACATAGCAATACCACACCCATATGATTTTCTACGTTCTGGTGCAAAGGATAAGGAAAAAATAATAAAATATGTAGATGCTATTGAGATTTTTAATTCCAGATGTTTTTTTAACAGATTTAATAAAAAGGCACAGGAATTTGCAAGAAAAAATAATATTTCAATGATAGCAGGATCTGACGCACATTTTAAACATGAAATAGGGAATGTTGTAAATAGTATAAAGGCAAGGCCGAATGTAAAATCTATTTTCAGCTCATTGAAAAAACAAAAACCAGAAATGGAAACAAAAAAATTCCAAAGATGGAAATATATTATATGCCAGATAAAAAGAAGGCTAGGTTTATTATCAAAAAAATAATATTCTTTTATTCTTCACAATCTCCGGAAATGCCCTTCTCATTAATTATTTAAATGATAAAGTGTAATAGTTATATAACTATGACACGTAATGTATCATTTAGAATCGAAGACAAGCTTTTTGAAGAGTTTAGCATAATCTGTGTAAAAAAGAAAACAAACAAGGCAGATGTAATTAGAAAATTAATCGAAGAGTATACGAGGAAGTATGGAAAGAACATTTGAAGCTCCAATATGTAGAATAAAAGTTAAAGGAAACTCTGAACAAACATCAATGAATAAAAGTATTTTAGATTTAGATGGTAATAATATTGTACTTGTAAGGTCTCCGCGAGAAAATATTTATTGGACAACTAAAGTAAGTTCACGTAGGTATACTAATTATATTTACTTAACTTCAAATTTAAAACAAAGACCCTCTGAGATTGAAATTATCAAAATAGCTAAAATATGTGAAAAACCAGCTTATAAGCAAACACAAAAAAACCAAATGGATATATTAGATTTCACTGAAAACTCTTGGACATGTATAGAAAGATATCAAGGGCATATTACTATATATAAACCACCTAAAGGCCCAAATATTACAATAAAAAGAATAATAAAAGTAGATAAGGAATTAGCATGGTCTATTGGATTTTATCTCGCTGAAGGCAATAAATGTAGTTATGGTATTGGAATAACCAATCACGAACTTAATCTTTTAAAGCTCTTCCAAGATTCCTTAAAAAAGTATTTTAGTATTCAAAAAAAAGACTGGTTTATTTATATTCATAGTCTTAATAAAAATAGCTTTGGAAAATTAAAAACTGAGCTAATATCCATTTTTCAGACAAGTAAAATTGGTTCTGTTAAGAGTAAATTAGCAACTAAAGATACTACTGAATTAAGAATAAATAACACATTATTTGCTATTATTTTCAATCGTTTTATTTCAAAAGCAACAAAATTAATCTTAAAGGAAAAATCTTTAACCTTGGCCTTTTTAAAGGGTTATGAAGTTGGAGATGGTTGTGTTCTTCAGAGAAATGGTTATCTATATGGCATATGCATAACTGTGAAAAATAATAACATTAAAAATATTTTAGTGAGTTCATTACAAAAATTATACAAAATAAAACCACGAATAAGAAAAACAAAAGGCTGTTATGAAATTATATGTACAGGAGTGAATTTAATGACAGAATTCATTTTGGATAAACATTTCTATTCGTCATTAAGACAATGGAAAAAACTAAAGAGTAGTTACCTTAAAAAACAATATACAAGATCTCATATTAGATATTGGAATGTATTAAAAAATAGAGAATTACTCACAAAGGAAATAGCAAAAATCACCAAAAGATCACATTGGTCAGTTCTTGACGCTATGAATAAAGACGCAAAATTTAGGCTAGTGAAAATTAAACAAAAAAGGTTTAGAAATAAACATGGTTTGCATTATGTTTTTTCCCTTACTGAAAGGGGTAATGAACTATTAAATTTATTAGGAGGTACTGATGAAGAGAATTAAGAGTATAATTGCAGGCGCGGCGGGTAGGGATAGGTAATAACCCCCTAATTCCACAACTTTCTCACATTCTTTAAAGATAACACAACTTATGAAATTGTCTGTTTTACAGCAGCGCAATTGCCTGATATAGAAAAAAGAACATTCCCAAAGGAAATGGCAGGAAAACTTTACAAAAAAGACATCCCTATTTATCTGGAGGACAGGCTCCCTGAATTAATAAAAAAGCTGAAAATAGATCTTGTTGTTCTTGCATATTCAGATCTACCTGATCTTCATGTAATGCATAAAGCCTCTTTGATAAATTCAATTGGCGCTGACTTTATGATGATGGGACTTAAAAAAACAATGATAAAATCCAAAAAGCCGGTTATAGCAGTAACTGCTGTGAGAACAGGCTGTGGTAAGTCACCTGCAACAAGAAGAATAGCGACTATATTAAAGGAAAGGGGGCTAAGAGTTGCGGTTATCAGACACCCCATGCCGTACGGCGACCTAAAGGAACAGGAAGTTCAAAGATTTGAAACCATTGAAGATCTGAAAAAACAAAAATGCACAGTAGAGGAGCTTGAGGATTATCTGCCTCATATAAACATGGGCAATATAGTCTATGCTGGTGTTGATTATCAAAAAATATTGAAAATGGCTGAGAAAGAGGCTGATATAATATTATGGGATGGTGGAAATAATGATACCCCTTTCTATAAGCCAGATCTCTGGATAGTTTTAACAGATCCATTAAGACCATGGCATGAAATTACATATTATCCAGGAGAAACCAACCTAAGGATGGCTGACATTGCAATAATAAACAAAGAAAAATCAGCAAAACCGCATGCAATAGAAATTGTCCGTCATAACATAAAGAAATATAATCCAAAAGCTGTGATAATAGACGCAGAGTCTGTTGTAAAAGCAAAGCGACCAGAACTGATAAAAAATAAAAAAGTTCTTGTTATAGAAGATGGCCCAACATTGACACATGGCGGGATGAAATTTGGCGCAGGAACAATTGTTGCGAAGAAATATGCTGGAAAAATAGTAAGCCCTGAGAGATATGCTGTTGGAACCATGAAGGAAACATTTAAAAAATATCCGCATCTCAGCAACCTTTTGCCTGCGATGGGGTATTCAAAAGATCAGCTCAAGGATCTCAAAGAAAGTATAGAAAAGACACCATGCGATACTGTAATATGCGCAACACCTATTGATTTAAGGAAATTCATCAAGATAAGCAAGCCAGTTGTAACAGTTACATATGAAATAAAGGAAAGGGGAAAAATAAACCTGGATAGCATATTAGCAATGTTCATATCAGGAGTAATCAAGAAACATAAATTATGATTAACCTCTCCACACCCAAACTTCAACAGTAATCACAACACTATCTCCATTATCATCAAATAAACCATGTCTTTTCGCGTAACCTTTTTTTATCTCTGGGACATCTCCCCAGGGATCACAATCCCATGGAGGATTTGGCAGACCGGCTGGTGTTATCGGTGAATCCACACTAACAAATATTTTTTCTTTGTTTTTCAGATCAAATCTCTGGTATTTATCTTTGATTTGAACAAATTTATCTTTGCACCAAATGCTCAGATCCACAGCTTTATCTGCGCTTAGATAAGGCCAGCTATCTACAAGTCCAATGGAATTTGGCTGACTTTGGGCATTCCAGTCACCTTCGCTTTTAACCAAAATATCAGCTATCTGAACTGCTTTATACTCTAAATCATCCTGTATCATGTTGTTTGCAGCCGCACTGACATTCACATCCAGCGTATTTATCACATACAATACTATTGTAATGAAAAGAACAGTGGCAACTATAAATTCAAAAACTAATTGACCCTTCCTTTTTTGCATATGATATTTTTAGTTAGCTGGAATAAAAAATCATTTAATAATTTGATAAGACAATAATTATCTATGCACAAGACCATCCTGATATTGACTTTAGTTTCAGTAATACTTGTTTCTGGTTGTGTGATACCAGGAACCAGCATAGAGATACCAGGACTTCCCGATATCTTTGGAGTTCAGTCTGAAAAATCAGATGTTATTACTATAAAGAGCCTAAATGCTTATCCGAGCAAAATAACATCAAGCCAAGAGATAAGGCTTATCGCATATATAGAAAACAGTGGTAAGGAAACGGTTGGAAATTTAGATGTCAGGGGAGAAAGCGGTGTAACAATAAACCTTTATGATTATTGTGTTGGCTTATTTGAAATCGAAGATGGTGATATTAATTGTCCTTCTGGGAGTGAAAAATTGAATTCTGATACAGAAAAAGGATGCTGGATACCGAAATTCCTTGCTTTGGAAACAAAGGAAGTTGATTGGATACTGAAACCTAGGGAAGTAGAACTTGAAACACCGTGTGATGTAAAGGTTTCTGTCACATATCCATATGAAACAGTGAGCCTCACAACAATACATTTCATCAATGAAAATGAATATCAAAGGCAATTAGAAGAGGGTTCTTTCAAATCAAGAAGTTCCTCGATTATACAAGGAGAAGGTCCTATTAAAGCACTCTTGAAAGTGCTTGATCAACAACCAATTCCAACAACAAGAGACATATTTGCCAGTTCTTTAGAAGTATCGAACAAAGGTTCTGGGTTTGTTGCAGTAAAGGATGATGGTGAGAAGAGAGATCATATGATTTTCTTGGAAAGCCTGAAATATGATAATAGTGATGAAAAGGATGTGTGTTTCAAAGACATTTTTGAAGATAATGATTATCAAATACAACTTATTCAGGGAAGAACCAGTAGCAAGATGACATGTGAATTAAAACAACCGACAGGTGTTGAGAAAGAACTGACAAAAACAGCAGAGATAAACATTAAATATCTCTACGAACTTAGAAAGGAAAAGAAAGTATCAGTTACAAGTCCTAGTTTAGGCTAAATCAATGAAAAAATAAAATAGATTTATATATAAAACCAACTAAATAATATAGTATGATTAAGAAAGGTTCAGTTTTAGTTCCAATTTCCATAATTGTTGTTATTCTCGTATCTGGTTGCACAGGAATAGGTGGTGGCAGCGGAGGCGATGGTGTTGTAATACTCGACTTTAAGCCAGATTTCTCAACTATTTATTCAGGAGAAGCTATTAAATTACAGTTAAGAGCACAAAACCTTGGTGAGATTGATGCAGAGAATGTGGAAGTGGAATTAGCTGGTATAAAGTTATCTGATTGGGGCGGATCAGGAATTGTTTTTGAAAAGAAAAATCTAGGAAAAATAATACCATACGACCCATCAAATCCAGATGTACCTGGTGGTGTAAGAACAACAGAGTGGGTACTTGGTGCACCAAGCCTTGAAAAAGGACTGCAATGGACATACACTCCAATAGCAATGCTTTCTTATGATTATAAAACAAGAGCAACAAAATCAATAACAATAGTCGAGCAGGATGAACTGAGAAGAATAACACAGCAGGGTGGATCACTTCCAAGTCAGCCAACAGTTGTTACAAAGGGTCCAATTGGAATTGAAATAAGAACAGGAAATTATGTAAAAACAAGCTCAAGATTTACTCAAGGAAGAACATATGACATATTCCCAATATATGTAAAAATAACAAACAATGGAGCAGGTACTGGAGGAACTGTCGTAAGAGATGGTTTTGCAGGATTTGTAGATGATTTTGATTATCCGGTTGAAATTAAAATAACACCTGCATCAGGAACAAGCTTTGCATATTCTGGTGCATTCGGTGAAGATGACTGCAGCACAGGAACAATTACTGTTGACCTTTGGCAGGGCAGGGAAAAGGAAATAACTTGTGAACTACAGGTTGATGAAACACCTTCATATAGAGAAGAAGGTCTAATAACAATTGAAACAGGTTACAGATATCAGACAAGAGCATCAACACATGTAAAAGTTTTTGGAAAGAAAGAAGGCTTCGGCTGGTAGAATATTTAAGTTCTTGGCAAACAAATATAATACAATGAAGAAGAAAATATCTTTATCAATAATAATACTTGCAATTGTATTTGTTTCTGGTTGTGTTCAGATACCAGGAGGATTTGGAGGAGGATCTGGTGGTGTTGCCATAGAATCATTTGAGCCGGATTTTTCCACAGTCTATTCAGGTGAACAGATTCAATTAAGATTACTTTTAAGAAACACTGGTTCAAGAGATGCCACTAATGTGAGGACAACACTGACAATATTTGGGGAATCAAATGATTTTTGTAATGAAGCAAAGCTTCTTGCAGCAGACCCTGAAATGGGAATATCAGGAGAAACAAAATCGTGTACATATACAGTTGAAAGCGGAGCACCAGAACTTCCAGAAAAACTTTCTGTAACATATACTCCTTCTGTGAGAGTCGAATACGGATACTCAACAGTTACAGTTAAATCAATAGCAGTTGGCTCCTACCAAGAACTTAGGAAAATAAAAGACATTGGAGGTACAATACCAACAGAGACAATAACTTCAACTAAATCTCCGGTTAGTTTGAATATAATAGCAAAAGGACCTGTGAGAGTGTATGATGATAGTACCGTGTTCCCAATGGAGATAGTTGTGAGCAATACCGGTGGCGGTGTTGTCTGCAATGGAGATTGCAATGCTGAAGATAATTGGAATGAGATTGATGTTGTTATAGAACCAATATCTGATATAATAAACATTGAAAATTGTGATACTGTTGAGGAAATAAGCCTTTTCAAAGGAAAATCAAATACAATAGGGTGCAAACTTCGTATAGATGAGCCTGACACACTTGGAGCTATAGAAGCACTGATCAAAGCAAGTGCAAAATACAATTATTTTGTTGATGCATCGACGCAGATAAAAGTAACAGGTATAGAAGATTAAAAATCTGAAAGGTTTTTCTGTTTCTCAGGAATTGTGGTTTCTATTATTGCTTTCTTTCCACCGAAGAGAGGCTCTCCATAAACCCCATCATATCCTGGTTGAATTTTTACCCTACCTTCCCTTATTTTTATGATCGCATCTGCGATTTTTTCATCAACAATTTCTCTAAGATCATTAAATGAAACATCTGTTAAGATGTTGAGTTCAGAACCAAATTTGTTAGTTAGTGTGTTGTAGACATCCCAGATCTTTTTTGAATATAGTTGGTTTATTTTCAGTACGCTTGATATTATCTCTGAAAGAGGTATTAGGGATTTGAATGGTTTTGCACCTTCTGGTTTGAATCCTTCCTCTCTATCAGCGAGCTCCTCGACCCTGTTTAAAACACCTATTGTAAGCTGTCTGCCACATTTAGGGCAGTTGTTATGAAGTTTCTGAGACTCTTTTGGTTCAAGACATACATTGCAGTTCCTATGCCCATCGAAATGATACTTTCCGTAAGAAGGATCAACTTCTATTGTTTCTACAAGACCTTCTTTGGTCCTAAGAGCATTTAAAATACTTTTGTAATTTAATTCAGTATCGAAAACAGTTGCCTCTCTACCCATTCTCCATGGCCAGAAGCTGTGTAGATCAGAAAAGGAAACAAGTGAATATTTGTCTAGTTGGCTGAGTCTCCAGTTCATTGCAGGATCGCTACTGAGTCCGGTTTCCAAAGCATGTATATGTTTTGTTTTTTCTTTAAAACATTCTTCTAGTGTATCAAATCCTGATTTAGAACCAAAGATACTGAACCATGGGGTCCAGATATGTGCTGGTATGATTTCAATATCCTTGTTTATTGACATCATCATATCAACAAGCTCAACGCAGCTAAACCCAAAAATTGGCCTACCGTCATAATCAAGCCTACCATGTTTTAGTAATTCTTCATTTATCTGATCAACAGTCTCAAAATCAGGTGCAAGCATTACAATATGAACCCTTCTACCTTTACCATCTTGACTGTATATGTTTGCAAGTTCTGTGGAGAGAAGAAAGGGAAAACCGCTTTCTGTTTTTAGTATACCATCCTCAGTTTTTAGATTCTCTTTCAATTCCTTTATCCAAAGTGGATGTGTGAAGTCGCCTGTTCCAAGAAGATTGATACCCTTTATTTTGGCATACTTTTCCAGGTTGGGAATGTTTATTGCCTTGCTGCAGGCTCTTGAGAATCTGCTATGTATATGAAGATCTGAAATTATTTTCATAAGAAATTATACATTCCAAGTTATTTATTCTTGAAAAAATAATCTGCATCAGCTCTTGCTTTTTTCTTTGTCTCTGCATCCTTTGTGACATTTGATAGTGCAAGCAATGCCCTTGCAGTAGAAAGTTTTCTTTTTCCCATGGTCCAGTTTTTTGGTCTGCTTGAGAGCGCTTTGCTCCTTCTCGTCTTAGCTGACTGGGTTTTCTTCCATCCGCCAAGAGTATATGGTGGCTTTTTCATTATTGCTTTCTTAAACCAATCGACCATGGTTATTTCTTCCTTCTAAATCTACCTTTCTTTTTCTTATTTTTCTGTTTTTTGTGACGGTTATCTACCCATTTTTCCATTTCCTTTACTTCTTTCTCAGAATCCCCAACCCCAGAACTATTACCAACGCCGACAATTATAACCTTTTCATTCTTCTTTACCCTCTTCAAACTTCTGCTTATGCTCTCTCTTACAGTTGGGTATGCATCTTTTATTGATTTTTTCATTGGCTCTATTGCCTCTTCTGGGCTCATTTTAACAATAACAGAATCCATTGGTATATTCTTTTTAACAACAACAGCCTCTATATAGCTTCTCTCAACACCAGGTCCGCCCATGGCAACACCAACACCTTCTGCAACACTACCTGTTTTTTCACCTTCTAATTTTGCAGCAGCATCGACTGTAATAATCCTTGCGATTTTATTCTTATTGGCAATCCTTTCAACTGCTTTTCCAGGAAAACCTAATCTACCACCAGGTCCGGATGCTTTGATTACAAAACAGTTCTTGCCATCTATTTTAACATTTACCATTGCAATACCTTCTTCAATTTTTCCAACTTTTTTATTTCCAAACAATTTAGTAGCTGTGTAGGGACCTAGAGCATCTCCAATAGGCTTGCCTTTAACCATAGTTTCAGTTCCTTTGTATATAGCTCTTGCCATTTTTTCCACAAATGGTAGTTGCATTTGAAGTATCATTGCTATTTGTATATTCTTTGTCTTTTTTATAATCTCAACATAATGCCTTACAATTTTCATAAGTTCATAAAGGCCCATACCACCAGCAAGTCCCATTTTCACTGATTCCTTTTTCTCAGCATCCATTTTCGGAGCTACCTGATCTACAAAATAATCAAACCTATCTTTCTGATTTCTAATTATATGGTCCATTTTTTTCACAATGCCGTATGGATCCAAACCAATTGGGCTTATTGCAAAGAATTCAAAAAATCTATCAATAGAGTCATTAACTACTTTGTCTGGTTTTTTGCTTATTTCTTTTTTGACAATTTTCCTTGCCCTACTTGACAGAGTTTCCAGTTCCCTTACACTTCTTTCTAACTTCCACATTATCTGTGATATCATTAATCTTGGATAAAACATGAAAAACACTACCATGAATGCAATCCAGAGTATCCATGACCACCATTCACCGCCCATACCGATTTGATCTAAGAACATATTCTTTTATTATTGTCTTCCCACTTTATTAAACTAGAATAAATATTTAATAGCATGATTACTTAAATATAAAGAGTATCTTCTCTTATATAATTAGGGAAGGGGTGTTTTATGTTGGATTGGAAAATTCTTGCCGCAAGTTTCGTTGCATTGATATTCATATCATCTTTTTTGATCGGAAATCTAGGCATTAAAGATGTTGTTGGAAAAATAATAGACAAAGTGGAAGGCATGTTGACAGGGAGTCCACTTGATGGATTTTTAACAACACCATCAAAACAAGATGCTCAAACAGAATCACTTGAATTGACAATTTACCCTGATAATTTCTCTTTAAATCCGAATTCGGTCACAAACATAAAGATAGGTGAAATGAATCTAAATTCTTTTTCAGGTGATATTTCTGTTGATTTTAAAGAAAATGAGATTGTGTTGACTCAAAAAGGCACTGAACTTCTGATAAAACTACCTGTTCAGAAAACAACAATCGAGAATTTGGAAATAACATCGATTTCTGTTGATGGAAAAATAAGGATGAAAACAGGAAAATGGGAATTCAATAGTGAGAGTGGAACAGTGGAGATATTTGGTTTCTCAGGCAGAGCTGAAATAAATTCAGAAAGTATATTTTTTGAAGGTAATGCGTCAAGAGTTCTAAGAGAATAAGCGCCTCAGGGAGGATTTTCGATTTTTTGAAAATGTTTAGTACTCGAACCTCCGACAAACAGGTTTCTGCATTAAGCATAACAGCCTGTTGCTCTACCTATTGCCCCTTCCTTTCGGAAGTCTGAGCTACTGAGGCACTGTTTATAGTTATTTTATATCTTAATATTTATATTATCAGAAGAAAATCTAATTATTTAAATCTATTTTCCAACATCTTTCATATGCAAGAGCTTGAATTAATTGCTAGTAAATTTGATCTTAGAAAATTCAAAAAAGTAT
>JADHWJ010000006.1 GCA_016783545.1 Candidatus Aenigmatarchaeota archaeon | reverse complement strand
AGTGAATATGGGTTATTCCATAGATATGATGGATGTAATTTAGTGAGTAATGATATAAAGTTATTCAAAAAATTGATATTCCCATATATAAAACATAAAGAAAAGATAAATAAAATAAGGTTAATAACAGAAAAAAGAGGTAAATTAGGTATAATGTTTATAAATATATTAGACATTATAAATAGATACCCTGGTAAAAAAGCACCAGAATTAGCAAAAATGTTAAATAAAAAGAAAATATATGCTCAATTAAAGCTTTTAAGTGATTTAAACTACATTTATTATAATAAATACCCAAAGAGGTTCTATATGACAGACAAAGGATCAAAGGAGGTGTCCGGATATGATCTTCCCGATTAGATGCTTTCTCGTGCGGTAAGCCAATAGCCCATTTATGGGAGGAATACCAAAAGCAGGTAGGTTCAGGTAAAAAGGACCAGAATGTACTTGATAATCTCGGCATAGAAAGATATTGCTGCAGATCAGTTTTTGTAACACATGTAGATCTGATAAAAAGAGTCGGTGTGTTTAAAAAGTAAAGGAAGAGAGACCTATTTGAGGTCTTCTCTTGAAATTATCTTTGCAGGGCTTCTCATGTTCTCCTTTTCCATACCAACAAGGAATTTTATACCCTTTCTTTTTGCTACCTGATTCAGGTTATAATCAACCTTTCCGTCCAATATAACAGCATATGGGTTATCTATACTCCTTAGTGTATTGGCAAGTTCTGTTACAGGAACTTTTCCAAGCAGCTCTTTCTTAGGGTCTAATATAATAGCTGCCCTTGTACCAACAAGCTCGTTCAGAGTCTTTTTAAACAATTCTTTTTCTTTTGAACTTAGTCTTGGAGCCGGAACTCTTGTAGTGCTTCTCTCAGTTCTATATGATTTCCCTTTGTTCTGAAGATTTCTTCCGGTTCTTCCTAATTCCTTTTTGAACTGTTTTGATGGTAATTTATCCCTTAATGATTTGAAAACCTCTTTCTTTGTAAGATCTTCAACTTCTTTGCCTTCGGGAGCAACAGCAACAAAGTCTATATCAGTCTTTGCTGATATTTCTTTGAATATCAGCTGACCGCCTCTGTCACCATCTACAAAAAGTGTAACAGTTTTCTCCTTTGTTAATTTAATGATTTGTTGAGGTATGCTTGTGCCTTCGACCGCTATTGTATTTCTAATACCAAATTTCAATAGATTAACAATATCTGCCCTTCCTTCAACAACAAATATTTCTTCTGATTCTTCGATATCAGGTCCGCAAGGAAGTCCATGATATGTTGTTATTTCACCGATTCTTACAGATTCTTTTATCTGTTCTGATATTTCTGATGTCTCTGGCATGTTGTTATCTACAAGGTTTTTGAGTATATCCTTTGCCTTGTCTACGACATAATCTCTTTTATTTGCCCTAGCATCCTCTACTTCTTCTAATTTAATCTTTGCTGTGCATGGTCCCACTCTTTCTATTGTTTCCAGAGTGGCTGCTACAAGAGCTGTCTCAGCAGCATCCAACGCAGAAGGGATTACAATAGTTCCTTCAGATTTGCCAGATTTAGAAATAATTTTTACTTCTACCCTGCCTATTTTACCGCTTCTTTGTAATTCTCTTAGATCTAAGTCAGCCCCCAGTAAACCTTCTGTCTGACCAAATATGGCCCCGATCACATCGGGCCTTTCTATAACTCCGTTCGCCTCTATTTTCGCTTTTATGCTGTATTTTATTGAAGATGGAGCTAATTTTGACATAAAAATCACCTCTTAATTTATAGCTATGTGTAATGTTTCCCTGGTTTTCTATCAGTGTTTTTCCCATTATCATAGCATTTTTTCCTTAAACGCAAATTTGCGCCTTTAATATAATCATTGAAGAAGATTCTTACCTTGAAACTCATTTACTAAAATCTATCATCATGACAATCTTTTTTTGTTTTTTCAATTTATAAAGCTTATTTAGGAGCTTTTCTTCTAAAATCAACATTACGATAGCATATTTAAAAATAGATTAGATGTTTACTAGATTTACTATATCCCTTTCGGTTATTATACCCAACAATTCCCTATCCTCTGTAACAGGCAGGCCACCTATTTTCCTTCTAATCATAAAATTCATAATTTTACCTATTCCAGTGTCTGGCCTTGCACTAAGAACATTCTTTCTCATTATCTGCTTTATCAGTATCTTATCCTTTCTCAAGGAAAATACCTTGTTTTTGCTATATAGATGATAGAGTATATCAGAGGGTGTTATTATTCCAAGCAGAAATCCATTTTCTACAATAGGCAGTCTTCTAAAACCGCCTTTAACCATCATCTTTGAAGCATCAAAAATAGTATCATTCTTTTTTACTGTGAAAGGTTTTGTTGACATTATATCTCCCACATTAAGATTTGATACCTCATTCTTTACTATATTTAAAATATCCCATTCAGTTATCATTCCAGTGAGCTTCTTTCCTGAAACAACAGGATAAGCACCTCTTCCAGTCTTCTTGAAAATCTTTATGATACCTTTAGGCTTCATACCCGCTTTTATTATATAGGGATTCCCTATCATTATTTTCTTAATAGAAACATCTAATGGACTTTTTGAATCTAAGAAAAATTGATGCCTTTCCCCTGCACCAAGATAATCCAAAAGATCTGTTAGACAGACCATTCCTTTAATCTCACCATCTCCAGTAACAGGGACCCTTCTATAATTATTTAGGAATATTTTAAACAGTTCTCTGATATTTTGATTTTCATCACAAGAAATGATTTTCTTAGCATTGGCGATTTTTTTAACCATAATATTAATTATGCTGTTGTTTTAAATAAAGGTTTAGGTACTTGCTTTTACGTAATCAACATAATCACTAACTGTTTTAAGACTTTCAAATTTTTCTGGAAATTCCATATCATAACAAATTCCGAGTTCCAGTTCCACTACTGCCGCATCAACGCCTTCTGCATCTGCTCCCAGGTCTTCAACAAGCCTATGGCCAAGTTCTATTCTATTTTTTGGCATGTCTCTGTAACCCTGAACAACAAGTTCATGAACAACATTAACAACTTTTTGTGCTATTTCATCGTCTCCTATGCTACTATGATATTCGTTTGTCATATTTTCACCTTAATCTGATTGCGGTTTGATATCAAGAACAAAGCATTCTTTTCCTAGTTCTTCCAGTTTTTTTATCACTTCTTCTTGTTCAGGTTTTCCCTTTGCGACAAATTGGGCTGTTCCATCTCCCTGAGAGCCAACACCCTTACCGCCCCATACCAATTCTTGGATTGGTTCATATTTCAATACTCTGTGCAGCTCTGGAGCAGACAATTCGCTTGAGCATGCAGGGATTACATATTTGTCAAATTGTTCCTGGGCTTCTGTCATTAAGCTTCCAACCTTTTCGGCGTTGCCCCCTTCAATAGCTACTCTTGCTTCGCGTAAAATATATTCATTACCCTGTCCCAGTGCCCATCTAACATTTTCTCCTATCTGCCCCCAGCCAGTTGGGTAGCATGTATTCAAATCCCTCAGAATCTTTGGAGTGTTCTTTTCTTTTTTCAGATCAACAATAACAAGATTAGTCTCTCCGTCAGGTGAAAGAGTTACAACATCCATATTATCACCGTCAAACGTCAGAAATGTAGGCACTCCGCTTCCGTATGCACATGCCTGGTCCATTCTTCCACACTCGGACGGTGTTAGTATTTCCCCTAAGTATGCCATTTCCATCTCATCTCTAACACTAAGGCCTAACTCATAAACCTTATTGAAAGCTCGTGTAGTAAGAACGCATATGGCAGCAGAACTGGAAACACCTTTTCTGACAGGGATGTTTGTAACATTATCTATTATTAATCCACCGCTAACTTTATGTTCGGTTATCATGTAATACGCTGTGCCCGCAGCATAACTAAAAAACCCACCAGCTTTTGCAGCCCTTCTTAGAGCATCCTCATTCATCTCGATTTCAGAATCTAAATATGTTCCATCTGGAAGCGTGGACCTCATAATGAAACTTGGGTGGTGATCATGTGCGATAGCATTTATTCCCTGGTTTGTACCAACAGCAATACAATATCCAGGCTCTATTGAATCATCTTCTCTTCGATAGCCACCAGCCCAGTCGCTGTGCTCTCCGAATAGGCATACTCTTCCTGGAACAAATAAACTGACTCGTTTCATGTTATCAATCTTATTTTTTAGAAAGTAAATTTTAAATATTCATTTATTTTCTCTAAATCCAAATATTAACTATGACAATGGATTCTATTCTGGAAAAGGCACTGAAGAAAATAACACCTTCTGAAGAGGAAAGAAAAGAGCTCGAAGAGGATGTTAAGAAAATATTGAAAACAACAGAAGAGATCATAAGACCCAAAGGTCTAGGACATACACTTTCAGGTAGCATAATACGAGATACCTGGCTTCCTCATAAAAAAGATTTTGATCTGTTTATACTATTCCCTGAAAATGCTCCAAGAGAAGAGCTGGAAAAACAAGGGCTTTTAATAGGAAAAACAATCACAAGGAGAATGAAAGGTAGTTATGTTATAGCTTATGCAGAGCATCCATATACAAGGGCTGTTATACTAGGATATGATGTTGATATTGTGCCCTGTTATAGTGTAAAATCAGCTGAGAAAATAAAATCAGCTGTTGATAGGACACCATTTCATAATAGATGGATACAGAAGAATTTCCCTCTCAGACTTTCTGGTGATGTGCGACTTCTAAAACAATTCACAAAGTCTATGGGCGTATACGGTTCTGATACAAAGGTTCAGGGCTTCTCAGGCTATTTATGTGAGATACTTGTTGCAAATTTTGGGAGTTTGAAAAACCTGTTGAAATCAGCTTCTAAGTGGAAAACAGACGTCTATATCGATATAGAAAAATACCATAAAGAGCTTCCAGAAGATCTTAAGAGAAAATTCAAAAATAATCAACTGATAGTTATAGATCCTGTTGACAAAAACAGGAATGTTGCTGCAGCGCTCTCCCCAGAAAACTTTGCAAGATTTGTGGAAGCCTGCCAAGCTTTTTTAAAGAAACCGTCTGGAAAATTCTTTTCAGAAGAAAAGAGTGTTAATCTAAAGCAGCTGGAGAATTCTATCAAGAAAAGGGAAACAGTTCTTCTTGCTATAAAGTTCAAAAGCCCAGAAGTGATACCCGATATACTATTCCCACAGCTTAGAAAATTTGGCAAAAGACTAAAAGAGGTCTTAGAAGATGAGGAATTTCAGGTATTTGGGAATGATGTATATGGAAATGGGTATTCTATGCTTTTGTTGGAATTAAATGGAGAAGAGCTTCCTAAAGTGAAGAAAATAGAAGGTCCACCAATAGATGTAAAGGATAGATCAGATGAGTTCACAAAGAAATACAAGAAAATAGGAAAGGTCTGGATTGAAGAGAATAAGTGTTTTTCTGAGATAAAAAGAGAGTTTATAAAGCCCGAACAGCTCCTAAGAGAGACACTAAAGGGCTCATTCAAGAAGCTGAGAGAGAGGGGTGTTCCAAGCTATATAGCAAAATCCATAAGGAAAAGATATCAGTTCCTGAATGAAAAACAGATCATTTCTTTGGCAAAAAAAGACAAGGAATTTGCTCTTTTCCTGAAGGAATACGTGAATAAAGTATGTTAAAAAGCTTAAAAACCTTATTACTAAACCAATAACATGAGAAAGACATTTGCCGTATTTACTCTAATAGTTTTGACGATTTTGCTTAGTCCAGGCGTTCTTGCTGATCATGTAGGCTGTGAAATAGATGTTTATGGACTAACAGTCTGGGATAGTGAAATATCAGCGAATATAAAGAATACAGGCACACATGATGGTCAGATAATTGATTATACAATCTATGTTGACGATGTTGAAGTTGGTTCTGGTAATATAACACTGGATTCTGGGGAAGTTAAAAGAGTTTCAATGGAATATCCATTTAGCAGAGAAAGATATGATGTTGGTATAGCAGTAGAATCCAGCTGTGGTGCATGGGATTCAGAGGTGATGATACATTACATACTAGAAGGATATTCTTGTAAAAACCCACTTGGAAGAGAGGGTGAAACAAGATGCGATTCTTCAACACAATCATTTTTGCAGTGCCTTGGTGGAAGATGGGAATCCATAGCAAAAGGCGATGGTGATTATTGTTACTTATGTGATGCATGTGGTGATGGTGTTCGTAATTGCGGTGAAACCCCTGATAACTGTCCGGTTGATTGCAGGAAAAGCCCAGATTGTAAAATATTCAAAGGCTTTTTAATGAATTACAGGTGCGAAGGCAACATACTTCAGAGAGAGTTTCAGGACGGCTGCGGTTCAACTAACTGGGTAAGCATTAAAGAATGCGAGAATGGTTGTGAGGCAGGACTTTGCCTGTCAGGAAGAGATGCGGATGATGAAGACGACGAAGATGATGAGCGTTGTGGAATTGATATAAAGAGAGTGGATTATGATACATATGTTACTAAGGGAGAAGATAATAGAATAGTTGTTACATTGGAGAATATGGTGAGTGAAAGAGAAGATGTTGATGTATATTTTTATGTTGATGGTAAGAAAGAAGACATACGTTCCTTCTCATTAGATGGAAAGTCAGGCACTGTTTTGACATTTATCTATTCATTGAGTGCAGAGGGTCTTCATAACCTTAAAATTTCTGCTATAGCTTCAAGGGGTATGTGCTCAGAAGGTGACTTCACAACATTGAACATAAAATCAAGAAAACCAGTTGAATTCCCGACAGAAATATTGGATGTTATTAATTTTACCATGCCTGACCCTGAACCAGAGCCAAAACCAAAACCTTGGGCAAAAGAGACAGCTGTAATGATATATCCATCTGAAATAGACTCAAATATGTACGATGGTGATGTTATGAGAATTGAAATAACATCAAAGATTCCGCAAAAGTTTTACATAAGAATGTCAGGAGTCCCTAATGGATGGATAGATTACCCTACTGAGGTAAATGTTGATGAAACAAAAACAGTCTATGCTTATGTTAAATCAAGGGAATACGGGAAATATACAATACATGTTAATGTAATAGCCTATAAGGAAGCAAAGAGTTTTGAAAGCTATATACCGCTTTTCGTGTTAAAAGCAGAGGAAAGGGAATGCACAGATTGCCATTCAAGATTCTCTTTTGGTATGAGCTTTGAACTTCTGGTCTCTTACATTATAATAATTTTTATAATAATTATTTTGGCAGCAAGAATAATGATTGGAATGGAAGCAAAAGAGTTTACACCTATTCCACCAATAAGAGAAAAGGATTATTAACCCGTGTAATAATATCCGGCTGTTGCATATACAGACGACACTCTTACATGCAACAATCATTCAACAGCAGACGCTGACAATGATAGGGTTACAAACAATTATGTCTGGTATAAAAACAATGTTGCTATATCCGGACAAACAGGAAAAACACTAGCTTCAAGTAAATTTGTAAAAGGAAACAATATAAAGTGTCAAATAAAACCATACGACACACAAGACTATGGTATTGCAAAGAATTCATCTGTAAAAACAATAAGAAATACAGCACCTGTTATATCAGTAAGTGATAAAACTGTTAATGAAAATACATTGCTTGAATTCAATGTGATTGGCAGCGATATTGACAACGACGCTTTGACATATAGCGCAACGCCAATGCCTACTGGCGCAACTTTAGTGGGCAATAGGTTCTCATGGAAGCCAACATACAATCAGGCAGGCTCCTATGATATAACATTCAATGTAAGCGATGGCAGTGCTAGAGCAAGCAAGAAAATAACAATAACAGTAAATAATGTAAACAGAGCACCAATAATAGATACAACAATACCAAGTTCTACAACTGTTAAATTTAGGGAGGGTTATTCAATAAGGTTTAACCACACGTCACACGACCCTGATATAGGCGAGACTAGTGGCCTAAAATACGTATGGAAACTCAATGGTGTTGAGAAATCAACAGCCCAGTCTTGGTTATACGCGGCCTCTGTCAATGACATAGGAGAGCACACAGTTACCCTTAGGGTAACAGATCAACATGGGGCAACAGACACAGAAACATGGAATATTAGTGTCTGGTTGAGAGGGGATATACAAAATGACTGCAAAATCAATGTATTTGACCTTGCAAAGGTAGGTTATTGCTTCGGTCAAGCAGTTACAGGTGGATGCATACCTGCTGATATACATACCCCACCAACAATCAGAGGAGATGCAGAAGGCGATGGTAAAATAAACATTTTTGACCTTGCTGCAGTAGGCCTCAATTATGGAAGGAAATGTTAACTAAACATTTCCTTTATTTTTTTAATTGTTTCAGTGAGATTTTTATTATTTTTTCCAGTGAAACAATTTGAAACAATTAAGCGAAAAGCTTAAATACTTTTCTGTTATTTGACGAAAACCCTTAAAAAACTTACTATTAATAATTTCTCATGTTTAAGAGACTTTTGCTTTTAATCTGTCTGTTTACAGTATTGGTGGGAGCTAATCCTGCACTGGCAATTTCAAACATAGATTTGCAGATAACACCCCAGACAATTGAAGTCTGCCCTGATAGAACAATTACAGATGATGATATAAAAATAACAGTTAAAAATCTTCTTTCAAGATCTGATACATTTACACTTTCTGTTGATTGGATAACAAATTCTGACTCAGCTTTTATAAATCCAGAGATAGTATTGGCTTCAAATGAAATAAAAGAGGTTGAAACATTCTGGATAAATGTTCCATATACAATTGAACCTGGTACATACACTGCAACAATTAGGGCTGTTTCAAGGTCAACTGGTCATAGTGTTTCAAAGACCATATCAGTAAAGGTCCTTGGTTGTCATCTTCTTGAAATCGCTGGTGAGACATCAAAAGATGTTTGTAGGGAGACAGAGCTTCCTGTAACATATTCACTTTTATTCAAAAACCTGGGTAAATATACTGAAACATTTGATTTCTGCTGTCCATTAGGGTCAACAGATATTACTTCAGGGTTGACTTTCTCTCAAAATTCAGTTACAGTATCATCAGGTTCAACAAAAACAGTTACAATGACGCTTAACCCACCAAAAACGCTTTCAGGACTTCATACTTTAGAGATATTTGCTGTTTCAAGGAATTCTTATGCAGAAGCAACAAAAAAAGTTTCATTAAATTTGAAACAATGTTATAATTTTAATGCAGAGATTACACCAAGTCAGATATCAGATGCATGTCTTGGTAGATCATTTAATCATACACTGACTATTAGAAACACTGGTTCAAAGGAAGATACATATATTGTTTCAGGTCCTTCATGGGCAAGTTCTGTTGGTTCTGTAACTGTTCCAGCTGGTTCAATTAGAAGCGTGTCTTTAACTTCCAGACCTCAGAAAACAGGGTCAAATACACTTGAATTGACTGTTACAAGCACAACAAATCCAAATATGGCAAAGAAAGTATCATCTTCAATACAGGCAAAAGAATGTAAAGATGCAATATTAATGGTTTCACCTGTTCAAAATAACATATGCAAGAAAGAGAAAGGAGAGTTCTCAGTTACTGTTAAAAACACTGGAACTCTACAGGATACATTCACGGTTTCAACTACATTAGGTACATTATCAAAAGATAAGGTTATTTTGGACCCAGATCAGGTAGAAGTTATAAATCTGAACATAGATACAGAAGGTCTTGTTGGTACAAAGACAATAACAGTTAGAGCTACAGATGGTTCTATAACAAAACAAGCATCTGCTGTACTTGCAGTAGAAAATTGTTACGATGGTGAACTTGTAGTTAATCCAGAATCCATATCAGCATGTCCATTCACAGGTGTAAATTTCACAGCTAATGTGAGGAATACTGGTACAAGATCTGATACATTTAGCATAGGATTCGTTTATGATGGAAAAACAAACCCAGAATTCACAAACATAACACTTGCACCAGGCGTGTCTAAGAATTTTGATTTCAGCCTGTCTATAGCTAATGAGGAAGGTTTAAAGAGATTGGATGTTTTTGCAACAAGCCAGTATACATCAATGACAACATCAACTCCAGTAAGCATAAAATCAATCAATGCCTGTTATTCTGCATCAATCAGACCTGACAAGGATAATGTGGATATAAGGACATCAAAGGCTACACTAATACCTGTAACAGTAAGAAACACAGGTGATGTTGCTCAGACATATAATTTAGGTGTTGATGGTCCAGAATGGGTATTTTTGAGACCAAATACATTGCATTTGAGACCAGATGAAGAAGAAAAAACATACATCTACATTTCACCGATATATTATACACTTGAAGGTGATTATGTTGTAACACTAAGTGCAAATACTGCTCGTTCACAGACAACTGCAAAGGTCAAGGTATCAGTAAAATCTAACATAACAGGTCCTCTAGTTACTTCAGATACAGGAAGAGTATGTGGTGAGAGGGGTTTGGTAGATTGTGATGAAACTGCTCAACAGCAACCTATTGTAACAGAACCTAATATAACCACACCAGAACCTAATATAACCACACCAGAACCTAATATAACCACACCAGAACCTAATATAACCACACCAGAACCTAATATAACCACACCAGAACCTAACGTAACAGAGCCTAACATAACAGAATCAGAAGATAATGGAACAAACATAACATTAGATGCAACATTTGATAACATAACAGGTCTTATATTAGAAGATATAGAAGAAAGGCCTTTCTGGAAGATCGCTGCAATAGTAATTATTACATTGATAATTATAGTGATTCTTATAATCAGGTTTGCATTGCTCGTGAAATAATCCCTTTACATTTTTTTAATATAATTTTATAAGCTTGAAAAATTAAGAAATATATATGAGAATTTCAAACAGAATTTTGATAATTATATTGATTCTTGCTATACTTATTCCAACTCTTTTTCTAACTATTGGTGTACAGACACCATCAGGTAAATTTACAGGTGATTTAAATTTAACAGTAGAGACGTGTGAGGAAACAGACTATGGTAGAGATCCTTATAACTTTGGTGAGGTTACAGCAACTACAGTAGATGCTGCTATAAAAGAAACAAGAGTATTTGTTGATTATTGTAGGGCAGATAACCTTCTTGTTGAATATTACTGCAAAGACGATAAATTAAAAACCAGTGGTATTGAGTGTTCTTTCTATGGTAGTGAGTGGAAATGCAGAGAAGGTGTCTGTGTAAAATAATTTTATAAGCCTAAAAAATTAAAATATATACATGGGATTAAAAATCAAAACTCCTAAAAACAATTTCAAGAAAATTAATAATGGTATAATACTCATAATAGTTCTTGCTGTAATACTCTCTGTATCAGTTCTTTCATTCTTTACAACTTTCCAGAAACCTTCAGGTAAGTTTACAGGGGAAGTTGATATTGAAATACTGAATTGCGATGAAACAGATTACGGTAGAGACCCATTTACTTTTGGTGAAGTTAAAGTAAGCAAATCAGGGTTTGTAGGAGAAACAAAAAAATTCGTGGATTACTGCGAATCAGATGATTCGCTAATCGAATATTACTGCATTACAGGAAAATTAACAAACGATATGGTAGAATGCTCTTCTTATGGCGAAGGGTGGAAATGCAGAGAAGGTACATGTAGAGAATAGTTTACATGTGTTTATTAATTTAGAGATAGAATAACTATATATGGATAGGAATGGGAAAGTTTCTTTATTTTTTACTTTAGTTATAATAACAGTCATTATTTTCGCCAGTCCGTCAAAGGCTGTTATACTAGGCGTGGATTCTGACAGATCCTCGTATGGCATTTCTGATAGTACTGTTGCATTTACAGCATACATTGATATAAACTATCAGGGTGAGAGATTACCTGTTCAAAATATAACACTGAAAATAAGAAACTCCAGTAATTCAGTCGTAGATACCTGTACGTTTACAACAGATGGTAGTAATATGACAGCATGTTCTAACATAATTAATATAACAGCTTTGGGCGTAACACCATATGGCTGGGCATCCGGACCTCTATGGGGATTTGGTTATGGGTATAATGCAACTAGTTATTATACAGTTAACACAAGCTTTGGAACTGGATATGGGTATGGGTATGCTGGTTCGGGATACAATTACGGAGGCGTATATGGAGCTGAATTTGAATATAATATTACCTGGAACCTAACAAAAGCAAACTTAACAAGCGGAAATTATAGTGCCCTGTTAGAAGCAGCTGTTGCAAGCGGAAATAACAGTTTCACATATGTATCTGATAATACAACATTATCATTTTCTGTTGATACATCAACTCCGGTTATAGAAAATGTAAGTGCAGCAACAGACACAATAACAGCGGATATAGTCTGGGACACAGACGAAATTGCAAATTCCACTGTTTCTTATGGAATAAATTCCAGTCTAGCATCTAGTGTTACAAATTCCACTCAGGTTTTATCTCATAATATAAGCCTAAGCAGCCTTTCATCAAACACAACATATTATTACAATGTAACATCTTGTGATAGTTTCAATTGCAATACAACAGGTATGTATAATTTCACTACAAATGCCACCTCAACAGCAATCAGTGCAATTATCTATGATCTACAGCTAATGGTTTCAAAGACTATATTTGGTCTTGGAGAAAGAATAGAAATTTACGGGTATCTTTATAACATAACAGCATCATCTGAGACAGGGGTGCCAAGTGTCAGCATAAACCTTAGCCTATTGAATATCTCTAATGATGTTATTTCGAATTACACATTTACAACAGGTTCAAATGGTGAGTACTATTCAAGAAGTGATTATTACCCTTCTGCAACAGTGATTAATGCTCCAAGTACGACTGGTAATTATACATTGAATGCCACTTACACAAACGGAAGCGCAACAACATATTCAGTGATTACAATTAATGTAATCAATCAATCAATTGATGATATAAGATTGGAGCCAAACAAAGCTATTTATTATCCAAGCTCTAACATAACACTTACTGCAAGAGCAATCCAATATCTTGGTGATAATGATCTTCCAGTTGCAAATGTCAGTATTAATGGAACACTTAGAGATTCAGATTTTGAAATTCTTAATACATTTAGCTGTACAACAGATGCGAATGGTTTATGCGTTTATACAAATTTAATCGCACCTTCAACATCAGGAAGATACATACTAGAGGCAAATAATTATGTGGGTTACACAACATTTAGTGTGGTAGCCTTTGATGTTGATGTTTTTATGAAGGATAGTACAGGAACAAGCATAAAAAACGTTTTCAAGAAAGGTGATACAGGTTATGTTGAAGTAAGAGTAGGCTATAATTCAACTACAGCTTCTGGTAATTACACTGTTTCCAGTTCTATTTACAATTCAAACGGAACGCTGATAAGCACACTTACAGGATTTTCTTTGGATTCGAATAATAGTTACTCTAACAAAGTCCCATTCACAATAAACAATAATCTTACAGTCGGTGAATATAAGACAAAGGTGAGTGTGAGAAAAATTGGAGGAGAGACAATAAATTCAACAGCTATTTTCCAGGTAAGGGATTGGACATTATCAGTATCTAAAACAAGTTCTAATTCAGGTTTTGAATATGGATATACAGCATTTGCTAACTCTACTGTATATTTCGATGCAAGTGTTATAGAAAGAGGAAACGGAAGCGCAATATCAGGTCTCAATAACAATTTCACTATTACTCTTAAAAATAATTTCGGTGCTCAGATGACAAATAGTTCAGCATTTTATAATTCTAGTACAGGGACATACACATTTAATTTAACCATGCCTAGTATACAGAGCTCTTATACACTTTCTGTTACGCTTGCTAATAACGATGATACACAGTCAGTAGAGAAACTATTAACTGTTACAACAATAAGGGCTTCTGCACTATCAACAGACGTCAATGAAAACAAAAGAGATATATTTTCAATGTCAGAATTTGCATACATAAAGGTAACCGCAAAGAACAAGACATCCAATGTGAATGTTACTGATATTGACATTGTTTCTATAAAATATCAGGATGGGACTGAGAAAAATTATACATATCAGTCAAATTGGAGTCTAATGAACTTTACAGATACTGATCTGGAATGGGGATGGAACTCAACAAGTAGTCTGGTAATATTAGACCCACCAAGTACAGGCGGCCTATTCACTGTTGAGATGTTTGTAAACAATAAATCTGCAAATACATGGGCAAGACTCAGAATAAAACCGTATGAAATCTGCACTGCTGCAAAGGCAAGTTCAGATACAACTCAAAGTGATTATTATTGGCAATTCCAAACAACAGATACAATATATCTTCAGATGAAGGTTCACCAGACCAAGGATGCATCGAGTTTATCACTAGCTAATTTAACAACAAGTTCTGCTGGTTATTATTATGGATATGGTGGTGCATGCCAGGCAGATACAACGAAAACAGCGATTAATAACGCAACAATTACAATAAAAGGTGTCAAAAATATGCGGAATGGGAATACAGAAACCCTGAACAGCACGGCATCCATATGCTATCCAATTGATCAGACGGGTGGGTATATGTGTGTCATAAAACCATATGATAATTTATGGGATGGTGGAAAATACAGGGTTGTTGTTGAAATAACAGGACCCAATGGCGTAACAAGTGATGAAGGATTTGGAACATTTGAAGCACGTGCTTTCTATATTTATGGATGGAGTAATTTATGGAGCAATAAACCAACAGGTGATATCAATTTCACAATATACATGTATTCTGCTGGCAGTGGCTGGTGGAGTAGCAGAAGTGGTATAGACGGAACAGTTACGCTTGAAAGTGTCCAATATAGAGGAACACCTGGAGAATGGATGTGGCAGCCAGTGACCTATAATTATAATACAACAGGTCTGTCAGCTTCAACAATATCAAGTGGAGCAGGTACAATATCACTAAGTGCTTCAAGAGCACCAAACGGGACATGGAAACCAGGTTATTATTCTGCTATTATAAAGGGAACTGATAGCTCTTCTGGAGAAAGTGATTATGGGGAGCTATGGTTTGAGATAAGAAATTGGTATGCATACGCAAACCCAGTTGAACTTTCTAGCGGTACATATCAATACAAATACCAGTTCAATACAAGAGAAAATGTAAGCCTGTATGTAAAGATAATGAATGCTGGTGATGCCTGGGGTACTTATGGAAGTTCGCTTGGTGGGAACGTTGATATAAGTATAAAGAAACTGGAATTTTATACCACATGGCCTCCAAAAGAGGTACCAGCAGCAAATTACACTGCTACAACAATTACAGTAAATCAGTCAAACAGAGATATCTGGTCTGCATCCACAGGTGATGATAACTACATAATCAATATAACACCAGTATCTGGTAGATGGGATTCTGGATATTATCAGGTTGTTTTGGATTTAAATGGAACAGAGACAGGATGGGGCTGGTTTAGTGCATTAGCGTTCTATATAGACACACAACCCATGAATGAAAACGGAACCTACGAATATAATACAAGAGGAAGGGGTCCTGTTTATTTCAATGTAACAACAACAAAGAACAGAAAATATTATTATTCTTATTATTCAACAGTGGATTTTGTAAATACAACTATTTCAGATATGGTGCTTCGCAGATGGAATTCCAATACCTGGCAACAGATAGATTATAATTATCCAGAAGATATTAACATCAGTATAGTTGGATCTAATGATCTGAATGTAACAGGTCGTTCAATGTTGAATGTTACCTATAACAATGGAACCTGGCCAGGGGGATCTTACAATGGCGAAATTATTATGATAAACAATGAAAGCGAAAAAGTGACAGGCTGGCTTTGGTTCAATGTGGAGCCGTTTAGGATTCAGGCCACTGCAAATCCATATACCATAGCAACTGATAACAACTTAACAGTGGAATTGACAATATACGAGCCTGGATGGACATGGCCATATACAATCCAGGAAGGGAATTATAGTATAGATAGCATAATCAAAAGAACATGGAATTATGCAGGCGAATTGAGAACAGATATAACTAATTATACACTAGGCAATGGAACAGCAATATTCAATGGCAGTATTATAAATCTAACAATAGAACCACCGAGTGGTAGATGGGAATCTGGATGGGTATCAATAACAGTGACAATTAAAGATATTGATACAAATGAAACCAAGGATGGTTGGATAAGTTTCAGAGCAGTTCCGTTTACAATAAGTCTCTCAAGAACTTCACCATATACTATTGGTCTGTCAGGTAATCTAACTTTCAATGCAACACTAAGTCATCCAATAAGCAGTCAACCTGAAACCGGTAATCTTACATCTGTATATAGATCGTCATGGCCTTCAAATATCTATTATAATTTCAGTGTGAATGGCTGCAATTCAAGAACTTCTTCAAGCTGTTTGATAAACGGCACTTCAGCTGTTGTTGTAGAAGCTCCTCTAGACGGCTGGGAAGAAGGGTATAATTATTTTTACACTGAATTTACAGATGACAATGATTCAACTAGAATAGATGACTGGAGCAGTGTTTATTTCAATGCGAGACCAACATTAAGAGGATATATGTATGCTGTAGATAGTAATGGAAATTATCAGTATGCAACCTCATTTCCAAACAATATTACGATATATCTATATTCATTACAAGACCTTTCTGGAGGCAATGTGGCGGTCAATGTCACAAATGTTCTTTTTTCAAAAAGCCCAGATGGGTGCTGGGATGACAGCTGTAGGACATATTCAAGTGCTACATGGAGCGTTGTTAATGTTTCAACAGGGGAATCAGTAGGTAATAATGAGATTGACACGGCTGGTTATATAAAATTGGTTCCATCTGGTGGTTTATGGGAAGGTGGAGATTATTATGTAAAAGTATATATAACAAACGGCACAGATTCTTCTATAATAAAAAATGGCTACTTTAAGATAAAGGATATGGTAGCACCAAATGTCTCAATAAACACACCAACATTGGCACAGGTAATAACAGAAAATAATATATTCTTCAATGCCTCTACGACAGAGGATGCAAGGTGTGATATAATGATTGTGAACTATGATAGATATTATAGCTGGTATTGTTCAGGTAATGTTTCAGCAGCTTGCAATACTAGTTACAACGGAAGTGTCTACACATATTCATGGATTTCAGGCTGGTCTGGTCAGGTATCAACAGGTGGAACAGCGCATACATACAATCTTTCATTGAATACATCACAAAATCAAGATTATGGTATAAAATTCTATTGCTATGATTCAGATTGGAATTATGGAACAAATGAAACAGTAATTACTTTGAATAGGACAGCACAGCCGTATGTTGCTTGGGTTAGTACGGGTGTGAATACAACACTAGAGAATGCAAGTGCTGAGTTCTCAGTTCTATGGGAAACCAATGTAAACCTTTCTGGTTACATATTCTCTTGGAATGCTTCTGGAAGCTGGGTCAATGATACATGGACAGCATTTACAAATAATTGGTCAAATGTGAGCAAAACATTGAATTATTCAAGCGGTACAATAATTTCGTGGAGAGTGTATGCAAACAATTCAGCTGGTACATGGAATGTGACCGATATAAGCGCGTTTATAGTTAACGCTACTACCACACCATCGGTTTCTTATATAATAATCAACGCAACTTCATCAAATAACTACACAACAGATAATTTAGTGTGTTATACAATAGGCGTAAATAATGAAAATTCATTACTAACAGCCTACTATAGATGGTACAAGAACGGGGCATTGAACTATTCTGGTTCAAGAACTGCCCCAAATAATACATTAACAATAAATAGATTGCTATCAGGTAATACAAGTAAAGGGGAAAATTGGACATGTTCAGTGTCATTTGGAAATGATAATGGAAACTCTTCTTGGAGCAATTCCAGTGCGCTAACAGTACTAAATAGCCCACCAACTGCTCCAAATTTGACTCAGCCAACAAATGGAAGCACAACATCGGATAATACAACATCTTTTAATTGGACTGCTTCAACAGACTCAGACAATGATACAATAACATATGCAATATTAATATCCAGTTCAACTGGATTTGAAGTAGGAAACATAACACAACAGAACCATTCACTTTCAACACTTAACTATACTTCATCAGCCCTTTCAGATGCAACATATTTTTGGAAGGTTAAGGCTGTAACTTCAGATGCAAACTCATCATGGTCTGGTATAAGGAATATAATAATAAATATAACAGGATAGGTATGAAAAAACTAATATTAATTTCAGTTTTGATGGCAATTCTGATAGTTCCTGGTGTAGAAGCGGCTCTGGTTGTGCAAGATTTTAAATGTAAAGGAGAGACCACATTGACAATAGAAAATAACGAACAGTTCTATTGTCAGGCAGTTATACTAAACAATGATCCATCTTCTTCGGTAACTACTAATGAAATTGTGCTCGATGTGTCTGGTAATTGGGCTGAATCAAATACCTATAGTGGTTCAGGTTTCTCATCTACTATCAGTGCAGGCGGAACCACAACCGCAACATTTGAAGGTATAAGGACAATTACGCCAGGAAACAACCATAAATTTTCTGATATAGATATAGATGGAACAACACATACAGAAGAGGTAAGTTCTGCGAAAATAAATGCAATTGTTATAAAAACCCTTACACTTTCCTCTTCATCAAGTTCTGTTGCAACAAGCTCTGAATTCATTGTCACAGCTAATATATTATCTGGTGGGGACTTTGATGCAACATTAACACTTACACCTTCCAATTGTGAGTTGAAATCAGGTGAAAGTGCCTCTAAGTCTGTATCCCTTGCACATAACAGCGAGCTCTCTCGTTCTTGGACAATTACAATGGGTAGTTCTGATTGTTCACTTTCTTTAGCTGCTACAGGACCTTCTGACATATCTCTTTCCGATTCTGCGTCAGTTACAAACCCAAGTCCAAGCACAGACGATAGCAGTGCAGCTGGGAGTACAGGAAGCGGAGCAGCAGCAAGTGGTGGAGCAGGAGCTGCGCTTTCTTCAGAAGAAGAGACTGAATCAGAGTCAGAGCTTCCTAAGCTAGAAGAAACAACCCCTATATCAGAGAAATCAACACTTGAAAAAGAGATTGAAAAGATTCTAGGTGCGCCAATAGGAGCGTTCTTTGGTCTTGGAACAACAACAACACTTGCGCTTTTTTCAGTACTTGTTATTGTAATAATATTGATCATTGCGGCAAAGAAGAGACAAAGAATATAATTTCAAATTATATAAACCCTATTTTTAATTATTCTTATGAAAACCCTCAAAGTAAATATATCGGATTTTGCGAGCTTTATGGGGTTTTGCCAGTTTGGCCTACTCAATAAGCTCCATTTAGGTCTTAGAAAGCAAATTAGCCCCTCAGCTCAAAAGGGGAAGCTCATACATCGAATTCTCGAAGAAGAAGACCGCTTAATTCAAAGGGAGATGGCCACAGAAGCCCAGCTTCAAGACCCAACTTTTGATCTGGATTTTACCAGAGAGGGAATAACAGTGAATATTTCTAGGTTTTCTAACGACTTAAGGATATTTTATGTTGGAAGAACAGATAAGGTGATAAGAAAATCAGGAGACATCTGTATAATAGATGATAAGATTACCACTAAACCTCTAAGCATTATTGAACAGAGCTTTGCCAAAACAGATAGGTTTGTGCCTTTCAGTGATAAAATAATACAGCTTGCTGCCTATTGCGAAGGATTCCAAAGAAACTATTCTCATATGTTAAAATATAATAGAATATTTCTCAAAGTAGTGCAAAGGGATCAGAATGGGAAAAAAATCAATGAGTATGTAAAAGAGTATGATGAAGGCTTAAAGGACTTTCTCTTACAGAACCTTAAACTTTTCGAATCCATGTATTTCAAAGAAGTAGAACCAGTGCATCACAATAATCCAAACAAATGCAGAAAATGCGGGTTTTTTGATGAATGCAGTTGGAAGATAAAAGACACTATATAAATTTTCATTCTAATTCTATTTATGCTCTGGGTAGATAGGCATAGGCCAGAAACAACAGCAGGAATAGTGGGGCAGGAAAAATGCGTATCTGAAGCCCTGCAATTTCTAAACGAATGGAAAAAAGGAAAAGCCCTTCTTATATCAGGTCCACCCGGCATTGGAAAAACCCTTTTTGCAGAGACATATACAACGGAAAACAATCTACAGCTTGTCCAGCTGAATGCCTCTGACAAAAGAACAAAGAAAGAGATAGAATTACAGCTTTCAGATGCATCAAGACAGACAACATTATTCCATAAAGGAAAGATAATACTTATAGATGAAGTTGATGGCATATCAGGACGTTCTGACAGGGGAGCTGGTTCGGCCATACTCAAAATAATAAAGGGGTCCAGTTTTCCGATTATTTTGATTGCAAATGATCCATATAGCTCAAAGCTTTCTGGTCTGAAAAGATCTTGCAAACATGTGAAATTTCAAAAGATAAGATCAGCATCAATATCAAAAAAACTAAGGGAGATAATAGAAAAGGAAAATTTGAAAATAAAGGATGAAATTATTGATAGTATAGCAGGGTTTTCAAATGGGGATATGCGTTCTGCAATAACAGATTTTCAGACAGCCTCAAACCTAGGAGAAGACCTTGAAAGCCTTGGTTTCAGAGAAAGGCTAAAAGACATCTATGATATACTTCCAACCATATTTTTTTCGCAGAACATAAAGGCTGCAAGAAAATCCATATATGATTCAGACAAGGATCCTGATGAAGTCTTTCAATGGATAGAAACAAACATACCAAAAGTGTTCAAAACAGCTGAAGATATCGCATGTGCATATGAACTTCTTTCAAAAGCAGACATATTCAGATCAAGGGTGCACAAACAGCAGAATTGGAGATTCAAAGGGTTGATGTCTGACCTTATGGTAGGAGTATCCGTAGGAACTAATCCACAAAGAGGGTTTATTCCCTACCAATACCCTGAAAAGATTGCCCAATTAGGAAGAACGCGTTTCAAAAGGGCGCTTAGAGACAGCTTTTATAAAAAAATGGTAAAAAAGATGCATAGTTCTCCAAAAGACATTAGAGAGAATATACCATACCTGAAAATGATAATAAAAGGAAGGAAGAGGGAATTCCTGGAAGAATTTGACATTGGACCAGAAGAACTAAGCGTTGTATTAAACTATTAAATCTCCACGAATTTTGCCCTGTCCTTTGCCTTTCTAATCAAAATCTCATCCCCTGGTTTCAGTCTAATCATTGCTTTGCGGTTGTCTGCAACAAGAAGTGCGTTTTCCCTAAGTATCTTTACCTTAACTTTGCCAGTAATATTGATTGGTCTTTTCTGTACGGTTGTATTGTTAAAAGCAAGATATATTCCTTTAGAAAAACTCTTTCTTGTTATTGAATGATAGTAAGCACCAGAACCATAAGGAGTTGAAACAACAACACCATCACCAATACAATCAATTTTTTTCTTTCCCACCGATACAGAAAATCTAAGAGCCACAAACGGTTCTGCATTGTGCACCTGCACCTCATTAAGGCCAACAAGTTTTCTATTCCCAATAACAGCCTCTACCTTGTCCTTTTCACCTATATCATATTCGCCCCTCTCTAACATAGGAATGATATAATCCAAATCCTTTAGCTTATAGTTTTTACAACCAGCACAGATCTTGCTGAATTTTATTGGTATCTTAGGCACTCCTGGCCAGCTTCTTTCAGCTTCCAAAACAGTTCCATCTCCACCATAGCATATAATAAAATCAGGATACCACCAAGAAACCTTTGCACCGAGTTCTCTTATTTTCTTCTCTATCTCTTTTTTATCATGATAACTATGCACCCAGATTTTCATATATCTCGCCTTATAATAATATAGTTCTATTCCAAAATAAAGCTTACGCTAGATGGGAAATAAATAAAAGAAAAAGAAATATAAAAAAATCTAAAAAAGATTAAATTGTTTTACGGACTACCTTTATTTTTTAGGGCTTTGCAGCTAAGTTATAAACAACTTTCAGACCAACAACAAGTGCTGCTGGTGCAACGAATGCTGCAATATTCAATACCATTGATGCAAGGTATGAACCTATCACTGGTATTGCACTTAGGTTTGCTGTTCCAACTGCTATTAAAGCGATTGATGCTATAAGGAATTCTGTTAGGTTTTTATCACCAACATTCAATATTCCCACAACTAAACCTAGGATTACCAAGGCTAATGTGACATATCCTGCTGTTGATGGATCTAAAACTCCTGCTGCTAGTCCTGCTACTACTGCTATAATAACACCTAGAATAAAGGCGTATTCTCCTATTTTTTCATTCGTCATTTTGGATTCACCGCTTAATATTATTGTTTTGCCGACATATAAATGAAAATGGTATGAGTTTAGTAACTAAGAAGTAGTTTAATTATTTTTGCTTCAAATTCTTTGTTATCGGTTTTTAATTTCTCTTCCAGCATTTTCCAGACCTGGGAGCCGTCTATATGCGCTTTTGGTTTGTGATGTTTTTTGCTGTTGCTTATTGTCTGCAGCCATAGCGGTTCTTTCTTTATTTCCAAATCTTCACCAAGCACTTCTTTTGCAGCTCTGAATAACAAATCCTTATTGTATGGATTATAATCCAGGCCTGCCTTTTCCAAAAGTATTTTTGCTATGTCCATAACTAAAGAATTAATTGTTTGATATATATAGATCCATGAAATAATTATAAAACAATGAAGAAAATAATTATACAGAAACCCGAATATTTACAGTTGTTGGTTTTTTACACTTAGAAAGAGAGAGTAGAAATATATTAACTGAAACAATAGAATTAGAACCAGATGAAATAGAGTATCTGGGACATGAATTCACTGTTTCAGAAACAGACATAGAAGGATATTATACTTATAACATATCAGTGTTTTCAGACATTGATTATGAGCAAAAATCCGCAGAGTTTATAATAATAAACACGTTAGAAAGATTTTATAACATACATTTCAGACTATGCGAAGACAGGGACTGTACTAACCCAAAAATACTTTTTGAGCCCTCAAAAGCCTATGTAAAAGCATATGATACAGAAGATGCATTCCTAGTAGGATTTCTAAACCTACCAGATGGTTCAGTAGAAGAGTTTATATTTCTTGAAGATCTTGCAGAGCTATCATTAACCCAGGTAGGTATTCATAATGCAAACATACATGCCATGAAAGAAGGATACCAAAACCATATGTCTACTATAGAGTTTGAGGTTGTTGAAGAGATAACAGAGGCAACTGAACCAGTAACAGAGGAAGATGTCTTAAAAAATATAAATGAATGGATAAATAATAATATAATTTTCCAAGAACTTTGGAAAATAATAGCTGAATGGTTTGAATTATAATAAGCTACCAAGCTAAGAAATCCCACCAAGGCTTGTCTGATACTTCAGTTTCCCCTGTCTGAGCGTCAACTTTCACTTCAACATCAACTGATACTGGTATTATACCTAAAAAGCTCTTTTCTTCAGTTCCTTTTGCCCTATATATAGGCTTTTCTTCATCAATATCAAGTTCAAGTGTTTCCACAGAAACAAGATCTTGAGCAATATCTTTTGCTTCAGCAGGAAGCATACCCACTTCTGCATCTTCTAAAAATATTTTTTTATCCCTTATTTCTACACTTCCTTTATATGCAGCAGATGCATTGGAACCACTGATAACAACCTGGTCTTTGTCTATTGTGATATCAATAGGCTCTTCTCCGCCTTCAGAATCTTCTAATGTAACTGAAACAACTGATGGTGCAGTTTTACCACCAGAACTCGAATCACCAGATTCTGAACCGCAGTTATTACAAGCTGTCATATCTTCGTCTTTTGACATAATAACAAAATCACTGAGATTTATATCATTATCAGGCATTTTAATAGCTCTTGTAAAAGCAGACTCTATGTCATTTTGTTCTTCTGAAGCGTTTGTTTCTACACTAACTGGTACTTCAACTTTTGTAGGTGTTATCACAACCCTGCTAAAATCCTGCACAGGCGATAAATTGACTGATATAGGAGTCTTTGTTATGGTAATATTCCCTATAATATCTTTATCTTTCTCAATCGTCATGTTCAATTCCAAACTCGGTTTTGGCATGTTTACTGTCATGTTGCTTGTTATATTTGCCTTTATTGGTATCTCTATCTGAGAAGCGGCGCTGAATATAGGCATCAATGATAAAACAAATAAAACCATAATAAGGGATATCTTTTTCATTTGATAAGATATTGAATATATTAGTTTAAATATAAGCATCTTATTGGTTTTTATTCCTTACTATTAACATTTTCTTATGAGCAAATTTAAAGGATATACAGAACCTGAAAGACGAAGGTATAGGAGGCTAGAATTAGCACTTCCTATAGGGATATATGATTGTCAAGAGAATAGATTGTTAGATAATGCATTTACTACTGACTTAAGCACTGGTGGTGCTTATTTTCGTGCTAATAGAAAAAATCTAAACCCTGGTGATACAGTTAATCTTTGTATAGGCTTGCCTGCTGCTGTTTCTGATGATCCCCCTTTGGCAAAAATCACAACAACTGGAAGAGTGAAAAGGGTTGATGATCTCACTTCTGATGATAGTGTTGCTGAGAATGTAGGAGTTGCTCTTGAATTTATAGAAGCAGTTAGGTACTCTTACTTTGATTTACCTTCTTTTTAAGCTCTTACTATACTGTTTTTCTCTCACCAGGCTCCTCTATACCCATTCTCCACACTCCCTTCACAACTACTCTCCCTTTGAGGTTTTCGCTTCTTAGCCTCCTACTTAAGTCTCACTTTGTGTGAGGGTTCTCACTAGTAAATTTTGAAAAAAATAAAAAACTTATAGTATTTATAATATATATCTTATACTATCTATTATAATATATTTAATGTAAACTATATAATAAAAAATATAGTAGATTTAACTATCACACCCGAGATTCCATAAAAACGGACATAGGCTCTAAGTATATCGGTTTTGTGAAAATTAAGTCTCACGACGAAGAAAAATAAATTAAGTATATACTTTAACATATATTATAAAAAGAATATCTAATAAAATATACATTCATTTAAATACTTTATCTACTTCTCGTTTCAGATTTTCAATACCAAGGTGAGTGTATATGGTAGTGGTTTCAATGCGAGAGTGACCTAAGAGAGCTTGAATTACATTAAGAGGTGTACCATTGTTTTGTAAGTGAGTGGCATAAGAATGACGTAGAGTGTGAGGGTGGATTTCCTCGTATTTCCGGACACCTGCTAGTTCAGCATATTTTTTCGCTATCCTGCGTATATGTCTATCACTTATAAGACCATTAGATCTTCCTGAAAACAAAGGACCTTCTTTTTTCCATTTTAAAATTTCTTTAAGGAAGTCTTCAGGAATCGGTATACTGCGACCCCTTATCTTTACTATACTTTTTTCAAAATCGAAATCTTCTCCCCTCAGATTTTGTACTTCGGTATTTTTCAATCCAAGAAAATACATACATTTCATTAGCATGTTATCTCTTTTATTATCTTCAGAATACCTCAACATCTCACCTATCTCTTCTTCTGTTAAAGTTCTAGGTATTTTTCTTCTAAAATTAGAATCAAAAAAATTTATAGAGCTCATAATTTTTTTATTTTTTTCCTCTTGATTCGATTCATGAAACCGATAGAATGAGCCCCAGTCTTTATACCTTTCAATGATGTAAAGAACATCTGCTTTTAGTATCCAAAGAATTGTATTCTCTACTGATAAATAATCTATAGCCTTTATTAGGTTGCATGGACCACATTCAATTATTATATTTTTCCCATTACCTTTTGCTATAATATCAGCTATACCTCCTGCAAAACCCCTTTCAAAAGCAACTAGCTTGAAATCATGATCTTCTAATAGCTTTAAAGCCAATGCTTTCAAATCCTTTTGTGGACCTTTGATATCCTCCTTTGATTTAGCCTCTGTTTCTATTGGTTTTTCCCTAATAGAAATTGCACCATTATCCAAAAAACCAGCTACTATAATCTCATATTCCAAATCAACATATCTCTTATCACCACCAGAGAAAATTTCACACACTCTGTCTATGGTTTTTGCTGACGTTTTGTATATCTTCATCAATTCAATATAGTCTTCATTTTTCATTTCTTTTTCCTTTCTTCCACATACCATCTACAAGGCTTCTTAGTTCATCTGGAGAGAACTGTAGATAATGTGCAGTGGTTGATATGTTTGCATGACCCATATACATCTGAAGTTTCCTAAGATCCTCAGCAGAATTTACTCCTGATCTTACAGCATGGACAGCAAAACTATGACGGAAATGATGTGGATGGATCTTCTTTAAACCAACCATTTCTATCCCTGTTTCCTTGCCAAGTTTTCTTACAAGCTTGAAAACATATTGCCTTGTTATAGGAAAAAGTCTGCTGTCTTTTCTATGCCTTTTTAATCCCTTTACCCTACCCTTTTTGTTCAGATAACGCCTTAGAAGTTCTATGGTCTCAGAATCAACTGGTTTTAATTCTTTAACCGGTCTTTTCCTTTTAAGAATTGTGAATATTATCTTTCTATCGTTCCATAATATATCATCTTCAGTAAGCAGGAGAACCTCAGATACCCTTCTTCCGCATCTATACATAAGCTGGAATATTAATCTATCTCTTATATTACCTGTAGCATTAATCAACTTGTTAGCCTGGGCTGGTTTAAGATATCCCCTAGGGTCTTTCATCGGAACAGAAGCAAATTCTCCCATAATTTCCACTTTAATTAAAATTTAAGTGTTTTATACTTATATAGTTTACATTTCATCATTTTGTAAACTATAGGAAAATGTCCGTTTTTACGAAAACGAGAATCTCAGATTCCGGAGCTACTTCTTTTTATTTCTTTGCCTTTTTCTTTTCTTCTTTAACTTTTTTTCCGGCTTTATTTTCGACCTGGATAAACTTCTTTAGAATTGCTTCAAGATTGTGTGCAATGTCCCAGCCTTCATCACTCAGAGTTACTTTTTTGATTCTTCCTGTTTTTTCAAAATTAACCAATCCCATACTATTGAGCATGTTAAGTATTTTTATTGTGTGCGAGTACGTGCAGTCAGCCTCTTTAGAAAGTATTGATGTATATACTGTGCCAGATTTAGAAAGCTTTAGACCTAAAAGTATTTTTGCAGGCTTCTCCCTCAAAAACAAACCCTCTAAAATTCTATTTTCTTTAGTCAAATTATCACCTTTTTATTGTTATTTTCTGCCAAGCAAAACCGATATGCATAGACCCCATATGTCCGGTTCTACGAATACAAACTCTCACTTTTTTCAGTATATTATTTTTGATTTAATGATATAAAAACCTTAATATATTATTTATTATATATATTTAAATATAACCATTATAATAAAACTATTGTAATTAATATTTTTAATTAAATATTTTAGAAACTATATTTTTAATAATATACTAATTTTGCCCTTTAAAGTGAGGATTAAACTCACCTCTAATGAGTGTGTGTGCAGGGGAAGTGCAGAAGAAAACGGCATGTATCGAACCATTAAGTGAGTTATGTAGCCTCTCTGTAACACATTGCTATAAAAAACTTAGCATGTAATAATAAAGTGATAATTATGCTTAAGGACTACCCTGGAAGAGTGATTGGTATTGGAGCAGATGAAAATGAAAATATTGCAGGAGTATATAGAGTTACTGGAAGAAGTCCTACTAGTCAATACAGGATGGCACGAAGGCATACTAAAGTTCCACTTATAGTAGAGATGCTGCTGCATATACCATCACATGTACCACCTGAAAAAGCAGAAGAAATAAGAAAAGAACAAATGAAAAATGTGGCAAACATACAATATCCTGCTTTTATGGTAGATCCTGATATGGATTTTATTGCAGGTTCAAATGGCAGGCATAGTAGTTTATTATATTCATCTTATATTATAGGCGATCATGAATTTTCCTTAAAAGATGCTATGGAATATGCACTTGCTAGCTGGGGTGCAGAGGTAGATGGAACAGATCCTGAAAATGGTGAAAAAATAGCACAAACACCAAGAATAGCATCTGCAGCTGATTTAGCTAGAAATGCTGCTTTGGGTATAGTTACAAAGGAAGGTGAAATACTTGTTGTTGAACATAAAATTGATGATTTAAGAATAAATCCTGGGGTATTTCAAATGGTATCAACTTATGTTGGTAGAGAAGGAACAGATGATTTGGTTACTCCTGTAGTACCTGAAGATGCTTTCTTTGAATTAAATTTACCTGGGAAAGGAGCAGAAGAACTTGCCCAAGCAGCATATGAAGACATGTTTGCAAATAGCGGACCAGATGAGGTTGGTATGGGTGCTCCTCCAGAAGAACTTGAACAGAATTTAACTGTTTCTGCAGTAGCTGTTGTTGAAAAACCTGGTGGTTTTGATATAGCAATTAGAAATAAATGGGAAACTGATTAATTATGCCAGTAAGATTTCCAAAAGAAGTTTATGTTCAAAAAAGGTTTCAAGGACCCCGAAATGTTGAAACAGAAACCGATCTATTTGTTGATGGTGAAGAATTTGGAAGATATGCAGCAAATTGGCATCAAAAAGGAACTCGTTTTGTAAAAGATGGCTATGAAGGACCTAGTGTAGCAACCGCAGAACATTTGAGTGGCGGACCAATGGGTTATAATAATTTTCTGGATGCAGACGCTGCAATGGGTCTTGTAAGAGAATTTCCTAATGGTAGTGCTGTTGTTATAATAAAACATACAAATCCGTGTGGTGCAGCATATTATCCAGGTAGCACTTTACAAAGAAGTGTTTTTGAACATGCTTATGAAGGAGATACTGAAGCTGCTTTTGGTGGAATAATGGCTCTTAGTTTTCCAATGGATGATGATTTAGTTGAGGATGTACTCAAAAAGAAAAAATTTGATATTATCATAGCTCCTGGTTATACAGAAAGAGCTATTGCAAGGCTAAAAGAGAGAAGAGGAAAAACAGTTGTTTTGAGAGTTCCAAATCTCCATCTTCCAGGAAGAGAGCTTTACGAAACGAGAGCTATAGAAGGTGGCATGCTTACACAAGAAACAGATAGATTAACATACCCAGAAGGCATTAATAATATTATGGATATTTGGGGTCCACCATTTGAAGTGGAGTATGGCGGAAAAGAAAGAACTGTTGGTTTTGTTACTGAAAAAATACCAAACCCTGACCAAGCGAGCCTTTATGATTTTGCCTGGAAAGTTGCAAAACATACAAAATCCAATGCAATTACTGCTGCTAGGATGTCGGGTGGTATTATGCAGATTACTGGTAATGGTGCTGGTCAGATGAAAAGAATAAACTCAGCAAGACTGGCTCTAGAGATGAATAGTAATAATCTTCAGCCACAAGTTGTGGGTTCTGATGCATTCATACCATTTCCTGATGTTGTAGAGCTTGCTGGTGAATGTGGGGTAGATGGAATCATACAACCAGGTGGCTCTGACGGCGATCAGAAGGCAATAGACATGGCAAATGAATACGGTATGGCCATGCTTTTCACTGGAATGAGACATTTCAGACATTAAATTAAAATTATATCCATATTTTACTTTCTAATAAATAATTAACAATCAAATTAACAAGCGGTCTTAAATCTCCATTTTTTTCAGCAGATTTCAAGCTATTGTAATATTTCATCCTATCTTTATTTTTTATGTCAATCATTGGATATCCATTTTTCTTTAAAATAAAATTCAATAACAATCTCCCAGTTCTCCCATTACCATCCCTGAATGGATGTACTGACTCAAAAGCAGAATGAAAATAAGCAGCAATAATTACAGGATGGTATTTTTTCTTGTTAGAACCATACCATCTCATAAGAGTTTTGAAGTCAGATTCAACTTTCGCTGGTGGAGGAGGTAAAAAATCAGAACCTCTTATTATAACCTGAACATCTCTAAATTTTCCCGCATAATCCCATAAAATATTATGCATAAGTTTTTTATGAATCTGTAAGACAAATCTTTTTGTTATACCTTCTTCATGTTTTATCATGAAATCAAAAGCTTCTTTATGATTTTCCACTTCTTTTATCTCTTTTATTGTTTTACCTTCTGGGACGACCCTATCGAATAATATAAGACCCGTTTCCTGTAAAGTAACAGACGAACCTTCTATTGCGTTTGTATCATATGTAAATTCAGTTATAAACGACTCATAATAATTTTTCCATAATTGCTTATCGATATTTTTCATTGATTTTTGATAGTGTTTTTTCATCTTTTCAATTTTCTTTATTTCTTGCTCAGTTAAAAATGAGAGTAAAGGATCGTTTAGCTTTTTTTCTTTATCTAATTTTAATTCCAATTCAACCTTCTTTTCAGATATTAATTTCTCAAATTTTTTTCTTTTTATATTTCCTTTCCCAAGATAGATCCTAATTTTTTTCCATTTATCATTTATTCTGAAATTCTCAGTAAGATAGTGATATTTTTCACCATTTTTAATTTGAATTTCATGATACATAATATATCTTTATGTGCACATGTATTTAAATGCTTGTATTATATGTGCCCATAAAACTATTTTCAAATGAGCCCAAGCATTGATAGAATAAATAGAATAATTGGTTAAATCATCAAATCGATTAGTTAAGCTTAGTTACCATTTCCATTCTAATAGCACTGCTATGAACATCAATACAAATCCTATTATAATAGAGCCTACAAAATTCCAGAACGGTAGTGCAGGCTTTATAATCAACTCTGTTGCATTATAGACAACTAGTGCAATAGCAAAGCCAAATAGAACAACAGCAACAACCCTTCTACCACTCCTTGACATATCCTTTACATTCCTTGCTATCCATATACCAGCACCTGAAATGAAATAGAAGTATATGCTTGCTGAAATAAAGCTTGCAACTGTTTCAAAGATACCTATGCTTAAGAATTCCAGCATTGTTGTATATCCCCTGTATGTAGCTAATAAGAAGAATGCTATGCCTATCATATACATAAAGAAGGCAAATCTCTTACGAGTGAGGCTGTCTCTTAGCTCTTCTATTGTATTTAGAATATAACTTTCGAGCTTGAAACCCTTTACAAACAGATAAATTCCAATCAAACCTATTATAATCCTCCAGCCGTCAATGCCAAAAACAGCTACCAAAACCAGTGCAATTGCAGGTAGACCAAAAACAAGTCTTGCAAACTTTGGATTTTCAAGAGATTCTTCAAGAAAATCCTTTATCTTATAATACCCAGATTCCAATTGTTCAGCCTGTTTTATATGCAGCCTTCTAACTGACAATATAGGGACTTTTGATTGCACAATAGGCATAACATGCTCGTCATCAGCACCATCTGTAACAAATAAAACATAATCAGCTTTGAACTTTTCCAGGACCTCTTCCAGCTGTTCCTTTAGTCTTTTATCCGCATCTATACCTCTATTTTGATGTCCAAGTATGGCAGCAACCTCTGTTTTGTACTTATTTTTCATTTCATCATATATCTTAGCTGCCTGAAATAATGCATTGAAATCAGAGTCCTCTGGATCTGCTAGACCAAGCAGATTTGCACATTTTAGGATATTTTCTCTTCCTATTATAGGCCCTTCCTGCTTTGCCTTCCTGCCAATATCATTATCCCTATCTACATTCAAAACTAGAATTTTCTCTTCCTTTTCCATGCTAATTAGTTAATAAAAAATAATAAATATGTATATTAACTAACCAATATACGACAATTAACTGATTATTGGTTTTGATAGTTAATGAATCAAAGCATTTTATACCAAAAAGTACAATATTAAACATGGACCCGCTTCTCCTCCGCCCAACAGAAGTAGGTGAGCAAGAGGGAGGCTACAGCCTTCCAAAATAGGACCCGTAGCTCAATGGATAGAGCACTTGGCTTCGGAGAAGTTTTTCCTCAAAAAAAGTTTCAGCTGATAGGAATTCTTGATTTTTATCGAGGAAACCAAGAGATGGATGTTCGAAAACCCGACTACCTGAAAAGGTAGTTAGTCCAAAATCATCCCGGGTCCATTTACAAGTGTCAATAGATAAATATTAAGTCTGATACTATGAAAACAGTAATAGTATTCGTATTGGCTCTTTTAATGTTAGCAATACCTATTGCAGCCGCAGAAGATTCTGTAGTTATAACCATATCTGATATAGGAGAAGCGCATGTTATTGAGAAAATAAATGATATTGAAAATATATATGATACCAATAAACTTACAAAAAAAAGGGGAAATACCTGGACTTTCTCTTACAGTATTAATTTTGAAGAAAAAACAGATGTAAGAGTGCTTTTACCGTTTAATGTTGAAACAAAATCTGTTTCCCATAACGGGAGAACATCATCTGAGTTTGGAAGACTTATTGTAGACTGGAATATAAAAGGCAAGAAAACACTTGAAGTTAAATATGTGAATAGTGGAGAAAATTATCCTATTTTTATAGCGTCCTTTGTGGCCATAGTTTTAATTCTATTCGGTCTTGCATATCTAAAGAAAAGGCCTATTTTGAGACCAAAAGAAACCAAAAAAAAGCCCAAGGAAAAGAAAGAAGCCAAGAAAGAAGAAAAATTCACAGAAAGGCAGAGAGATCTAATAAAAACTCTTCCAGTAAAGGAAAAGGAAATAATTGATGTTCTTTTCAAGAAAAATAAAATAACCCAGAAAGCACTTGCAAGGGAAACAACCCTTCCAAAAAGCACGCTTTCCAGAACACTGAAGAAGCTGAAAGCGAAAAATATTATAGAGATAGACGACTACGGTACAACTAAAATGATAAGACTTTCTGACTGGTTTTTAGAGAAATAATTTTCGGAAGCTGCCCGAGTTTATGAAGGCAACTCCTTTCTGATTGAACCATCGTACTTTCAGTACGTGTGCCATGCGAAAGGCATGAGCATCTTTCTTGAAAAGTCTTCAGTTCTACTGGTTCCATCTGTTCCGCCTTAGTATTATATACCGTTCCATACCTGTTTCTTTCAAGGAGGTATAATATGAACAAAAACGCTATAGGAATAGTGGCTGTTATGTTAGTAGCACTAACATTGATATCAGCAGTTCCTAATGCAAGTGCAATGGATGTAATGGATTATTGGGCATTAGGAATACCGCAAAGTTTCAATATAGCTCTAAGTAAATCTATAGATCCAGGACAAACGGCTGATAAAAGAATAGATCCCGGACAACCCAGAGTTGATACAGGTTTTCACGTGTGGGTTGAAGAAAAAGGAAAAAAAGAAATTTGGCACATAACATGGAGCGGAATCAAAGGAGAAGAGAATTTCTTCAGAGGCCAGATAAAGGCTGTTAACGGATCTGTATTGAAAATGAGAACAAGATACTTTGATAGAGCAACAAGAGATTTTGCAGATCTATCAGGAAATACAGTAGGTTTTTCAACAAGAACTCTTGGCGGACAGGATGGTCTTGTAATAAAAACCACAAAGGGTTCAACAATTCAATTCCATGTAACATCTACAGTGGAAGACATGCCAATTTTTGTTGGCAGACACACTGAGCCTTTGGATATAACAGCTGATGTAGATGGTTTCTACAACTTCGAACTATACGTAAATTAGAAACTTTTTTAAATATGCGGTTGGGAGACCGCATTTTTATATTCAATAGTTGTTGCCTCAGGTGAAGAGGTAACAGTATGTTCATTTGAAATAAGGAGGTATGAATATGGAAAATAAGTTTTTGGGTGTTTTGTTCGCTCTAGCATTATTGGGAACAGCGTCAGCAGCTCCTGTATTTGCATCAGAAGGTTCAATGGAGAAGAACTATTTTGGAACGATCTCATCAATGAACGCGAACCCTGGTCAAGGAATCAAAAACCTTTCAGAACTGAGAGCGCTTATGGCAGACGATTTCACAGTGGCTGAAACAGCAAATCTGGAAGTAGGTAAAACAAAACCGGTTACAGGCATAAACGTTTTCACAAAGGAGAAAATTGTAACCAAGAATGAAACAAACACAACAATAACTGTTTGGAAAATTGTGCTAAGAGGAATTAAAGGAGAGAACAATTATTTCAGAGGTTTTGTAGAAGTTGTTGATCCAGAAGATGTGATTAAAATGAAAACAAGGAAATTCGAAAAGCTTGACTTTAGTCTGATAGAAGACAGCAAAGTTGGCTTCACAACAAAGACAAAAGGCGGAAGAGAGATCATAAAGATAAAGACCCAACCAGGAGCAACATTAAGGTTCCATGTAACATCTACTATAGATGATCTACCAATACTAATAGGACCTGATGGAACTCAATTAACAATAGAACCAGATATAAACGGATTTTACAACTTTGAGTTAACTTCGGTTTAAGCGGCTTCGGCCGCTTTTTTTATTTTTTTCTGGAAAATGTAAGAATTTAAAACTTACTCTTAAATAAAAATTATGAGCACAGAAATTACCCATTTAGAAAGGGATTTACTGAAACTTGAAAAATATAAATTCTGTGATAGGATTAATCCTGCTCTTTTAAGGGATTATGAGACTATAATGGAACGTAGTGCAGTGGGAAGGTTATACCCCTAGAGGGATAAATAGATAAATTTTATTGAATCTATTTTACTAATTTCTTAAGAACTTTTTGTATTTCTACAGCATCTGCCTGGCCCTTGGTCTCTCTCATTACTAAACCAATCAAGAAATGGAGTGCCTTATCTTCACCCTTCTTATAATCTTCAACAGCTTGCTGGTTCTTCTCAATAATAGCCTTAACAACCTTATCAAGGTCAATTTTAGCCTTTCCTAGGGAATGCTTCTTAACTATCTGTTCAGGTGGCTTCTTTTCTTCAACCATCTTTCTAATAGTCATCTCAGCTCCCCTGTCAGTGAGTTTTCCTGTTTGGAACATTTTTAATAGAGAAACAATCCATTCTGGATTCATACCAGAATCCTTAAACCTTAGATTATGCCAGTTCAATGTTTTCTTCAGATAACCAGATACCCATGTACCTGCAAGCTTTGGGTTCGTTTTCTTCGAAACATTTTCAAAGAGCTCAGCAAGATCAGGTTCTGAAACAATGCTTTCAGCCACCTTCCCAGGTAGCTTGAACTGCTTTACAAACCTATTATATTTCTCATCAGGAAGTTCTGGAAGGTCCTTTCTGATAGCATCCAACTGGTTCTTTTTGAAAGATATCTTAGTCAGGTCAGGTTCTGTAATATAACCATATTCTTCTTCATCTTCTTTGGTTCTTAATAATTGTGTAACACCAAGTTGTGGGTTCCAAGCTCTTGTTTCCCTTTCTGGCTTCTGGCCTCTTTTAAGAAGGTTTTTTTGCCTTATTATTTCATATTTCAATGCCTTTTCAATATCTTTGCTTCCTGTGATATTCTTTACTTCAATACGTTCTCCACCACCCATAGAAATATTTGCATCTGTTTTGATTATGCCTATTGCTGTTGGATCATAAATACCAAGATATTCCAATACACTCTCTAATTTCTGTATATATACCCTTGCCTCTTCAGGACTTTCAAAATCAGGCTCTGTTACAATCTCTATAAGAGGAGAGCCCGCTCTATTATAATCAATAAGCACACCTTTACCACTTAATCCCCCTATATGAATAATCTTGGCTGGGTCCTCTTCCAAATGTAGCCTTCTAAGGCGAACCAGCTTTGATTTAGAGCCCATCTTTAGCTCTACTTTCCCATTAAGGGCTAGTGGAGCCTCATATTGGGTTATCTGGAAGTTTTTGCTCTGATCTGGGTAGAAATACCCCTTCCTAGAGAAGAACATTTCGTCTGAAACATCACTTTGAAAGGCAAGTGCAGCCTTTAGGGCAGAATCAATTACATAATTATTTGCCACAGGTTTTGCACCTGGAAGTCCTAGACATGTGGGGCAGGTAAGTGTATTTGGTTCTGGATCTTCCTTTAAAGCAAATGGGTTTTTGCAGCTGCAAAATATCTTGCTTTTTGATATCAATTGTACATGACTTTCAAGCCCTATCTTTATTCCCATAACTAAATATTGTTTGTAAAATATTAAAACTATATATCCCTCTTAAATGACAATATAATGGGAGAGACCAGCCAATGCATCTGGTTGGTCTAAGCTCCCCTTTAATGTTCCTCTCTCGGTTTGGCAATATGCTGCATTTTCCTCCCAGAGGTCTGTGCTTATTAGAGTCTGGATTGGCTTCAAGAGGTCTTGTATGTCCCCCCATTGAATAGCAGTAGTGATCACCACCGGCCAGGAGGCAATGGTCCTTTGAACCATTTCTTATTCCCGTGTGGCCAGCGAGACCATGGCCTGGAGCCATGCGCACGGTCACAACAAGAACTTCCCATAAAAACAGCGCCAATAGGATGAGAGCTGGCCACAGCTCGGGAACACTCCAAAAGACTGTGCCAGTTGAGAAGGCTAATTGGCAGTAGCCATATCAGGAGATAGACAATGAGTCTCAGTTTTCATCACCTCCTTCAGTAGGTCATTCACAATAGGGGCCGGAAAGGGACCTACACTTAGAGTGTTCGCATCCCTTCCCTATCGACGGTGGCCACCGACGAAATTAAAGAAGCAGGAGCAGAAGGTCTCCTCAAACGGAAACCCCACCGCTAAGGTGTCTGGCCCCTACCCCAGTACTGGTGGTCCCAACGGGATTTGAACCCGTGTTACAGGAATGAGAATCCTGTGTCCTTGGCCTAGCTAGACGATGGAACCTTAGTGTGTGTAGTTGGGGAAACAAGGTCTCACTCTAAACCTTAAAGAGGTGTATCAATCGAATCACAACACATTGTGCTTGTGCTGAGCTGTGTTGTGACTATTGTTCGCGTGTCCTATCCCCATGGAGAGCGAAAACACTACCCATCACCAGGTTTTTAGGATGGGTGAATAGAGCCTTGTTGGTGGAAGGGGTTGCACGTTGCCGCATATCCACACAGTAACCACACACTGAAGCGCACAGTCGGACTCGAACCGACGCCCTGAGCTTTACGAAAGCTCTGCTCTGGCCACTGAGCTATGTGCGCTAAATTGGAGCAGATGGTGGGAATCGAACCCACAACCACACCGTTACCAACAGTGCGCTCTACCACTGAGCTACATCTGCTCTTAGGGGCCAGAGGGAGTGAGGGGGAGGATCTCACCCATGGCCCCCGCGCCTTTCTCGACCTGCCCTCTATGTAATCGGGCCTTAACTGGGTCAATGTCAGGGACCCGGTGATGTTCAGGAGGTCCAGGGATTGGGGGTATGGACTTCCCGGTGCTGAAAGGAGACTGTTAATGGAGAAGGGTGGGATTAGAACCCACTACTGAATGGAACCACCTTCTCCGGCTCCCGACGCTGGGGGAGCTAAAGAAATCGTAGAAGGACCATCGAGTCCTTTTTTCGCCTGGTTCGGATGCTAATCAGGGAGCCTCTCCCTGATGCCCCAACCTTGCAGGCAGCTCTCGCACCATGGGCCATGGTCCTATCCTGCCTAGCCTTAAATTACAGCGGTTGTCGATACACTGTCTTCCCTCTACAGGAGAAGACCTGGCCCCCCTGCAAGATTCGAACTTGCTTTTCTCGGTGAACAGCCGAGCGCATTAACCAAATATGCTATAGGGGATTAAGAAAAGACAAGAGAAAAAATCAATTCTATAGAGAATCAAATAAGAAAGCCTAAGATTCTCTTTGAAATTAAATGAAACTTGTGAACATGAAAGACAATATCTATAGGTAACGAACTATAATTGATAAAATGTATTTAAAAACCTTCCAAAGATAATCCCACAGTTCCCATTATATATTTTTTATCATTATTACTCTGTCAAGGTATTTTCCATCTCTCTTGTAACCGTTTGGTATTCTTCCAACTTCCCTGAAACCCATCTTATCTTTGTATACATGAACAGCTCTATCATTGTCAGCTATAATCCCAAGTTCAATAATTTCTGCTTTGAACTCCTTTTTTGCAATTTCTATCAGAACTTTTAAAATCTCTGTTCCTATGCCCATATTCCTGTATTTTCTTTTCAACCCAAGACCGAACTTTGCTATATGGTCAATTGCTGAAGGAGGATTTCTTTCCCTGAAAACATCGAATTTTCCCGCAAATTCACCATTAACTTCGGCGATAAGGTCTATTGACAGGCCTTTTTTAGACTTATCAATAATACCTTTCAGATATTTCTTTTCCTCTTCCAGAGTAACCTTTTTTGTTAATATAATCCTTGCTCTCTCATCAATGAGGCTGTTTATATGCCTCATAAGGTTCTTTGCATCAGACATTTTTGGATATCTAAGAATGACTTTTTCCCCATTGACTTCAAATTTTCTTACAACAGCGCCTGATTTGAACATTATATTTTAACCTCTTTTAAGAATTCATTTGGTCTTTTAACCCTGACACCCATGTAACCGTCATGTTCCAGAAGATGCCTGTCATTGGTTATTATATATTGTGCCTGGCCTGCCAGAGCGGTCTCAAAATAGATATTATCGCTATTATCAGAACAGATATCTATCCTTTCAGTAGGCATTACATATATACATTTGGTAAAAAATACATAAATTTTCTTCATGTATTCAGCGCTGGGTTTTACTTTGTCCAATATCCATTGGTTTTCATTCTTAACTCTATCTGAATAAACAGGCTGTAATTTTTTCTGCAAACAAAGATCTATAATCTTAGCAGAGGCTGACCTGTCATTATACCTGCCTGCAATTATCAGATTAGTGTCTATAACTATTCGGAACATAGTAAAAAATTGTTTTGAGTAATAATATAGTTAACATCGTTAACTATTCAGTTCCTAGTAGATTTTGATAGGAACTATAAGCTTAAAAATATTCCAAAACAATTGTTTCTATGGATGATGCGTACAACGTGTCTGAAGGTTTGAGAAGACTTGCCAGAGAAATAGGGAATGATACACATAATGCGCTTACCAAAGACAGAGAAGAAAGAACCATGCTGTGTATTGGATGCGGAACAGGAATGTATACAGACAGGGCTCATAGGTATTGTAAAAAATGCACTAAGAAAATGGGTTTAGAAGATACTAGAAAAAGGGTTCATAAATCAGCATTAGATGGATATCCTGATACCTTTGATGACGGATCTGATGATTGAACAGCTGGCCTATATTCTTCTTGCCTGCCCCTCACATTATCAAGCAAAAGCTTTTTCTCTGTTCTTGCAATAGCTGCTTTTATCCTGTCAATGGACTCGACATCTGTTGATATGGAGCCAATACCAACCTCCACAAACTTTTCAGCTGTTTGCGGGTCTGAACAACTATCACCTGCAATACAGGTTTCAATGCCATGCTTTTTACATTTCTGAACAATTTGCCTGACAATGTTTAATACAGCAGGGCTGGTCTCTGAATAAAGCCTTGTTATTTTTTTATTATTCCTGTCAACACCCAAAACCAATTGTGTTAGCACATCAATATCAATAAGGACATATGATACCCCTTCTTTACAAAAGCTTTCCACTTCTAAGCCAGAGCTTGGTGTTCCAACAACAAGACCTGTTTTTATTCTTCCAACACTAGGATACATTTCCTTGAACATTCTAAACTCATCTATTGTTGAAGCAAATGGTACAAGTACTCCTATGTTTGTAATACCTTGCTGGTTAAGCTTTTCAATTGCCTCCATTTCACATCTTAACAGGTCTTGCTGATCTAATGATCTTCTTATTCCATGCCAGCCAAGCAATGAATTGTCTTCCAGGTCTTCTTCTTCTCCAAATTCCAGACCTTTCAGTTCGTTTGTTTTCATGTCCAATAGCTTATACCAGACAGTTTTTGGATAAAACATTTTTGCAACCCTTCCCACATTTGAAACTATTTTATCTATAACATCCTCAGAGCTTTCCCTTGCAAATAGGATAGGGTGTTTTCCATGATTTGTTAAAAAGCTTTCTGATTTCAGGATTCCAATGCCATCACATTTGTTTATAATTTCTTCATCCACTTCAGGAAATGTCAGGCTTAGCTTTACATTGGTTGCAATCACTCCGTCATGTATTCCTTGAGGTTCATGGAAGCTCTCTGTTTCTGGTTGCATATATTCAGAGACGCTCTCGAGCTTGTATACCTTTCCGTTCATTAAAACAACCTGTTGTCCATCTTTTAGTGTTGTGGTTGCATTCTCTGTTCCAACTATGCATGGTATGTTTTTTTCATTTGCGATTATCGATGCCCTGCACCTTCTCCCGCCATGGTCAGTAACAATACCAATAGCCCTGCTCAACAGTTCATCCATTTCCATTCTTACAGAATCAGTAACAATTATATCCCCTTCCTCAACTTTGTCAAAATCAGCAGAGCTTAGGACAATCTTTGCCTTTCCTTTAATTTTTCCATTTGATACAGGAATTCCGTCTAAAAGAAGCTTTCCTGGTATTTCTTCAGCCTGAATCTCTTCCAAAATATTCTCCTTTCTTGCCTGTATTATATGAACCCTATTCCTCTCTATACCCCATTCAATTTCCTGTGATTCACTTCCAATACTTTCAGCTATCTCAAAAATCGTTTTTAGCTCAGAATCTGACATAACTTGTATATTGATTCTTTCATTGGGAATTCTTCTTTTTATCAGTTTGCCAGTGCCTCCGTCTATCTCTATTGACCAGAGTTTTTTCCTTATTCTCTTGTTTATGACTTTCCCTGTGTTTTTATTCAAAATGTATTCATCTGGTATTATAAAGCCTGCTGAAACAGAGCTTCCTATGCCCCACATGGCTTCTATAACCATTTGTTCTGCATTTCCATTATCAGGGTTTGATGTATATAATATGCCGGATTTCTCAGCATTCACCATTTTTTGTACAATAACTGCTATAAGAGGAAAATTTTGATAGCCTTTGTTTTTGCTGTTTATTATAGCTCTTGGAGAGAACAGCCCTGCCCAGCATCTCTTTATTGATTTGCCCAATTGTCCCATACCTTGAGCACTGAGAATTGCATTCATCTGTTTCAAATCTTCGTTTGTTGGTGAAGAGCGTACAGCAACAAACGCTTGGTTTCTTCCTGCCTTTACAAGATCCAAGGCAAGACCACCAAGCTCCTTTACCTCTTTCCCAACAGAAAGTTCTTCATAAGCATTCTTTATTTCATTATAAAGGGAATCAGGTATCTGCGCATCCAATATAAGCTCTTCTATCTCTTTATAGATATCATAAAGATTACTACCAACAGATTTTCCAAGAAGCTCGCCTATTTTATTATCCAGCCTATTTGCAGAAAGGAATTTTTTAAAGGCGTTTGTTGTTATAACAAACCCTGCAGGAACAGGCAAACCGTTGCTTATAAGCTTTTTTAGATTAAGTGCTTTGATTCCACTATTCTCTTTATCTTTAATTGATTCCAATTTAATTATATTAGACATACTCTCCCCATATAAAACTAACAATAAATATTTAGAAGTAAAATTTTAAAAGGGATTAGATGAAAGAAAAGGAAAAACTCCAAAAAGAAACTAAAAAATGGCTCGCTAAACTAGAGAAAGAGCTCCCTAAAATAGAGTCAACAGGAAAGATAGATAAAAAAAGCACTAAAAACGCTATGGAAAACATAAAGGCCTATGTTTCTGATTGCAGGCATTTTATGGAAAAAGAGGACTGGGTAAACGCATATGAAGCCATAATCTATAGCTGGGGTATATATGAGACCTGTTTAAGATCTGGAATTTTAAAGAAAAAATAGCATTATAACAATGTTATATTCTTTTATAAATACCACTTTCTAACAGTAACAATGCACCTACTGTAATCGCGCTAAAAGGCGGTTTTGGCTATTCTAATACATGAAACGTGACCATTTGGTCATTCCAGAGGAGAAATGGTTCTTTTAGGAATAAGATTATCCATGGCTTTTCAGTACTAGTCTTTGGATGGTCTTTGAAAGGAGACGAGCGATGGAATGGACTGAGATTCTGGGCGATGCAATGAAGGGCCGGGACGTTGTCGCTAATATCGGAAACGGAGCGGTTCGCGGGCCGATCAAGCAGATCGAGCGACACGAGGACATACTAGCAGTTCAGTGCGAGTGGCTGGCTCAAAATCGTGAGCTAGTCAAGAGCACAAGCCAGGTCCTGACCGGGATTGTGCTCATCCAGCCACCAGAAGATATCGAAGGCACAGTGTATGTCACATGCATGCCCAGATCGACGATCAAGGCTTTGAGGATCTTTCCTCCCGGCGACAACCTCGACCCAGCCGAGGTCAAAGATCTCGAGATCGATTGGCAGAAGACGCTGGGCAAGCGGCCATACCACAAGAACCTTCTGGTATGGCTTGAAGAAGGGTTGAGACTTGGTGCGAACGGTCTCGAGGAGTTCACGCTTAACTGCGCCAGAGCAGTGGAAACGACAATTCCGAAACACGCGATCCCGGGCATTGTTGAGAGACTGAAAGGTTTGCAGGGTCACAAAACCCTGAGTAGTGGAGTCGGCACTGAAGAGGCTGTTAGAGCCCTGGAGAGGCTCATTTATGATCTCCGGCTCCGGCTCCCACAAGAGGAGATCGTCGGCTGATCTTCGCCTCACCCCAGGTTGGCCGGGTGGACAGGTAGTATTACTGTCCACTTACATTGTCATGTTAAAGGGATTCATAGTTGGGGAATAAGAACCTTCCAAAGGAGGCACTCCCCGAGCAACAACAACAGGTTTGTGTTTTTTGCATTGTTCACATTCTAACATTTCATCTTTTTTTAATCTTTCTACCATTTCATGTATTTTTGGTGATGTTTCTTCTCTGGGTGTGTGAAAGCTTCTTACATATGTCTTTCTATTACCTTCTAAGTTAATTGTATTATCTGATTTTTCATCCCACCAGTGATCTCCTAATGGACAGTAATGCACACCTTCGATTCTTTCCCTGAGAACATCAAATGGAAGATCTCTTTGTATTCTTGCAAGCCTTATTATTCTACAGTTTTCTTCAGACCATCTTAAATGCACAACAACTTCATTTTCATATGATATATCAAGATCTTCTAATGTCTGCGTTAAGCTTTTCAATCTTTCAACTGCTTCCATGAAATACTCTTTTTTGTCACATTCAACTAGATTAAAAACAGGTTCGAATGCAATATCAATTCTTTCAGTGTCAGACAAAAACCTTAATTCCCCATCACTGCAAGAAAACAATTCATCATCTCCTGGGATATCTTTACCAAAAAGCATTTCACTTCCCGCATAAAGACTTAATAATTTTCTTATAAATCTCGGCTCTTTTTTTGCTGTTAAAAGTAATCTTCTGACATAATCTCTTGGTATTTCATCAACCCTAACAGCATTTGCAGGGCTTGTATTAAAAATAGCAGAATCATATCCATTCCCATTCCTTCCAATTTGAACTGTATAAAAACTTATAGAAGCACCATCTTCCATGGGCGAAATATGCTCAATATCAGGTTTGAATGGTTTTTCAAATTGCACGAATCCATATTCTAATGACTTTCCCATACCTAATTATTAGTAAAATTTTTCCCAACTTAAGAAATAGTTCTTATAAGTAATTTATATAATTAACATATAATATTTGTTATAAACATAACATTTTGGCGATTTTATGGGATTGGATGAACAACAAAGGAAAATCATAAGGGAGCTTATAAGAAATCCAAGGATTTCTGACAATAAGATTTCTAAAAGAACAGGCATACCTGTAATGACTGTTAACAGAAAAAGAAAGCTGCTTGAAGAAAAAATGATTATAAGATACTATATGAGCCTTGACAAGGGCGAGTTTGGCATGCACATATTCAGGGCAAAGAACCTCTATGTTATAAAATTCAAGATAGGGATAACAAGAGAGCAGTATCTAAGGACAATGGAGATCCAGCCAAAATGGAGGCATTTCAATTCTAAATATGTGAGCCTTGCATATCTTGGTGAAAAAGAAGGCCATCTAGCGCTTATGATCATTCTGGATGCAAGGGATGAATCCCATTTAGTTGAAGAGTTCAATGGAAAGATAGTGCCTTTCCTAAGAGAAAAACTTGGGGATGACTGTATTGAAGATATAGAAACAACAGCACTAAGCAAGCTAATAAGAGTGCATCACAATTACCTGCCCTATACAAATATAGAAAAAGGAAAAATAAAGGACAGCTGGTCTGATAATGATATTTTTGTTGATGAAGTTGAATAAGAAGTTTATAATATAGCTTTCAAAGCCATACAACTATCATGTGAATACTTTAGTCCGCTCATTTTCTTTCTATAGCTTTTGAATATCTGCCTGAAATCTTTAGGTGAAAATTCGCCAAATAATTTTACTCTATTTGGCATGGTCTTGTACATTTCTCTGTGAATACGGTTCATTACATTCTTTTGAAATCTTTTTTGCGCTCCTTGAAAAGAATAAGCAGATGCAATGCCTGCAAGCAACACAAGAGATAACAATACTAGCACAATAAGCAGAGCTTTCATAGTATTATATTGTTCTCAGTGCCTAAATATATAAATCAGAATAAACAATTTTAACTATGAATAGGAACTTTGTATTTATTATATCATTGATTGTAATAATATCCATATCAGGATGTATTATGGAAGGAAATAACATAGCCAACGGTAAGTTTGCTGTTATTCAGATGAAAAGTTTTGGTGAGATAAAGATAGAGTTTTCTGACAAAGCGCCGATCACAGTAGAAAATTTCGTTATGTTAGCAGAAGCAGGAAAATTTGATGGAACACAATTCCACAGAATAATAAACGATTTTATGATTCAGGGGGGCGATTTCACAAAGGGTGATGGAACAGGTGGTCATGCTGCCAGGTACCATGAAGGGTTTGGAAACCCTGATATTCCAGAGACATGGCTGATTCCAGACGAGTTCCATGATGATTTAAAAAATGAATACGGTGCGATTTCAATGGCAAATAAGGGTCCGAATACAGGTGGAAGCCAGTTCTTTATAATTGACAAAAAAGACGGCACGCCATGGCTTGACGGAAAGCACGCTGTTTTTGGCAAGGTTGTCTCAGGTATGGATATTATTGAGAAGATATCAGAAGTAGATACAGATTCTTCTGACAAACCCTTTAGAGCAGTAATTATAGAAAAAGTCACAATAACTGATAAATAAATTTAAACTATTTATTCAAATAACATACATGAAAGAAACCGGTTGCTGTAAAATATTTGATCCAAAGCCTTGGGAAAATAAAACAATCAAATGGAAAGATAAGCTATTTGTAAAAGATCATGTTATATGCTTTCTTCACATACCACTGAATTTTGGTGGTGTGATGAAAAGGAATATGAAGAAAATTGAAGATGCAAAAGCATGTTCAAATGCACCAATAGTACTTTCTGATGACAAAAGTCTCTGGGGATCTGATGTATATATTTCAGTCACAAAGAAAATACCAGAGTCAGAGATGGCTAATATTTCAGGAACATTCTTAACAAAAGTCTTTGAAGGTCATTATAAAAACGTTGGTAAATGGATGACAGAAATGAAAGAATATGTTAAATCCAAGAAAAAAGAAGTAAAACAGTTCTATACATTCTATACAACCTGCCCTAAATGTTCAAAAGAGTATGGAAAGAACTATGTTGTTATTCTAGCAAAGATTTAACTCATTAAAAAACAATTCTATTAAATGGAAAGATTCTGGGAGATAGATTCCCTAAGAGGCATTGCAATAATACTGATGATTATATCGAATCTTATGACAGACCTTATTTATTTCAATATCTATGGTGGTGGTATTTTCTGGAAATATTTTGCATATTCGGTTGCCAGTGTGTTTATACTCCTTGCTGGGATTTCCCTTACGCTAAGCTATTCGAGAGCAAGTGAGAAGAGTTTCAAAAAATATCTGAAAAGAGGGCTGAAAATATTTTCATGGGGACTACTGATTACTGTTTTCACCTGGTTTTTCATAAAGGATTTTGTTATCTTTGGTATTCTACATTTCATAGGAATATCAATCATATTGGTATATCCACTAATCAAATATAAGCTAGCCAATCTTGCCGTAGGTATTGGGATAATATTAATAGGTATATATACAATTGGACTAAGATTTACTTTTCCATATCTTCTATGGCTCGGGTTTGTTCCTAGCTGGTTTTATAGTGTAGATTATTTTCCGCTGCTTCCCTGGTTTGGGGTATTTCTTATTGGGATTTTCATTGGTAATTGGGCTTATCCAAACTATAAAAGAATATTCAATTTAGGGGAAAGAAATCCAAAATTGCTTTGCTATCTTGGAAGGCATTCTTTATTCATATATTTACTACATCAGCCTGTGATATTATCTATTCTATATCTGTCTGGGATTGTCCTGATTTGACTATTTAAACCAAGAAACAAACTAATCTTATGGACTACCTAAAAAGGCATAGGTCACCTGAATATCTGGACAATTTAAGTAGCCCACAGTATGGTCCTTGTTTTGAATGCAGTAGATATATGGAAAATCTCGGAACAGGGTATTTAAAAAAGAAATGTTAACCCATTGCCTTAGCAACTCTTTCCACAGCCACTACGTATGCAGCTGTTCTAAGTTCAATGTCTAACTCTTTACTCTTTTTCCAGATATCTTCAAATGCAAGAACTAAGTTTTTATTCAGCTCTTCAGAGAATTTCTTTTCATCCCATTTATCGTTTTTCATGTTTTGCAACCATTCAAAATAACTACCAACAACTCCGCCAGCATTTGCCAGTATGTCTGGTACAATGATTTTTCTTTTTTTGTTCAAAATAGTATCAGCTTTTGGTGTGGTAGGACCGTTTGCAAGTTCTAATATTATATCAGCCTTTATATTATTTGCATTTTCCTCTGTTATCTGGTTTTCAAGGGCAGCTGGTATCAGAATATCAACATCCAGTTCCAAAAGCTCTTCATTTGTTATCTTTTTTCCTTCTGCGTCTGTTACAGAACCTTCTATATGGCACTGGTTAAGGGCCCCTTTTTCTAATTTACATTTGAAGATCTTTTGCGGCTCAAAACCGTCTGGGTTATATATACCACCCTTGGAGTCTGAAAGCGCAACCACTTTGAAACCTTTCTCATGAAGATAGAAAGCAGCAAAATGCCCAACATTACCATATCCTTGAATAGCGACTGTTAGCCCTTTGGGATCTTTACCAAGTTTTTTCAAAAGTTCTAATAATATAATAATACCACCTTCTGAGGTAGAACTTTCTCTTCCAATAGAACCGCCCCTTTCAATAGGTTTTCCAGTGAAAGCTGCTGGTGTTGGCTTTCCTGCAAGTTTGCTGTATTCATCTACCATCCATTCCATTATCTGGGGATTTGTATATACATCTGGAGCAGGAATATCCTTTTCAGGTCCAATATCTTTGAAGAATAAACGTACCCATCCCCTTGAAAGCTCTTCTAATTCATCTCTTGTAAGACCTTTTGGGTCTACAGCTATTCCGCCTTTACCACCGCCGTATGGAATATTTACTGCAGCACATTTGAAAGTCATCCAGGCGGCCAGTGCTTTTACTTCATCCATATTCACCTGCGGATGATATCTTATACCGCCTTTGTAAGGACCTCTTGCATTATTATACTGAACTCTATAAGCATGATATTTTTTCCCTCCAGCAGAGACCTCTCCCTCAAGTATTTTATTTGGTTTTTTTAGTTTCTCCAATATTTTTGTATCTACTTCTATCAACTTGCTTACGTTCTCTAATTGCTCAATAACAGAATCAAATGGATTTTGCATAGTATTAATTAAACAAAAAGATATAAATTCATTCGAATCAAAGGGCTCTTAATTTTGCCTTTAATTTTATGATATAAATAGTTAACCAATATTAACCAAATAACTAAATATTTATATGGACTTTATTGATTTCCTTATAAAATCAGAAACACCCAAAGAAGCAGAGAACATGTTGGACTTTTCCCAGAAGCTCGGATTCAGTGGTTTGTGCATTGAAACAGATTTAAAAAATATAGAAAATCTAAGAGAAAAGTTTCCCAATGTAAAAATATTATCAATAGCTGAAGCAAAAAAAATAGAAGATGCAACTAAGCTAAAAGAAAGCCATGACCTGGTTTTTGCAAGATCAGTTGACATGGACTTTAACAGAAAGGTTTCTGAAACACCTGAAATAGATATGCTTTTGGATCCTTTTGATACTTCCATGTGCCAATTTGATCAGGTAATGGCAAGACTTTGCAAGATGAACAAAATATCAGTAGGTTTCAGTTTTAGTAATTTAATTTTCAATGACAAGCTTACAAGGAGCAATCTAATGAAGAGTATGCTAGAACTTTCCAGAATTTTAATAAAATATAAGACACCCTTTAGGTTGGTTTCAGGCGCTGTTGAGAAGAATGGAATGAGAAGCTCTTCAGAATTGATATCTTTTGGAAGAATTCTAGGTTTTAAAGATCCTGATATAAAAAGTAGTCTTATAACTTAATTTCATTATAATGATGTACTATTCTTTTACAGTGATTCCAAATTTTTAGTAATCAACAGAAACATTTGTTCTATTTATTCTACCATATATATATATATTTATGATCAATGAAATAACAGCAAATTTTATAGGAAATTTTCTGAATATGTCAACTGTTGCCAATTCAGTGGTTTTTATAATTCCAAAAATAATTTATATTGTTTTTATCTTACTGTTATTTTTTATAATATATGAAATAATCAAAAGAATCATAATAAAATCATTGATGTATAAAGCAAAAACAAAAAAACAAAAAAACAATGTTGTAGTTTTCATACATTTGTGGAAATATATTTTTGTATTCATAACATTATTGGTGCTTATTTTTACATGGACAGGTTCATTAACAGGTCTTGGTTTATCAGCAGCGCTATTAACAGCTGCTCTTGGTTGGGCTCTCCAGAAGCCAATAAGTGGAGTAGCTGCATGGTTAATAATAGTAACAAAAAAACCGTTCCATATAGGGGATAGAATTATAATAGGTGATGTAAAAGGTGACGTGATTGATATAACGCTTACTCATATATATCTAAATGAACTTGGGGGGACTATAGCAAGCGAGGAAAGTTCAGGAAGAACAATAATGATTCCAAATGCTATACTATTTGAGAAGAATATTATAAATTATACATACAACAATGAATATATACTTGATCAGGTTGTTACTCCTATTACATATGAAAGTGATATAGATGTTGCTATAAAAGTCTGTAAAGATGCTGCAGAGAAAATAACAAAAGACTCTTTAAAAAATGTTCCATCAAAGCCTTTTGTAAGAACATATTTCCAGCCATCTGGTGTTGATATAAAAGTAAGATATTACACTGCTGCTAATGAGAGGCAGAAAATATCATCAGATATAACACAGGCAATATTTAAGAAAATAAATAGTATGAAAAATGTTAATTTTGCGTACCCACACACAGAAGTATTATTGAAAAAAAGATAGCTTTATTATAAAGTCAGCATTAATAGTTATTATCCTAGTAATAAACCAAGCTTGGAATCACTAAACTAGTGATAAATGATAGGGAATAGTGAAATAAATGGCAAAGAAAAAAAAGAAATAAATTATAAAAGTAAGAATTCATCTTTAAAACTTTAATATGGGATCTGGTAACAGTTCCCATTATTTTTATTACGCAAAACGTTTAATAAGTTTAAGCTCAAATCTTATCTATGTCTTATACTCTGATACTTGCAGAGAAACCAAGCGCTGCCCAGAAGATAGCATATGCTCTTTCAGAAACAGAACCAAAGAAGATAGGAAAATCAGTACCATCATTTAAAATACAAAGAGGTGGAAAGGAAATGGTTGTTGCCCCTGCTGTTGGTCATCTTTTTATTCTAGATACAAAGGAAAAAGGAAAATGGACATATCCTGTATTTGATATTGAATGGAAAACAACATATAATCAGAAAGGAAGTTTCTGGGCAAAGAAATACTTTACTAATATACAAAAACTTGCAAAAGATGCAGATAGTTTCATATCGGCAACAGATTATGATACAGAAGGTAGTGTTATAGCATTTAACGTATTAAGATTCATTTGTGGTGTTAAAGATGGGAAAAGAATGAAATTTTCTACTTTAACAAAACCTGACCTTGTAAAAGCATTTGAAAATGCATCAGATCACTTGGATTTTGGTCAGACAGAAGCAGGTCTTACAAGACATTATCTGGATTTTTATTGGGGAATAAATCTAACAAGAGCAATGACAAATGCACTAAAAGATGCAGGTGGTTTTCACATAGTATCTTCAGGAAGAGTACAAAGCCCTACATTGAAAATACTTGTTGATAGGCAGAAAGAAATTGAAAAATTTGTACCAGTTCCTTATTGGGAGATATTATTACATGGATTAGTCAATGCTAAGAAAATAGAAGCACTTTATGAGAAGAAAAAACTCTGGGACAAAGATGAAGCTCATAACATCTTTGAAAAATGTAAAGGAAAAAATGGAAAGGTTGTGAAAGTTGAAAAGAAAGAATATAAACAAAATCCGCCAGTACCATTTGATCTTACAACATTACAGAGAGATGCATATAATAATTTCAAATTCTCACCGAAACAGACATTGGATATAGCGCAAGGCCTTTATCTATTAGCTTTAATTTCTTATCCAAGGACTTCTAGCCAAAAACTTCCGGCAAGTATTGGCTTAAAAAAAATCCTTCAAAATTTAGGAAAGCAGAAAGACTATAAAGAGCTTTCTGAAAAGCTGCTTTCAAAGCCTAAGCTCTGGCCAAATGAAGGCAAGCGAACTGATCCTGCGCATCCATCTGTATTCCCAACAGGGAATATTCCAAAAACCCTTAATCCTTACCAGAAGAAACTATATGACCTTATAGTTAAGAGATTCCTTTCTGTTTTTGCAGATCCTGCTTTAAGAGAGACAAACACTGTAAAAATCGATGTTAATAGTGAGATATTTGTTGCAAATGGTGTTCGCACAATCCAGGCTAATTGGATGGAGTTCTATCAGCCATATACATTTTTCAAAGAAAAAATACTTCCAGAAATCAACGAAGGTGATATGGTTTTGGTTGAGAAATTAGATATGGTGGATAAGGAAACACAACCACCAGGAAGATATTCACAGGCTTCTGTACTAAAAGAAATGGAGAAATTAAATTTAGGAACTAAGTGTTTGACCGGAGATTGTAAGTTAATAAGTCCTGATTGGAAAGAAACAAATATTAATAGTATTTGGAAAAAATCTGAATATATCTGTCATGATGGTGATGCTGAAATAAGAAAAATAAATGCACAACCAATTATATCTTTTAATCAATATTCAGATAATATAGAATTCACAGAACCAAAGTTAATATCCAGAAGAAAATTAAAGAAAAAAGAAAAAATATTAAAAATAACTACCTGTGGAGGAGAGATTAAAGTAACAGATGACCATTTCATATATACATATAATGAAAAAATAAAGAAGATAACCCTAAAAAGAGCAAATGAAATTTTGGAGAATGATAAAGTAATTAACATAATAACAAAAAATAAAAAAGGTAAAATATTATTAAATAAAGATTTTTTTGAAAGAAACAAATTCAGAATATATAAAAACATGTATATGAGCAGATTTTCTCAGAAAAATACTCTTGGAATATTAAATGGTAAGATACCTATAAGATGGTCAAGTGATTTGGCATGGGTATTGGGTTATTTTTATGGTGATGGTAGTTATAATGACCCGCAATATAATGGATCACATCAGCTTTATTTCACAGCAGCAGAGAAGTCAGTCAAAATCCTTAAAATGCGCATAAAGAGAATATTTGGTGTGGAACCAAAAGCATACTTGGTGGGGAAAGATAAAAATAAATATAAGGTTCAATGCAATTCAGCTATGGCTACTGTTATTATAAAAATTTTCCCATTAATAAATGGTAAAAAAAGATTGTTTATACCAAAAAGATTCATTGGAGATTTTTTAAGAGGTTTTTTCGATGCCGATGGAAATGTTCATCTTAGAAGTATAGGAAAAGTAAAAATACTTGGTAATGAGGCTATAGGGCATGGTGTCCCAAGAATTAAGATGACACTATCAAAAAAAGATCATATAAAATGGATTAAGGATTTATTTCTTCAAATCGGGATAAAAACAAATATAAGCAAAGGAAAGGCAAAATTGAATGATAAGTATTTCGAGTGTTTTACAATACTAATAGGTGGAAGAGATAAAGTGGATAAATTTGCGTACAAAGTAGGATTTGACATGAAACATAAAAAAGAAACACTCTATAAGGGTTTATTATCAGATTCTCTGCAATATAGAACATTAAAGGTCTGCTACGATATTGTTCTATTCTTGAAAGGAAAAACATTGGATATATATCAGATAAAAAATAATTTTGAAAAATATACAAATCATGATATCAAAAAAGCACTAAAATATTTGGTAAAAATAAGTGTTCTTAGAAGAAAAAGATTTTCTCCACATAGTAATACTCCAAATAGAGCAGTTTATAGTCTTATAGATAAAGACTATTTCATTCACGCATTGAAGGCATCTTGTGTTCATATTGACAGTGAATTACATTTTTCTAATATAAAGAAAATAGAAGATATCAAATCTATAAATCAGTTTGTTTATGATATCTCTGTATCAAAAAACTCTCCAAATTTTATAACTAATGGAGGAATTCTTGTTCATAATTCAACACGTGCGCAGATATTGCAGACACTCTATGAAAGAGGCTATATAAAAGACACTGCTATTACTGTCACTGACCTTGGAAAGTCTGTTATATCAGCACTTGAGAAGAACTCGCCTGAAATAATCTCTGTTGAAATGACAGAGAAATTTGAAAAAGAGATGGAAGATATTAGAAATGGCAAAAGGAAAAAAGAAGAGGTTTTGGAAGAAGCAAAAGGTGCCCTGGAAAAAATACTTTCAGAATTCAAACAAAAAGAAAAGAACATAGGCGAAGAGCTCATGGTAGGGTTGAAAGAAGTCCTTAAAAGGCAGTCGACAATGGGAAAATGCAAGTGTGGTGGAAATCTTGTTATAAAATATTCAAAAGCTGGAAAAAGATTTGTGGCTTGTGACACCTATCCAAAATGCACTGAAACATTCTCTTTGCCACATAAAGGAAAATTAGATGTTTTAGAAACAAAATGTAAAACCTGCGGGCTTCATATTGTTTCTGTAAAGAATATGGGCAAAAGGCCTTGGAAACTTTGTATAAAATGTGGTTTTGTTAATTTCAAAAAGAGGAAATAGATTATTCTTTATTTTTGAAGTTCCATTGGCTGTTCACAACAAACTAGTTGACCTTCTCCGGATTCCAGAACCTTTACAATATTCCCACAAATATTACATTTATATGTCTGATTTTCTTCTGTCATAATACCACCTCCTTTTGGATAGAGTATAAAAAAGGAGAAGTTCACATCTCCTTATTCTATAAGCTTGAATTGATCTTTATTCGCTCCACAGATTTGACAGGTGTCAGGCGCTTTATTTTCAACAGTGTTTCCACATATCTGGCAGACTAGTATTTGTTTCTCTTCAAGATCCTTTCCAGACTCTGCCAACTCTAATGCATTTGTGTATAAACCTGCATGTATCTTCTCAACAGGATTTGCCTTGTTGAAAGTTGCTTTTACTTCTTTGTTGTTATCCTTCTCAGCATCTTCGATCATTTTTGGATACATGTCTGTGAATTCATATGTTTCTCCAGAAATTGCTCCCTTAAGATTCTCTACAGTGCTTTTTATACCACCCATGACTCTTAAATGGTTGTGTGCATGGACAGTCTCTGCATCAGCAGCGGCTCTAAAAAGTTTTGCTATTTGTTTCAATCCTTCTTCTTCAGCTTTTTTTGCAAACGCCAGGTATTTTCTGTTTGCCTGAGATTCACCTGCAAAAGCAGCCTTTAAATTTTCTTCTGTGTTTGTCATAGTTATCACTTAGATCTATTATTCTTATTTCTTCTTCTTTGTTGTACATCCACAAGTTCCGCACATAATAATCACTCCTTAACATTTACAAACGTCATATGTTTTACCACAACCATCACATATTTTCACTACTAAAAAACATCCACAATCATTCACATTAACCACTCCTTATTTTGATAAACATAATAATATTGATAAATCCTCATCAGCTTTTAATGAATGAGGGGCATTTGCTGGCATGAAAATGAAAACTCCTGGCTTCATTTCAATATCTTTGTCGAATAATTTAAATTTTCCCATACCTTTCAATACCTGAACATATCCAGTTTTTGTTGAAGTATGTGTATCAATCTCAGTTCCCTTTGAAAGGCACATTAATGTATAATTATGATTATCAGACTTGGATAAGACTCTGCTGAATATACCTTTTTCTGGAAATTTCATTACTTTATTTAAATCCAGGGAAAATCCTGTTTTCATCTATCCACCCATTCTAAAGACAGGACATTTATTTGTCTGCATACAGGTCTCACAGCTTTTTTCACAATCGTTTGCATGTTTTACACAGAAACTTACTTTAATGTTCTTTATTTCTCCAATATATCCACTTCTTCCCACAGGTTCACTGCAGATTATGCATGTATATTTTTCTTTCATGCTCCCATCCCTTAGTATCTTTAATATACTTAGTATCATAAAGATATTTAAGTGTGTGGTTTCTAAAAGTATACTATAGATAGGTGAAAAAATGAATAAGAATTGCTCGGTTTATAAAACAGCTAGTTTCATATGCAAAAAATGGACAATGTTAATACTATTAGAGCTATACAGAGGCAAAGGTGAATGGAAAAGGTATTCCCATATAAAGACTAAATTGAATGGAATAACACCCAAAATGCTTTCCGCAAGGTTAAAGGAACTAAAAGGAGAGGGAATGATAAAAAAAAGAGTTGATGTGAATACATTTCCTATAAGATCTGAATATTGTTTGACAAAGACAGGAAAGGATTTTATAAAAATAATAAAGAGTATCAAAGAATGGACATTGAAATGGAAAACAAAGAACACTGATTGTGAAAAAAATGACTGTGAAATGTGCGAATTATGATAATTTATAAATAGTGAGACAGATAATATATTAATAATGAATAAAAACTTCAAATCCTTTTTTGTTCTGATATTTGTAGTTCTATTTTTAGTTGGTTATCCTCTTATAGCAGTATCTGCAGAGGAAGATACAGGAGGAGACACTGGAGGAGACACTAGCGGTGATACTGGTTCAGGAGACACTGGAGGAGACACTAGCGGTGATACTGGTTCAGGAGATACAGGTGGAGACACTAGCGGTGATACTGGTTCAGGAGATACAGGTGGTGATACAGGTACAGGAGACACAGGTGATGACACTGGTGGTGATACAGGTTCAGGAGACACAGGTGATGACACTGGTGGTGATACAGGTACAGACGATACAGGTTCAGGAGACACAGGTGATGACACTGGTGGTGATACAGGTACAGACGATACAGGTTCAGGAGACACAGGTGATGACACTGGTGAAGATAAATGTGCGGGTGTAGAATGTTCACCAACTAAAACAACATGTTCAGATGGTTCTGAAGTTTCTTGTGGCAATTCTTGTGATTCTTCAACAGGTTCATGTTCATCATGTTCACCATCATGTCCTACAGAGCCTGGTGTGCCGGGATCCGGACCTGTTTGTCATCTTGAATGTGGAGAATGCGAGACCCTAGCTTCTGATGGTTGTTATTGTAAATGGATAGATGGTTGTGAAAGAGGTAGCGGAACCGGTGGAACCGGATGGGATTGTAGTAATGTTCAATGTGGAGAATGTGAAAAACTTGTCACACCAGACTGCAGATGCGAATGGATAGAAGGCTGTGAAAAAAGCATTCAGTGCCCAAATTATAAAACATGTCCTGATGGGGCTGATGTTAGCTGTTGGGTGGAACATAAGGATGATGGCCAAAGATGTGAGTGCGAATCATGTCCATTGCCTGAAAATTGCAGGAGAGAGACTGATGAGTATGGTATGGAGCGTGTTGAATGTGAAAGAAAAGACCATCCTGATGACGATTGTAAGCCAATAGACGAAGAAGGGATAAGAAAGGAGTGCTTTGAGAAAGGTGGTGAGCCTGTAGAAAGATATACAAGGCCGATGAAATGTTTGTACATTGATTGTGAATTCAGGAATAAAAAAGATAAATTCTTTGAAAATGAAGATTGTCCAGATGATGAAGAAATGCAAGAAGTAAAGGAAAAATGCTGGAGCATGAAACAAAAAGATATGATAATTTTTGAGCATGGCTGTAAATTTGTCAAATGTGTGGATGAGAACTGGCACGAAGAACGTTCAGAGCGCGGTTTTGGTGAGGATTGTGTACGTGCACCACCAAGACATGTTGTAGAAGAAAAAGAAATGTATTGCGGAGAGATGGGAAAGATAGCTATTATGTATTTTGACAATGATGGTTGCCAATATATAGATTGTGCATCATCTGAACAAGAAAAAACAAGAGACCCTCCAATGATAACATATGAAAAATGTGAAAGAACAGGTGGAAAAATGGTTGTCAGAAGGGATGAAAACGGATATGTTGATTTTGCTGAATGTATAATGAGAGGTGATAGGAACGAAGTATATGTTGATGAGATGGATAGAATACCTGAATCACACGAACTCCTTGATATGGCATTTAAGCTTGAAGAATTGAAAATGACTTTTGATAGACTATCCAAAAAAACAGCAGACATTGCAAATTATTATGCACAGAGTGGTTCATGGGAAGCTGATAGATTCAGAAGTGTGTCTGGCATGTTCGAATCCGCAAAGGGCAAAGTTGATGAAATAAAAGAGAAATTAAAAAACAGGTTGCAGGACCTAAACATAGATGATATGATGGAAATAAGACAAGATTTGAGATACATAAAAGATGTTTTGCTTAAGGATATAGTTTATTTCATGCTTGGAAGTGAGAAAGATGTAAGAGAGTTTGTTGTAGAGGATGAAAGGGATGAGAATGATTGTGGTAGGGATGGTATGTGCTTTGACAACGCATTTAGAACATGTACACCAGGAGTGTTATTTTATCCAGAAGGTAAGCCTAGACCAGGCCAAGAACCAAGTCCAACATTAAGAATAGACGGTGTTGAAGATGGAAAATGCAAATTATATGTATTTGTTGAGACACCTTTCGGAAAAATGGATATGACATGCAGAATGCCTGATTATTCATTCGGTATGAGAAACCCTGAGGAAATGTTCCCTCATTGTCAGGGTCCTTTGCTTGCAGAAGCAATGAAACGTACGGAGAATGAGCCTTCTTATGATGATTATAGAGAGCCTCCAAGAATGGAGCCATTTGAAAGGGAATTTGAGAGAGATTTTGACAGTGGCTGCGAATTAACAATAGAAGATGTGAAAAGAAAGAAAGATGGTTGCATGCAGGATGGTGGAAATCCCATAGAAGAACACGATAGCAAGGGATGTCCTTATGTTAATTGTAAATATGAAGACTCAGGTACGAAAGAACCATGTTCAGGTTGTTTAGACAATGATGTCTGCGATCCAGGTGAATGTTCTGATTGTAGAGATTGTCTATAAAATTTAAGGAATAAAAACAAAGGATAGATATGGCAAAGAAAAAAGCTAATATACTTAACAATATACGGAACACTAAGGCCAAAGGAGATGTGACAATTAAACTCAGCAAAGGCCTTTTAATTGCAATAGTTATTATCGTTGTTCTTCTAGGGGCCGTAGGCTTTCTTTTAATGGGAAGTCCAATTGGTATGTTCTTTGGTGGAAGCAGTATAAAAAGTGGTGAAGAGGCTTCAGAAGCTGTTGTGGACGTAGGTTCTGATGTACAGGAAATTGCCAGCACATTGGAAGAATTAGACAAAAGCTTAGGGTAATTATACAATTACCTTTATAAAAGTTTCTATTAAATAATCACATGGCAACTATTTTTGGGGAATATTTTGGTACAACATTCGATGATTTTCTTATACATCCTGGTAGGCCTGAAGAAGATGATTTGATACCTGATTCTGTGAATTTAAGTTCAGATATATGTGGGATAAGACTAGGTGCTCCATTCTTTACAGCTGCCATGAGATCTATTACAGGAAATGAACTTGCTTATGCAGCAGGTAAGGGCAAGATGATGGCTGTTGCTCCAAGAGGATTGACACCAGAAAGACAGGTAGAAATAGTCAGATTTGTAAGGGATAGAGAGATAAAGCCTGGTGAAATAGAGTCTGAAACAGACCCTGAAATAGTATATGAGAATGATACACTTGGCACTGTTTTAATGAAGACAAGGGAATTCGGGCATTCCAATATACCTGTTAAAAGAAAACAGACAGCAGAATTTGTGGGAATGTTTGCTTATAAACCATCTAAACATGACCTGATGGATCCAAGAACACTAATAACAGAAGTTATGATGCCATTCAAAAATGCAGCTGGAAGCAGTGTTATGGAGGTCTGTCATGAAAATATGAGTGACCAAGAGATAGATGATTTTCTTAGAGAAAGAGAATATAGGTTTACACCTGTGCTTGATAGTCAGGGAAGGCTTTCAAGATTGGTTTTTATGCAGAGAAATGAAGCATACAAAATTGGCGCTGCTATCAGTACCAAAGACTGGGAAAGAAGAGCTGATATGCTAGTTGAAGCAGGCGCTGATATGATTTTTATCGATACATCAGATGCTTATACAAGTTTTTCAAGAGATGTTGTCCAGGAATTTAAGAAACGATTTACAGAAATTCCAATCTGCGCCGGTAATATAGTCACACCAGAAGCATTTGAGTATCTTGCTTTAGCAGGCGTTGATGCTGTTAAGGTTGGCATGGGGCCGGGTTCAATATGCAGCACCAATGAAGTTTTGGGTGTTGGCGCGCCTCCGTTCTCAGCTATTGTGAGAGTGTGTGAAAAGAGGGACAGCTATGCAGAAAAGGAAAGATATGTTCCTGTTATAGCAGACGGCGGCATAAAAACAACAGCTAACATAAATGTTGCACTTACACATGCTGATGGTGTTATGGGTGGTTCTATGTTTGGTTGTTTTGAGGAATCTGCTGGTCAAAAAGTAATGAAGGATGGGAGAGTTGTTGCGGTTAGAATATATGGTGAAGCTTCAAAAGAGTCTTTTCGTACATCTGGCGATATGGACAGATACACTACACCTCTTGATGGAGACTCTCTAACAACATTCCAAGGAGTAAGCGGCTTAATACCCTATAAAGGAAGGTTTAAACCTGGTATGGAAGTCTATATGAAAACATTGAGAGAGGCTTTATATCATGCAGGTTGTGCAAATCTTGGAGAATATAGAAAACTTGCTGTTCTGGAAAGGCTTTCTGAAAATGCAAGGGAAGTGGCAAAGCCGCATGGAATACAAATAGTGGAATAATTAAGGCAAGAAATCTTTTTCCTTTATTTTCTTTGGCAGATACTTCTCGGAAATAAATCTGATACCTTTTGCTGAAAGAGCCTCCAGTTCCAGTTTGTAACCCACTCTTAGCATATTTCTTAATTCTGCTTGCCATTCTTTTGGCTTAAACCATACATATTTCATCATCTCCTTTGCTCTCTTTTCATCTCCTTTGTTGAGTTTGATTGTAACATTATTTGGTATTTTAAATGTTTTTACATCTTCTGTTGTTAATCCAATGAATTTTGCATCTGGTGTTCCCAGTCTGTCAGAAAGGAAACTAAGGTTGATAGAGCCCTGTTTTATTACAGAATATATGTAATATCCCCAAGGATCAGCATCTGCAAGCACATATACAGGTAATTTAAGCTCGTTATGTAGCCTGTTAACAAGCCTTCTTGCACCTCTTGCTGGTTGTCCTTTACCTGTCATAATTATACAGTTATGAATTTTCCAGAACTTGTCCTCATTAAGCCTTTGCCAGACAGCATCTTTCTCTATAAACAATATATAATCAGCAGTGCATTTGCTGAATGTTATAATCTCTCCCTCAACATTTGAAGGTATTGCCCAACCAGAGCTGCCCATTTTTGAACAGTCTATAGTATCATCTGAGTCTACGATAGTTAATGGACCTGCAAGATATCCCTTTCTATCTGCTTTCAGATGTAGAGCTTCTCTTAAAGTGTTCAGAGTTGCTTCCAGGTCTTCTAAAATCGGATCGCTCTCAGCCTGCTCTTCGAATGTGTTTTCATTTGTGTCTGGTATAGTCCTTTTCAAAGCATAATACAAATCCCTGATTGATGTTGTTACTCCTTGATTTATTATTTTATTGCATTCTGCAGCAACCATAACAGTCTGCATGAATTTCCTTGTATGTGATGTGTTAAGATATGATCTATGACTTACTTTTATACCAAGTTTGACAAGACCTGATTTTTTATCAAAAAATATGTTTGATAATGCTCTTATAGGTAAAGTTATGTCAGGATTTGAACCTTTGTCTATCTGTCCAACTATTCCATTCCCAAACATCGAAAGTTCTTTTCTTGCATCAATTTTCTTTATCTTCTTTACCATTCTCTACCCCCTTTGAAATATCAGCAGCTTCTGCTTGTTTCTCTATTAATTCAATCTCTCCAATTCTTTTATTTACTATTTCCAATAATTTATTCTTTACTTTATCTTTTGATTTTCCGGTTAGTTCCTCTAAACCAATAGCTGTTTCTTCAGCATATTTTTCAAATATTCTCTTCCTTTCAGCAGCCCTCTCAGCTTTTCTAACACCTGAAAGATACCTAGAGAGCTTTCTAGCAGCATCCTGAAGTGCGAGTTTTAGTTCTTTTAATATGACTGGATAATTTGCTATCGCCTCTTTAGATTCAGATGTATAAGGTACCCACACAGAACACATGTGTACAAAAATAATTATTGGTTCTGTGATGTTTTTACCTTCCATTTCGATTCCATATCTCTTCCATTTTGTGGCAACTATTGCTTTTGTGATTGCACAGTCACCTGCCTTGTAAAGTAAAGGCACCCTGTTTGCGAATCTCATTACATTTGCATCTTTTATAGAACCCCCGTACGCAATTCCACAATTGTGTATGATTATGTTATTTGCAACAAAATTCCCTGATTCAACTGTTAAATCATAAACATATTTATCTTTGTTCCTTATTTCTTCGATGGAACATATTTTATCACATAATATCTCAGAATTTGCTAATTTTTTCAATTTATCACTGCTCTTTCCTTTTATAAATTTAGGTGCTATTATGTTAAGATTATATCTTGTGATATTTTGGCGCTTTTTTTCTATACTTCTTATTGTCTGATCTGAAAATGGGAAATCGAATTGGGTTAAACCATTTTCCATTCTTGCTGAATTAAGCATATTGCCTAATGGTACAATATCTGATTTTGATAAATATGATATATTGTTAAAATCATCATTGATACAATTTAATAGCTTTAATGAACGTTCATTTTGTCTGAATGATATATAATCATTAAATTTTCTCATATTCTCTGCATCTTGTATAATTATATTATATTTTACTTTTTTTGTCTGAATTTTTCTCCCATCTATAAATCCGAATGACTTAGAAGGTTTTTGTTTCTCTATTTTTGAAATAATACCCAATCTTAATAACAAAAATTGAACAAATTCTGCCTTTTCTATCTTCGCAGTTGCAAACCCCAATGATTTCAGTTTTGTATTTCTAGCATTAATCATACCGTCTCCATCAGCATAACCCTTTAACCAAGAAATTATAAGCTTGTCTGTTAAGCTTGGTAATGCCTCTCTTATTTTTTTAAGAAGCAAGAAAGTAGTCTTGTTATAAAATATTGAATTATTTTTTACTCTTCTTACATCAAGGCCAAAGGTACTCTTAATTTTATTTTTAAATGAATCATGTAGTTTTCCATCATTATTGGTAAAAAATATTCCCCAATTTTTTTTTGCCATGTGACCATCAGAATTTATCAAACCTAGCAAATATAATAAATCTTCATTGCATTTTAATGGTATATTTATGGGTATAGGATTTCTGAATTTATTGTCAACAATTGTTATTCTTGTTACTTTTTTCTTTATTTTATTCCAATCCGAATATGAATACTTTACCATTTTTTTAAATTCTGCTAGGGTTGGTCTTCTAACGCTTCTCTTAAATAAGCCTTTATATTTATTGTAATTTATATCTAGATGTTTTGCAGAATTTTTTTGTGTCCCAAATCTTTCCTTTAATTTTTTACCAATGCTAATAATAAGATCCTGATTATGAATGCGCACTGAATTTTCTTCTAACAAATCAATTATAAATGGTTCTACTCCATCAATATTTATTTTTCTTGGCACAGCAATGAAATTATTTTTATTTGTCTCATCTACTCTTTTCCATTCGATATTCCCATTTTCTATTACAGGAATTTCATTATTGCCTGTTATTTGTATTTCACGGCCACTTCTTGTTCTAATTTTGTAAATTTTATGATTTTTTAATATTTTCTGTACAGCTAAAACCTTTTTCGGAGCAATTTTCAAATTTTTATCCATTGAATAAACTTTTGTGTTTGTCATTTCATTCTCCACATATTTTTTGATAGGTATAATTCTACCATTCTCAAGGATTATTTTCGTATCTCCAGTAACACATTCAATTTGAAAGGGCCAGCCCCTGTAAACTGTCGGAGGCCTTGAGATAGAAGCCACAAATTCTGGATTTAGTTCCTTTTTCAGGCCATTCTCAATAAGTTCATCTTTTAATGGAGAAAGCACATCTGTTGGCGGGTTTAGGAGTTTCACTTCCTTTACACCTTCATAAAGTTTTCTTATGTCCTCATCTTTTAATCTCCTTGGAGAGGTTTTAGTATCAAGTTCTGCTCTTTTACATATTTCTGTTGCACTTGTTTTTCCAACTCTTGTGAACTCAGATGTTAAAAAACTGGAAATAGTTCTTGTTTTTGTATCACGTATCATCCTTGTAAGTATGCCCACCTCAACACCATGTAAATGAGGTCTTATTTGCTTTGGTTCCATAGGAAGCTCTTCTATACCCCTCTTAAATTCAATTTTTCCTATTGGCGATTCAAATACAATATTTGAAAACGGATTTGAAATAGCTGTTTCCTTCAAGTACTCAAGGACACTCTGTTTATGTTCTTTATACAATCCTTCTGCAATAAAACTTATCTGGACGCCATGCCACTCTTTTCCTTTGAGTATGTCCTTTTCCAATATAACAGGCCGATTCTTTTTAATATCTATTTTTAGCCTATATCTATGAGTCTTTCCATTCCCAGTAGATGAGAGAACTTCTGTTGATTCTCCTGTTGTTAATTGTGAATAAAGTACAGCACAAGATATACCCAAACCCTGTGCTCCCCTGCTGTTATGACATGAGATGCCACCATAACCTCCGACAAAGTTTTCACAGTCAGGAACAGATATGTCATAAACAGAATTATATCCTGAATTAATTATTTTTTTATCTTTGACTCTAAGGAGACAGATGTCAGAATTGTAAAAGTATTTTATTTTTTCAAATGTTTTTAAAAGAGCTTTTGCTTTTTTTGTAACAAAAAACATGCCATTCGATTCCTTCAGATATCCCAATTTACACAGATACTTTGTATGTGTTTTTGTTATCCTTCCTGAAACTAGTTCCTGCATATCATAAAAAGAATATGATTCATTCAAATTCAAAGACATAATTTGCTGGTATTTTTCTCTTATCTCTTCTCTATATCCCAAACCAAGGACTTCAAACATTCTCTCTGGAGAAAAAAGACAATCTTTTTTTGGTTCGAATTCCTTTATCATTTCAGAAGGAATCATATCATATCTACCTTTCCTTTTGTTTGGAAAAACATATGCCATATAGCAGGTTGTTGGTTTTTTACCAAGACCTTTGCAGGTTCTTTTGCTCATGGTAGCCACAACACCTTGCATAAGCCAAAGATATGAGACTTCATTTATTAATCGCTTGCTAGTACTATGCAGAACTTTAAATCTTTTGTTTTCATGACCATCCCCAAGATACAGGTATTTCAAAAACTCTTTTCTATTTTCATATGTTGTTCTAAAAACAAATTCAGGCATATGCTTATTCTTTGCTCCTCTACCGCACCATTTTTTCATTAAAGTATCTATTATATTACCATAAACACTGACTCTTATTGATCTTTCTCTGTGTGTAATTGTTGTATTTAAACCAAGAATTCTTGCATAATTTATTATTTCATTAATCAGATAATCTTCATGTTTCCCAAAAGTGAATTCAACTTTTCTCTTATTAGTGTGACCTTCTGAAATAAAAAGCCCTAAAAATCTCATGAAAGTTTTGTCTAGTTCAAGTGTAATTGGGAATTTTGTCCTTTTCCCATGAAAATATGATTGTATCCAACAGTCTCTTAGTTCATTTTTCAACCCAAGCTTCAAAACAAGACTCAACGGCAAAAAGCCTTTCTCTATGTAATATTTCACTTTTTCTGCAACAATGTCTTTGTATCCATTTTTTGTTCTCAATCTAAAGAATTTTCTGCTTTTATCAACTTTTTTATGTACTATTTCAGCATCATCAAACAATTTCTTTAGGAAATACTTATCAATACCATGAACATAAAACCGGTTTCTAGTAATATCTACAACACTGAGATAATTGAGTATATTTATTTCTTTGAGCTTATCTATTTCAGGGAGCTTTCTTGGTGATATAATGAAATCACCCTTTTTTATATTCCTTGCTTCAATTTCCTTAGCTTTCATTGTTTCTGGATTCAATGTAAACAAGCTATGGCACCCTGTGACTTTGATTTTTCTATTGGTGTTAAGAGTAAATTCCAGAATCTCGTTTTCTCTTTTATGTTTAATTAGATGGCTAACCTTTTTCATAGCATATTTCCCATTCTTATCAAAAGCAGGGACATGTATATCTTTTCCTAGAACATTAAGGTCACCTTCTTCCCCTTTGATAAATTTATCCACAAAATCACCTATTTTTACAAGCTCGGTTTTTCCGTTATTTGTCATTAAAATTGGCTCATCTGCTGTTAGCGACTGACGAAGCCTATGAAATTTACCACCAAAAAGCAAAACACCAAAAACCTTAGGTATATGCTTTTCTAGAATACCAGGACCATTATCCCTTATAACTATCTTATATTTCTCTTTTGGTACGATTTCTTCTATTTTAACATAGATATCTGGAAGTATCTTTGCCTCTTCACATGCATCCAGAGCATTATCCACGCCCTCTTTTACTATAATGAGCATGGCCTTTGTTTTATTATCATATCCCAGAAGATGTCTGTTCTTTTCAAAAAATTCTGATATGGAAACCTCTCTATGTTCTTTTGCCATTTCTTTAGCTGTTTTACCTGCCATCTAATATCACCTAATTACGATAATTGTTTACAATATCTTTTATCCTTTAAAAAGATAATCCTAAAATTTTATACTTTTCACCAGAAATTTAAGCTCCCTGGCATTCAAATTTGACAATTTCTTGCCTAATATAATATTTGTTTTCAATGCTTTTAAGTCTTCTCTAGCCTGATTTTTTGTCAATTTTTTAACCCTACAAAGCGCTTCCAACAGAGCATTTTTCAGCTTTTTATCTCTTTGCAAAAACAATTCTTTGAGGATTTTCTCTTTTTCTGATGTTAGTTTTTTCGGAACAATTTTTATTATAAAAGAATTTGTCTTTGGAATTGGCTGAAAAGACGTTTTCGGAACAATTTCTATGAATTCAACAACAAAAAACAATTCAGTGAATATTGCTAGTTTGCTGTCACCTTTTAATTTGTAATAAAATCTCTTTGGAACAGTCAAAATAGCTATTTCAAAGTCATGAAAAAGGAGTTCCTGTACCAATGCTTCTGTAATGGAATATGGTATGTTTGCAACTATTTTGTCAAATTTTAATCTCTTCATCTTCTCAAGACCATTTCCAATAACAACTTTTACATTTTCTATATTTTCTAGGTCTTTTTTGAATTTCTTGTCAATCTCAACAGCTATTACAGTGCTCGCTTCACTTGAAAGTTTCTCTGTTAAAAGACCTGTTCCTGCACCTATCTCTAGAACTGTTTCATCTCCTTTCAGATTAGCCACTGAAACAATTTTATTCAAAATCTTCTCATCTACCATGAAATGCTGGTCTTTCATAAGTAACTTTTTGAAATAGTGGGCATAAAAAGCTTAAAAACCCATATTACAAAAAAACATTATGTCAATGCTTGATTATGTGTTAGTAAAGGGAGATGAGGATAATCTTAGAGGTAAAGTCCTTATTTACGCCCAAACAGGTGAAACAAGAACAGGACGATTTGTTGCAACAGGCCCTGATCTGTTTTTAGAAGCATTGAAATATGTGAATGATGATTTACCAGATTCAGTCGAGGAATCAATACGAAAAGATTTCGAAGAAAGTGTTGAAAGAGCTGATAAAATCAGGGATTTTGGAAAAACGCTTTTAGAATTAATGGATGACGTGCCTGATGGCGTTGCAGAGCTGTATGACCTGGATGCTGAAAAAATAGAACAAATCAGTGAAAACTTTGAATCTGTTCCATCTGTTTCAAGCATTTATATGGAAATCGGGGATGATTTTGACTTTAGTCTGTTTGATGGTGATATAATCGAAATTAGAGGGGTTGTGCCATTTCCAAATCTTGATGAATATTTTGATCCTGTGGCCAGTAAATATATATACATGTTCCATAAGCAGAGTGAGGT
>JADHWJ010000013.1 GCA_016783545.1 Candidatus Aenigmatarchaeota archaeon | reverse complement strand
CAGGCACCTTTATTGGGTCAGGGTCAAATATCACATTATGGCTCTTGTCCACATCAATCGGATGGTAAAATATCAATATGGCAAAGTCAGCCGGCTCCATCCCATTCTTCTCCAGAAGGAAGCTGTATATGTCCATCTGGTGCTGGTAGTGCTCATGTGTATCCTCTTTTCTTGGGTAGCCGCGGGTTTTGAAGTCCAGAGGGGCGTATTTTCTCTCTGAAGTGACGAACAGGTCGTCCAGTGCGCCCATGAGGATAATTCCGGTTTTAGGGTCTATGTGCTGAAGGCCTCGGAAGTTGTTTCTCCACACATCAAGTTTTTCAATGTCCTGAAACAGCCTTCCTTCAAATTTGCCTTCCAGCTCTTCTGGTGCTGAATCTTCCTTCCTGTGGGTGTCAAAATGCACCTTTAGGACTTTGTCCATACCTGCAGGCAGGCTTGGAAATGGCCCGCTTGGCCTTGCTATCTTTTTGTTCATCTTGAGCCAGAAGCATCTGGGGCAGTTTAAGAAAAGTGATATGCTGCTTGGGGACAGTTTTGTTGGTCTCATTATATAGGTTTGGATGGAAGATTTTTAAAGTATAATCTAAAATAAAATATGGATTTAAAAGGAATGAGGGACTTAGAAGTTGATGTCCTTATTGCTATTTTTGAAAAGGAAACACAACTTGGAAGATCATTCGGTAAGAGCAATAGACCTGAAAACTTTAATACTGAGCTGTTCAACATAATGAAGCATTTGAGAATTTTGGTGGACAACGAAACCATTAAAAATGGGGACATAAGAACTGCCATAAAAACCCTTAAAGAGAGAACAGGAGCAAGTATTGGTCAAAGCCAAAAGGTAATTAATGTTTATTTGAAATTCTATTCTTTGATTAGTAATAAAAACGAGAATGTTCTGAAAGAGCTTGATTGCCCTCTGGATTCAACAATATTCAGGGAATTAGGGGTAAAGCAAAACAACATGAGAAACCTCAATGAATTTTCAAAATATGAAAAATTACAGGCTGAGTGTGAGAAAAGGGCAGGAATAAAAATTCTTTTTGATGCCAAGTATGGTAAAAAGAGATTGGAAAGATTTCTTGGGAAACTTGACTAAGCCTCATTAGATATTGTTCTAATTTTTAATTGAACCTATCTTCATATGAAACTCATACAAAGCATCAACTCTTTTACAATCCAAGCATTTATGCATTCTCACATTAACATCCCTTAACATGAAAGGTTGTAATATATCAATCACATCTACCGGCTCTTCCATTTGCCAAGTCCCTGTATAAACATCTCGAACCAGCCATTTACCTAGTTTGATGTTAAAACTACCACAATGCTTACAACAATAAAATAAAGGAATTCTTTTATCAAAATGATTCACCACTATTTTTTTGCTATGATATATAATGATGAATTTGTTATTTTTATTAACACAACTAACTACAAAAAATATTTTCGGATGTATATAATATTGTTTATATCAGAAGAGAAACTAAAGAAGTATTTGATATTCAATTATAGATTTTATAATCTATATTTCCCGCATGGCTATGTCAATAAAAGCCAGAAATACAACATATTGATTATGGAAAGACCAGACAAAATACCATGCAAGCTGAAAAGAAAACCAAGCCCCAAGTTCTTCAAGGACAACCCAGACATTGTCTGGGACGAAGGCTGGATTTTGACAAAAAAAGAGTTCAATAGAAGGTTTGAAGAGTGTATAAGGAAGAATGCAAAAGCCTGCCGCTACTGCGACAAGCCACTGAAAAGCAGGAAACTCCTGAAAGGGCTTATCGTGTTCTGCAGCGAGAAATGCGCTGATGGTCATGACAAGGACTTGGAAATCCTCATGAAGAAAAGAAAAAGCATCATGAATTGTGCAATATGCGGAAAGGAAATCAATGGGGATAACTGGGAAGGCAGACTAAATATGCTGCATCCCGGGAATAGCAAGGCGTATGCTACATGCTCCGAGAAATGTTTCGGGGAGGTATGGAAGAACTATGAAAGGCTGAAGCCCAACTTGTGCTCGCAACCGCCAATGAATTTTGACAGGCCGTTGATGGAGATGGACTTGTAAAAATGTTGGTTTTTTTCTAAAGAACTATTTCAAATACTCTGTATCCTCTTGACCTGCTCAATCAACTCAGAGTCAGATGCATCGTTCACAAGCATGTCAAGCAGCCTGTCCTTTTCCTTCTGGTATTTCCTCTGGTACTCCATTTCCTCAGCCATCCTTTTCTTTTCTTCTTCACTGAACTCTTCCTCTTCCTCTATCTCCGTGAGGGATTTCAGCTTCCTGAGCTGCTCGAGTATGGCTTTTTCAGAAGACTTGTTGTCTATCAGGTCAAGCGCATTGCTATATTCTTTGAGAAAATCCGGATGGTCTGAGAAACCTGTCTTTTTGGGCATGGTTTAGAATTGTATGGAAGTTTTAAAAACCCTATCTAAATAAAAAACTTAGTTTTAATTTTAAAGATGCAAAATCCTGTGGATCCTGAGCAGATTGTCCACATTAGCAAGATGGGAGATGAAGAGCTTCTTAAGTTCATGAAAGAGAATGGTATCTCTCTTAAGATTTCTGAAGCTAGACTTATTTCTAATAAACTTGGCAGAGATCCAACACTCACAGAACTTTATATTTTCAATTCAGAGTGGAGTGAGCATTGCTCTTACAAAAGCAGCAAAAATCTTTTAAAGATGCTTCCGACAACAGGTCCCAATGTGATACAAGGTCCTGAAGAGGATGCTGGAATAATTCATCTAACAACAATAGATGGTGAGAGATATGGTGTGATACTAGCACACGAAAGCCATAACCATCCCAGCCAGGTTGTTCCATATGAAGGTGCAGCAACAGGCATTGGTGGAATAGTGAGGGATGTAATTTGCATGGGTGGAAGGATTATTGCAAGCGCTGACCCTTTAAGGTTTGGTGATCCTAAAGGAAAGTTTGCAAACAGAACAAAGTACATAGCAAACGCTGTTGTAGATGGTATTTCTGGTTATACAAATCCAATAGGTGTTCCAAACCTTGGTGGTGATGCTTATTTTAATTCAAGCTTTGATGACAACTGCCTGGTGAATGTCGTTAGTATTGGCCTTGTAAAAGAAAAGGATATTATCCATAGCAGGGCACCTGAAAATGCAGAAGGCTTTGATGTTATTATTGTTGGCAAAGGAACTGACAACTCTGGTTTTGGTGGAGCATCCTTTGCTTCCCTTGTCTTGGATGAAGAAGATGAAGAATCCAATAAAGGTGCTGTCCAAGTGCCTGATCCGTTTTTGAAAAATGTTTTAATCAGGGCAACAGAGGCTGCTTTTAGAGAAGCCAAAAAACAGGGCATAGAGGTTGGATTTAAGGACATGGGCGCTGCTGGAATAATGTGTTCCACCTCAGAGATTGCTGCAGATGGGGGATTTGGTGTTAAACTGGATTTGGATAAAGTTCACACAACAATGGAGATACCATCCTTTATAATAATGTGCGCTGAAACACAAGAAAGATTTACCTGGGTTGTTCCTCCTAATTTCACACCAACCATACTGAAAATATACAATGAAGATTTTGAGCTTCCTAATGTTGCTGAAGGTGCAAGGGCAAGTGTTATTGGCAAGGTCACAAAGGAAAAACAATATATAATAAAACATAAAGGAAAGGTTGTCTGCAACGCACCAATAGATGAGGTTACCAGCGGTATTGTATATGATAGGCCATACAAAGAGCCTAAAAGGAATTTTAAAGAGCCTAACCTGCCAGAACCAGATTACAATGAAATGGTTCTGAAAGTCCTTAATCATCCAAACGTTGCCTCTAAAATACCTATCTACAAGCACTATGACACAGAAGTTCAGGGTCTGGCTGTGATAAGGCCTGGAGAGGCTGATGCAGGGTTAATGAACCCTATAGAAAACCATGCTGTTGGCGTGGCTCTGGCAACAGATTCTAACCCAAAGTATGGCAGACTTGACCCTTATTGGGGGGCTGGTATGGCCGTAGCTGAGGCCATGCGCAATGTAGCAGCAATTGGTGCAGTTCCGTCTGGCCTAACTGATTGTCTTTGCTATGGAAACCCTGAAAAACCAGAAGTTTTCTGGCAGTTTGTGGAGGGAGTGAGAGGTGTCGCAGATGCTGCTAAGAATATCTGGCTGAAAGGCACAGAGGATCCAGTGCCTGTTGTATCAGGCAATGTGAGCTTTTATAATGAGAATGCCTTTGGAAAAGCAGTAGACCCTTCTGCTATAATAAACTGTGTGGGTGTTATTGAAGATGTTGGAAAAGCAATAACAATGAAAATAAAGAGTGAGGGTTCTGGTTTGTATTTAATAGGTGAGAGAAAAGATGAACTTGGTGGATCTGTTTATTATGAGGTGAATGGTGAATTAGGGGCAAATGTTCCAAAGGTTGATTTTGAAAAAGAAAGGGCTATGATATATACTGTTATTGATGCCATAGACAAGGGGCTAGTTCTTAGCTGCCATGACATCTCAGATGGTGGTTTGGTTACAGCAATAGCTGAAATGATACTTGGCGGAGAGGCTGATGGAAAGATAGGGGCTGAGATTAATCTGAAAAGTGAGCTAAGAGCTGACAAAGCTTTTTTTTCAGAGAGTTCTGGTTTTGTCTTGGAACTGGATGAAAAGGATGTAAAAGAGGTGGAAAATATCTGTAAAGAACATGGTGTGGAGTTGGTTAAGATTGGTGAAACAAAAGGTGAGAGTTTAGTAGTGAAGGGGTTGGTTGATCTTCCTATAGAAAAATTGAAACAATCCTGGACTTCTGGTGTGAAGGAGGCATTGAGATGAAAAAGCCCAAGGCAGCTGTGATACTTTTCCCTGGAACAAACTGTGAGGAAGAGACAGCAAGATCCTGTATATCTGTTGGCATGGATGCTGATATTCTTAGATGGAACACAAAAGAGGATCTATCAAGCTATGATGGTTTTGTTCTTCCGGGTGGGTGGAGTTATGAAGATAGAGTGAGAGCAGGTGCTGTTGCATCTAAAGATAGGATAATGGAAACAATAAAAAAAGAGGCAAAGGGTGGTAAGCCTGTTCTGGGTATCTGCAACGGTGCACAGATACTAATAGAAACAGGAATTGTTCCAGGTATAAAAAACGATATACAGATGGCACTTGCTAAAAATATTAACCCATTAATATCTGGATACTACTGCACATGGGTAAACATAAAAAATAATCCAAGTAATTGTATTTTCACAAAGTCTTTGGGCAAAGGTGAAATAATACCAATACCTATTGCACATGGTGAGGGTAGGTTCACAACAAAGGAAGAAGGTCTACTGGAACAACTAATTAAGAACAGTCAGGTTGTTTTCAAATATTGTGATGAAAAGGGTGAGACTATAGATAAGTTTCCAATTAATCCAAATGGTTCTATTAATAATATTGCAGGTCTTTGCAATCCAGAAGGTAATGTTCTGGCAATGATGCCGCATCCAGAGAGATGCTGTTGGAACAGACAGCTGCCTGGATTTGAAAGAAAATCGTTTCAGGAAATGAATGATCCAGGACCAGGAAGGAAATTGTTTCAGGCAATGAAAGAATATATTGAGGGTAGATGATATGGAAATAGAACTGACAGTTGAGTTGTTAATACCAGATACAACAGCACTAACAGCGTTTCACACATTAAAGAAAATCGGCTTCAAAGAGCTGAAGAAACTGAGAAGAGAAGACTATTATAAGTTTACTGTTAAGAATGATGATTTTAAGAAGGTCTCAGAGAAACTTGGAAAAACAGATATTCTAGTCAATGCAAACAAGCATAGGTTTATGACAAAACTTTCAGATGAGAGCTTTGATGGTGAAGGTGTGAAGGTTCTTGTACAGGATATTGATAACAAAGATGGCATGTTGGAAACACTAAGAAACAGACTAGGACTCAAAGAAATAGAGTCTATGGAAAGAGGTGTACTATGGACACTTGATCTTGAGAAGAAAGAACTTGCGAAAGAAATTGCAGAAAGCCTGCTTTTTAACAAGCATTATCAGGAATACAAAATCCTTGATGGAAAAACAACATACAAAGATGCTGGTGTTAATATAGATGAATCTGAAAATGCTGTTAATAAACTAAAGGTACATGCAAAGAAAACTTTCAATGAAAATGTTATGCTGGATATAGGCGCTTTTGCAGGTGCAATAAATGTTGATAAGCTGAAACAGTTTAAGAATCCTATTCTTCTTTCAAGCATTGACGGTGTTGGGACAAAAGTGATGGTTGCTTCAATGATGAACAAATGGGATAGTATTGGAAAGGATATAATTGGTCATGCTGTAAATGATATATTAGCTGTTGGCGGCGAGCCATTCTTTTTTTTAAATTATCTAGCAACGAGTAAAGTGGATTCGGATAAGATTGAACAAATAATTAAAGGAATGTCAGAAGCAGCTATTGAAAATGATACACCTATGATAGCAGGTGAGATTGCTGAGATGCCTGGTGTATATAAGAAAGGTGAACACGACATAGTCGGCTGTATTATTGGCATTGTTGATAGAGACATGGTTATAGATGGCTCTAAAATTCAAGAAGGTAATGTCCTGATTGGTTTGGAATCTGATGGTCTTCATACAAATGGTTTTTCGCTTGTAAGAAAGGTTCTTTTTGAAATGGCTGAATATTCTGTAAAGGACAAACCAAAAGAACTTGATACAAGTATTGGTGAAGAGCTTTTAAGACCACATAAATCATACGTAAAGCCAGTACTAGAGGTACTGAAACAGTTTAAGGTTCATGGAATTGCGCACATAACAGGTGGTGGTCTACCTGATAATGTGGGCAGGCTTTTACCAGACGGACTGGGCGTGAAGATAGATAAGACAAAAATCAACACACAACCAATCTTTAAATTAATTCAGGAAAAGGGAAATGTTCCTGAGGATGATATGTTCAGAACTTTTAACATGGGTGTTGGTATGGTTTTGATTGTTTCAAAAAAGATCTGTCAGGATGTTTTGAAAGAGCTAAAAAGGTTGAAACAAAAGTCAATTGTAATCGGTGAAGTTATAAAAGGTTCTGGAGTTAAAATAATTTAAATATCATTGAATATTACTAGTCCTCTATCAGTTTCTTTTCTTACTCTACATACATAATCTGCTAAACTACCTTCTTCTGGCTCACAATCATAACCCACAAAACCATATGGCATATAAAAATTTTCTGTTCTCTCAACTCCTATATCATCTTCAGGGTTGACATAAACAGCCAAAGGAGTCTCGTATTTAGGATTTCTTTCCCATTCAGAAAATGTTACAGGTTCTATCTCACCCTCAAGCAATCTACAAATGTCAGCCAAATCCGGTGTAAGTAGATATATAGCTTCTGGTACATTACGCATCATTGGTATGTTAGGATTTGGGCAAATTGCTATACACCCATCACGTTTGGATGAATAAATAACATAATTAATACCTGTTGTTCCATCATCAATTATCACAGCATATCTGGAATCATTTTTTTTAATCATTGTTTCAAGGACACATATTTTACCAGTACCTGATCCAGTCATTCTTTCCAAAGGCATTACACATCCATCATAAACCTGTTCTAACATTTGAGTCGAATATATACCAGACATCCTAAAACCCAAAGATTTTAGTATTTCCCATTGACATTCAAGAAAATTGCCAGAAACAATAGCAACATGCTTGAATCTCTCACGCAACCGCGGAATCTCTTCATGTGCTGTTTCATTTACAAGACAATATCCAATATCACCATCAATCACTGATTTCACAACATCTGCTTTTTGACCAGCAATTAATGCATGATGAAACAATAGAAGTTCATCACCTATGAAAGGTACCCTACCATTGACATGTACCATATCCACTCTTTTTTCTTCGGTTAATCTTACAAACATTTTTCTTTCTCTGGCTTGATAAAAAGGTTCTAGAAAGTCTCTCCAGAATTCCAATTCTTGGACCTCACCATTCCAAAGATCCTTAAATGCCGGGAACATGTCCTCCATGCCATCTTTTGCTATAATACCATCATAATCATGAAGAATTATTGTTTCATCTGGATGGTCTCTTATATCATTAAGCGTATCCAACATCATACTATACCCTCAATTTCTTTAGTAATATTAGCGGCACCTATCTTAGTTACATTAATAGCACCAATTTTGTTTGCAAAATTAGCAGCTTTTTCAACATTATTTGTCTGAAGGTATTTATAGATAAAACCAGCATTGAACGCATCACCTGCTCCTGTTGTATCAACAACATCTACATTAATGGGTTTACATTCTATTTCTTTGTTGTTAATTTTTGCCATACAACCATCAGCTCCTTTTTTTATTACAACTATTTTAACATTAATTTCTGATAATTCTTTTATTTCATTTTCATTTGCAAATAATATATCAGTATATTTGAGCTCTTCTGAAACATCCCTTCCAGGACAGGGATCAAAAATTGTTAATAATCCATTCTCTTGTGCTTTTTTAAACAAATCCATTACACTGAGATTTTTCAGATATGAATATCCTGTTACAAACACAGCATCTGATTTCATTATTTCTTCCATATCTAAATCATCTATAGTAAATTCATTTGTTGCTCCTGGATCATAAAGGAAACTTCTCTCTTTACATTGACTAAAACATAATGTTATTGCTGTTCTTTGTTTGGATGTTTCCATTTTTGATGTAACGTTTGAGTTTTCAATCTCATTAATTAAATGTTTCCCAATTATATCATTACCTATCTTAGAATGTAAAGTTGTTTCTGCTCCTAATTTTGATAGAATTATAGCACTATTAGCAGCATTGCCCCCAATACATGGTACTATTTTAGCTGGCAAATCCTCTTCACAAGAAGGTAATTTATCAGTTTTTATTACCAAATCCAGACACACATTACCAATCACACTTACATGCATCTTTAAAATTGATAAATAAAAATTTAAATTACTGAATTCAAAACCAAAGTAATTTAAAACTTACTGTTAATATAACATAGGTGAGAGTTATGGATGTTCAAATAATTGCTGGTTCGCAATCTGATGAAACAATTGTGAAAAAAGCAACTGATGTTCTTGACGAGGAGAAAATAGATTATAATGTGGAATATGCAAGCGCGCACAGAGAACCTGACAAAGTTAAGTCTGTTGTTGAGGGTTCTAATGCAAAAGTTTTTATTGCTGTAGCAGGTCTATCTGCTGCACTACCAGGTGTTGTTGCAAGTCTTACAAAGAAACCTGTTATTGGTGTTCCTGTTGAGTCCAAGCTTGGCGGACTTGATGCATTATTATCCATTGTTCAGATGCCTAAAGGAGTTCCTGTAGCAACTGTTGGTATTGATAACGGACAGAACGCAGCGCATCTAGCAAAAAGGATTTTAGATTTGCTTGAGGAGGCAGGTTAGTATGGGTTCAGTAAAAGATGTGATGGTGATAAAAGACCCAACTGAAAAAGAGTTTGGGGTTGGAGTGTTTGATTTTAGAGATGACTATTCTGTTTTTGATTATGGTCATAAAGGACCAATGCCAAATACTATTCCATTCAAGGGTGAGTGTTTATGTAGAATGGCTACATGGAACTTTGAGCAGCTTGAGAAAATAGGAATAAAAACACATTTCTTAAAGTTCATAGAACCTAACAAGATGGGTGTGAACATAGTGAGAGTTCTTTATCCTGGTAAAGATGAAATAACAACAGAGACAACAAACTATCTGATACCGCTTGAGATTGTATTTAGAAACAGTCTACCTGCAGGAAGCTCTGTTTTCAGGGCATTGGATTCGGGTGAGCTTACTCTAGAAGATATTGGTCTTGATCACAAACCAGAACCAGGCGAGAAGTTAGAAGAGCCAATACTTGATATAACAACAAAACTAGAGGCAACTGATAGAAGGGTTAAATGGGATGAAGCAAAGAAGATGTCTGGTCTTTCAGATGAAGATGTGGAAAAGATAAAGGAGTTTACATTCAAAATAAATGATTTCTTAACAGAAAAAGCAAAAGAACTTGGATTAGATCATGCAGATGGAAAGATTGAGGTTGGTTTTGGACCAAACAGAGAGTTAGTATTATTAGATGTGTGTGGAACATTGGATGAGAATAGATTCTTATTAAATGGATTTCATATCAGCAAACAGGTCCTTAGGGATTATTACATGAAAACTCCTTGGTTCTCAGCACTAGAAGAAGCAAAAAAATCAAAACCTAAAGAGGAATGGCCTGATCCTGAAAAATTGCCAGAAGAGCTTGTTACTGGTGTAAGTAATATGTACAAGGCAGCTTATGAGGCATGGTCAGGAAATAAAATCTGGAATGTTTCACTAGAAGATTCTGTTAATACAGTACGTAAGTTTTTGTAGTTATGGACCTATTTGATAATATCGGACCCTTGGACTATAGGTATTACGGTAGAAATGAAAAGGAATTTGAAAAACTCAAACCGTTTCTTTCTGAAAATGCAAGAATTAATTATCAGCTTAAGGTTGAACTGGCTCTGATAAAAACTCTGGCTAAGAGGGGTATATGTTCTGATGATGTTGTGAAGGAAGTAGAGGAAGCTGTGAAGAAGGTTACAGCAAAAGAGGTCTATGAAGAAGAGGATAGGATAAGACATGATATAAGATCCTTGGCAAATTCTATTAGAAACAAAGTATCTGACAAAGCAAAGCCTTTTGTTCACTTCACATCAACTTCATTTGACATTGTTAATACAGCTGAAGCATTGCGATTTAAAGAGTTTTCAGAAGTTCTAATAGAAACAATGAAAGAACTGGAAAAAACATTAATTGAGATGGCAAGAAGAGAGAAGGACACTGTCCAGATAGGGAGAACACACGGACAACATGGAGATCCTATAACATTTGGTTTTGCAATAGCTGAATATGTTAGTAGATTTGGGAATTGTATAAAGAAAGTGAAGGATGCTAATCTGGTTGGTAAATTCTCTGGTGCTGTGGGAGCCTATAATGCCAGCTCTTTGTTTTTTGATGATCCAGAAGAATTTGAAAAAGAGATTCTAGGTGAGCTTGGTCTGAAACCAGCAACACATTCTACACAGATAACTGAACCAGAATATACCCTGGATTTTATTCATTCAATTGTTTCAGGGTTTGGTGTTATAGCGAATCTAGCAGATGATATGAGGAATCTCCAAAGAAGTGAGATAGCGGAGATAGGTGAGGCTTTTGAAGCTAAGCAAGTCGGTTCTTCAACAATGCCGCATAAAAGAAATCCTATAAATTTTGAGAATGTGAAAAGTATGTGGAAACAATTCATGCCACGGATTAACACTGTATACATGGATCAGATATCTGAACATCAAAGAGATCTTACTAATTCAGCAAGTTCAAGGTTCATTCCTGAGCTACTAGCTGGTTTTTATCTTTCAATTAAAAGATTGAATAAGACCATGGCTAAGATGTCTGTTGATAAGGATAATCTACAGAAGAATTTTGATATAAACAAAGAAATGGTACTTGCTGAGGCGATATATATCATACTAGCAGCACATAATCATCCAGATGCACATGAGTATGTAAGGGAATTGACACTAGAATCACAAAAAACAGGAAAACCTCCTAGAGAGCTTCTTAATGAAGATCCTGATATGAAACAGTTTTTAGATAAATTCACGGATAAACAAAAGGAAATCATAAACAGTCCAGAAAAATATATAGGCATTGCTTCTGAGAAAACTGTAAAGGTATGTAATTTCTGGGAAAAAGAACTGAAATTATGATTGTTTCACAAGATTTAATTGTTTCAGCACCCAATCAAGACGCTCTTTTTTCCCCAGTGGCGGGACTTTCACAACTTCATATCCAAGCCCTGTGTATGCTTTTTCAATGAACTCATGTATTTTCCTTCCTTCTTCAAGGCTTTCTTTCCTGACGTCATCGTTTTCAAATATCTCTAATGGTTCCAAAAGAAGGACCTTTTCATATCTTGGTGGAAGGCTTAACTGTTTCACGCCTTCTGTGTGAGGTATGTTAAGAAAATCACAGTATGCAAGAATATCTCCAAGACCTCTATCAAGAAAATGGATTGTTTCACTAGTTAAATTTGTTTCATTTCCCATTTGCATTTGCTTCACAAGAACTTCAAATTGTTCAGCGTCTGTCCATGGAAGAACACCGTTTTCTTTCTTCTGTTCTTCATCTATAATCTTCCGTGAAGCTTCGTGAACTGTATTGAAACCGAGTTTTCCAAGATCGTTTAGAAGTGTGGTTTTTCCAGTACAAGGTCCGCCTGTAATAACAATTTTAGGCATATCATCTATTGGAAGTGAGAATTTAAATATTTGTTTATATACCTATTATCTGTCTTCACATAAACTGAAACAATCCAAATCAGTATATATCGGGCCTTCTGGTGTGAGCTTGCTCTGTTTTAGTCTGATTTCCTTCACAACCATTTCACCGAAATGTAATTCCTTCACATTTTCTATCATATGAAGCAATTTTTCCTTGTTTCTTCCTGATTTAACGCGTCCAATTGTTATGTGAACAGAAGGCGCATGATTGTCCTTTTTGAACTGAAACAATTTTTTGTTAATTGTTTCAATGAGTGTGTGAAGTTCATTTTTTCCGTCAGAAATATCAACCCAAATCGTTCTAATATAATTTGGATTTCCAAAATAACCAAGCCCTTTAATATTGATTTTAAACTGTTTCATACCAGTTAATGCCTCTTTCATGAACTTGGATATCTCCTTCATATTTTCCTCATTAACTTCACCAAAGAACATTACGGTTATATGAAGATTGTGTGAATCAACAAACTTGACATCTACATCTTGGTTTTTGAATTGATTTATTGTTTCAGCTATCTTTTCCTTAATATTTTCTGTCAAATCTATTGCAAGAAAACAGCGCATGAAAAATTTTTGTATTTTAATATTTAAATTGTTTCATTAATTTGCTTAATTATTGGATTGTTTCAAATGATAACATGCAACTATACTAAAACAATCTTCACACAAACTTCACGAAATCTTCATATTTCTTCACCAACTTCACAACACAAAGATTTATAAATTATGAAATTAATATGAAGTTGTAGGCAAATATATGAACACGTATGAAGCCGCATTGAATATAAATAGTTTAAGATTAATAATTCCCCATAACCAGTAAGAAGGTAGATGGCGAGAGATATGAGTGAGTTTAAAGTTTTTAATTGGGAGACAAATCCGTTCACGTTTAGAATTGATCCAGAGTTATTTGTCGGTTACGACAGTGAGACTAAGAGGATTACAAGTTCTGTGAAAGATGGAGAGAAATTCACAATGCTGGTAGGGCCCACAGGTTCTGGCAAAACAAGCATGATTAAGTATCTTATTACCCTGTTTACACCTACACATAAAGTGATATTTCTTCCTAAACCACCAAAGAATCCAGATGATTTTGTGAAGATATTCAAGGAAATAACGAGAAGCTTTCTTGACCGCTTTAAAAGTGATGGTACTAGCTTATACAACCTTAGCGACAAAGTGAATGAAAAATTAAATGTGAAGAAGTGTGTGCTTTTTGTTGATGAAATGCATGAAGCGAGTACAGAGAGCCTTGAATGGCTTAGAACACTAACCGATCAGATAGATAACCTTTCTATTATAGTAGCAGGCCTGCCGGTAATTGAAGAAATTCTGAAGGAAAACCTTGAAACATTCTCAAGAAGGATAAACAATAAGTTAGAACTTACTAATCTATCAAAACATGAAATAAGAGAGCTTATCAAGAAAAGAATTGAAAAAACCGGTGGTGAAGATATAAAACCGTTCACAGGAGAGGCTATTGATAACATTTTTGAAAAAACCGGTGGGTTTCCAAGAGATGTCCTGAAGATGTGCAACAATCTTGTACAAGAAGCTGTTTCAAAGAATATGTCCACTATTGATAATGATTTCATAAGGGAAGAGGACAAAACCGAGCCTAAGGTAAGTATGGAGGCCATTAAAGAGCTCCCTGATAGACAGAAAAGTATATTTGAAACACTAGAAGGTAGGGAACTAACACCTTCTGAGGTTGTTTCTAATATGGAATCAGATGGGTACAAAAACAAAGACAATGCAATAAGATCTATAAATAATCTTCTAAGAAGGATGATGGCTGATGGCATTGTTGAAAGAAAAAAGATTGGGAAAACATACAAATACAAAGTTGCTGGAAAGTATGAAACATTAATGGTAAAGGCGTAAGCTTTTAAATTAAAATATGTTTCTTTTATTATGAAAGCGGAATCACGCAAGGCCATGTGCACTAAAATGGCTATAGTCAGAGCTGAAACAATATTAGAACAACCTACTATTGCCAAAAGAATAGCAAAACTCTACAGGGATGGTGCATCTGTATTAGAACTTGCAGAGAAATATCCTGAAGAAACACAACTTTTTCTTAGCAGAGATATTGCAAAATCCACAATTAGACAAGTAACTAAAGAACTGATTCCTGATTCTGAGAGAGCAAGGCTTAGAAAACAACATAAATCCGATGGTGCTGCAAAGGGCAGCAAAGGCGATAAGGGCTGGGCAACATATAGGAAGGGAACAGGAATCTTCAAAAGAAAAAATCTATATGAAAATGTTGCACATATTCCATTATTTGATGAAGAGTTATCAGAAACTGATTTTATTTTCAGAATGAGAGAGCATGGGCATGCCTGGGCTGGAATAACTTGCATGGCAAATGAATTTTATGGGCAGTTTAGACCATCAAGAAAGGCTTATCATTTAAGACAGCATCACTACAAGAGAAGAAGAAAACTGAATGAAACAATTCCATGAAACTTTTAAATATCTTAATCCTATAATTTATTAACATAGTTTCGGAGGTTATTTATGGAGGAGAGAGTAAGAACGAAAGAATTGGTTGGAAAAACAATTATTTCTGAAGAGACAGGAAAGAAATTTGGTGTAATAGGAGACCTAGACTTTGTCGTGGAATCAGGAGAATTATTAAATCTTGTTTTAATAGAGACAACAGAAAACATAGAAAAACTTAACTTACAAAAAGATGACAGAAAAAGGCTATTGATACCATTTTCAGCTGTGAAGTCAGTTGGTGACTTTGTTATAGTCTCTGAAAAAGATATCATCTAATGGATCTTTTCTTAAAGCTTCCGCTTTTAACAAGAAAAGCTCCACCAAAAGAAGCTTACAAGTATTATTTCTTGTATTTTCTGCAGATATAGTCTCTGCACATTTTTGGTTTAGTTTTATGAATAGAACATGACCAGTCAGAGCCTTTTTTCTTTAAGAATGGACAATAGATATATTCCCTCCTGGTCTTTGGATTAAACCATGCTTCTATAATCGGTTGTTTTTCATCACCTGCAAATTTTAATTTCTCTAGTATGTCATTTCTACTTTCATTTATCCATCTTTCAACATCTTCTTTGAAAATAGCTATCATTGTAAATCTTCTACAGCATTTCCCACATGTCCTACATTCATAATTATTCATAACGTATCGAGCCTATTTTAGTAGAATTATACGGTAATTTCTGTCAAATTACCGTTGTATTTAAATACTTTTATTCACATTAATAGATTATATATGACAACTAAAAAACCCATAACGGAAAAACCCACAGCTAAAAAACCTATAACGGAAAAATCAAGCAAAAATCCTAAAGAGAAATTTCACGTAAAGGTTGAAAACGTTGTATCTTTTGTTGTTCTCGGTGTGGATATAGCTTTGGATAAACTTGTAGCTGCTATTGAAAATGCAGAATATGAACCAGAGCAGTTTCCGGGTTTGGTTTTGAGAACAAAAGAACCAAGAGCGGCAGCACTTATTTTCAGCTCAGGAAAAATAGTATGTACAGGTGCAAAAAGCATAGAGCTATCAAAAGTTGCGATAAAACAAGTAGTTGCTAAAATAAAAAGCGCAAAAATAAAAGTGCCAACAAAATACCATGTTCAAGTAGAAAACATAGTAGCATCAAGTAAAATAAAAGCAAAATTGAATTTGGAAGACATTACATTCCAACTTGAAAATGCAGAATATGAACCAGAGCAGTTTCCTGGATTGGTATTCAGAATACCTGAACCAAGAGTTGCTTTCTTACTGTTCACATCCGGAAAAATTATATGCACAGGGGCTCAGAACATAGATGATATTTATACAGCGCTTGGTAAATTAAAGAAAAAGCTTGAAGAGATTGGTATTAAAGTAAAACCAGTACCTAATGATTAGGTTATTTTTTTCTATTTCCTTTACTCAGAACTCTTTTCCACTGCCATGCGTATGTCTTTAGTTTTTTAGATTTCCCAAAACCACATTTGGAACAGGATTTCTTCTTGAAAGAATATGAATGATTCCCACATCTACGGCAAAGAACATGACTCTTCTTATTCTTTTTACCAAAACTTGGGGTTCCTTTAGTCATAATAATCTATATCAGAAGAGAAACTATTTTCCTGGGGAGATATAAACAATATTGTCCCCTCTCACAAGAACTGTTCCTAGTTTTAGCTTTTTTTCTCCTTGAATCTCTGCATCTTCCAATGCAATGTTTATATGAGAGTCAAAAGCCTTTAGGCTTCCTGTTATCTCTTCTCCGCCTTTGATTTTTATTATTATTTTTTTGTTCTGCGAATTCCCTAATACATCTAATGGTCGTTCCATATAAACCTTATATTAATTAATCTATTTATAAATATGATTGATTTTCTTATTTAAATGGCTTTGTGTATCGAATATGATTACGAATTTAAAGATTTCTATTAATATTAAACATGAGCGTTTCTTTTAGACATGCAATAGGCGTTGATTTGAGTGCAACAAATACAACTGTTATTATCGCTAATAGTATGGGAGAAATTGATTCTGAAAGAAAAAGAGAAACTGATAAATCTTCTATAGAAGCTCCTGTAAAACAGGTAATAGAAATGGCTGAAGAATGTCTTGATGAATTTCCTGTCAGGCCAGATATATACGGTATAGGTGTTTCTTGTATAGGGCCATATGATACAGAAAGAGGTGGCATTCTAAGAACACCTAATATAGATTTTGATTTTGTGCCGGTTAGGGAACCTTTGAGGCAGGCTTTTCCAGGTAGAAATTTTATAAGAGGTGGTGATTGTTTTGGAGCAGTACATGCAGAAGCTGAATACGGTCTTGGTCAAGGAAAAGAAAATGTTGTTTATGTAACAATGAGTACAGGAATTGGTGGTGGTGTAATTGTTGATGGGAAAGCGCTTGTTGGTATGGATGGAGATGCTGGTCATATTGGTCATTTTACAGTGGACTCTTCTCCCCATGCAAGAAAATGCGGGTGCAGAAGCCCAAATGGTAAAAAAAGAAAAGGTCATTGGGAAGCATATGGTTCTGGGACAGCTGTTGCTGAAATAACAAGAAGTAATACTTTTGGACCGGGTTGTGTTGGGTTTCCGGGCCTTCCGGTAGAATCCAAGAGGCTTGTGTTATCAACCACACACGAAAGGCTTAATAGAGATGCTGAAATTGATGAAATAATGGCAGAGGATCTATATGTAGCCGCAAGAAAACAAATGGACTACGGACCATTGAGGTGTTTAATTGATGGTATTAATTTTTACAATACTATTGGCTTTGCAGCAGTAACAGATGCTTATAACCCTGAAATCATTATTGTTGGCGGCAGTATGATGGAAGATGACGATTTAATTCTACATTATGTCAGAGAAAATCTTCCAAACCATGCTATACTAACACCACCTGAAATAGTGAAAACAAATCTTGGTTCTAGAAATGTAGCCCTTGGCGGTATAGCAATGTTAAGCAGATATGGCGGCGAAAAGCTTTAAAAAACCAGATGTGTTTATATTGTATATATAATATAATTGATACTATGGCAACATGGAATTTAAAATCAAAGAGGAAGTCTTCAGGTGGAATTTTGAATAGAAATAAGAAGAAAAAATTGCATCAAAGAGGCTCTGAATTTTTGGAAACAGTAATTGAAAAAAGGAAAATAGCAACAAAAAGAAAAACCGGTGGAAAGCTAAAAATAAAGCTAAAATCAGATAATAAGGTAAATGTTTCTGGAAAGGGTAGTGTAAAGATTGTTTCTGTTGAGCAAAATCCTGCAAATATCCATTATGTTAGAAGGAATATTCTCACAAAAGGTTCTGTTGTTAAAACAGATATTGGTCTTGTTAGAGTAACTTCAAGACCTGGCCAAGACGGGCTTGTAAACGGTATTCTAGTTGAAGAAAAGAAAGCTTAGATCTTATCTTTTATTTTATTAAAAAATTCTTTATCTTTGGGATGTGTAAGTAATTCAGAAACCCCTTCTTTTGGAACCCATTTGGCTTCTGGATTTTCTGGATCAATTGGCTTTACATCTCTCTGTTCTGTATGAAACAAAAACATATATATTGTTTTTAGCTCATTTTTGTCCTCTTTGCCATTTTTATCCATTTTATATCTCTGATAACTTCCAAGTTCCCTTATAAATTTGGCATTCTTCATACCTGTCTCTTCATATAACTCTCTCTCTCTGCGGTTTGGAGTTTATCTTCACCGGCTTCCATATGACCCTTTGGGATAGACCATGTTGTTCCATGCTGACTCACAACAAGAACCATTCCATCATTAACTACTACACTACCTATAGATGTTGTTTTTATCATAATATTATTTATCCATCTTTCTTTTTATAATTTTCAATTGCTTTTTTCAGTGCTTCTACTGCAAGAACAGAACAATGGACTTTTTGCATTGATTCTCGAGGTTTTTTTATAGAATTTTGCAAAAAGTTTAGTATTCTCTAAAGCTATTTTAGCATCATTAATTCTCTTCGCATGTTTCATAATTGGTATGAGTTCTTCTAATAATTTTATAACAGATAAATGTGAGCTTATGCGTAAACTCCAAAGAGGTTTGTTGTGCCTGATTCTAATTTTTGCTTTTGGATAAGGACAAGATATACCCATTGAACAGAGTTTAGTCTGTATTTTACATAAAACATTTCCATCATAGCTCTCTATTTTTATATAAGTTTCAGATTTTCTTCTTTTAGCTATACCAATATTACCCTCAGCATCAATGTAACCCGCAAGAAAAGCAAGAAAGTATCTATCGTTATCCAAGATCCATTGTTTTATATCATCTTTTTTATTCAAAATAAATCCAAATGATGTATTAAGTGAAGCCCATAATTCAATTGTATGTTTTCCTTTATAGAATCTATGTCTTTCATTGATATGTCCATATTTTTCAAACAATTTTTTAAATAATATAACTTGTTCATTCTTTGTGGTACCGCATCTAGCAACAATCAATTCTCCATTGATGGATGGCTTGAAAACATTCAAATCTCCCAAAGCAAATCCAATAATATATGACTTTTCCATGGGATCATTTTTAAAATCTTTCTTTTCATGTATATTCACTGCTTCTGAATGGGTTCTTATCTCTATACCATATTTTCTCAAAAGTTTAATAATAGTTGGAACTGAACAATTATACATTCTTGCTATTTTTTCACCTGTTAGTTTTTTATCTACATATAATTTTCTTAATATATTTCTTGAGATTATAATCCTTCTATCTCGAACATTTATCCCACATTCTTTCATTCTTTTACCTATAGTATAAGGTGAGCAGTTATAAATCTTGGCGATATTATAAATAGTAAAATTTTTACTATGATACAAATCTTCAAGATCTATCCTATTTATAATAAACCTTGAAATACCTGGTTTTCTCCACAAATACCGTGGTTTAATACCAAATTCTTTCAACCTATTCAGAATAGTTTTCTTGTCACATTTATAAATTCTAGCAATTTCTATGCTTGATTTAAATTCTTTCAAATATAATGACTTAAGCCTTTCTTTTGGAATTCCAATCCTTTTCATATCTATCTTTTACAAAAACTTTATTTATATATACTATAAGTATCATATATATATTATATTTGTAATATATGATATATAAAGGTTTCTATACAATTATATCATAATGAGGTGATAACTCTGAAAAGGGTTTTAGTTAGTATACCTACTGGTATATGGAAAATCATAGAAACTGAGCTTAAAAGTGTAATGGGCGAAAAAGATTCTGAAATTATAAGAAATATTGTTATATCATATTTATCTGAAAAGGGTTATATTGATAAAGCAAGAAAATAATTTTTTTGAATATTTTAATAATTCTGCCTTTTGTTAATTATTTCAAGATTATTTTTTATTCTTTCGTGTTTTTGCTTCAAGGAACTTGGTATAGGCAATCCACTTTTTAATAAATAATTATATATTGCCTCTCCTAACGCATCAACAGCTAATAAAGAACAATGGATTTTCCTAACAGGAAGTTCTCCTAATTCCATGATTATATCATTATCTTTAATATTTAATGATTCCTTTATACTTTTTCCCCTAACTAAATCACAAAGAACATCAGAAGTAGACATAGCTGCGACACAGCCAAATGTTTTTATTGAAATATCTTTAATTATTCTTTCTCCTTTTTTGTTTTCTTCTATCTTAATGAAGCACCACATTACATCTCCACAATGTATATTACCAATTTTTCCGATTGCGTCTGGTTCTTTCATCTCTTTTAAATTTTTTGGGTTTTTGAAACGTTCCATAACTTTTTTGTTATACATATTACCTCCTAAAAGGACTTATCTTCCTTAGATCTTCAACACAGTTAGGCAGCTCTTTCAAAACATAATCTATCTGCTCTTTTGTTGTGTCCCTACCTAAGGTCATTCTTAGACTACCATGAGCATCCATATGCTTTAGGCCTATAGCCAACAGCACAGGACTTGGCTCCAGGCTTTTTGAGCTGCAAGCAGAACCTGTTGAGGCGTATATGCCTTTCTCATTTAATCTTAGCAAAAGTGCCTCACCCTCTATGAACTTGAATGTGAAATGAGCATTATGCGGCAGGCGTTCTTTTGGTCCTGTAAGACTGGAATCAGGGACATTCTTTAATATTCCCTCTATCAGATAATCTCTAAGCTTTGATATCCTTTTAGGTTCTGTTTTTAATTTTTTCAGACACAATTCAGCTGCTTTTCCAAATCCTACTATTCCTGTTACATTCTCTGTACCAGATCTAAAGCCACTTTCCTGACCTCCCCCGTGAACCAGTGGCTCTACGCGAATCCCCTTGCGAATATAGAGGCATCCTACACCTTTCGGGCCGTATATCTTGTGCGCAGAAGCTGTCAGGAAGTCTATACCCATCTTATGGACATCTATTGGTGTGTATTGAAGGGTCTGGACAGCATCTGTATGGTATAAAACCTCCCTTTCTTTACATATCCTTCCTATTTCCGCTATGGGTTGGACTGTTCCTATGATATTATTTCCATGCATAACCGAAACAAGCTTTGTATTGGATTTTATTGCATTTTCAACATCTTTTGTGTTTACAAAACCCTCTTCATTTACTGGCAATCTTGTAATCTCCACACCTTGTTTTTCAAGGTATTTTGAGGCCTCTATTATACAAGGATGTTCTATCTGTGAAATTATTAGATGGTCACCAGGTTTCAGAACGCCTTTTAGAACAGTATTATTAGATTCGGTTGCACAGCTTGTGAAAATAATTTCTTCTGGTTCTGCATTTATTAATTTTGCAACCTGAGCCCTGGCCTTTTCGGTTGCTTCTTTTGCTTCCTGGCCTGGAGTATGCAAAGAACTTGGGTTTCCATACTTCTGGCTGAAATATGATTTCATCTCTTCCCTAACTTCAGGTGCTACTGGTGTAGTAGCAGCATAATCTAGATATATTTTCATAATTATCCATTTTGTTAATTGAATTATATCCCACAGATTTTACATTTCTCTGGGAACTTGAATTCACAATGCTCTCTGTGAAGTTTGCAAAGCAGTTTTTCCTTTCTACAGACCTTGATCACTTCCTGTATCTCTCCAAGAACAGAATCTCCTTTTTTTATGTTTTTAACAGATTTTTCTATCATTTCCATTATTTTTTCATTAAATTCTATCTCAGATCCTCTTTTATTTTTCAGATATTGTGAAACAGCTGGCTCAGTTAAATCTAACATTTCAGCTGCTTTTTTCTGGCTCATCTCTTTAACAAGGCTTTTTACAAATTCCCTTCTAATTGCAGGTATAATATACCACACTTCTATTTCCTGGGGTAGTATTTCTTTTGGCATTTTATCAACCATAAAAGGTTTCTTCACAATTGTTAATTTATAGTATTGGATGTTTATAAAGCTTTTCTTCTGGTATAATATCTGTATGTATGGCTTTTTTGTTTTGTGAGGTTTAACATATACAGTAGTCGTAGTGTATCGTATTAACATATGTTAAGTAAGCTATTTCTTATATTGTTTATTTATATCCCTCTTAAAAGACAGTATAAACCAATGGGGGAAAGTTGATCTCCCCCAAGGCAAACTCTGTTGGTGGACCTGTTGAGGCCTAGCCGCCGGCTGCTCGGTCGGCTGCGTTGTCAATGTCCTCGGCCGGCTTCTTCGCGCCGCCTTCCGGATCCGCTTTCTTCTTCTCTCTGGCTTCTGCAGCAGCCAGGGCAACCGCTCCGATGTCCACTGATTCGTGCTCGTGATCATTGAGAGCTATGACCGACTTCTTCTCATCGTTGATATGGACATGGGCCAGAACGAACCATTTGACCCGGTCGTCGTCGTCCACGTATGATCCGAGGAACTCGTTCCTGAGCACCCACTCGGGCATGACCTTCACCTCGTCGTTGGACATAGCGATGAGGCTATACGTGAACACACAACCGCCGGTGTTGCACCGAGCTTCGTTGGCGGGCTCGTCGCCGATTACCAGCTCTGAGAGAGCCGGCATGCGACCCTTGTTATCGGTCATGTACATCAACACAGCCGCCAGGACACTCCGCATTTCCTGTCTGCACTCCACCTTACGTGCTTCATCCCGCGCTTTCGCCAGCGCAGGTAGAAGCATACCAACCAGGATCATGATGATGCAGAGTACGACGAGCAACTCCATGAGCGTAAACCCTCGGCTTTTCTTAGACACAACACCATCCTCCGTTATATTGACCTCAAGAAATGCGACTGGATAACTTCTGTTGAATGCCCAAGCTAGTCGTAGAGTTCGTCCTCGGTCATGGGTTTGGGCGGAGGGTTGAGGAAGTCGTAGCTCAGGGTTTCATTTACATACTTCTTGTGATCGATCAGGATCTCGCCGATCACCTTACCATCATTGTCCCTCACCAGATGGACGATAACGAATAACGGCTCCACCAACTCGAAGAACGGCCCTGTGATCTCTTTTGCCTCTTTGACATGACCCTCCACCCAACCAGGTAGTTCGCTGACATCTTCCTTGGTGAGTTCCTTCAGCCCATATGATGTATTCTTGATTTCGCACTCACCAGTGACGCCGGCCAACACGATCTGTTCATGTTCGTTGTAGTATTCCTGAACCGCCTTCACCAGACTCGAGATCGTATCTGCACACCTGATACGTCTCCTCTGGTAGCGTCTGTTTACCAGCGGTGGCAGAATCATGCCTGCTATGATCAGGAGGATTCCGATGACGACTATCACCTCAATCAACGTAAAGCCTTTACGACTCTTCTGGTACAGCATTTCCAGTACCTCCAGTAGGAAGATAGAAGAAAGACAGTGAATTGGTGTTCAGGACAACACTACCACTAGATCTGACCAAACTTCTCTAAGAATAACCGAATGGTTATTTAGTGATAATGTTGAAATATTATAGAGTATTTACTTACGGTTTTATCATGTATTCCCATAAGTAAAATTAATAAAAAACTATATAAACTTTACGATGATCTTTCTTTCCCTAGGACCGTCAAATTCAGCTAATCCTATGTTTTGCCAGGTACCTAGCTGAAGTTTTCCATCTTTTACTGGAATTGTTTCAGATGGACCAATAATAGCTGATTTTATATGGGCATCTCCATTACCATCTATTTTATCATGTAACCAAGGAACTATCTTACCTTCTTTCGATTGGTTTAGGGTAAGAGGACTTCCACCGTGTGGAGCTATTTGACGTAGAGCCTTTAGAATATCTTCACAAACACTTGGATCATAGTTTTCATTTATTAGAATAGCACAAGTTGCATGAGGAACAAAAACAGTACAAACACCATCCTTAGTCTCTTTTATGAATTCTTCTATCTGTTTAGTTATATCAACAATCTCTTCTCTTTTCTTTGTTTGGATTTTGAATTCCATGTTATAGAAATGTATTGTTTATATAAAAACCTCTAAAATCTTTGCATTGACATTATACTTTTTTAGGAGTACTATAACTTTTTCTCTATATTTTATTGGAACCATTATACAGCTTTTTCCAAGTTTTGATCCATCTATACCTGAGAGGAGACCCCTGTATAAGATTCCTCCTGTCCTATAACCATATATTTTGTTAAGAAAGGCGCCCCTATTTTTTTCTATCTTATCCCAGTGGAATATTACCATGTGCTTTGTTTTTCTAGGTTTACCAGATTCAAACTTGCCCCAAAGAACAATGCCTTCTGACATTATGCTTCTTTTCAGGTCTTCCCACTTATCGAGCTTACTTGTCTTTAATTTTATTTCATTGTCTATACCTATTGTTTTGAATATTATTGCCTCTTTGCTTTTGTAGAATCTCTCCAGAACATATTGTATCTCCATCTTCAGATTTTTTGTCTCCTTTTCAACATCTATAAAAATATCTACATCACTTTCATCTGTTGATATGGATTTTGCGACTGAACCATAAAGTATTATACTATTTATTTTTGACGGCTTCTTCAATTCCCTCAATAAAAAGGATGTGAATGATAAGGCATATGCCTTTCTATCTATCTGCCTTTGTTTTTCAGACATTTAGATCACCTACTATCTTTTCAACAATCTTTTTGATTTGAAAGTACTGATTTATCTCTTCCTTTAATATATCCTCTTCTTCAAGTGGAGAAGAATATGCCAGGTCATTTCTTTTGTCTTCTATCTCCTTAGAAATAGAAAATATTTTATCAATACATTCAACTGAGTTTATTGGCTTTACAATCTGATTTGAAAGAATATCTTTTATGGACTTCTTCTTGAGCCACTCATGCTTTATTCTAGAGCCTTCTTTCATTATGTCTAATCTATGAAAATATATTTCAATCAATTCTGCTATTCCCATTGAAATCATAAAAGCCAATCTTCTTTGATGTTTTATTAGACCATCAGGATCTTCAAGTGATGAGTTTATTTCATCTTCAACTTCTCTCAACGCTTCTAAGTGTTTTTCTATTTTCATGTTTAATATATATTTCTTCTATTTATAAATATGACAGTTGTCTTAAAAATAGTATGACACCTGTCTTAATTTTATTTTTTTATATATTTTTCCAGGCTAAGCTGTTCATTTGTCTTTCCCCTAAGAATATCATCTTCATCAATACCTAGACCAGACAATACTCTAAGCGCGGCTGGTAGAATTTGATTATTCTTATAATATTCAGTATCAGGTTCTTTTGCAAATTCAATTATTTCAGCCCTGTCTGATATAGAACCAGAGCCCTTTGTGATTATGTAACCGATTGTTGTTCCTGCCTTTATAGACTTTCCTCTTTTGGCTGCACGCTTTGCCGCAGATACATGAGGACCTATCTGTTCGTATTCATCAAGCGGTCTTGTTATCTGTGTGTATATCACCAGATCTTTTTCAGGAACTTTCCCTTTTTCAAGTTCTTGGAGAATATCCCTTACTATTTTCACAGCTTTTTCAGGATCTCTGTCCTTTAATATTGCAAACAATACCTTTTCTTGTGTGTCTTTTGCAATGTTTGCCCAATCCTTTCTTACTTTTTCAAATCCTCTTATTACCATTTTTCCATCTTTATCCAATAGTGCATATCTTTTCTTTGCAGCAGTACCTGCCTTTGTTGAAACAAATATACCAGAAACATATATTCCTTGCAAAGTGAATTCTATTATTCCAGGCAAGTACCTGTTTACCTTTTTCATGAACTCTATTGCACTCTGTCTGCTATTCACTTTAAGGAAGAGGCTGTCTGTATCACCATATACAACATCAAATTTCTTTTCAGCCATTGCATTTACTTTTTTAATATACATTCTACCGAAAGATGCAGCTGTTTCAGCGCAGATCTTTGAATACCATCTGCTACCAGGATATGCATAATAACCATAACTCGCATTTGCTAATATTTTTAGAGCGTACTGCCTACCATAAAGATTTTTGTATTTCATGCTTCTTGGTTTTGCCCTTCTCATTTTGTTCTTTACCTCAATTCTTTTCTCAATAAGCTCTTTGATAACTTCTGAAACAAATCCTTTTTTATTTCTGCAGAAATGATGAGCATGTTCCTCTTCCAGAGGCCTGTTCTTTTTGCAGTCACTATGGCTGCATTCCAAAGTATCTGGGCTTATATTGTGTGTAACGATTATAGAAGGATACAAAGATCGGAAATCAAAAAGCGCTATCTTTTCATGTATGCCTTCTTTTGGTGTAAGAACATAGCCGCCTTCATATGAAGTTGCCTTTCTTCTTCGCATTATTTCATCATATTTAGGCCTGTTCTCAACAAGGATATTTTTTTCAAATGCTCTTCTTATCAATAGCCATTCAACTAATTGTGAATATGACATCCTTGACACATCAAATAGTGTTTGGCCAGTTACTTTGGAAAGTTCAAATGCCTGTGGAAGCAGATGTTCTGCAAGCTTTATCGTTAAAAAAGAATCATTTAGGCAATAGTCTGCTATCCTTTTTATTTTACCTTCTTTCCATGATTTTTCTATCTCAGGCCATTCTATATCCATCTTACCTTTACCGAGAATCTCTTTTGCAACCCTATCCAATGATAGAACCTCTGTTGAAAGATTTGAAGACAATACATGATCAACAAAATTATAGATATCTAAATGCACCCTTCCTCTGATTTTTGCGGCTAATGCCCTTCTTCCAAAAAGAACTTCCTTTTTATCTCTTCCTAGATCTAATTCTATGCCATATTTTTTAGCAGATTCTTCTAATCGGAGAAAATCATATCTATCTCCATTAAAGGTAACCACAATATCAGGATCCTCTCCTTTAACATATTCAATAAATTTTTCAATCATCTCTTTTTCATTTGAAACTATTTCAACTCCTGGTGTTTTTCCCCCATAGCTTATCACTTTTTTGAATCCGCTACTTGTCATTAATGATATCATTATGATACCAACATTCTCTATAACCTCAATATCAAATGCAAGAATCTTTGGTTTTGGTATTTCATCTTTTTCAACTGATTTAATTTCTGCAGCGTTTATAGCTAAATCCACTTTAATATCTGTTTCTATTTCTTCACCATCAACCTCAACCCAGTTCATTGGAATAATTCCCTTATCGATTATATATCTTTTGTGAAAAGAAATTCCATATTCATATTCATTTCTTACTTCTGGCCATTCTTTTACAACATCTCTGAATTTTGGAACATTTGCAGGTATTTTTATTGTCACTTTCAAAAGGGTTTTTTCTTTACCAAGCATTGTTCTTTTAACAACCTCAACATTCTGAACTGTTTCACCTTCCATTTTTATTGTTTCTAGTTTCTTTACAAGATCGTTGACAATACCTGGTTCTTTTGGTTCTACATAAAAATATGGTCTAAATGTTTCATCTAAGACTATGATAGATTTGCCACTATCAGTCTTTCCCCAAAGTCTAACAATAGGCCTATCATTTTCAACAGTGTATTCAATATCAAGAAGATAGAAATGGTGTTTCATAATACTATTTTAGAGGGATGGTATAAAAGTATTTTAGGGTATTTATAAATGAAAAGGCAGCTATCTGGGTTTCCCACATTCAGGACTGACTCACTCAAAATGAGCCTAGTT
>JADHWJ010000005.1 GCA_016783545.1 Candidatus Aenigmatarchaeota archaeon | reverse complement strand
GGAAGTTACAAAAAGAAAGGGAAAGATAACAACAAAGGAGGGCCTTTTGGTGAAACTGGCTGACATGCTGTCAAACATATCTGACAGCAGCGATTTGGCTTACATAAAAAAGAAAATAAACATGATAAGGAGTGGTTATTATGACAACAATGAAATGCCCAAAATGTGGGTGCGAACTTGAAGTAAAAGAGAAGTACAACAAGGAATGGACAAGAATGGATGAGGAGATGGACTTTAATGCTGGAAATTGGATAAAGGTGAAAAGAAAAAGTCCAAAGAAGAAGGATTAGAGAATGTTTCCCATAAGCTTGGGATTCGGGGAAACAAAAACCCTTTTAAATCTTATCACCAACTTTCAATATGACTAAAAAAACATGGTCTTCTGAGCATCCGGATTTTCTGAAGGAGCTAGGGGAAGCGCTTGACCTGATAGACGGCAAGTCCCCTGAAAAAGCCATACTTGAACAGCTCAAAAAGCTGAAATCTCTCATGGAAATAGAGGATGATGAAGAGTTCAGCGAAGAGGAAAGGAAAAAAATGGCTGAGGAAATGGAGTACCAGAAGAAATACCAGAAAGAAAAGGACAGACTACTTCTCATACTTGTGAATGATGCCTCTGATTCTGAGCTGATTGAACAGATTAAGAGGATTCAGTGTTTATAATCAGTAATTCTCTTTGGAGACAGATATTTTGCCTAATAAAGTAGATGGTGTCTCCACATTTAATCGTATTCTTCTTGCCCTTGATTTTTCAACTTCTTTCCAGCAATGTCTGTGATAATATACATCTTTGGAAGTGATGTATACAAACTGGGGAATTTTTTCACCGCACCAACTTCGTTTTGATCTTCTGGAAACCGGCTTTTTGCAGTGTGGACATCTGCCTAATTTTATTAATTTTCTTTTCATTGAGAAATAATTGATCTTATTATTTTTATAATCAAAGAAATATACTTTAAAAAGCTTCCATCCAAATCAATACCATGAAACGATTAAACGGCAGTTTAGGGGCTTGTGCCAAAGGCACAAAGCCAACAAGACTCTCACCGTCAAGTATATCATTATTCTTAGAGTGCCCCAGGTGCTTCTGGCTGAAAATGAACAGGAAGATAAAGAGGCCAAGCGGGCCATTTCCAAGTCTGCCTGCAGGTATGGACAAAGTACTCAAGGTTCATTTTGACACCCACAGAAAGGATGATTCAGCACCTGAAGAGTTGGAAGGCAAATTTGAGGGAAGGCTTTTCCAGGATTTGGAGAAGCTGGATGTTTGGAGGAACAACTTCCGAGGGTTGCAATACACAGACCCCAAGACAGGGATTCTTCTCATGGGAGCGCTAGATGATTTGTTTGTGACTAAAGACGGAAAATACGCCCCGCTTGACTTTAAAACAAGAGGATACCCACGAAAAGAGGATACACATGAGTACTACCAACACCAGATGGACATATACTCATTCCTACTGGAGAAGAACGGGATGGAGTCGGCTGACTTTGCCATATTGATATTTTATCATCCCCTGTCGGTTAATGAAGATCATCACGTGGTGTTCAATCCTGACCCTATAAAAGTGCTTGTTGACAGGGTAAGGGGAGAGAAGATCTTTTTGGATGCTGCCAAATGCTTGCTTGGTGGAGAACCTAAAGGTAAATGCGAGTGGTGTGAAGGTAAATAAAGGTTAATAAGTATTTAATTTTTAGTATAAGAAAACACACTTTCGAAAACTGAGTAGGATATAGATGGGGTCACTGGGAGTCGAACCCAGAAAAGACGCTTTCTTCTCACAGAACCCTTTTGAAGCTGCCGCGTTCGCCAAAAGCGTTCACGGAAAACCCTTTCAAAGGTCTCAAGTTTCCAAACACTGTGCTTGGAGGCATCCAGTATACCGTTTACCTATAACCCCATTTCTATATAGAAATAATTGTAAAAATAGAATAAAAAGGCAACTATTTTTTCTTTTCCCATCTTTTTAGTTCTGCTTCAGCTTCTTTTTCTGTCATTCCTCGTTCTACCATTAGCCTTTCTTTTATTATTTTTCTCATTTTCTTCTGGTCCACGTTTCCACATCCTGGACACGAACTGCAATCACAACCTGTCATATTAATCACCTTTTGATTTAAACAAAATTAGGATTATGGGTTTATAAATGTTTAGTAAATAACTATAATTAAGCCTCGGTGGCTCAGTTGGTAGCACAGCCTTTTAGAGGCTCCCGCCTGATTGCATTAGTAATGCAATCGTTGTAATGCACCGTTTGCAAGGTATTGCAAATTCTACCAAAAGGCTGTGGAGCTAAAAACCATTATAAAAGAATGTGCCAGTAAAGAGTATCACATTGGTAATGTGAAGGTCGCGAGTTCGATCATTTACTTGTGCAAAAGCTTCAAGCAAAATTGAAAACCTCGCCCGAGGCTTTATAATTTTTTATTAGCGTTTTTTAGCTGAGAATCTATTAAATCTTTCTGTTGTGAACTCCATTCCTTATCTGGATGTGTTCTTACATATTCTGCCCATTTTCTTACAAATTCCATTCTTTCTTTCCGATTTTTCTCAAAATCAAATGCTGGCATAATAATTCTCCAAAATCTTCCTATAATTCTCTATTTTTTTATTGTTTATATTTCCTTTTAAAGCCTTTTCCATATGCTCTGCATCCTCCAGGTCCTTATCCGATTTCAAAACAAACCTTTTGAATGCTATCTGCCTTTCAATTTCTGATGTAAATATATTCCCAAACGGCATCACAATTTTTATTCTATTTTCAAGGGTTTCTTTATCAAAATCTGTCTTTGCAAACTTTATTTCAATATTTGGTATGGGCTTATTTTTCCTTGAAAATCTCAATGCTAAATTATCTAAGAGATGATTAAATGCATCATCAGGACCTTGCGCATTAAAACAATTATATCCATTTTTTCTCAGATTATCGAATAATATAAAGAATTTTTCCTTTTCTATTTTCTCTATAAATATATCAACATCCTCTGTTGCCCTGGACCTGCCAAGAAGTATAGCAACATATCCGCTTATTATCGTGTATTTTGCATATTTCTCAAGCATCTTTGTAAATTCAACTACAAATTTATCCAATATTGTTTCAACTCTATCTATTTTTAATGTTTTCTCATCAAGGAATTCCATACTTTAACTATAAGAATTAGAATTATAAGTTTTTCTTAACATTTAAATTTCTTCTAACCCCATTAATTGTATGATAGCTGAAATTAAACTTGAAAACACAGCATGTGTTGTGGTTGAGAATAATGGCAAATTGCTTCTTGTTAAAAGAGCAAATGAGCCATTTTCAGGTTATTGGGCTGTTCCAGGAGGCCATTCTGAGAATGGTGAAATATCTTCTAAGACAGCCAAAAGGGAGTCAATGGAAGAGATAGGCCAGGTGGACATTGATCCAGAGCCTTTTCATATCTTTATACATGATTGGTTTGCTGACAAGCACACACCAAAAACACATCAACACAAATGTCATGCATTCAGAGCAAGAATCGGCGGCGAAATAAGAGCAGGAAGCGATGCTGCAGAAATCGGCTGGTTTTCAAAAGAAGAAGTCCAAAGTTTGAACCTTACTGTATACACACAACTAATTCTGGAGAAGATGGGTTGGGGAAATTTTAATAATAGAAGAAAAAACAGTGTTACTGTCAGACTCTAAAATTTTCCTCTTTTGTTAATAGTTTTGCTAATTCCCATACATTTTTAAATGTGAATTCAGCATACCCTAACAAAATATTTCTCATTATTTTTTCCTCTCCAATACCTATTGCAAGCATCTCTGCAGCTCTTGCAGCTACCATGTCAGTAACAGTACCTCCTACAAATGCTGTGTTTTTCAGAGGAATTTCCAAGAGTTCTGATATATGGAAAAGAATATCACCTGACGGTTTTGGATCCAGCCCCTTTTCTATAAGTTCTTTTATCTCAGCTTCTGTTACAACAAGATCAAACATTTTAATGAAATCTATATGCTTGGTTATCTGGTCTTTACTAAGCTCTGAGTATAATGCCAGTTTATAGTCATTATCTTTCAGAATCTGAATAGCTTCCTTTATGTTTTTTGTAAGAAGATTTTTCCCATTTAAGGATTTTGCAATTAGCTCTCTTTTTCTTTTTATGGTCTTTTCAATTGTTTCTTTGTCTCGGATACCTTTCCTGTCAAGTGCAGCTTCTATCATCTCGGATTCAGGAAGCTCAAATAACGAATACAGTTCATTCGTTGTACAATGTGCCTTTGCATCATTAAGAACATCTTTGGAGATTTTTATATGATATTCACTATCTGATATCATTACTTCATCAAACCCAAAAATGATAAGTTTTATCTCCCTTAACTTTTTATTCATACTATAGGTTTTCTTTAAGAAAATAAAAGCCTTCGTTCCTTGTCGAACATTTTAATATAAAAGCCTTTCTTACAATTAATCACTATGTCTAAAGGAGAAGGTTTTGGAAAAGTCATTCTTTTTGGAGAACATTTTGTAGTTTATTATCTTCCTGGTATAGCTAGTGGAATATCTGGTCAAACCATAGCAACGCTTGAAGATGGTCAGAAAGGTTTTGAATTAGTTGATAATAGACCACAAGTTCCTGGTTATGGAGAAAAAAAGAGCGAAGAAATGAAGAGACAGTTTGAAGCAATCTTTAATTATTTCAAGATTAACCCAGAAGAAACCCCTATTAAAATAACATTAGCTGGTGACTTGCTTTGTAGTAGTGGTGTTGGTGCAAGTGCTGCTCTGGCTGCAAGTACAGCGAGAGCATTTAATGAGAAACTTAATCTCAATCTCAATGATGAAGAAATAAATAAAGTAGCATATTTAGCAGAGGAAGCAGGAAGCGGAACACCTTCTGGTATAGACAATACATGTTCTGTTTTCGGTGGTTTCATAACCTTCGAAAAGAATAAAGAAGGCGGGCCTAATAAAATTGAAAAACTTTCAGTTAGTAAACCCGTGGAAATTGTTATGGTAAGTACTGGTATTACTCAAGAAACAAAGGTTGTGGTTGCAGATGTTCTCAAACTTAAAGAGAGTGATGAAGAACAGTTCAAAGCAATTACTGATGAATATATTGAAGTTTATAACAGTGCAGTGAAAGCAATAAATAGTGGTGATTGGAAAAGAGTTGGAGAATTAATGGATAAAAACCATGAACTTCTTCAAAAAATTGGTGTTTCTTGTGATGAATTAGAACACCTTGTTAAGGTAGCAAAGGATAATGGTGCTTGGGGTGCAAAGCTAACAGGAACAGGTCGTGGTGGATATATGATTGCTCTAACACCAGGAAAAGAGCTTCAGGAAAAGGTTGCAAAAGCCTTTGAAGATGAAGGATTTACTACATTAAGAACTAGTGTTGGTTAAATAATCGACATCAGTCGAACTTATTTTCGTTGAAATATTTAAAGTTTTCCCAAACATTCCTTATGAAACTTATTGTTGCTATTACAGGTGCATCAGGCGTAGAATATGGGATAGGACTTCTGAAAACACTAAAAGAAAAAGGAGTAGAAACGCATCTTATACTTAGTGAATGGGCTGAGAAGGTTATAGAGCTGGAAACTGATCATAAAGTCGAAGAGATTAGGAAAAATGCTTCTTTTATCTACTCAAACAATGATATGGCAGCTGCAGTATCAAGCAGTTCATTCCCAATAGATGCAATGGTAGTTGTTCCTTCTACAATAAAAACAGTCTCAGAGATTGTTCATGCTCATACATCCACACTGATAAGCAGATGTGCTGATAATATGCTGAAAATGAAGAAAAAGCTTATAGTTTGTTTAAGGGAAACACCATTAAGCACACCTACAATAGATAATTTAAAGAAACTCTCAATATACGGAGCAATTATTATGCCATTAAGCCCGGGATTTTATGGAAAGCCAAAGAATATAAATGATATATACAACTTTATGATAGGAAAGATATTGGATTGCCTTGGAATTGAAAACAAAGAATACAAGAGGTGGGGTGGATAATTATGTCATTCAGAGAGTTTGTTGAAAAACTGGATAAGGAAGGAAAACTTGTTAATGTAGAGAAACCTGTTTCAAGACGTCTTGAGGCTTCTGGACTTCTAAAAGCACTGGAGACAAAAGTGCTAAAACTTAATGATATCAAGGAATCTGATTTCAGTGTTGTTGGTAATATTTTTGGTTCAAAAGAATTGATTGCTTCTTATTTTGGAATAAAACCAGAAGAGCTTATTCCAAAGATAATTGATGCTATAGGTAATCCATCAAAACCAGAAGTAGTAGAAGAAGCACCCTGTCAAGAAGTTGAGATGGATGAAGTGGACCTAGACAAAGTTCCTATACTATTCCACTGCCAGAATGATGGTGGAAACTACATAAGCTCTGGTGTGGTTATTGCAAAGCATCCTGATTTTGGACAGAACATTGATTTTCATAGAATGATGCAGATTGATAAAAACAAATTCTCAGTAAGAGTTGTTTCAAAAAGACATTTTGATGAGTTTTTACAAGACCAGAAAAAGATGGACATAGCTGTTTGTGTTGGATGTGGTGCCAATGTTCTGCTTTCAGCAGCAACAAGTATAGATAAGGGAAAAGATGAATTAGAGATAGCAAATGCATTAGAACCTCTAAAAGTTGTTAAAGCAAAAACTTCAGATCTTATGATACCAGCTGATGCTGAGTTTGTTATTGAAGGAACAATTTCTTTGGAAGAAAAAGCAAATGAAGGTCCTTTTGTTGATCTTACAGAAACACAAGATATTGTAAGGCAGGAGCCTGTTTTCACTGTTAAAAAAATAACTCATAGAAAGGATGCAATTTGGTATGCATTATTGCCAGGTGGATTAGAACATAAAATTATGATGGGAATGCCAAGAGAACCTACTATTTTCAAAAAGGTAAATGAAGCAGGAATCAAGTGCCTTGATGTCTCAATAAACCCTGGTGGATGTTCATGGTTACACTCTATAATAAAGATAGACAAGCAAAACGAGGATGACGGCAAAAAAGCCCTAGTGGCTGCCTTTGATGGGCATTCAAGCCTAAAGCATGCGTTTGTAGTGGATAGTGATATCAATATACTGGATCCTTTGGAGGTTGAGTGGGCAATGGCCACAAGATTCCAAGGAGATAAGCGCATTGTTATAAGGGGAATGGAACCTGGTTCCAGCTTGGATCCAAGCGGAGAGCCAGGAACAAAAATGACCCATAAAATGGGATTTGATCTTACAAAGCCGCTAACTGTTTCAGAAGGAAAGAACTTTGAGAAGGCTGAATTCCCAAAAGTCAATGTTAAGGATTTTTTAGATTAATATGGAACTTACAGCAGAACAAAAGGAAATGCTTGAAGGAAAGCATGGAAAGGCTGTGAAAAAAGCAATGGAAATTCTAACAGCTCTTGGAGAGATATACGGAGCAAAAAAACTTATTCCTGTAAATTCTGTTCAGATAGCTGGTGTTAGTTATGATAATCTTGGAGAAGCAGGATTAGAATTCCTAAGTACTATGGCAGAAGATGGAAAAGTAAAGGTTCTTACAACACTAAACCCTGCTGGTATGGATATGGAGAACTGGGAAGCTCTTGGAATAAGCAAAGAGTTTGCAGAGAATCAGGGAAGAGTTATTGACGCTTTCAAAAAAATGGGTATTATAGCAACATGCACATGCACACCATATTTTATTGGAAATCTTGTAAGATTTGGTGAACATATAGCATGGGCAGAGAGTTCTGCAGTATGCTTTTCAAACTCTGTTCTTGGTGCAAAAACAAATAGGGAAGGTGGACCTTCAGCTCTTGCAGCTGCTCTGACAGGATTCACACCTGAATATGGATATCATCTAGAAGAGAATAGACAGGCTAAGATAGCTATTGATGTTAAAACTGAAATCAAAGGAACAATGAACTTTGGTGCACTAGGAAAGGTTATTGGAGAAAAAATAGGAAACAAAATAGCCTACATAAAAGGAATAAAAGAGGCTAGTGTGGAAGAACTTAAGTCTTTTTCAGCCTCAATAGCAACTTATGGTGGAACAGCACTCTATCATATTGAAGGTATAACACCGAACAAAACAGATATCCCAGAAGAATCAATTGAAGTTACAGAAGAAGAGATAAAGAAGGCAATTGAATCAATGAATACAGGCGAAGACGCAGATTTTGTCTCAATTGGTTGTCCTCATGCTTCTATAAGAGAGATTGCATTAGTTGCAAAACTTCTTGAAGGGAAGAAAGTAACCAAAGAGGTCTGGATAACAACTGCAAGACCTATTAAGAAAATAGCTGACCAGATGGGATATACAAGAACAATAGAAGATTCTGGAGTCAAGTTTGCTTGTGATACCTGTTGTGTGGTTGCTCCAATAAAGGGAAGATTCAAAGTTCTTTGCACTGATTCAGCAAAAGGATGTTTTTATGGTAGTGGAAAAAACGATTTCAAGACAAAGATAGCAAGTATTGAAGGTTGTATTGAGGAGGCATTGAAATGAACGGAAGAATTATATTCAAGGGAAATACAAAAGCAGAGGCAATTGTCTCAGCAGAAGGAATAAGCTTCTATGGTGGAGTGGATCCTGAGACAGGAGTTGTAATAGAAAAAGGTCATCCATTAGAAGGTAAATCAATAACAGGAAAGGTATTAGTTTTCCCAGAAGGAAAGGGTTCTACAGTGGGCTCTTATGTTCTTTACAGACTGAAAAAGAATGGAAAAGCACCTGCAGCAATAGTAAACAAAGAGTGCGAAACAATTGTTGCTGTTGGAGCAATAATCTCTGAGATTCCATGCGTTGATAAGGTAGATATAGAACAGATAAAAGATGGTGCTCAAATTGAGGTTAATGGCAACGATGTTAAAGTTTTGTAAATTTAAATAATCTTTTTTAATTTCTATTATGGAACTTCTAGATATTGTAGATGAGAATGATAAAGTAATAGGAAAAGCCTCTAGAAAAGAGATTCACAACTCTCAGCAATGGCACAGAGGCGTTCATGTTATTCTTCTTAATAGTAGAGATGAGATACTCATTCAGCATAGAAGCATGAAAAAGGACAAGTATCCTGGAAAGTTTGATCTCTCTCTTTCTGGTCATGTTAATTCAGGAGATGGTTACCTGAAAACAGTAAAGCGAGAGCTCCTGGAAGAGCTTGGAATAAAACTAGAAGTGAAAAGACTTGCAAAGTTCAGAATGGTCTATGAGAGAACAGACTTTATGATAACAGTTCTTTTTGAAGCTAGATATGATGGTGAAATTAAACCAGAAGATAGCGAAGTTTCAGAAGCAAAGTTTCATAGTAGATCTGATATAGAAAGAATTCTAAAGGAAAATCCAGGCAAGTTCCCATTATATGCTAGGGAGATTCTGAAGTGGTACCTCAAAAAGCCTAGTAAATTAATAGTTCTTGAAGAACGTATTTAAACTCATTTTTTTAATATAGCCTATTGGTAGTGGTTATTATGGCAAAAGTTGTAATTATAGGAGCAGGTATTGCAGGATCTTATGCAGCTTATCTAGCATCTATAGAAGGATATGATGTTACTGTGTATGAAAAAATATCAGAAGATAAATGGTATATTGATCCTCTTAGAGGAAGAAAATGTGGTGAAGGCATCTGGCAAAGAAAACTAGAAAATGCTAGACTTTTTATAGATCCACAAGATCCAGAGTCCTGTATTGAAAATAGTACAAATCAGCTTATTCTAGGAAGAATGAGTGATAATGGAATATTAGGTGAGCTTCATGGTGATATAGATCCATACATGTTTATTAATAGAGCAGCTTTTGAAGATTATTATCTAGATCTGGCTAAAACAAATGGTGCTGAAATAAGATTTGGAGAAGGGGTAGAAGACGTTGATGAAATTAAAGAAATACATCCAGGTGCCTATGTTCTTTGTGCATGGGGAACCAGTAAAGCAACAAAAAGAATAGTATCTGATGATAGTGGTATTTGTTTCATAACTGGTTATCAACATACTATGACAGACGTAAATATTGAGGCACTGGGAAATGCTAAAGTATTATATCTTTCAGATGATCCGAATGTAATATATTATTATATATTTCCAAAATCAGATACTGGATTAGTAGAAGCTAATGTTGGTGTTGTTTTTAAACCATGGAAAGCTTCCAGAGGTAGTGATAATCTTAATAGATTTATTGATACTAATCCACACAATGTTTTTGGTAATGTAAAAATTGTGAAAGGAAGAACTTTTTCAAAATTAATGTGTTCTGGAGGACCAATAACACAAGATATGCTAACTGATAAATTTTTTTTGCCAGTGGGAGATGCAGATTTTTTGGAGAGTACTATAAGTGGTGGTGGAATAGGACACGCATTATTATCATCAAAACTTGCTATTGAAGCTTTAAAAGAGGGTGAACCGCAGACAGCTTACTTTTCATCATTAGAGAATTTGGTAGCCAGATTAAGGCTGGATTATAGTATGTTTGATGCATTATATCCATCAACAGCAGATGATTCAGTAAGAGTAAATGATAGGTTTTTTGAATTAGCAAAAGCAGAGGTAGAGCATGGTGGATATCTTTCTTTAAGTAATATAATACACACTGTCTCTGAAGAGCTCGGATAATCGTCAATTGTACTAAAATAATCATAATTTATAAGAATATATCTAATTATTAATAGTCTATGGAAGACCTTATTTTAATCAAGCTTGGTGGTTCTTTAATTACTGACAAGTCTAAACCATATACTCCAAAACCTGAAATAATTGAAAGATTGGCTAGAGAGATATATGAAGCTAAGAAAGAATCTGGAGCAAAGGTTATAGTTGGACATGGTGGTGGCAGTTTTCCACACCAGTCAGCGCATAGGTATCAAACCCAACATGGAGTGAAAAATGAAGAAAGTTATAGAGGAATTGCTGAAGTCCAGAACGATGCTGCAAGACTGAATAGAATATTTGTACAAGCGCTCTTAGATGTTGGTGAAAAGCCATTTAATATAATGCCTTCAGCTTCTTGTATTGCTGAAGGTAAAAAAATAACAGAATGGTATACCAAACCAATAGAAAAAGCACTAGAATATGATATGATTACCGTTCCTTATGGTGATGTTGGTCTTGATCTAGCTCAAGGTTGTTGTATAATCTCTACAGAAGAGATTCTAAGATTCTTAGGAATAAAGCTTGGTGCAAAGAAGATTATTTTCTGTGGAAATGTTAGTGGAGTATTTAGAGCAGATCCTATTGTAAATCCAGACGCAAAGTTAATACCTGAAATAACAAAAAAGAATTTTGATGAAATTAAAAAGTGCTTGTCTGGATCTGATAATATAGACGTTACTGGTGGAATGATACACAAGGTTGAACAGGCTCTAGAGCTTGCTGAAAATGGAATAAAGACCCAGATAATAAGTGGTCTAAAAGAAGATAATCTAAAAAGAGCAATACTCGGTGAAGAGGGGTTAGGAACTACTATTAAATAAGCTTAAATAACTTTTACCAATTATAAAAGAGGGTTGGGGTGAAACTAGACTATCCATACGTATGGGTGAACTAGGAATGGATGTACCAATATTTACAGTATTACGTGTAGAAGATTCAGAATGTGATTCCAAGGCTTTTGACATATATGCTCTTTTTGAGGATCCAGTAGTTGGAGAGCAACGTATTAAGATTTCAACTGGTTTTAAATATTAAAACCATGCGATTTATCATATTAGATATGTCGCGATGTCTAAATATGTCCGAAAATGCGAAAATTAGGCCGTGAGAGTTTTTTTCTTTAAAATTTAGATAAAAAATTCTATGTCCCGTTTAATAAACTCCCTCTAATAAGACATAAGATACTAAACTGTTCATTTATAATGAACAAAACTATTCATTACCAATGAAAGCTTTTTAAGCAGAAATAACAATAATTTAATATGATATTAAAAGAAACCCTAAGGAATATAGTCAAATCACAGAAAGAAAATCTTTCCCAGTTTGAAGAAGGTATAGAAAGAGAGAAAATCAAAGAAATTGATCTGGATATGTCTTTTGCAGTGATTGTATCAGGAATAAGAAGATCAGGAAAAAGCACACTGCTAAGACAGCTCATGAAAAAAACCGAGAATTTCTATTATTTCAATTTTGAGGATCCAAGGGCGGTTGGATTTGATGTATCTGATTTTCAAAGACTTGATGAGGTTTTCCATGAGGAATATGGCGATAGCAAACAGTATTTTTTTGATGAAATTCAGAATGCAGAGAAATGGGAATTGTTTGTTAGGACACTACTTGATAGAAAAAATCATGTTTTTATTACAGGTTCAAATGCTTCTTTATTGAGCAAGGAGCTTGGGACAAGGCTCACTGGAAGACATCTTACATATGAACTTTTCCCTTTTTCATTTACTGAGTTTCTAAAGATTAGAAGTCTGAAGCCTTCTGTAAAATCTTTTGAAGAATATTTTCTAAAGATTGGCGGCTTTCCGGAATATATTAAAACAGGAAAAGCAGAAATATTACAGGAGCTTTTGAATGATATAATTATGAGGGATATTGCTGTCAGATATGGGTTGAAGAATACTGAAATTCTGAGAAAAATGGCTTCTTATCTCTTAACAAACACAGGAAAAGAGTTCTCTTATAACAGCCTTAAGAAAATATTTGAATTAGGATCAACCAATACTGTTATATCTTTTATTTCATATTTTGAAGACAGTTATCTGCTTTTTTCAGTGCCGAAATTTGAATATTCCTTGAAAAAACAGATAGTGAATCCAAAGAAAATATATTCTATTGACAATGCGATGTCAATTGTCAATTCTATTTCTTTTTCAGAAGATAATGGAAGAATGCTTGAGAACATTGTTTTCATTGAGCTAAAGAAAAGATATAAGGATATATTCTTTTTCAGGGAAAATGGTGAATGTGATTTTGTTGTCAGGGATGATACAAAAATTAGGAAAGCTTTTCAGGTTTGCTATAACTTGAATGAAGAAAACAAAAACAGAGAAATAAACGGATTGTTAGAAGCAATGGAAGAATTCAACTTGAAACAGGGAATTATTCTAACATATAACCAGGGTGATGAATTAATAATCAAAGGAAAAAAAATAAGCTTGATTCCTGTATGGAAATGGATGCTTAAGAAAAACTCCCTCTAAAAAGACTCCCTTTTATTAGACATAAGAAAGGCCCGAAGGCCTCCTCCATTACTGCGATCAACTTTGAAGATCTCTTCCCTGTTTCAAGGCGATAAACGGCGACACACCTGTCAGTTACATATCTCTCAGCATTCATCGGTCTCTCCTCCATACGAGAGCAGGTAAAGCATACCTGCTATGGCTATCATTGATACAGAATAGAAGAACGAAAGAAGCAGCAGAAAAATAGACAACACCCACAGGATCCGGTACCCATTTTTCACTGATGCCTCTTTTAGCCTCCAACCTATCCTAGTAAGACGGTTTTCCCATGCTTCAAGTGTGAATGGTCTGCGTGAGGCCATTCTTCTCATAATGGGTCTTACCATCTCCCATAGAGCATACCCAGCTCCCAAACAACAGGATGTGTAAAGTATGAGTAGGACGCCACCACTCTCCCTAAAATGCTTCATATGCGTGGTAAAGTTCATCATAATCGCACAAGAGAGTGCAAGCAAGCCGATAGCGTAGCAAAAAGCTCCCTTTTTACCACGTTTGGTGTGGAAGAGTGTCTGCATTGGTGCAGAGATGAATCCCAGTGTCAACATTAGCCCATAACTAAGTCCATTAGGGGCTAGGATATGCGCTACGCTGCATATGATGATGAAACAGATAGCGTTGAGCATGGTTCTCCCCTAGAAATACTTCGATACCCTTTCCTTTAAGTGTTGCCAGATGATCTCGCCCATTCCACAGCAGCACGCAATGCTAAGTATCGGGTGAGTCCATGGCCCATCCCAAAGAGGAATGAAATACAGGAAAGTGCCAAGGAAAAATATGAACAAAGGAGCCAACACATGTGGTCTGGCATTCAACTTATCAATTACTGCGGCCACCAACACTCCGAATGGAATGAAAAACAATACGACTGCTATTCCCATCTGCCAATCATGTGAGTATAAAATCGGCAGGTATGCAAAGAACAGCAAAATAAGAAAGGTCACTGTCAAGATGACCTTATGAATCATTGGTTCTTCCTCCAAAGACATTTAGTAGACGCTTATATTCTCCAAAGAGCAGAGCTAGAACTAGTGTTCTCTCAGGTTCTCTTTGAAATCTTTTTCAAAGTACATGCAAACGAAGTTTGCATATCTCTTTGGATAAAAACAATGGAATAACCAATCAGACTATTAACTTCTAATTGGCTGAAAAAAAATTAGAAATAAACTTTATAAATCAAAAGTTAGTGCCTTAAAATCGGCCAAAAAATCAGTTCCCCTGTTTCCTTTGATTTTCAGGCTTCCTCTAACACCCTTCCCCTTTCTTCTTTCTACTTTCTCAGTAGATGGATAACTATTTGTTATTCTGACTGCTGTTGTCATTGCATCAGGATTAAATTCTGTTGTTTTGCCATTAAGAGTATAATTACACCTGTCCACAAAAACAGTTTGTTTTCCAACTTCAACATATCTATCATCACCAAGAATAACATTATCAATAATATCATCCATTCGCAAGCCTTCTGCCTTTTTAGCAGCATCTAAAGGGCTTTCATATTTTCTTTCAGGTTCAGTAACAATTGGTTGAATTCCAAGGTGAGCAGTCTTTCTTACAAGACTGACGTTAATTGCTCTTGGATAACCTTCAACACTTTGACCACTGGCATGTGTAAAATTAACAACGTCACCCTGGGAAAGATCAAGATCTCTAACATCTTTAAGTTCTGCAGAATAATTATTACCACTACTTTCAAAATCAATATATCTTCTTGTTACGTTAGTAACTCTTCCGTTAGGCATATAATCACAATTATAGAAATTGATACTAAGAAATATAAATGAATATTAACCAATTAAACAAAAGTATAATATGCCTGAACAAGAGACAGACAAACCTTATTATCAATTATCAGTTAAGCAAACATTGGAAAAATTACAGACATCCAAAAACGGGCTTTCCAGATTGCAGGTAAGGGAAAGGCTTCATAAATATGGTTCTAATGTTTTCAGAGAAGAAAAGAAAATAAGCGGAATTGGAATATTTCTAAGACAGTTTACCTCTATACTTGTTATTATCTTAATAGTTGCTTCAATTATTTCTGCTCTGATAGGAAACCTTTTGGACACAATAGTTATCATTATCATAATTATACTGAATGGTGTATTTGGGTTTGTTCAAGAATTTAGGGCAGAAAAAGCAATGGAAGCCCTAAGAAAGCTTACAAAACCAAAGACCATTGTCATAAGGAATGGAAAAAAGGAAGAGATAGATAGCAAAACCCTTGTACCAGGGGATATTGTTGTTCTGGAAGAGGGGACAGCAATACCAGCTGATCTAAGGCTTATTGAATCAATTAACCTAAAAATAGATGAGGCTTCGCTCACAGGAGAGTCAGCTCCTGTTGAAAAAACTGTAGATAAATTCAAAGAAGTTGCCCTTGCTGACAGAAAAAACTCTGCTTTTTTAGGTACTGTGGTCACATATGGAAGAGGACTTGGTATTGTTGTAAAAACGGGTATGAAAACAGAGATGGGAAGAATAGCAAAAATGGTTCAGGAAGAGGAAAAGCTCACACCGTTACAGAAAACACTCAAAGTTTTTGGAAAGAATCTTGGTTTGATGATACTTGGTATATGCGCTATAATAATCGTTTTAGGGATAGCAAGAGGCGGAGAGGTAATGGAAATGGTGCTTACTGGAATAGCCCTGGCTGTTGCAGCCATACCAGAGGGGCTTCCAGCTGTTGTCACAATTACTCTTGCTGTAGGCCTGAAAACAATGGCCACCAAGAATGCATTAATAAGAAAGCTACCTGCTGTTGAAACCCTTGGAAGCACATCAGTTATATGTGCTGATAAAACAGGAACAATGACAAAAAATGAAATGACAGTGAAAGAGGTTTTCGTAAATAACAACAATTACATGGTTACTGGTTCTGGATATACCCCAAAAGGCTCTATACACCTAAACGGAAAAGCAATAAACGCTGAAAAGGATAAAGCCTTGTCTGTTCTTCTGAAAACAGGAGTTCTCTGCAATAATTCGGAATTTGAGGATAATAAACTCATTGGAGACCCAACAGAGGCTGCTCTACTAGTACTTGCTAAAAAAGCTCTAAATGTGAATGAAATACTGAAAAATAGCCCAAGAAAGGCAGAAATACCTTTTAGCTCAGAAAGGAAGATGATGAGCACTGTGAATGTCTCTGGAAAGAAAATGTTTATGTTATCAAAAGGTGCTGTTGAAACAATACTTGATAGGTGCACAAAGATACAGAAAAATGACAAGATTTTAGGGATAACAGAGAAAGACAAGAAACTGATATTGAATCAGAACAAAGCAATGGCCAAGAGGGCTTTAAGAGTACTGGCTCTAGCATACAAGGAAACCAAAACAAAGGATGTGAAAGAAGATAATCTGGTTTTTATCGGTCTTGTTGGAATGATAGATCCTCCAAGGGAGGAAGTCAAAAAGGATATAGAAATCTGCAGAAAGGCTGGTATTAAAGTTGTTATGGTTACAGGAGACCATGCAGACACTGCAGAAGCAATAGCAAAAAGCCTAGGAATAATAACAGGTAAAGGACACAATGTGCTGGTTGGTGAAGACCTCAAAAATATGCCAGAGGAGAAGTTCAGGAAAATAGTTGAAGAGATTGATGTTTATGCAAGGGTTGAACCTGTACAAAAACTGAAAATTGTAGAGGCTTTGCAATCCAATGGACATATAGTTGCAATGACAGGGGATGGTGTTAATGATGCACCTGCACTAAAAAAAGCTCAGATAGGCATTGCAATGGGAATAAAGGGAACTGATGTTGCGAAAGAGGCATCTGAAATAATATTGGAAGACGACAACTTCTCAACAATAGTTATAGCCATCAAAGAAGGGAGAATAATATATGACAATATTAAAAAGTTTATACAATACATGCTTTCTGCAAACCTTGGCGAGGTCCTTATAATATTCCTTGCAATGTTAATAGGATTTTCAGATCCTGTCACAGGTCAGTTCTTGGTCCCTTTGACAGTTATACAAATACTTTGGATAAATCTTGTTACAGATGGGATGCCTGCTCTGGCATTGGGTGTAGATCCTGGTGCAAAGGATATAATGGAAAAAACACCAAGAAGCCCCAAAGAGAAGATAATGTCAAAGAGCATGCTCCTTGACATGTTCATTATAGGCATAATAATGGCTGTGGCAGGACTTTGGCTATTCTGGTCAGAGCTTCCTTTGGGAGCAGCAAGGGCAAGGACCGTAGTCTTCACAATGGTTGTTGTTTTTGAGATGGCAAGGGTGCAGGGGGTAAGATTAAAATACAAAGTAGGCTTCTTTGCTAATAGGAAACTGATATATGCTATATTAGGTTCAGTTGTGTTGCAGATTGCTGTTGTTTATTTACCATTCTTCCAGGGAATATTCCAGACAGTACCTATTGGGCTTTATGACTGGGGTGTAGTTGTATTGATAGCATTGATTGGTATAAGTGTGATGTGGATAAAGAATAAAGTTTTTAGTTAAAAAACGAATAATAAGACTTAAATAAACTTAACCTACAAACTCAACGCCAAGAATCTGCTCAATTTCTCTTTTCTTTTCTGATGTTACTGTCTTTTCAGGACCGTATATCTGAGAACTCTTTACACCGGTTACAATAAGCATTGCTCTTATGGTATCTCCAAGCTCTTTGATTACCTGTGCTCCCCATATTATCTTTGCATTTTCGTTTATCTTGGAGCTCACACCCTCAACAATTTCCTGGCATTCCTTTATTGTTATATCAGAACCACCAGAAACATTTATCAGTGCACCTGCAGCGCCTTCAATATCAACATCTAATAATGGGTTATTCAGTGCTTTTTCAACAGATTCCATTGCCCTGTTCTCTGTGTCAGATTCACCCATTCCTATCATTGCAAGTCCACCAGAGCTCATTACTGTCCTTATGTCAGCGAAATCAAGGTTTACAAGTCCTGGCTTTGTGATAAGCTCTGCTATACCTTTTACAGCATTAACAAGAATCTCATCAGCAACTTTGAAAGCTGTTGTAACAGATACATCAGGAACTATTTCCAAAAGCTTGTCATTTGGTATTACAATCAATGTGTCAAGAATAGATTCAAGGCTTTCCATACCTTCCTGTGCATTTCTGCCTCTTTGCTTCCCTTCCATTGAGAATGGTAGTGTAACTATACCAACAGTTAGTGCACCAAGTTTCTTTGCAATATCAGCGACTATTGGAGCAGCACCTGTTCCTGTTCCGCCACCAAGTCCGCAGTTAATAAAAACCATGTCAGCGCCTTCCAGACCTTTCTTTATATCCTCTTTGCTTTCTTTTGCTGCTTCCTGACCTATTTTTGGGTCAGCTCCAGCACCAAGTCCGCCTGTTATGTCTTTTCCTATAAGAAGTTTCCTATCTGAATCCGTGTATAAAAGATCCTGTGCGTCTGTGTTTATAGAAATTGTCTCTGCACCAACAATACCAACTTGCATTAATCTTGAAATTGTGTTTCCACCTGCTCCACCAACACCAACCACTTTTATCTCTGCTTTTCTGGACTCAAGAATTTTTCTGAGCTCGTCATCTATCTCACTTGCTCTTTCTCCCAGAGTCTCAGAAAACTCTGTTACCTCAGTTGGTTGTGAATCATTAAAATCTGCCATAAAAGTCTCTCCCAAATATTTTTTTACCTCAAAATATTACAATTAATCTATAGAAGTAAGTTTTTTAAAGGTTTGTGTTATAAGACAAAACCTATTTAAAGTTAATTTTTTTAATATCTTTTACCCATTTTTTAATAAATTCGGAAATAGGCTTGTTAAGTTCTGGTTTTGATTTGCCTTCCAATTTTATATCCACGTTCTTTTCTTTAACAGTTACAGTTCCTTTTATTTCAAATTTTTCAAGTATGGATTCTATCTGAATCTTTGCACCTGAAAGCTTTTTCACTATCTTGAGATTATATCCCAATTCCTTTCCAGCTAAAGGGTGATTAAAATCAACCCTTACCCTTCCACCAGAAACACTCTGTATCCTACAGGGAATGCCGCCTATATCAACATATATTCCTGGAACAGGGTTTATGTTTTTTTCAAGGAATTTTTTAATAGAAACTATTTTTACAGATAAAGGATTTCTTTTCCCAAAACCATCTTCTGGATTTACAGAAAAATTCTTTTCTTCACCAGGTTTCATTTTCTCAAGTTGCTTTTCAACACCAGAAACAACGTTTCCAGCTCCCATTATAACAAGAACAGGCTTATATTCCTTTTTTTCATTGTATATACCTGCTTTCTTAGCTTCTGATTCTATTGTCAGATCGAAAACTTCGTCTGTAAGCTTTATCTTTCCTACAAAATCAATTAAGATGAAATCCCCTTTTTGCATAGTTTAACTTCTTAAAACGGATATTTAAATGTATTTTTGCTTAAATCAACGCGTTTCTGCTCCCTTCCATTCAATATAAAAACCTATGGATATTGGTACTCTAAAACAGGTTCTCTATTAGCATTCCATACTTTCAATATATCCCCATTATTATTCCAGACAGCCCTTGCCCTATTCCAATAGATATCTGTTTCGTTATCATTACCCTGCCCTGTATGTAAAGTAAATTTAGCTTTTGCTTTCACTAAAAGGTTTTTGAACTCATACATTATGCCGGATTCATCTTTCAATAGCCATTTGTCCATACTGACCGGATTTTCGCACTTGTTCCTGAGAATAACATACTCATCATTAAGGTTTTCATTATCATCCCCTTTTGCATTATAATGCAATTGGAATATACCTATACAAAATAGGTTCCTGTTAAAATGCCATATACCTGTTCCTTTATCCCTTGCTTCTGCTTCTGCTGCTAAAAGTTCTTCTCTGTATTTTTCATTCCCATAGAAAAGCGTATTCGCATAACCCAGTTCAACTAATTTCAGATTAATATGCTCATTTCCCAAGAAGATATGCCTTAGAAGCCTATCATATTTGTCCTTATCTTCGATATCTGACTCCAGCCTAACTCTCTTTCCTTCTATTTTGTCTTTGAGCCATTCAGTTGATTCCTTGAACAGGAACTGGCCCCTTTCTGGTGTGTCTATTCCAAGAAGTCTTACCCTTTCACTATTTCCAAGCTCAACTGTATCCCCATCTATTACACGGGAAACAAGATTAGTATTCATTCCTGTAAGATTCTGTCCCTCAGGATTAGGAGTCATAGTGATTCCGAATAGTATAAGGGGTATAAGGATAATTATTATTGGTATGTTTTTCTGAATACTCATATCTATCTTTTTAATTTCAAGAAATAAATTATTATATAAAAAGAACTGGTCTATCTTAAGATCTGGCTCATATTCTCAATTAACCATAAAATCGGCAATATGCGACTATTCTTCAATAGTAAACTTTAAATAATATACCTCTAATTTATAGGATAATGGAGGTAAATATGCCTAACTATTTAAAACAAGTATCAGATGCCTTAGATGAAATAGAAGCAGCAGCATCTAGATTAACAAGTGGTGTTGGAAGTCTTAAAGGATATCTACAAGAATTAGGAGCAGAATACACAGAATTAAATGGTATGAAAGAAAGACTAACAAAGCTTTCAACAGAACTTTCAATGGAATTAGCAGAAATACCTGCTGATAGCCCAAAAAGGCCAGTAATCCCAGAAGCTGAAACTGCTGATATATCAGAAAGAACTGCTGATATACCAGATGGAGCAGTAGAATACAAGGGAAATCCTGCATATACAGGGGAACATATAAGAACTAGGCTCGGTATTAATGCAGCAAGCCTTGCATGGCTCACAATGAAAAAGCAGGTTAGAAAACTAGGAAATGACGGGAAACACACATACTATGATGTAGAAGACGTAGATAAACTAGCTGGTGAATCAGTAGACTATGAAGGAGAATCTGTATATACAGGGGAACAGGTAAGATCTAAGCTTGGTATTGGTGCTGGTGCACTTGCACATATGTCAAAAACAGGAAAAATCAAAAAATTAGGAAATAGAGGTCGAGATGTGCTTTATTCCACAAAAGAAGTAGATGATCTTGTTGCTGAATAGGTGATAATATGTCTCAATATGAACACAAGGAAGATTCTGGTATAGGAACGACTCTAGGAAATCTTAGTTCTGAATATAGAGAAAGAGTAGATATGTTATTGAGTGAATATGACACTGAGTTACATTCAAGATTAATTCAAGTTTCAAAAGATATGGCACAGGCTCTCCACGAGAGAAATGAAACATTTGCTTCTTTATCAGGTTCTGATATAAAGGAATTGACAACTGAATTAGAAGCTGATGGAAAAGATGCCATAGAATTTATAACTGAATATGAAGAAACAGCCCTTGAATCCCTGAAGCCAAAAGTAAAAGCAGCCTTAGATGAAAGTTATACTGAAGCTCAAGAAACAAAAACAGCATATGAAAGGACTCTTGAAGCCGCTGAAAGGAGAAGCTCTCTAGAACAAAGAAAAGAAGCTGGTGTTTTTATTCTAGAAATGGATGAAGTGGTATATCTTTTGCCAACAATACTTTTTGAAGATATTGAAGCAAACCCCAGTCTAATGTTGAATTTATTAGAGTATTGCATGGCAACTTCTGAATCTGCTGGATTCAAAATAAGTTTACCAGAAGAAACTGATGGTTATGTGAGAATATCTGCAGAAAAATCTAAACTTGATAGGGATGAAATAAGAAGAGAACTGTCAGATAGATTAAGAACTGGAAACCCAAGATGGCCTGATGAAGCAAACCTTAGTTTTGTTGTTGTTTCAGATATTGATTATCCTCTTTTGGAAACAAGTCCAACAACAGAACCGATACCTGAATTAGCTACAAGACTCAACGAAAAGATATATACCCAGGCAGAAGCATTCTCCCAGGGAGATGTCTTGAAATATCTATTCCCTGGTGCTGAAAAAGATGAGAGAGGCAAATATCCAAAAGAAGTGATGGCTGACTTCCGTAAATTGGTAAAAGGAGCTGGTGTGACCTATATTGATGGTAAAATAAAAACTCATACTGGAGCACGTAAAGCTAAAATATACCTTCGTGAAGATGTTATGAAAATGCAAACTTTCAAAGGAGATGAATAAAATGCCAAGTAGATACGTTTCACTGGGTGAAACAGCAATTGAATTTGGACTTCCTATCATGGATTTGCTTAAAGAAATGTATGACGGAAATAGAAAATATAAGATAAAAGCTGGACAATATGTCTTTGAAACTGAGGTTCCTGAAGAACCAAAAAAACCTACAAAAGGAAAATTACTAGAAATAGGTACTACTTTTGAAAATATACTTGGCCCAAAATTTACAGAAGAGGAGTGGAACTCTCTAGTAGATGAATATGGTGGAAGATGGAATGGTTATTATATCCCAAGATCAGAAGAAATAAAAGCTGATTATAATGGACATTGGCATAATTTTGGAAAGGATGTAAGAGCAAAAAAGATAAAGGATAATTATGAACCAATAAAAAAATTCTTCCTTGAAGAGGATAAAGAACATGCAAACAGCGCTGAGATACAAAGGCAGAAAGGTGGTGAAACACCACATAGGCTTATAATCAGAGATATTGTGAGCAAGCTTGGAAAACCATACAAAAAGGCTGTGATGGAGAGTTTTCTTCTGGATTCTGGTCTTTTAGATGGAGGCTGGGTTGCAGATAATCTAGGCTCTGTTGATGCCATAACAACCCAACCAATACTTGATGCCGTATTCTATGGAGGAGGAGGAGGAGAAAGAGAAGGAAAGCAATATGATAGAGATCTTATATGTGATGCTGTGAGAAAGAATCTATCAAATCCGAGGAACCTGAGATATCTGGGCATGCCTGCTGTTAATTTTATTGACTATGTACTATTACATGAAAGGTTTGGAATCGATCCTGAGCAAAGTATAGCTGTTGAGAGAGGAAGAAAAGAAGCAAATATAATGCAGTCAATAATAAGACACTGGGACATAATTGATGGTGGGGAAATGTTCCAAGGATTAAGATTATATGAAGGATTTATGGACAGAGCCCTTGGTAAAAGAGGCATAAAAGATGGCAAGTTTAATTTTGTCTGGCTTGATTATCTGAGTTCCTGGGGTCCTGACAAAGAAAGAGCAATTAGAAATCTCTTTGAAAATGATCATCTTGATGATCCTGCGGTTGTATTTGTAACATTGAACACATCAGCATTAGAGATAGCAAGATTCGAAAGAGGAAGGGGTAGTAAAGTAGCAGGCTATGAAACAACAGATCAAGAAGTAACATGCCTTGGGTTTATTGAAGAAAGATGTGCAGAACATGATTTTGATTGTGAAGTGATTTTAAGTGAAACAGAATCACAATATGCAGATACTAGTGATATGGAAACATTGGGTTTCAGATTTGAAAAAAGAAAATCTGGAATTTCAGTTCCAGTAAGTTTGAGTAAGGGGGTAAAAAATGAGTGATAAAATTCCTTTAGCAGAGGTTCCTGATCTGGTCAGGCTTTATACTGATCATCCTGAAGACACCACTCTTGCTGATTTCTTGGAATGGATTCAAAGAGAAGAGGCACATTCCATCATAACTTCGCACGGACATGTCTACAAAGGACAGGCTCCAGATTTTGCGGTTGTGATAACTAGAGATAGTGAAAGAGATTTTTGCATATATGGAATGGGTCATGGCGGAAGTGCAAGAGTTAGATTAACAGATGAAGATGTTAATAGAGAAAACGAAGAAAGAATGTCCTTTCCACCAGAAATGTTAGATGCAATGGAAGAAGATGCAAAAGAATTGCTTGAAACAGATGAATATAGAGACCAGACATTAGAATATGTGATTGAAGAGGGAGGAGGTTGTACTTCACCATCAACAATAATATGGAACCCTAATGGAGAGGTAATATACTAGGTGAAAAATATGACAAGAAAACAAACCATAGATAATTATAGACCAGAGAGGATATTTGTACTAAAAGGCTATGAGTATCATGAAGTCACTGAAAATGTTAGGGAAAGGTATCCAGATGCGCATATAGAAGTTACTGATAGTCAAGATGGCTTTGGAGATGATTTAGAAGATAGGGAAATTGGTAGCTTAGTTGACTGGGGAAAGAAAACTCTAGTCTTAGGAGAAGCTCAAAAATTTATTTCACCTTCGAAAGGTCAACCTGTTCATTATTGCAAGGGCCCAAGAAAGATAATACCAATTTCAAATGGCTGCCATTATTCTTGCCAGTATTGCTTTATGCAAGGAACGTATAGGGGAAGACATCCAAGAGTAAAGTTTAATTTAAATTGGGAAAAACTTTTAAAAGAGATTGATAGGGATATTGCAGAAAGGGCTGTTTTAGGAACACAGGTCTATCATATGGGTGAAAACCAGGATAGCCTAGCTTTTGATTATATTTATCCATTAACAAGAATTTTGGTTCCGTTTTTTGCTAGAAAAGATGCAAGGCTTTTGCTTTTATCAAAGAGTGATTGTGTTGATAATTTACTAGACTTAGAACACAATGAACACACAATTGTTTCATGGAGCATAAACTCTGACCATGTGACAAGGAATATTGAACTTGATACAGCCCCTTTATATAGAAGAATAGGAGCGGCTAAAAAGGCCCAAGAAGCTGGATATCCTTTGAGACTGAGATTTGACCCATTACTTCTTTTAAGTGGAAAAGAATGGAGAAGGGGGGACTGGAAGAAGAGATACAATAGAATGATGGATGCTGTTTTTAGGGATCTTAGACCAGAAAGAGTAACAATGGGTTCATTGAGATTTCATCCAACAATAAGAGCATCAGCAACACAAAGATTCCCAAATACAGTGTTATTTGATGATGATTTGCTTTCTGATGATCCTGATGAAGACCATAGATATAGATATAGGGATGACATAAGAGTGGATTTATACAGACATATTGTTGATTGTATAAGAGAGAGGGCAGAAGGTGATATTAGTATTGGCCTCTGTAAAGAAACAGATGATATGTGGACTGCGGTTGGCCTGGAACTTGACAGAAAAAAGCCAACATGTCATTGCCAATTATAGAATATTTCATAGTCATTAGATATTGATTTTTAAGTAGAACTTTCCAAAATTCACTATTTGGTGGTAAATATGAATAGTTATGACACAAAAATCAAAGAATTAGCAAGAAAGGAGCAGCTACGCTTCTTTAGTAGTCAAATGAAATGGCTAGGAAAATCACCTAAGCGATTAAAGGTTGCGTGCTTTCCTGGAGAAGAAGAGATTTCTGAGGTATATGATCCTCTGGGAATTCCAAGAGGGAATATAGTTGGGATAGAAGGAAATCCTGTAGATTTTTTCAGACAGACTGATGATAGGTTTGATATAATAAGCTTTGATTATGAACAGCAGCTTGACGATGATGCTTTAAGATCACTAACAATAATAGCAGGAAGACAGCTTTTAAGCCAAAAAGGATTATTTCTGACTAATTTTCATGGGGAAGAAGAGGATGATGATGTATTATTTAATTATACAAGATCATTGAGCCCAGAACAAGCAGATAGACTCGAAGTCTGGATGAATGAAGACGAAGAAAGGGCTGGTGATGATTATGAACCTCGCAGAAGAATAATTGCAAGATTTCTTGAAGAGATTGATATGGATATGGAAGAGTATAAAGATATTGGAATAACAAGATTTGTTCTGAAAATTCTTGGACGTGGAAAGAGCAATATGTATATACCAAGAATTTTTCAACTTGATCCTGGATACCAAGTGATAGGTAGTGATGATTTTGAAGATGACTGGGATAAATTTATGAAGAGATTAGAATCAGAAGAGACGGCTAGAGAAACTAAAAGATGTTTAAGGACGTACTCTAGTAATCTTTTAAGAGATGTATATTTCTTTTTGGATAAAGATTCAGGTGAGATTAGAACTCTTAGAGACATATCTCCAGAACTTTGTCATTATATAAGACATGAAGATTTAGATCCTTATTTTTTAGGAAGAGAATTATCTAGAATAGTATCCGATGGAAATGTTATAGTCAACTACAGCTGTGTAGAAGAAAAAATGTCAGTTAGATTGAAAGAGAGTCTTAAAGAATCGGGTTTTGAAAATATTCTTTTTGCAGTAGCTCTTATAGCTGAATCAGAAAGACCTTATTTTCCAAAAAAAGTTGAAAGATTTAGATATGTAAAAGATGACGGATCTCCAATGTTTTTGGATTTATTTAGCTTAGATCAAGATACCAGAACCTTTGATGAATGGAAAGATACATTTCGTGCAATACCAGGTCAAGATCAACTTCATTTTGCAGTGTCATTGGGAGAACCGCCTCCTGATTATAATGATAGGATCATTGATGAAAAGGATATCAGAGAAAAGAGTCTTAGAGGAAAAAATGCTATTGGAGTTACAGAAAGACAATATAGAAAATATGAAAAATGGTTCTTAGAGAAATCCAAAAGAATATTGACACATGTTGCTGAACTATTGAAAAAGACTGAATACGAGAATCCAAAACCAAGAAAAATGTTCGGAACTCCAAAAAGTCAGAGAGAAGCACTTTCAGGAGAAAGGTACTATGAACTGAGGTTAAAGGCTGCGAGAGCTGGCACAGATACTGGTGATCTGCATGGTGAGTTGTTATTGACCTATAGGGCAGATAAAGATGAACTAGCAAGATATAGTGCTGAACTGGAAGCAGAAACTTATGGCCCAACACCTAAAAGTGTATTAGAGGAAGAAGGAAAGGCTAGAGAAGAAAGAAAAAGAGCTAGAGAAGAAAGAAAAAGAGCCGAAGCTTCTGCTGACGAAGAAACTCATGATTTATATTTTGATGAATCTGGATTTATGGATGATGTCTATGGAGCAATTGACACTAAAGATAAAGGCACAAAAAAATTGGCTGATGATTTTGCTCTGGATATTGCAACAACAGAATATCTAGAACCTGGAGAGAAAATAGAGTTTTTAAAGGCACTAAGAACTTGCAACGGTGGACGTTCATTGAGTAGATTATTGCATTCCTGGTCTGGGTCTGAATATGATCAGGTATCAAGGCTTTTTAATAGATTAGGGTTATATGTTAGAGATGGCAAAGTCCCTACAACCGATGATATTCTAACCGAATGCAAAAAAGCTAAAATAATTTAGTCTCTGATCCAAAATTAATAGTGTATTTTATATTTTTCTTAATAACATATTTAACCCATCCACAAGATCCAATACCATTCCTTCTTCCATTCTCTTGAAGCTTAGCTTTCCTGTATCAAAAATAGTAACAGAACCAGGGTTTTCTGCCCTTACTGTATTGATTTTTTCAGATAATTTAACTGTTCCAAAAAGACCTGATTTCTTCAATATATCATACATGTCTTTGCAATCCATTTTGAAGTTTAATAGGTTTGCCTCTGCCATTCTTTTATCACTATCTGTTTTACATGGTTTTATGTAATTAATTTTATAATCCTTTCTCAGAATCGTTACCTCTTCTCCTGTTAACATAAGACTAAGTTAATATATGAATTTTTATATATATTTAATCATGAAGATCTGGATTATATTATTATTATCTATAGTTTTTATTAGTGGTTGCGTTGCTCAAGAAGTTACGGTTTCTGATCTTGCAAACAAACCAACTAAATATGTAGACCAGAGAGTTTCTGTTGAAGGAAAAACCAAGGTTGTAAATACAATGTGCACAACTATTTTTTGTAGTGAAGAAAACCCATGCTGCAATACCTGTGCAGGTCATCTTGCGCTTGCGTATAGTGGTTATGAAATATTTCTTTTTGGTGAATATAACCAATCAAGAACTGGATGTGAGGGTTCAGAATGCTCAATAAATTGCCACCCGCTAAAAGCAGGGAAAAATTATAGGGTTACAGGTACATGGAAAAAAGGTGCATTTTACTTTATTGAAATTGAGAGTTTTGAAGAGCTATGAAAAAAATATTAATAATAACCATAATAGCATTTGTTTTGTTAGCAGAACCAGCTCTACAGCTCGAGGATAATTCTGAGCTCAAAGAACCCATAATATTAGAATCAAGAGAGATAACTGAAGCACTTCCATTTGACATTGAGACTGGAAATCATTATATTGTTCAGTTTAATTTTATACCATCAAACGAAGAAAAACTGGAAATGGAAGCAAGTGGCCTATTGCTTATAGACTATATACCAGAAAAAACATGGATTGCAAAGGTTTCTGATGAGCTGACTTTGGAAAATCCTAATATAACATATGTTGGAGAGATTTTACCTGAAGATAAATTATCTCCTGGAATTAAGCCAAATCCAGATAGCCAAAAACTCAAAAAACTAAAGGTTATTCTTTTTGCTGATGGGGGAAAAGAAACAATTGAAGAGTATGGTACTGTAGTAAGTGAAAACTCGAATTCCTTTGTCGTTCAGATAACTGAGAACCTGATAAAAAGGCTGGCATCAGAAGATGATGTTAAATGGATAGAGGAGATACGCATACCAATATTATTGAATGATGGTGCAAGGTCAACATGTGGTGTTAATACCGTACAGGCAAATCCCTATAATCTAACTGGTGCAGGTGTTGCGCTTGCAATGTGGGATGGCGGACTGGCAAATCATAGTGATTATAACGCAAGAAGGGTCATAGGTAATAATGTAGCTGAGAATTATCATGCAACCCATGTTGCTGGAATAATGGTTAGTAACGGCAGTCTTAGCCAATCCAAAGGCGGAACAGCATTTCAATGGAAAGGTATGTCACCGAATGCAACTGTTGTAAGCTATTATTTCTGGCCGCAGGCCAGCACATACACTGAAATAAACGAATCCATTACAAGTTATGGTGCTGTACTCTCCCAAAACAGTTGGGGGTGGAATGTACACAACTGCTCAGAGCTTGGAGACTATGATTCTGATTCCCAAGAATATGATAAAATAGTAAGGGGAACAACAACTCCAAAACCCATGACTGTTGTATTTTCAGCAGGAAATGAAAGGGCAACTACAACAGATTCTTTTGGACTTTATTATTGCGGTGCAGCTTCCCAAGGTAGTCACACATACAATACAAGCCTAGGTCCTGGTGCAACCGCAAAGAATACAATAACTGTTGGTGCGGTTGATGACTCTGAGAATATGGCATCATTCAGTTCATGGGGACCAACAGACGATGGAAGAATAAAGCCAGATGTTGTTGCTGTTGGTGTAAATATAAAGTCTACATACATTGGAGAGACATATACAGAATTAGATGGAACTTCCATGGCCGCTCCTGTTGTTTCTGGTATAATAGGTCTTATGGTAGAGTCTTATAGGAATACGCACAATAATGCAAACATTACCCCTTCAACTGTAAAAGCAATTCTTATACATACTGCAAAAGATTTAGATAATACTGGTCCTGACTTTAAGATGGGCTGGGGACTTGTCAATGCAACTGCTGCAATAAACAAGATAATTGATGATAAGAACTATTCAGGTATTATTAAGAATGGCAGCCTTTCTGATGGAACAAATAATACATATACTATTCTTGTTTCAGAAAACAATTCTCAGATAAAATTAACTCTTGTTTGGTCAGATTATCAAGGCACATTAAGTGCACCAAAAAAGCTTATCAATAATCTAGACCTTTGGATTGAAAATTCAACTGGTGATAGATTCTACCCATGGATTTTAAATCTCAGCAATCTAACACAACCAGCCACAACAGGAAATGATAGTATTAACAACATAGAGCAAATTATTATCAACAACGCATCCTCTGGTAATTATACAGTTATTGTTAACGGAACTAGTATGCCCCAGGCGCCTCAAGAATACTCATTGATTTTCAATGATCTGGGTAATCCTCTATGGTCTGATAATAAAACAAGTCCAAATTCCAGTGGATTATATACTGAAAACCAAAGTTACCAGTTCAATATCACTTGGTCAGATTCATTTACAATAGATGTTGTTATCTTTGAATTCAATGGAACAAATTATACTGCTGAAAACAGAACAGGAAATGAATACTATTACAATATGTTTAATCTTACATTAGGAAATTATAGCTACAAATGGTATGCAAATGACACATCAGGGAATGTAAACTCAACAGACTCCTGGACATATGCCATAAACGAGCCAGATATATCCATAATACTAATTTCCCCTGAAAACAATAGTTTCACAAACAATCAGACAGTCTTATTCTCATTTAATGCTACCAGGGCAATAGATTCTGCTCTTAATTGCAGCCTTTATATAAACAATACATTAAACCAGACAAATGATACTGTCTCTTTAAATATAGAAACAGTATTCAGCCTTAATATATCTGAATCTATTTACGAATGGCACATAAACTGTTCCAATGACACTGTTACAAATATCTCAGGAACCAATATCGTTACTATTGACACAACAGCTCCAAGAATAACAATAGATTCACCTTCAGATGATGTTTATAATGCCTTATTATTAGATTTGAATTATTCAGTTAATGAAAGCTATTTGGACTCCTGCTGGTACGAATATAATGGAACAAGCACAAGCTTGGAGAACTGCTCCAATTCCAGTTTCAGTTCATTAGATGATCAGGTTTCAGTTGTAACTATTTATGCGAATGATTCTGCTGGGAACATCAATAGTTCAAACATCTCTTTTTCAGTTTATACGCCTGATCTGTTATATAACATCACAATAAACAATTTCTCAGATACAGAATTTAATGTAACTATAAACATAACTAATCTGAATATATCACAATTCAATTTTTCCATACCAACACCTGATTATATAATAGGTTTTAATGTCACAGATAACTCAACAGAACTGAATGTGACAGGCAATTCAAGTCTCAAAGTAATTAATACAACCAGCTTTAGTCAGGCAATTGTTTCATATAGCGTAAATGTTACGCAAATAAATCAGTCAAATACCTCATACTCACTTGGAAGAAATGCATTTGATCTGGATTATGGATTAATCATTGGAAAATCCAGTTTCTTTTATCCATCAAATAGAAGCATAAACTTTTCAACCTCTATGGTGTTCAGTGTGCCAGAGAACTGGACAATAGCCATTCCATTAAACCATACCAATAGCACATATTCAATATATTCAAACAAAGGGTTAGAGTCCATTATTGCAATCGGAAACCTAACTGTAAGCAGCACTTTGGTTAATGGAACAAATATAACAGTTGCATATCCTTCAAATGCAAACAGAACATATCATAACAATACATACTATTATGAAAACAATGCAGGAGAGCTACCTGATTTCTCAAATTCTTCATATGCTGATAATTTCTATTCTGTGTACGTAGACATATTTAATGAAAGTCTGAACAGTAAACTACTTGTTTTCTATCCTTTGTTTATTGGAAGTGATTTAAACGGAGATAGCAACGGATATTCAGTATATGCAACACCATATGATATTGAGCATTCAACAAGCCATCAGATATTTCATTTATGGAATTCAGATATCTTCATTGCTAACAGTAGCTCAGAACAATGGTTCGCAGAAGGTGTAACTGAATATTATTCGTGCCTTGCAAGATATAATTCCAGTCTTTACAATAGAAAGCAATATTATATCTGCCTGAGCGATTGGTATGACACATTCAATAATGCAACAGGAACGAATTCCAGTCTAAATGTCTCTCTAATAGATGCAGGAAATAGTGATTCGGGTGGAGTTGTTGGTGAAGCAAATTACAAAACAATTTATTATTCAAAGGGTGCTGTGTTAACATATCTTTGGAATAAAAACATAACTTCAAATACCACTAATAAAAGCTTTAATGATGTGATGCTATATCTATACCAAAATTTCTATAATTCCAGATACAACAATACAGATATAATAAACGCTGTGAATAACATAACCGGAGGTAATTTTACTTGGTTCTTTAATAATTTTGTGAACGGAACAGATAATTTTACAGAAGCAAATGATGATTTCTCTGATACTGATTCTGATGGCCTTGTTAAAATTTTAGAGACAGAACTAGGAACAAGCCCAACTACTGCAGATACAGATGGAGATGGAACAGATGATGGTGCTGAATATGATGCTGGTTCAAATCCTTTGGCAGCCCCTGCTACTCCTAATGTAGGAGGAGGTAGTGCAGGTGGTACTGTTGGAAGCTCTGCTGCAGCTCCTGTAATCGAAGTTATCTGCACAGAATCTGAATTAAAATGTGATGAGAGTCTTTACATATGCTCCAATAACTCTTGGCAGGTTTCTGAAGATTGTGAATATGGTTGTGAAAATAAAGCCTGTAAAGAAAAACCAAAAATATGTACAGAAGATGAACTTAGATGCTCTGGGGTTTCTTTGGAAAAATGTTTAGATGAATATGAATGGTCTCTTGTAGAAACCTGTGATTATAAATGCGAAAACAATGCATGTATTGAAGAACCAAAAGAAGAGCTTTCAAGTCCTGTTGGTGCGTTCTTTGGCATGGGAACAGAGACAATTGCTGGTCTTGCAACTGTTATAGCTATAGTTATAATAACGATTTTAGTAATAATTTTGAAGAAAAAGAAAAACAATAACAGCGTTATTTATACCAGCAAAAACAAATAATAATTACCCGCATCAAATGTATACATAAAGGCGGGAGGTGTATTATGACCTATGATAAAGTGCTCATAGAAGTTCTTCCTGCAGCTCGTGCTATCATAGCAAAGAAAATGATTTCTTCTGGGATGAATCAAAAAGATATTGCAGAAAAACTGAGAATAACTCAGCCAGCTGTTTCTCAATATAAGAGAGATACAAGGGGTCATGCAGCAATATTTGATGAAAAGCCAGAGCTAAGAGAAGCCATTGAAAAGATAGCTGAAAAGGTTGCCAATGGAGAGTTAAATATAGACGATGCAACCGGTGAGATAATAGATCTTTGTAGGAATGTTTAATTATTTTATCTCTATCTTATCTGGCTCAAGATTTGGATCTTCTGGATAAGAAGGCCAGCTCCAAGCTACATGTCTGTGAGGTGTTTCTATTTCTACTATTCTCTGTGCTCCTGACTTAGGATCAAGTACAAGCATATGTTCTCTTGGAACATCTATTACCTGTCCTGCACATGCCACTTTCATACCACCTTCAAGTGTAATCCTACCTTCTGCTGTAAATTTATGATAATGAAGATCTTCATTTTCTCTTATTTCTTCCCATTCAGCATCAGCTATTCCAATATGAGTTCCTTTATATGCATGTGTAAACCATCCTGATCTTCCTCCATCTGGCAATACTCTGGAACTATCTGGATACATTACAACAGAACCATCTGATGATATCCACATCTCATCACTCCATTCTCTCATATCGATAACAGGAAACTCAGATATTTTTGCAGCTTCTGCCATATCAAAAACATCAAAAACATATAGATCAGAGTCATTTCTTGCCTGAAAAACATATTCTTGGTCTGATTTTACTATACCAAAAACACCCTTTTCTGGAAGAGAACACTTATAATCTCCAGTCCAAAGATTAGCAGGACCTGAAACATATATGAATGTACCATAATTTGCTGAAGTCTTTTGTATACGTTGTGGATCAGCACTATATCTAGTAATTTTTAATCCATCTCTTTCAAATACTGGTTCTTCTCCAAAATTATGTAGTATCATAAATTATCTTAATATAGGTACTTAAAAGCGTTTTTAGGCGAATTTTAGAAGCAATTTACCGTTTTCAAAGCTCTTTCCTTTTAGGTGGAATTTTTCAGGTTTTGTAAGAATTTTAAAGTATGCCTTATCACCTGCAACTGCTTTAACTTCAACAGAGTTTTCCAATTCTTTTATCTCAATATCATTCTCAGAATTCACACCAGGCATGTCCAACTCAACAATTAAACCATTGGCTGTTCTTTTTATGTTTTCTTTTGGCTCTTCAGTTGTTTTATGCTCCTTAAAAACCATTCCTTGGGGTTTAGACTGTACTGTTTTTGCATGTTGATTTGCAACCTGAAGCTGCCTCATACCCAGCTGTTTTTTGAGCTGATTTTCAATATTCTCCCTGTCAACATTACCAAATGTTCTTACAGAGACTTTTGGTGGTCGACCGGTTCCAGATGTTATTCTAACAGAAAAACCAGACCTATTCTTTGGTAGCATTATTCTTCTGGTGGGTTTTTCCATGCCTTTATTAAAATTCTCGAAAAATGGCGAAAGATCAAGTGCTTCTATATCCTTTTCCATTGTCCTGTCTGTAACACCCATCTCCCTTTTGACATCATTGAAAACCTTTTTGAATATGTTAGAGAAAGACTGTTTTCTAAAGCTAAGACCGCAGTTGGGGCAGTAGTGCCACCCCATTTCAATTCCATTTCCGCATTGTGGACAATTCATAATATCTCCGATATTATGTTCATGAAAACTGAATTTTCATGTTTCATAATATCTCCGAATATCTTTATTATTAAAAACCTATATATTAAACTTAGTCTATTACCTCTTTTTTTATTGCTAGTACGCCTAATACTAAAGCGTTATGCTCATCTTCAGGTAATGCATAGTTTCTGCACACATCACAGTCTTTTATATGATGATCATATTTATGATTCCTTTTACCAATATCATACTTCCTACTAGTAACATAGACGTACAGGCTTTCTGGTTCTTCGAATTCATCATGAACCGCCATGAAGAAATCCTTGTTAGGGTCTATATCCATATACATAGTTCAGTTTTCTGTTTAAAAGCTTTGAATATTTAAAATTTACTATTAAATTTAATTTATGTTAATAGCTGTAAGATCTTTAGGTACATATGTAATAGGGTGTCCTGAATTGGATGAATATAGAACATGTGTTATGGAAGTAGCTGAAGAATTTGGTTTAAGTTTTGGCTGCCCTGCTAATAAGGAATTGTATGCTTCTCCAGATGAAATACCATTACATATAAGTCTGGTTGGTAATGTTGATTCTGTTGAACTGATTGGGACTAAGCTTGGGGTTAGCTTTCGACGTAATGAAGCTATTCCAGAAACAGACATTAAAGATTATCCTGAAAGCTATATAGGAGACAGAACAATTGCATTTGAAAGAGCTGGTGGTATTACTGATGCTTTCACCTTTCCTATAAAATTATGGGATACCACAGGTTCAAGACAGCCAGAAGATAAAGAATAAAATTCCTGAATCCAATTCTTTTTAATGTCCCCTACAAGGCTATGCCTTATGTGTAAGGGTGGGAGAGCTCTTTGCGGAAATAACCCATGCCCTCTTATACCAAGATTCAAAATGGCACCTGAAATAAAGAAAAAGATATCTGAAGATTTCTTTGGCCCAAGTTATAATCTCTTTGTAGGTAGATTTGGCTATCCTAATGTTTCATTAGGCCCTATGGCAGCAATAGAAGAACGTCCAAATATGGACAACCCAGAGAAATGGCTAGGTTTAAAGTACAGTGAGATAATAGAAATTCGAAGCCTTCTCCTGCGTTCCAGACGCCAGGAAAACGTAAAGTCTGACTCTAGATACATTCTGGAGGCACAGGAACTTGCCTTAGCAAGCAAACCCACCGATATAGAGGTTTTATTTAAGAATAAGCCATCATATAATGTAAGTTTCTCTGATGTGACTCAGCCAATGGGACCATCAGGAACATTAAAGAAGCTCAGGATAGCGGAAAATCCAAAAATACCGCAAAAATTAGAAAAGATAGTTTCAGACGACCTGAAAGCAAACGAGGCCGCTAATATTCTATATCAAAAAGGAACAGATGTCTACAAACTTTCAACCATACTAAGCTCTGGTGTTCTTGGACTAGAAAAAAATAAAAAGATTGTCCCAACTCATTGGTCAATAACAGGAATCGATGATCTTATAGCAAAAGATCTCATGAAGAAAATAAGAGAGTATCCATCTATAAACAATTACATTGTTTTCGAGTCCAAATATCTGGACAATCATTTTGTTATTCTAATGATGCCAGGTAACTGGGAATTTGAGAACTTCGAGGCCTGGGCGCCTGGTTCCATGTGGAGCCGAGGTTTAAAGAAGATGGAGATAGTAGAGGAATATGAACCATTTAAAGGCAAAACCAAATATGCAGACCAGGAAGGTGGCGGTTATTATGCATCAAGGATAGCCTGCGTGGAAAAGCTTTCAAAAATGAAAAGACAGGCAAGGGTTATTGTTTTTAGGGAAATATATGAAGGATATAACATCTCTTTAGGTGTATGGGTGGTGAGGCAGACAGCAAGAAGCGCATACAAGAAGAAAAAAGAATTTTCAACATTAAAAGAGGCAATGGACTATGCAGATTCCAAGCTCAGAATAAGCATGAATGAGTATGTATCAAGAAGTAAGTTACTAAAGCAAAGAAGACTTGGTGATTTCTTTTAATTTAAATAATGGCTATGAGTAATTATTATTAGAGTTAAATGAAAAATATATTATTAATAACATTTGTAATTTTTTGCTTACTTGTTTTCCCAATGGTTAATGCAAAAGTAGAACTTCCAATCACGTGCAGATGGTCAACTCCTGGAGCCAGTGTATCCGCATGCGGCAAGTCAACCACAATCGATGATGATGGCAATTGCTACCTAGGACTTTTTGAATTTGGAGTGGATTGTCCATACACAGTCACCAAAAGTGGATATAAAACATTGGAAAGTACTGTAAATTGGCCCACTCAAAATGGCCAGGAAATACGTGCAGCGTTAGTTCCAGATTGCCAATATACTGAAAGTTGGCATTACTCGTACGATTTTGGTCCTTTTCCAACAGACGAAGACAGTGATGGGATAAGTGCTGACTGTGATTGTGATGATACTGATAGTGGTAACAAAATTCTGAAAGCAGACGGCTGTCCTGAAAAAGAAGGAGAGGTAATAGACTGCAGTGACACCACTACCGGATCTGTTATTGTCTCGTATGATAATGGATCAACAGTGGAACTCCATGACGAGTGTGCTAGCAGTTCATCTGTTAATCATTATATATGCCAAGATGGGAAATCTGCTTCAACTGTTATGCAATGTTCTTCTGACCAGGAATGCGAAAATGGTCAATGTGTGGAAAAGGAAGTGCAGGTAAGCTGCACTGACAATGACCCAGATAACGATCCTTTTGTAAAAGGTGTAGTTACTTATACAATGCTTGGTAGCTCAACAGAGTTTGAGGACAGGTGCTGGGATAATAGCCTACAGCAAAACTTCTGCACTGGTGTCAGTGTGGAAAAAACCTTAGCAATTGACTGCAATGACCATAGATCTGGCTATGTCTGCAAAGACGGTACCTGTATAGAGGAAACCAGTGATTATAAATTTGATATTAAATTAACACATGACTGGGAACTTGAAATAACATCAGTAGGGAGCAAGACACCAACAAATAATGAATGCTTTGATGTCAGTCTGCTTATAATGGGTAAAAGTCTTGGGAAAGATCATTTTTGCGGCAGTGAAGGCACAATATTTCTTCCAATACGTGGTGACTGGGGCAAACATTATGGTTTAGATGTATTTGATGCATTGAACAGAAAATTATTTGCTTTTGTAAGAGACCGTAATTTGAAACTTCTAGGAGAAAAGGAATTTACAATAGATCACGTTGTTTACCTAAAAAAGCTTGAAAATATTCCAAACTGCGCACAAACATCTGTTGGTTGTGTTCGGGTCTTTAGAGGCGGTAGAGAGATACCAGTAAAGGAAAACATGATAATACGCCCAAGTGATGTAATTAGCATACCACAGAGAGGCTATATAAAATTAGAGTACTTCAATGGAATAGAAATTGAATCCTGGCTTCCAGCTAGTGCAATGTCTTTGTCAGAGCCTCTTACAGTAAGGGAATTGGAATCATATATAGGAATGCTTGACATAGAAGATAAGGCAGGTAAAAAAGGGCTTTCTTTTCTCATAGGGAAAATTGCCAGTATAGGAGGAAAAATAATATCCTTCCCAGTGAGTGTTGCAATGCGATTCCTTCAGGGAGGCGGACCAGTCACTTCAAGTGCTTCGCCATTGATAATAAAAATAAAATCATCTGTTCTCATTGAAGATACAGAGAATGGTATTAAAATCTATTCTATTGAAGGAACACCAGAAATAGAAGTTGACGGCAAAAGCATTGACCTTGTAGAGAATACAGTAGTTAAATATGACAACAACGAACTTTCTGAGCCAGAACCTTTTAGTCCTTCTAGTGTAGAAACCAGCCCGGGTGCTGACACAACAAGAGAGACCGAACCAGAAGTACGTCCAGAAGGTAAATACACTGCTGCAGGAGATAAAAATTCACCTAGTGGAACAGAACAAACAGACATCACTTGGATTATTATCATAGTAATTATCATAATCGTTGCAGTTATTGTTTATTCAAAAGAAAAAGACATGATAAAGGGAAACATAGAAAAATACAAGCAATAAAAGCTAATATTATTTTAAAATAGATTTTTTCTAAACATCATAATCACTGCTACAATCAAAACAACAATGCCAATAATGACTAATACCCATGTATTATCCTGTACTATTGATTCTATTGGCTTTTCTTTACAGACTTTTGTTAGACTATTACAACCATTAGGACAAACATCTATTTTCCATTCATTGTTTTTACATGTTTGAAGACTATTCCCTGCACAGACCCTGTCACCTTCAGCGCATACTGGTGCTGTTATATTTGCTACAGGCTCTGTTATATTAGTAGTAACATTAGTAGTAACATTAGTTGTATTGGTTGTATTAGGTGTCTGTGGTATTACGCCGCCACTTGGAGGTGCTGTGGTTCCTGTGCTACCGGGTGTTCCTTGTGTTACTGGCTCAGATTCATGTGTTATGTTCTCAGTAAGTTTTAGTCCTTGTATCATCTCAATACTACTATAAAATAGTATGGTCTGTTCAATAGTTGGTTCAATCTGCTGCCAATTAGAACAGGTATTTGATCCAAAATTCCATGCAGAACAGATATGCAGATCTATATTACTTATATTTTCTAGATATTGATTCGCACCTAGTATGTATATATTTATTTTAGAATAATTCCAGCTAGGCTTGAAACCAATTATCTCCAATTCTGTCTCTACCACATCTTCAAATACAAGTCTCATTGTTTCGTTTGGATATACATCATCAAATGTTATGATAACAACAGCAGTATTTTCATGGTATTTTTTCAAATAAAAATTGTGTCCTATTTCAGGAAGTTCTAAAGAGATATTATTCTCTACATGTTGATTAATCAGGTAATCTGGTATTTCCACATATATATTATCAGCAACATTATTGTCATTTCTATCTGTTACAAATATATCAATAGTTGGATTTTCAACAGTTGTTAATGTCTTATTTTGAAAATTATTTTCTTGAATAACATCACTATCGTTTATAGCCATGAGTTCAAACAGATACAGCCCTTCAGTGGTTGGTGTTGAATTAGCGTATAGATAGAGCTCTTCTCCAGGTTCTACATTAATTATCTCATCAAAAAGTGTTTCATTAGTAATAGAGTGCATATTCAATATAACTTGTACAGAACCGGATACTGATCCTAGATTTGTCAAATATATAGGAATAATATTCCTCTCGCCCAATTTTAATATATCATCATAAACAATTTCAGTGGCTATATCCATACCATCTGGAGTGAAATTCAGGGTTTTAGTAACTATATTATTACTGCGATTTATATCATATTCCAGGCTTGCTGATACTATAAGAAGATGTTCACCTGACTTATTAACATTCCATACAATATCTTCTAAAAGAACACTGTCACCTGTATATAGAACACTTATGTTTGTTTTATTGATTAAATAATAATCACCTGTTTCCAGTATAAATCCTTCTATTACCACATTCATATCCCATGCTGGTTCAAGTTCATCTATATTTGTTATGTTAACATCTATACTGAATTCTTGCGGGGAGGTTATTGTATCTGGTAAAACAGTTAACACATCAACAGAAACATCTGTTGCATATACAGGTAGTGCTAGTAATATAAAAACCAGACCTGCCACACCGAAAAATATTTTATTATCCATGGAATATATCAACCCTTGTAATAGTTTTTAAATCATTTTCAATCTGAGTATTAACACCACTAACCACATTATTGTCAATAGTGTTCACAGCTAAAGGATTTCCAGAACTAAGTGTACTAAAATCATTTTTAAGAACACTTGGCATCTGAACGTCTTCTCCACCTTCTATAGTAAATGATATAGCAAAGTTTTTTCCATCATATTCGCCATTAGTTTTTGCATCATCCAAAACTTCAGCTAATTCATCTGAACCAATTGCTGTATCATGAGTACTTGCTTGTATATCAGGAGCTATATTATAAACCCTAAATTTTAATGTACTGATATAACCAATGCTCTTGAAATCATATATCGCTGTTGTACTTTTATATGCTTCAACCTCAATCTCAATTGGTAATGCAATATCATTACCAAGCTCTAAAAATGATTTTGTTTCAGTATTGCTATTATCTGTAATATCTATCTCAGTTCCAGGAGCGATATCTGTAGGAGCTCTAATATCAAATTGGCAGTGATAGATATGCATCCACATATCAAAAGGGATTTGATTTGTTGTTGCAAAGGTACAGGATCCTGAAGTCCCGTCTATAATCGGTGATTTCAATTTAACTTCAAAATCATCATCCACATCTCTATCATTATATCTTAATAGATTTTCAATTTTGAGTTTGTATTCAGGTACACTTTGAGGATTATTGAAATTTGTCATTACATTCAAAAAGAAACTAATTGATGTATCTTCTTTTTCAATATCATATATTCCTTTGTCATTGGGATTTATTTTATTAATACCTTGCTCTATTTCAATATTACTAATATCAACACTATTAGAACCCACACAATCACTAAATCCTCCTAAAGAAGGATAAACTTCACAATCTTCAACATCATCACCATCATCAAATTTTGTATTCTCACATTCTAGTGCATCAGCTTCGCTGAATATTTCCTTTTCCCCACATAGTTTGCTCTCCCACCATGACCATGAAAGTGATGTGTCAGGTATATTTGTTTTACATCTATCACTATCCAAAAGCTTTGTTATTGATTCATAACCAGGACCAAATGGATTTATTTGCATATTAGGTTTTGTTCTAGGTGCTGGTATTCTAAGGTCTTGAGAACATGGGCAAAATCCTTCTTCATCTGGATTTGCACCGCTTTCACATGGTGTGGCAAAGAATTTAAAAAGATCCATTGGATATTCCTGTCCAGCAGCATCAACAAAGTCTACAATAAGAACACACTCATGCAGCTCAATAGATGTTGATCTTGGAACTGAAAAAACAGTCTTTCCTGATGGGGGTTTACAATAATAGATTTCATTACCTTGACTATCCTGTTCTTTTGGACATGAATAAGACTCTACGGTTCCACCACCATTTCTAATTTCAATATTTACAGTACTTATATCTTTACTAACATGGTCTGGAAAATATAGATCTATGCTTTGGTCATTATGTATATCAGGACAAAAAACAGAATGATATGGATATGTTTGTATTCCAAAACCAGCTCCCATAAACCATCCCTGCGGTGCTATAGTAACATATAAAACTGAAATGGATAGAGCTACTAAAATCATTACAGCCACGATTATCCTATTCCAATTCTTTGTTTTTCTCATATGTCCCTACCAATGCTTATGAATATGTCTGGTATTGGATTTGTGAACCCTACCATTGCATTTAAAATCTGAACCAATTTTCTAAAAAGTACTGCTCTTATAATTGAAAAATCTTCCATGGATGAATGTCCCTGAACCTTTGGAATAGATTTCATTCTTATAATTCTAATATTTGGCTGCCCTACTTCTTCCCTTGAAGAAATATGTGTTTCTATTGTGCAGCTCTTTCTAGCATCTTCGTACTGCGAGTCCCTAGCTATGCTCTTTAGTTTTTCAATAGCGTTGTTGTATGCCACTTCACCTAAAGGCTCTCCACCACCCTTCTTGCTAATATCATATACTGATTCTTTACAGTTCCAAACACTAGATAGACCTGTACTAAAACTTGCAAATCCAGATTCTGCTAGGCCATTAACACATAGGTCATCACATATACCTGTTGATATACGCCAATAAAGATAGTTTCTTTTATTTTTTCCAGGAAGTACTGTAAATTCTTTATTGAGATTGTAATTTACACCACCAGTTACTTTTGCCCTTAATTTGAACCTATCAAAGCCAATATCATTCCTTACATTGGTTAGAACAAAACCTGTATTACAATTAGTGTTTAGATACCATTGATATGTTGTAGGTCCAAACTCAAATGATTCTATTTCTATTTCTTCTCCAGAAGGACAGGTATAAATGAGATCAGCTGTCATTTTTTCATTTAAACCAAGAGCAGGCCAATCATATAATCTAACACAACCCAAGTCACTTTCTATGAATTCTGCATGTATCTCGTTTGTATGATCTCCACCACCTGTTATATCATATACATATTCTTTAGAACATTCATCAGTTATAGTAAATGTAGTATATCCTGAAGAACAATCATTTAGATGTGATAGTTTTTTAAAATTTGTTAAAATATCAACACCGCCACCATCATTTATTCTCACCACCTGTGCTTCTGCCTCTCTGAAACACTCAAGTGGTTTAAATTCTCCACGAAAACGGTCAAGAGGGTGTAATATATTTGGACCATGTATTGTATTATCATATCTGTGTTTTATGCAATATGGAATATCAACCGCTACATCTAACATACCATTTTCATCTGTTTTAAAAGGATACCAATATGCAGCAAACGTATGACCCTTTGGTTTTCCATATCTACTTCTAGTTCCTTTAAAGTACCAATGGCCAGCAAAATCACTTAACCATTCCCCGTTCACTCCTGGCGTATCCCTACCATCATAGAATACTATTTTTGCGCCAGCACTTCTTATAGAACCGCCAATATTAATCATAATACCACCGTTTTTAAATCTCAGTCTTACATCAGCATCTTCTACTGAAAATCCATCATTATCATTAACTTTTATACAATAATGAACTCTTCCAGCATCTATTTTAATTGTTTCTTCATATTCTCCTGGAACCGTTATTGGAGTTTCTGGATATACCCTCTGCACCACTACAATATCTTTATATCTAAGCACGAGTTTAGGGGGAAAGTTAATGTCCCATGTCGGATAAGAAATAGCTGAACTGCTGACGTGGGAACAACTAGAATCAGCCCACTGACAATATCTTGTCAAAAAACATTCTGCTTTAGTAGAATAAGAGTTACAATCAGGATAATCAAATATCCCATCACCACCATTTGAAAATATGGCCTGACCATTCCCATCTGTTTTTTTTACTATACCCCTATGCCATATATCGCCTGCATTTTTAAATTTTATATATGCATCTGGAATAGGAAGATTATTAAAGTTACTTTCAACATTGACAGTTACCTTTTCATGTATTTTAGGATCAGCGGTTACAATACCTGAAATAGAAAATAATAATAAAAATGTAGTAAAAATTAATAGAGCTTTATTCATGATTATATATTTAGTTAAATACTATTAAAAGAATTTTTAAAAACTATTTAGTCTCTATATGATAATATACAAACATGGAAATCATTATAATCTCCCTTGGAGGCTCCTTAATAATACCTGATGATATAGACATAGATTTTTTAAGGAAATTTAGAAATCTTATTCTGAAGCAAGAGAAAAGATTTGTGATAATAACCGGTGGTGGAAAAGTATGCAGAAAATACCAGGAAGCCACGAAAAAGCTTATTGATGCAAATACTGAAGATCTGGATTGGATTGGAGTTGCTTCGACAAAACTGAATGCAGAACTTCTCAGGGTAATTTTTGAAAACAAAGCACATGATAAAATCATAAAGAACCCAACATTACCTATAAAATCAGATAAACCCATTATAATAGCATCTGGCTGGAAGCCTGGATTCTCTTCTGATATGGATGCTGTATTAATTGCTAAAAGTATTGATGTGAAAACAATAATAAACATGACGAATATTAACTATGTATGCAACAAGGACCCAAACAAATTCAAAGATGCAAAGCCAGTAAAGAAAATAGATTGGAAAGGGTTTAGAAAACTCGTTGGTGATGAATGGAATCCTGGTTCGAATCTTCCATTTGATCCTATTGCAAGCAAAGAAGCTGAGAAGCTTAAGCTGAAAGTAATAATTCTGAATGGAAATAATCTGAAAAACCTGGAAAAATTTCTAAACGGAAACGAATTTATAGGTACTACGATAAGATAAAAAAAATACCCAGGGGGTGAAGAAGACGCAATTACTGGCATGTCCCACTTTTCATACCAGTCTAAAGAATAGCTCTTAGGGCTTATCTTCGTGACATATGCTGCAAAGCATAAGGGCTCCTAGCTATGGGAAAGTCGCATATATGAACCTTACATATGTTCACCAGCCTGGGCTAAAACACAGGTCAGCTTAGTCAGTTGATCAGAGATACCGACCGGCTGACCATATTTTCATAGCTGAACATGTGCAACGCAAATGAATTATCAGAAGTTAATTATGATGGTCATCCAAGAAAGGAATCATCCCAAGATTATTTAATAACTGAATATCTTGGACAAGATGTATTTACTCCTAGGTACATCTTAAAGAAATTCTCCCAAATACCTAGGATTTGCTGCATAATATATTATTGCATGTAAAATCTAATAAAGCATATGGTTCGTTGATTGTTAAATGTTATAGCAATTAGTATTGCATATCATCTAATAATGCCTATAATTATTATCTCATGTGTTAATAATTACTCCACCCAAACCCGCAGCAGCGAACTTATGCACCATCTCTGCAATAGAATTTAGAACACCCTGAGCTTCTCCCATATCTATTTTCAGTTTTTCTGGCTCAATAATCTCTATACTTGAAGGAGCATAATTCATCACAATCTTAACAAGTGTATCAAGATTCTTTGCCACAAATTCAACTTCGACAAGATTTGAATAAGCTACTTCTATCCCCTGTATTGGTTTTTCAACTTTTTCTATTTTTTGAAAATCTTTTCTATAAAGAAGCACATTTTTTTCCTTCTCAAGTCCCTCTATATGCTTTTCCAAAGAAGATTTTGCTGTTTCTTCTGTGACAGCCAGAACCTCTATCATTGCAACTACTTTTACCCAACCATCTTTAAGCTTATTTCCTATATCTTTTTCCATAAAAACAATTTTATTGTTCTACTTATAAGCTTATTTTATGTTAAATATTTATAAACAAGCTGAACCAATAAAGAAATAATGGCAAAAACTGAAGATCAGAAACTTTTATTCTTTGGTTTACTTGTAGTTGCAATTCTAATACTAGGCGTTATTTCAGGCAATTTCACAGGTAATATTATTGGAGATTCCTGTTCATCATGTATGGTTCAGAATGATCAGTGCGTAACACCAGTAACAGGCTGTATGGACCCTATGGCAAATAATTATGATGCATTTGCCAATATAGATGATCCAAATATGTGCGAATATTGGGGCTGTGATGATCCAAATGCTGATAATTATGATCCACAAGCAAATTTCAATGACGGTTCTTGTCAATATTCTGGATGTACTGACCCATCAGCTAATAACTATAACTCAATTGCTAATATGGATGATGGAACCTGTGAATATTTAGGTTGTACAGATTCCATGGCCAATAACTGGAATTCAATGGCTAATGTAGACGACGGTTCCTGTCAATACTCTGGTTGTATGGATACTTCAGCTAATAACTTTAACCCACAAGCAACAATGGATGATGGTTCTTGTACATATTCTGGATGCATTGACCCCGCAGCTAATAACTTTAACCCACAAGCAACAATGGATGATGGTTCTTGTACATATTCTGGATGTACTGACCCATCAGCTAATAACTATAACTCAATTGCTAATATGGATGATGGTTCTTGTACATATTCTGGATGCATTGACCCCGCAGCTAATAACTTTAACCCACAAGCAACAATGGATGATGGTTCTTGTACATACACAACAATACCTGCAGATTGTGAAATTGATCCAAACCAGCCAGAATGTATTGGAACTAATCCATGCGAGGGCAGCATTTTAGGCGATGGTACCCTTGATGCGTATGGAAATCCTTGTACAGCAGAACAAATAGCATCTCTTCCAGAAGGAGATTCTGGTGACGTACCTGTGTAATTTAATCATATAAAGATACTATTCTATCTATATAATCAAGTATTCCAAATCTATCGTCCTGTTGTAGCTCTTCTCTCAAATTATAAAAGCCTTCCCCATCTCTACCAGAAACCAAGTTTATGGCTGATTGCATAACCTTTGCAACTTTATATGCATATTCATTCTCAGCATCTCTTTCCATTGTAATAACTTTTTTAACACATCTCTCTGCAAGTCCTAACGTTTTCTCTCTTTTTGGACCAGATAACCTGCTTGCATGAACAAGATATTTTCTTGTCAAGAGATCATATATCTGTACTCTGTCACCTTTAGATAATCTTTTTTTAAGCATTATTTCAGCATCTTCAGAACAATCACTATCTCTACCCAATACCATATTCATTGTATCAAGATATAACCCAGCCTTTACACTAGTTATTGGGTTTCCAGAACTATTTGCTGATTCATATGCAAACACGTATTCTTCCCTAGCCTCTTCATACATGCCCTGCATCTCAAATAACCTTCCAAGAGAATTATGTATCTTTAGACCAGTCTCTTGCAAATATTGATATGAATCCGGATCTATTTCAGATATCCTTTCAAGGTGGTGCAATGCAGATAAAAAGTCAGCTTCTGCTGAAGTGTAATCCATACTAGCAAAACTACATACCCCTCGTTTATGAAGAGAGTCGAACAGCAATTGTTCCCCTCTTTTTAGGAATTTCGAATGTTTAGGGTCATTAGTATTGATATTTCTCAGCACAGTCTCAGTTGTTTTTATTCCACGTTTACAAATAGTATCTGTTTTCTCATATTTGTCCATATCAGAACATACTCTTGTAAGACCGCTCAACATACCAACATATGCATGAAAAGCAGCGTATGTTTCTGTGTCAAAATTACCTTCTACTAACCTATTAAAAATGAAATAATTACTTAGTCTATCTAATGCATCTTCGTACAAAGCCTCTGATTCACCAAAAAGCCCAAATTCTCTTAGTCTTATTCCAGCAGCCATTGTAGAAGCATATAGTTTTATTGTATTCCCAGTGCCTCTCCCATGCCTTGCTAACTCAGTCAAATCTGATATTTTCATTACTCTTTTACATCTTGCAACATATTCACTTAGACTTTCTATTGATAACGGAACTTCAATTTCATATTCAGTCTCTATTCTATCAAACATCTCATCGTGTATTTTTTCTGAGACAGACGGCATTATGTTGTCTTCTAACACATCAACAAGTGCTGGGTCATTAAATGAATAAGAATAATCATTCAGAACCATAACACCTTTTTCAACAGCCTCATCCAATAATTCAGAACCAACACCAATAGATTCTGCTTCTTCAACTGTTATGTTATTGTTATCATAAGCAACAGCTAATCTTGTTAGTCCCCTGGCAGCATCAAAACTTAGGCTTCTTACATCCCTTGCCATTATCTCAGCCTTGACATCTGCAACCCTCCAATCCTTTCCTGCTCTCAAAAGTATACGTGCAGGGCTGTATCCCGTATGTTTTAGTTCACTTAATACTGTTTCATCACCCTGTGCCAATTCCAATGCATCGTGTCTACTAAGTGTCCCAAGCCTGTATTCATCTGTACCTATACCCAAATCTTCTCTGCTTATTGCCACTGTTCTTAATTTTGTCTCCTTTTTCGAAACCCATTTGAAAAAATCAATAAAATCACTGTCAATACCAACATCATCAACAACAAGAATACCATCATTAGAAGCTATTGCCTCATATATACCTTCCTTTAATTTCCTTATGTTTGGAGCATCTGCAATAGATACGCCAAATTCTGCCAATAGATTAGCAAACCTATTTATTTTATATTTTTTAACACCATCCAAATGCTTTACAAATTCATTCAAAAAAGTGGTTTTACCTATTCCAGATATACCATAAACGTTTACAAAAGAGCTATTTCCATTATACCAGTTATCTAGTTCATCTAATTCACTCTCTCTTCCAACAAAACGATGTTCCCAATGACCAGATTCAGAAATGTCTTTCACCCGATGGAATTTTTTGCTCCTATCATAGAAATCAATATTTGGTGGTGATACAGAATATGCACCTTCACTGATAAATAACCCGGGCTTTACACCCCCTTTTCTCAGATCTTTGATTGTATTGAAGATTTCATGTATTCCTGTTCCCAAAACCTCACGTATGCCTATTCCTAACAGATCTTCAAAGAATTCCACCTGAAAGCATTTTCCATAACCAACAACACCATAATTTGCTTCACCGAAATCATCTAGAATATCCAATACCTCGCTTCCGCATAAAGCCGCACTTTCTATTGGGTTATCATATGGAAAGAATATGAGAAGATTATCTCCTATTTTTTTATGCAGAACACCTCCTCTTTTATCAGCAACTCCTTTTATAGCTGAACAGGCACCTGCCAATTGTTCTAAATTACTATTATCTGGATTATCAGGAAGTGGTATTTGACATGCAAACATGGCTGTATCACACACATGAAGCGGTAAAATATCTTCACTATCACCCATGTCATCAAAAGAAACTTTCCTGACCTCTTTATCGGTTTTAAGCGCTTCCTGAAAGTTATTTCCTATTCTCAGCTCATCTATTCCTTTACCTCTTGCTTCTTTTGCATCTCTGATTGCACTTCCATAAACCAATCTGTACTCAAGCCCACCTTCATTAAATTCTTCAATACAGTAAACATCACCAAACCCCAAGGATCTATGCAAGCTTGCTGAAAGTACATCATCTGCTCTCTTTGTGAGATTTCCCACACGATTTGCACCAATAGAAGCTACAAAAGCATCGCCCTCTGTAGTTAATATGTTGCCACCCATTCCATCTACACCATTCCCTAAAAGCATATCAAAAACTTCAACAACATTTTCTACTAGACCTAAACCGCCTGCATCATATGCTTCGCTAATCTTAGTGCTAGAGCTTTCTATATCCCCTAAAAACACTGCTACATTGCGTTTTCTGCGTATTTTCACTACCATATGTTAATAAAATAGATAATTGGTTTTTAAATAAAATTTGTCTATATTCGATAGATTAAGAGGCTTTTATCCAAAAATAAAGAGTTTCGCGACATATCCAATATAATATATCGCGGAGATAGATTACACAATATTATCAAATTATCCAAATATTAAAAGTTTTTTTCCACAAAAATTACACATATAATTCGGTTTTTTCCAGTTCTTTTTATTAAGGGATTTTAAATTCATTTTCATTATTTTATACCCAAACCGCTCTATTACCAGTTTTCCGCAATGTGGGCAATATGTGCTTTCTCTAGCATTTTTTTGAATATTTCCCAAGTAAACATGCCACATAGAGAGATCATCAGCAACATTCGCTGCCATCTTCAATGTCTCTAGAGGGGTTTTTTCTTTATTTACCATTTTATATTGAGGATAAAACCTGGAAAAATGAATAGGTGTTTCAATACCAAGATTTGATTTGACCCATTTTACTAGTTTTTCTATATGGTTTTTCTTATCATTGAAACCAGGTATTAGGAGATTAGTTATTTCTATCCAAACGCCGTTTTCTTTGTATATTTTCAATGCATTTTTCATTGGATTTTCATTAGGAACTCCACAAAGGCTTTGATAAAAGAAAGAATCTCCCTTTAGATCCATGTTTATTGCATCCAAAAATCTTGCAGCCTTCTTTGCTGGAAGTGGATTAATATAACCATTAGATACCCATATATTGTAAAGACCTTCCTTTCTTGCAAGTTTCATTATATCTAAATAATATTCCAGTGCTATGGTGGGTTCTGTATATGTATATGCAATTCCAGGTACATTGTATTTTTTTGCAAATTCCACAACAGCTTCTGGGTTCATTTCATCACAGCCTTTTGGAGCCTGAGGGCTTCCAACAAAAGTCTGTGGAGCCAAAAACCCTCCCACTTCATTTTCTGTAATTTCTTCAGCTCTTGAGATCTCCCAGTTCTGACAGAATTTGCAATTAAGATTGCATCCAACAGTGGCTATTGAAAGACACTGTGTTCCAGGAGCAAAGTGAAATAATGGCTTCTTTTCTATTGGATCAACGTTCACTGAACATGGTTTTCCATAAACCAAAGAATATAGATTACCCTGTATATTTTCCTTTACTCTACAAAAACCTTTTTGGTTCTCAGCTATCTTACAATTTCTTGGGCAAAGTTGACATTGAACTGTCTTAAAAATAGATTTCTTCCAGAAAAGGGCTTTTTTGAAAGGAACGGGCATATTTTATAATTGATTTTGTTAATTAAATAATATGCCTCTGTAGCTCAACGGTACAAAACTCTGTTTTTTACACAGTTTTGCGTTCCAGAGCAACTGCTTCGTAAGCAGTAGGTTAGGCGTTCAAATCGCCTCAGGGGCTCTAAGGTATTTTCCTAAATAATAGTCACTAGTCTTAACCAGTGGAAATCTTTATTTATAAACAAAAACATAATATTTTATTATAAGGGACTATAGTGTAGTTTGGTCTAGCATCCGAGCTTTGGGTGAGCCTTTCTTTCAGAAGCTTTCGCAAGAAAGCCTCAAGGAAAAGAAAGAATGGCTCAAAAACAGCTCGAGACCCCGGTTCAAATTATTTTGCTGAAGCAAAACATTTTCAGCAAAACTGAAAATCCGGGTAGTCCCATTTTACTAAAAAGTATGAGAATGCTTTTAAGTAAAGCTTATAAATATCAATAACAACTGATACTATTCGATTTGAGAGGATAGATATGACAGAAAATCAATGTATATTTTGTGGTATAATTGCAGGTAAAATACCTGCTAAAAAGGTATATGAAGATTCATACGTAATTGCAATTTTAGACATAAATCCAAGAAACCCCGGACATACATTAGTTATACCAAAGGACCATGCAGGCACTATTTTTGAAATGAAAAATGAAGACATAGGAAATGTTTTTCAGAGTGTTAGAAATGTTGCTGTGAAAGCAATAAATGCAATGAAAGCTCAGGGAGCTAATATTGTTCAAAGTAATGGTGCAGTAGCAGGTCAGATGGTTCCACATGTACATTTTCATGTAATACCAAGATTTGCAAATGAAGGTCCTGTAAGCATTGAAGCTGTTTTACAGGTCAAAAAAATGAATGAGGAAATGCTTGATAAGATTGCAGAAAAAATAGAATCTGCTGAACTTGAAAACCCAAGTGACATAGAAAAGGGTATTGAAGAAGCGGTTGAAAGAGCAGTTCCAGAACCAAAGAAACCTGTTAAAGAAAAAACAGATTTTTCTCCAGCAAAGAAAAAATCAAAGAAAGAAGAAGAACTGGAAGAAATTGACTTTAATTTTTAGCTGAACCGCGGAAACGTAAATTTATTATAAAAAAAACAATAATTAAGTAATGAAACTTATAATCTTTGGTTTGATATTATTAGTTCTGGTCAGTGGCTGTGTTCAGATAGAAAAATCGACAGAAATGCCGTTTGGTTTAAGCAACCCAACCACGCACAATGAGGGAAGGGAACCCCTAAACAAATTAGGAGATGTTCTATTAGATCTTGGTCTAAGTGAAACCAATGGCGAAGCCGGCTTTGTTGTTGATTCTTTAAGTCGTAAAGAAGAGGAAATATGCGAAAATAAGAAATGCAAAAAAGTGAGATATGATTTCAGCGACGCTGACAAACTAATTGATGAGGTTGTTGGTAAAGGAAATGCGAACCTATGGATAGTTTTGCATCCCATAACCAAAAACGAATTCACTGACGGCAAGGAAAGGGAGAGAGGAAAAAGCTTTCATCCAGACGGCCCTGTTTCAAGACAGGCCTACAGAAACTATCTGACAGCCCTTATAAACCATGTGAATGATTATGGAAAAAAGAAATCTAATAATCCTGAATGGTATGTCGCGAGATGGAACCTCTTCAATGAGATAAAATCAGAGTATAAATCAACGTTTGGAGACACTGAAAGTGCTGCCAAAGCCTATGTGAATTTTGCTGTTGATTCTGCTGAGATTATAAGAAAACTATCGCCCAAATCAAAAATCGTTCTGGGCGGACTGGCAGAAGGCTTTGATATTCTTACCCCAAACAGTGGTGATATAATTTTCTATGAAGCAGTTTTTAAGGAACTAAAAGCTTCAGATACCGAATACGCTGTTTTTGATTACTTTGAGAATCACTGGTTTGGATGGCTCCACACCTACCAAAATAACCTAAAGGATGTTACTGTTCAGGATATCTATGATTTCCTAGAGAAATACGACTATGGAGAAAAAGAGGTTCTGATAAGAGCTGGTGCAACATACACTGGCATAGACCTTGAAGAAAGAAAAGAATTTATGAGCACCTACCAGACCGAACATGACCAAGCAGAATATCTTGTCAAGAAATTTGTTTTTAATATCGCAAACGGTGCAAAGAAAATTCCTTGGTCAACCATTTTCGAGCATGATATATATCAGGGTGACCTACATGTGAAATTCAATAACATGGGACTAATTTATAATGGAGTCCCAAACGGAAAAGGGGATGAAAAATGCGACCCCAAGACCTGGAATCCCTGCCCAGATCCTGGATGGGGTGTAAAAAAACTCAGCTATTATTCTTTTAAGAAACTCATAGAGATGTTAAGAGGCTCTGATTGGGATAATATCGAAACTATCAACACGCCCAAGGATGCATATGCATACAAATTCAGCAAAAATGGGAAAACAGTGATTGTTGCCTGGTGGGACTGGTGGAAAAAATGCCCAAGAAATGAAAAATGCGTTAATAGCTGCATAAATGAAAATAAGGGAGATTATATGGGAATGGATAACTGTGTGAATAAATGTGAGAAAGACTGTATTGAAAAGAAACAGTCAGAAATCAGACTGAATTTTGACAGCGCTTTGGTCACAGAAACTATTCCAAAGAAAGCAGTTGGTGCTGAGGTAAAGTATAATAAAGACTTCAAATCTGAGGAAATAAGAGGTAATCCCATAAAAATCAAGCTGGGAAAGACCCCTGTCTATATAGAAGCAGCATAGTATCTCAATTATCACTGTTCAATAGATTGATGGGATGTTCCAATTGGTTAACCTATTATTTGCATGATAATTAAGATATTTTCCTAAATAATAACCACTGATCCAAGATCAGTGGAAATCTTTATTTATAAAATAAAACTAATTATTTCTAATAGTGCAACCGTAGTCTAATGGTAGAAAGCTTCTTTTCAACAAAGAAGCTTTAGCAAGAAAGGAGCCTATTTTTGCTTCGCAAAAATTATGGCTTCCAAAACATTCCATTAAAGGACCCAAGCCTTCCAAGAAGCTTTTTCAACAAAAAGCTTCATCAAAAAGGAGCTTCCTGATTTCTTCGAAATCAGATCGCTTCCAAGAAAAAGAAGATAGCTTGTGATCCGGGTTCGAATAAAGAGGTCAAGGCCTTCCAGAAAAAATTCGGAAATCCCGGCGGTTGCATTTTAGATTTTTTTCATAACAATATCTTACATTATATCCCGCTTAATAGACAATATAAAGGGGCAACAGGAAGTGGCACATACTTCTTCGTGCGCTGCTTGCCCCTGCGAGTAGAGATTGTTAGAGCGAGTCAGAGACTCTCTCTATCACGCACAAGACAGACCGCACTTTTTCTTCTTGGCCTATCTCCTCTTGCTGGCTCTGCGACTTCTTCGGACCTTAGCTGCCTTCCTCGCCAAAAGCATTCACCTCCTTTCAGTCTATCAGAGGCCACTGTTGTCTGGAAATTGAGTTTTCAGGGCGCAGGCGCATATCTTATCCTCTTCATATGGCAATCCTTCCAATCCGGCGAGCGCCTGCGCCCCTTGGGTACAGCAGGCCACGGGAGCGGGATTACCAGAGGTGAATCTGTTCGGAGCAGGGAGTTGCGATCGGATCGATTATACTCCCTACTCCAGAGCTTTACTTTTTCTTCTTGTTCAGCTCGTCTCGACCCTTAACGCCAAGAACGCAGCCATCATACACTTCCTCCAATCGCCATCGGAAGGGCCAATGCGCACACATTACTAATATCCGAGTATTCTCCTCACAGCACAGATCGATAACCCGTACTTCTTTGCACAGGCTTTGATGGTGAGATGACGGCCAAAGAAATCCGATCTCACCCTAGGATCCTTCTTAGCCGCTTTCTTTGCCATGCTGTTCCTCCTTTCAGAGAATCGGTTCTTGCAATTCCATGCAAATTTCTTTCAAAAGACGAGGAGATTTCGGCTAACAATATACTCAAGAATAAGTGTTTCGCTGTTCTCTTTGAAATGGTTCAATGAGTTGTGAAAGTAAGACAAGCTATTACACTTTGTCTTGCTATATAATGATTAGAAAAGAAAGTATTTAAGCATTAAGCCTATTCAGCTTCCTCCTCCAAAAAATTGGAATCATCGGAAACCGCTCGTATTTCACCGCTGGATATTGAAAAGGCATTGGCTCACCCCCAGTCGCATCTGACTGCAATTCTTGACTACAGTTCTAATCATTACTTTGTTTTGCTTATTAACCTCTTTTGTGAAGGCTAAATCTGAACAAAAAATATAGACGATAGGTCTATATCTTAAGAGCTGAAACTATAAAAAATAATCATTCAATTATAAAGCATGCCACAGCTTTTGGTTCCCTTTTCATTCATAGGATTTGATGCAGTGATATACCTGTTAGCTTCTGTAATAGGTTTCACTGTCGCATTCTATGCACTTAAAATGCATAACTTTACTTCAAACAGATCGCATTTTTTCCTTTACCTGGGCTTTGTTGTACTCAGTATGGGGTTTTTTGTTCTAAGTATATCAGGATTTTATACATTCTTTGCATTAAGAGTCTCCTGCATCCACAATTGCTATGCTCTTCTATTTGACCAGTCCTTTGATGTTATTGATTTTGGATATTACATATATTATCTCTCATCGTTGGTTGCATATGGATTGTTTGTTTTAATGTATCTACCTTTACATAGAAAAGATTACAAACAGAAAATGTTCTCTGTTGCACCTCTATGGTTTGTCATGTTTCCATTCTTTCATATGTTTTCCATATTCCTAATAGCATATGTTGTTTTTAGAAGCTGGGTTGGATTTTTGCAAGCAAAGAATTATAACAGTCTTTCAGTATTCGCTGCGTTCCTTTCAATAGGTGCTTTCCATACTATATTATTGCTGAACATTTTCAGCAAAGAAATATATGTACTGGCACATTTCATACTTGTGCTGGGATTCCTCAGCCTTCTAACTGTTTTGATAAGAATAATTAGAAAAAAGCCTTCAATATTAGAGCGATTATGAGCTCAGAAAGACGTTCCAAGATGAGAATATTTCTAGATATGCTTAATTCTATTGCTAAAAAAGGTGGACAAGCAAAGCCCACGCACATCATGTATGGCTCAAACCTCTCCCATGATAGGCTAAAAAGCTACTTGGAGTTTCTTTTGGAAAAGGGGTTCATAGAAGAAATACTAGAAGATGAAAGGATGCTTTACAAAATCACTGAAAGAGGAAAGAAGTTCATGCAAGAATTTGAAAAGATTGAAGAGTTCTCTAATGCGTTCGGTATTGATATCTAGAACCAGCCAATCCATTGCCTAAGTGTTTCTATAATATCTTGTATTATCTTTTCCCCCAATATCCAAAAGTTCACTGATTTTAAAACATCTTCTTTTGTAGTTGGTAAGCATTCAGGACAAGTACCACCACAATCTACACCTTCTTCATCGCCACTCAGCATCCCATCGGAACAGGCATCTATAACATAGTCAAAATCAGAGCCTTCTATACAATCCGGGTCCACTATCCCGTCATTTACTAGGTCGCAGACACCATCTTCTGAGCCAGACAGGCAATCCGGGCAGTTGAAATAATTCTCAGTAAGGTCTGTTTCACAAACACTATTCTGGTTGCATTCAGCTGTGATGATTATGGTTTCTGAATGGCTCACTTCATTCCCATAATCAACACTGATTGGGAAATATATTTCACCCAGCTGGTTCACGCTTATTGAGAAATCCCTCTCAACTGTTTCATCAGATCCTAATGTTTCAGTAAATTCAAAAACTTTTGCGCCATAATCATCCAAGTAATACCAGTCATAATCAACATTAGGTATGGTTTCCATTTCAAAGTTTAATTGATCTACAAAGTAGGTGATATCTGTCTCGCTGTCATGTGGATTTCTCAGGGTTATCATAATGTCATATATTTTTTCAGAATCGCTAAGTTCAGGTTCTGAAACCTCAAAGCTGAAGATTTCAGAAGGGGCTGCTTTCTGGATTGTGTTGCCTGTAATCATGTTCCCAGTGATTGGGGGTTGGGTTGTTGGGCATCCATCAATAATAACTGGCTGACCCTTGCCCTTGAAATAATTTTCCAAATCAGCGCAGTCCTGGGGAGATATTTGGTTGCCGTATAGATATAATTCTTTAAGGTTTGTCAGGGTTTTCAGCGGGTCTATATCTGAGATTTGGTTGTAGTATAGAGCTAAATATTCAAGGTTTGTCAGAGTTTTCAGTGGGTCTATATCTGAGATTTGGTTACTGTTTAGCTTTAAGTGTCGAAGACTTGTTAGTGTTTTCAGCGGGTCTATGTTTGAGAGTTTATCGTCTTGATACTGGTTGTTGCTTAGATGTAAATATCGAAGGCCTGTTAGTGTTTTCAGTGGGTCTATGTCTAAGATTTGGTTAGAGGATAGATATAAACTTTCAAGGTTTGTCAGAGTTTTCAGCGGGTCTATGTTTGAAATCGAAAGAAATTTCAATTTTAGACTAGTCAAGCATTTAAGATCTTCGATGTTCTCCAATTCAACATCCCCATTCTTCTTGATTTCATTTTCTAAAGTTTTTTGGGAATCTGGAGATAACTTAATTTCACCTCCGCTTGTTACTGCATTATACTTTATATTTTCGCAGACAATTGTTCCTTCTGGAAGACAGCCTTTTACGAAGAGATTATAATCATTTTCCGCAATATTAAGAGTCATTTTCTTAACGTCATTCATGATATCTTTAATAAGACACATATCACCTGGCATCTTTTCATACGCATACGGAGGTTTGTTGCCAGTGACATCCACAACGCTGAATTTTTCCTCACCTGGTTTTTTTACAATGTTGAACGCATGACGAATAATAAATGAAGTATAGACTTCATTTGGTTTGAACCCTCCCATTCTCAATAATGTGGTGACAGCAATAGAATAATCAACACATGTTCCTGTGCCCTGCCCGCTCCCCTTGTCAGTACCCAGGACTAACAAGCTTGAAGTGGCAGGAAGGTGTTCGAAATAACAGGAATTTTTTGTTTTCCAGCCAGGCCCGTTGGTAATCCATACCTTTTTATTTGGCTGGTCTTCTTTCTTGATGCAGTTTAAACTGTCATAATCAAGAGGTTTGTAATTCTCTGGAACATCTTTAGCTGTACAAAAATCTCCCAGTCCAAACGCTGAAACAGTATCACAATGATATATTGCTGCAGGTCCAATGAAATCACCACCTTTGCAGCAAATCTCCTGGGCAAAATACCCTCTCATGAATTTTGCTCCGGGTCCCAATCCCTCTTTTAGGATATAATCCATCAGGCAAGTCTTGTAGATTGCCTCAGATTGCCCCTTACTGGAACAGCTGTCCTCTGCTTCATCTATAAATTTTACCAGTCCAGGAGCGCAAACAGTGAATAATTCCTTTTGGTCTTTCCAGTTTCCATTATCATCCACCTCCATCTCTTCTGGCTTTATTTTCTTATGGCCTGCGTCAGGGGGGCAAATCGGCACTGCCAGCTTGGATTCACAGGATTTGCTGTATTCTTTGTTGCCATTGACTATGCGATAGCTTTTGACAGAACATGTTACATCCTCACCAAGCCTTGTTAATGTCTGGGATATTTTATGATCTGCCCAGCAGACTGTTCCATCATCAGAACATTCAATTTCATCGTGTCCCATGATTTTTTGGTAGGATTTTTTAGGCGTTACTATGTCAAAAACAAAGCCCAACGATGACTTTTCTATATCTGGAGTTTTTTCTATTGTGGCTTTGCATGTAAGAGTCTGAACAGTAGTTGGATGTTTTGGGTCTCTTAGTTGCTGTCCATCACCAGGGGTGGTGATTATTTCCACACCATTAAAGGTTATGCCGTCACAGTTCTCATCAATATCATTGGCGCATATCTCTTCTGAATTTGGATTTGTACAGAAAGCGCAGCTAGCTGTTGGCTTAGCACAAATAGGAATTGAGGGGTTTGGGCAATCTATATATGGGTCATCTGTCATACTGTCATCGCAGTCATTTCCTCCGCACATGTCATCATAAAAGCCGTCTTTGTCCTCATCCGGGCAGCATACCATGTCAGACTCAATTGAAGGGAAAGGTTCAGGGAACATGTCAGGGGTTGTGCATACACCGTCTATATCTCCGATGTCTTTTGGGGCAAACCAACTGGTCTCAGTGGATGTTATTTTGCATGCATCACCCACATTCTTTGGTTTTCCGCATTCCCCATTATAGCATACATCTTCAGTGCATGGATTGTTATCTACTGTACAAACTGTACCGTCAGCCTTTGGAACAGGTTGGCAGTACTGCCATTCTCCGTCAGTTTTATCATCCCAACCATCCGGCTTCTTTTTGCATTTGCCCTTGTCCTTTTCACATTCCAGAAAGCTTATATCCTCTCCATTGTTTTTGTGCGTACAGTCCACGTTTTCCTTGAAAACAGATTCAGAAGGAGGTAGGCATCCGCCATCTACGCATGCCGGCGCTTCCCAGCATTCTTCTGGGAAGTTTTTGTGACATCCTTTGTTGCAGGTATCATCAGCCACTCCACATGACAGTGTTTCCGGGTTGCATTTTTTCATATCCATGCATGGAGCTTCTTTGGAACAGGGCTGATTCTGGGTGCAGTCATCGTATTCTGGTACGAATGCTGGGTCTGCTTCATCTTCATCCTGTCCGCAGCACTCGTCCCTGTGCTGTTCAGCATAACCGTCAATCTCAATGCATGGGTTTTGCTGGGCAGATATCTGCATTAGGCTCATATAAATAAAAAGAATCAGTATTACTGGAATAGTGATAACTTGTTTATTCATTATATATAATTATGTTTTTATAATAAAAGAATTATTCTAAGAAGACCAACAGATACATCAAAAACATTCCAATTACTATCGCAGCCAATTGCAAATAAGACTTTGATTCGCATGTTCTTTTATGCAGTTCTGGTATTAGATCTGAACCAGCTATATAGATAAAACCGCCTGCTGCAAAAGGTAGTAAGAATGTACTCAGACCTTCAACAAAACCTCCTACAATGAGAGCAATAACAACACCTGCAAGTGCAACAAGCGCTGTCAAGAAATTCATGCAGAGTGCTTTTTTTCTTGAAAATCCACCATGTATAAGCACACCAAAATCCCCAATCTCTTGTGGTATCTCGTGAAGTATTACAGCTATTGTGGTTGCTATGCCAACAGGTAATCCAGCTAAATAACTAGCTGCTATAATCAGACCATCAATAAAATTATGAACACCATCACCAACAAGGTTCATATAAGCAAATGGATGTGGATGCTCTTCACATGTTGGAACATGACAATGCCTCCAATGAATAAGTTTTTCTGTTATAAAAAAAACAACAATACCTGAAAGAACATAAAGGCTTACTTCAATTGTAAAGCCGGCTTCAGCTGCTTCTGGTAATAGGTGTATAAACGCACCACCAAATAGAGCACCTACAGAAAGGCTTACCATATAAAGAAGTGTTTTTCTTAGCTGCTCCATCCTTAGAAATATTGTAAATATGCCAATAAATGCTATCAGGCTTATTATTATCACACTAAATATTGAATATAGCCAGACTTCTAACATAGAATATAATTGGATTAGTTGGTTAATATTATTTCAATTTTACAGCTGTTCCATATGCCAACAGTTCAGCAGCGCCTGCCATTGTTGAAGATGTTGTAAACCTAACATTTACAATAGCATCTGCTTTCATGTCTATGGCATTGTTTATCATTCTATTAATGGCTTCCTGTCTTGCATCTGATAGCATCTCTGTATACTGCCCTATCTCACCACCAACTATCTGTTTTAGTCCAGCCATGAAATCCTTTCCTATATGCTTTGCTCTCACAGTGTTTCCCATGGATATACCAAGAATTTCTTTTATCTGTTTGCCAGGAACTGTCTCTGTATTTGTTATGATCATACTAATCCTCCTTGAAAATATAATATCAGAACCATTGCCACAAATAATATTGCAACTATTGCCAGCAAAATAAAGTTCTTTGGATCATCGTCCATATTTTCTTATTGTTTCCTTTCTTTTAAACCTTTTCTTCCTTTACTTGCTCTATTTTAGAATCATTCCTAATGAAAAGTAGTATAATTCCTATTATAATAACAGCAATAGGACTTGAAATTGCAATATCTCTTATTGTCTCAATCGAAAGAAAACCAAGTGTGAATAAAAGACTTATGATTCCTATTAGAATCAATATGATACCTAAAATAATATTTGATCGTAAATTCATATATACCAACCTAAAGATGTATTTATGAGATGTGTTCTATTGAACACTAGATTTTGACATCAAAACACCTATTCCACTATCTTTATTTTCTTTCCCAGTGCTTCTCCTGGAAGACCTCTAGTGAATCTTGCTCTAAGAGCACCTGAATTTCCATGAACAGAAACAATCTTTCCATTAATCTCTTTGCCTGCAGGGCTTTTCCATGACACTTTTTTACCTATAAACTGTGACGCCTTTGATTTATTGTCTATACCTTCAATTATCAAAATCATTTGGTTTGGTTTCTGAGTGGATTTTCCGCCTCTGAAATTAGATATTGTCGCTTCCATAACAACCTCTTTAACTGAATGTTAATACTTTATCTGTTTATTTTAATAGAATACTATATAAATACTTTATAGGTGTCGAAATGGTATTAAAATTTTATAATACGTTCACAAACAAGAAAGAGGTGTTCAAACCATTGAAAAAAGGACTTGTTACAATCTACAACTGCGGTCCAACAGTCTATTTCTATGCACATATAGGCAATTATAGGGCATTTGTGTTTGCTGATATTCTCAGAAGATATCTGGAATATAAGGGTCTCAGAGTAAAACAGATAATGAACATAACAGATGTTGGGCACATGGTAGCTGATGCTGATACAGGAAAGGACAAGATGGAAGAATCTGCAAAAAAAGAGAAGAAAACCCCACTGGAAATAGCTGAATTCTATACAAAGGCCTTTTTAGAGGATTGGAATTCCCTTAACATGAAAGAGCCATTCAAAAGACCAAAGGCAACAGAACATGTGAAAGAGATGATAGCTATCATAGAAAAACTCATAAAAAAGGGCTTTGCATATGAAAAGAATGGAAATGTATTCTTTAGGGTAGGAGGAGGGAAATTTAGTAAATATGGCATGCTTTCAGGGAATACCCTTGATAAATTAAAAGTAGGTGCCCGTTTAGAGGCACATCCGGAAAAGGAAGACCCCAGAGACTTTGCGCTTTGGCTTAGAGACCCTAATCACATCATGCAGTGGACAAGCCCTTGGGGCAAGGGCTATCCTGGCTGGCACATAGAATGTTCTGCAATGAGCATGAAGTATCTTGGAGAGACAATAGACATACATACAGGAGGAGAGGACAACATATTCCCTCACCACGAAGCAGAAATAGCCCAATCTGAGTGCGCAAATGGAAAGAAGTTTGTCCGGTATTGGATGCATGCAAGGCACCTTATGGTTAATGGAGAGAAAATGAGCAAATCAAAGGGTAATTTCTTCACTTTAAAAGACCTTTTGGAAAAAGGCTATGATCCGCTCTCAATAAGATATCTTCTGCTTTCAGCTCAATATAGAACCAAGCTGAATTTCACTGAACAGGGTATAAAGGATTCTGACGAAGTCCTGAAAAAATTTAATGATTTCTTAGGCAGAGCAAAAAAAGGTAAGGATGACAAAAGTATAGAAAAGCTAATCAGTAAAGTAGAGAAAGAATTTGAAAAATCAATGGATGACGACCTTAATATTTCAGGTGCTCTAGCTGCTATTTTTGAGTTTCTAAAGGAAGCCAATAAGATTGGCGCTGGACCAAAGGCAGCTAAAACACTGCTCAAATTTGATTCTGTATTAGGATTAAACCTTGGAGAAACAGAAAGCTGGAGAAGTCTAAAAGAAGCAAGTTCTGATATAAAAAAGCTTCTTCTGGAAAGAGAGGAGTTTAGAAAGGAAAGGAACTTCAAAGAAGCTGATAAGATAAGAGACATACTCAAGAAAAAAGGTATTGAGATAGAGGATGGTCCAGAGGGGCCTAAATGGAAGGTTTAAAAACTCTAAATAGAAGAATTTATATCATATTTACACATTTTACACAATTCACCAACTCCAAGAGAATGGGGAACTGTTTAGACCTATCTGGGAATATTGACCCTTTCTTCTTGTCTTTTCTGAGTTAGGAGATGAGAAATGGAAAACTTTATCATTTTCTGCGCATTTCTTTTCATAGTGGCTTTCTGGACTGTGGTTGTTATCACATGGCCCTGGGGGCTGATTTTGCCTATGATATGCCTTTTGATTGTTGGTATATTGTATGTGGTTTCACCGCATAGTCATAGTGTGCTATAGGGGGGAGTTATGATGACGAAACTGGGATATGCAGTCTGATTCCTTGTCTGGCTATTCTTCATCATGCTCACGGCTTTTCTCTTTGGCCTTTTCGTGGCAATGATGAACCAGCGAACAGTGAACCATTTGTGTGTGCGTGTGTGCAAAGGCTATGTACCTATAAGATTAGGAGGATAAATGCCAATGGCAATAGCTGCAAAGAAGAAGCCAGGGAGTAAGCAGGGAAGGGCTCCCTGGCGTTGTCCAATTCTTGAAAAGGCAAGGCCAATTGGAGGAATATCTGTGGCCACACCCAGTGGGGTCACAGTTACCGAATTTGTGAGGAAAACCAAGAAAGGAATCATCCAGCCGTCCGAAGAAGAGGCATAACCTGAAAGGTATGGTAAATGACAATGCCAACAGTAGACGCAGTCGAACATGTTGCTCTCGTCAGGGAAGCGCTAAGAGGTATCGCAATACCTGGCTGCAGAGAATCAGAGAACACTGGCGTGGCTTGCGGGAAATGCCGAGCGTGCCTGGAAGCCTACCATCAAATCGATAGGACAGAAAGGCTGGCAGCGATCGAAGTGGATGATGCAAAAGCTACCAACCTTCTGGCTTCTGTCTGCGATTAGCACTATGAAGGCTGTTGATTCTCAATCAAACCCTGCAGAACTCCCCCTTCTGTTCCATTCGGAATTGATTTCAGCATCACACCACAGTGCTAGAAATCAATAGGGTTTGGTTTTATATTGTCTTTTTAGAGGGATATAATCAATATAACTGAATTAACCAAATAGATACTATGACTGCAAAATTAACCTTTCTTGGTACAGGTGGGGGGAGATTTGTCACATCAAGACAGATCCATGCTACAGGTGGCTGGATTCTCAAAATGGATAATGAAATGCTTCACATAGACCCTGGACCAGGCGCATTAGTAAGAGCCAAACAATACAAAGTTGATTTAAGCAAGCTTACTGGAATACTGGTTTCTCATTGCCATCCAGATCATTATACTGATGCAAAGGTTGTTATAGAGGCAATGACACAAGGAACTACTAAGAAGAAGGGTGTTTTATTGACAAATGAAACCATTATTAATGGCCTTGAACCAGAATTTGTATCTTTTTTCTCAAAATACCATTTAAGTGCACTTGAAAAATATAAAATTTTAAAACCCAAGGACAAAACTAATATTGGAAAAATAGAGATAACCGCAACCAAGACCATTCATGGAGACCCAAAAGGAATTGGCTTTATTTTTAAAGGAAGCAGCACAATAGGATACACATCTGATGGGGAATACTTCAATGGTCTGGGAAAACAGTTTAGTGATTGTGACTATCTTATTCTAAATCTGCTAAGACCCAGAAACAGTGAATGGCCAAAGCATATGAATAGTAGAGATGCAGTCAAAATATTAAAGGAAGTAAAACCTAAACTAGCAATTCTTCAGCATTTTGGATTCCTTATGATGAATGGAATAGCTGAAAAAGAGGGAAAATGGATAGAAAAGGAATCTGGTATAAAGACAATTGTTGCAAAGGATGGTCAATCAGTATGCAGTTTGTTCTGACTCAGTAAACACGCCTTTTATCTGCAAAACAGCGAAAATTACTATTATTAGGATAACAAGAATTGCTATAATCATAAAGGGGAATGGATCAGCACATATTGTTGTGCACACCCCACCACAGTCTATTCCAACTTCATTTATGTCCTTTATTCTGTTTTTACAGGTATCTTCTATGATACAGCCTTCATCAACAGTTCCATCACAGTCATTATCCAGGCTATCATAACAGACCTCTGATACAGGGATTATAGCACCAAAACAGTCTCCCCATTTACCACCAACACATCTTGAAGTTCCTGATGAACACTCACCTTCGGTTTCACCACACGACCTTGTATTCCCTTCAATACAGCATGAAACACCATCATCTATAAACCCATTGCAATCATCATCTATACCATTACAGTCCTCTAAGGCTGGTATATTTCCACCAGAACAAGCACACCTAGTAGAACTAACATGTGTAACATTGTTTATATCATCTATTATCCCATCGCAATCATCGTCCATTCCATTACATATCTCTTCTTTTCCTCTGACATCATCTATGCACTGGCTCCAATTCCCCAGAACACATATCTGATAACCTTTTGTGCAAATACCAACATCGCTTCCACAAGCTCTTGTATCGCCTCCCTTACAGATGCAGGTTTCAATTATTTCATCGTCAACAATATCATATTCTTCATCTACTGTTCCGTCACAATCATCGTCTATACCATTATTGCAGATCTCATCAACAATATTAGTGGCACTGGAATTACAATAGACATCTAAACCACCTGGTTCACATACCCATCTCCCTTTACAAGCACCTATACCACATGGGTCGCCCAGCCTTTTTCCAGCCTGCATAAACTCTTCATCTTTCTGCCCATCACAATCATTATCTGTATTATCACATAATTCAGGAGCGCCTGGATATCTTAGAGGATTTCCATCATCACAATCATCTTGCTCTATGCAAAAACCATCAGAATCAGCATCCTCGCACGTGTTGATTGTTTTTGTTAACTTGAAGAGCTGATCTTGATCTTTGTATAAGATAAAATCAAGATAATATTGTCCAGCTATGTCAGAGCTTATCAGAAAACGCGATATGTTAATCTTTTCGGTATAATCCCTATCAAGTGTTTTTCTTGTTGTTTCTGCTGAGATTTCTTTGGTTGGCTTATCCACGCTAAAATCCAGAGTAACGCTTGATGTCAAAAGAATTGCATTCCAATCTGAGACTGTTTTGGAACAGTCAGTTGTCCCTCCAGGACAGTCCGGAGCCTGATTGTCCAGAAACTGCTGGGGAACTACCCATTCATATGGTTCTGTGAAACTTGTTTCTTCGTTCACTGTTGTTTCTGTGTTCCATTGTTCTGTTCTTGGAACTGAATGATCTGTATAGGCACAGAATAGCGGCCCGTTCGGCGGAAGGAAAATCACCTCATATCTTGAAAGGTAATCATAATTATGTATCAGAATCTTCCCTTCTGAGCCATTCCATTCAGCATATCCAGGAGAGCTTAAGTACACGCCATTTTTGTATACCCCCCCACTTCCATCAAAAAGTGTTCTTCCTGCACCACTCAGACTTTCATTATCGAATTTCACACCCAGATAAAATATAGCATCGTTTCCTACCTGTGTTGGTGATAGTGCTGAAAGATCTGCTGTTGCCCACCCATTTGAGCTTGTATAGTATCCACCATACAACTGACTTCCGCACGCCATTCTCATTGTTCCATTAACCCTGGCATCTGTTAGGTGCTTTATTGACCACACAGTATCTTCGTCATTTGCCTCCACTGGCATGCCTATTGCCTTGCTCACATTGTAAATAAATTTCAGTTTCTCGTCACCACTTATATAAGCATTCACAACAGTTGTTTCCTCAGACCATGGTATTCTACTAGGACCTGTTGTTGTAAATACCCTTAATTTAAAGTTAAAATTAATGTCAGGGTATTCTGTATAACTGTTTACACCTTCAACCCGCAGAACATAATCAAAGTCCTCTGCACGGAAAGAATAATTCTCAGCTGATTTTATATAATCAGAAACCCTTAATTTAGAGGCATTCTCCCCAACAATTCCAGCACTCACAAAATTATTTGCAGGAAACTCGTCAAAGTTTATGCTCATCTCCCCACTTATGATTTCACCCTTTGAAAATATATCGCTATCAAGATTCACATTCATTCCAACATAAGCTGAAACAGGGAATACTAGCAAGAGTGACCCAAACAGAGCACAGACTAAAATATTCCAATATTTACTCATATGTATCTATTTACTTTTGGATGTTAAAAAATATACAGAATCTTCATGTGGTTAGTTTTTAAGCCGTATATACTATATAGAAGTGTGCAAATAGGTTTATACTTGTAAGTTTAGAGGGATATAATGGAATCAGCATTCAATTTATTGGAAAAAGATCTGAGAAAATTAGTAGCTGAAAGATTCAAAAAACCAACACCAATACAACAAACAGTCATACCTGAAATATTAAAGGGTGAAAATGTTTTAGTTTTATCTGAAACCGGTAGCGGTAAAACTGAATCGTGTTTGCTCCCGATTTTTAACTTCTGGGCAAAGAACCAGCCAAATGCAAATAGCATCTTATACATAACACCACTCCGTTCTCTGAACAGAGACCTTCAAAAAAGAATACTCTGGTGGGCAAACCATCTTGATTTCAGTGTCTCTGTTAGGCATGGCGACACAACTCCATATGAAAGGAACATGCAGGCAGAAAATCCACCAGACATGCTAATAGTCACTCCAGAAACACTACAGGCAATATTAACAGGCAAAAAACTAAGAGAACATCTCAAAAACATAAAGCATATTATAATCGATGAGATACACGAGCTTGTTGAGAGCAAAAGAGGTGTCCAGTTATCAATAGGCCTGGAAAGGCTAAAATACCTGATAAAGGAAGCTGGAAACCAAGAACCGCAGATAATAGGGCTTAGCGCAACTGTCGGTTCTCCAGAAGATGTTGCTGATTTCCTTTCTGGCAGCTCAGAAAAATGCAAAATAATAAACACAATAAGCTCAAAGGCATTGAAACTGAAAGTAGATTTTCCTGTTCCAAAAAAAGGCTATAATAGGGATGCTGACAAGATATTCGTTTCCACTGAAGCTATTGCAAGAATAAGGAAAATAAAAGATGTTATTGATAAGAGCAAATCAACACTTGTATTCACAAACACAAGGATGTTTACAGAAGTGCTCTCTTCAAGAATAAAAACATTATACCCTAAACTGCCGATAGATGCCCATCATTCAAGCCTCTCCAAAGAGGTGAGAATAGATGCTGAGAATGACTTCAGGGCTGAGAAACTAAAGGCATTGATAGCAACCTCAAGCCTGGAGCTTGGAATAGATATAGGTGCGATAAGCTCTGTTATACAGTATATGTCTCCAAGACAGGTATCAAAATTCCTCCAGAGAGTTGGAAGATCAGGACATTCATTGCAAAGGATTTCTGAAGGCCTTATAATAGCAACAGACGATGATGACTGCTTTGAATCTGCCATAATATCAAAACTTGCTCTGGAAGGCAAGATAGAACCAACAATAATATACCCAAAGAGCTTTGATGTTCTTGCAAACCAAATAATAGGTTTTTGTATGGAAAGGTATAATGTTCCGCTGGATTTTGTGTTTAAAATAATCAAAAAAGCATATCCGTTCAGAGAGCTTACAAAAAAAGAGGTCCTGAAAACATGCGAAATCATGAAAAGGCTTGGATTCCTTTGGATAAATCAGGAAGAAGATGGACTTATATTAAGGAGAAGCAAAAAAGCATTTGAGTATTATTTTACAAACCTTACAATGATACCTGATGTCAAAAATTATCAGGTATTTGACACTGTTTCAAACAGACCTGTAGGGACGTTGGACGCGGAATTTGTTGCCCTGCACGGCTCACCAGGAACAACTTTCATAACAAAAGGAGAGGCTTGGAGAGTGATAGATGCAATACCTGATAAGAACAGACTATTAGTAGAGCCTGCTGGAACAATTGACGCTTCTATACCCGCATGGGAAGGCGAGCTCATACCAATACCATTCAAAGTCGCGCAAGGTGTTGGAGAACTAAGAAAGTCTATTGAAAGTTCTGATTCCACTGATTCTATTGTAAAGAACTATCCTATCACAAAAAATGTTGCAAAAAAGATGGTGAAAATCATAAAGGAGCAGAAAAAATATGGATTTGTTCCTAATAATAAGGAAATGTTAATTGAGTATGGAAGGGCAGAAGATTTCTGGGTTATAATACATTCATGTTTTGGTTCTATGGTAAATGAAACAATAGGAAGAGCTCTTTCAATGCTTCTCACAACACAGCTTGGATCTGTTGGCTTGCAGACAGACGCATATAGGATTATGCTGAAACTAAAGGGACCAGATTATGAGACTGTTATCAAGACATTTAAGAAACTGGAATCTGAAAGCCTATCTGATATACTGAAATTTTCCTTGAAAAATACAGAGCTGTTCAACTGGAGGTTTATACATGTTGCAAAAAGGTTTGGTGTCATATCCAAAGGAGCTGATTTTGGAAAAGCATACATAAGCAAAGTTGCAGGAATATATGCAGGAACACCTGTTTATAAAGAAGCTCTGAACGAAATATTCCAGGAAAAGCTTGACCTAAAAACAGCAGGAAATGTTCTCGATGCGATAGAAAGCAATGATGTAAGAATTACTGTAAAAGAAGGGCTTTCACCATTGGGTGTGGCTGGTCTTAGAGAAAAGTTTGAGATACATGCAGCAGAAAAACCTGAGAAAGAGATATTTGACATATT
>JADHWJ010000012.1 GCA_016783545.1 Candidatus Aenigmatarchaeota archaeon | reverse complement strand
AGTATTCAGCTTTAGCTCTTCATATGCAGTGCCATATTCACAAGAAAAATCATTCATGCCATACCCTACATATTCTCCAGGTGATTATTATCAGGTAATGTTTGATGGTGAAGGTGAAGCCACTGTTATAGCACTTTTGAATAGGATGAATACTGGAAACCAATTAATAACAGAGATGGAACTGGAAATACCAGGCAATGTCAATATTAGATATATTTTCCAAGATACTGGTGAATATTGGAATCAAAGATACAAACCATTAGAATATAAAATAACAGAACTTTCTAAGTCAAAGAAATTAACAATACAACTTTATGATGCGATTGAACAGGGCAATGTTGGAAGGATTATTATTAATTACAAGGCATATGGTTATGTTAATAGATATCTGAACTTTGATTTTGATTTTGAGACAATCAAAAGCCCTGTTGACATAGACTATATAAGAGTAGCTATAGCAACAGATTCTGACATATATCTTAGGGGTGGGCAATCAAGAACTGATTACAGATATGATGGATTTGCTACTACTGCTGAAAGCATGATCGCAGGTAAAACAGAAGCTTCTCAGGAGATGGGAAGATATCTGGATAACATACAATATGCAAGGGGTTATGTAAAGGAAAAAAGAAATCTGGATCCTTGGGAAAGTTTCCATGTAACAGGTTCATATAACTTTGCAAACCTTTGGTTTTTGACATTTATATGGGAAATTGCTGGAATACTTGCTATTCTGGTGTTTGTTAAGTTTTTATTTTTAGGAAAAATTAAAAAGGCTTTCAAAAAGCCAATCCTACCGGAAACAAAAATCCCACAGATAAATAAGATATTAAGGATATCTTCCATAAGCTTTGCATCTGCACTAGGACTGCTATTTATTTGGTTTGGGCTCTTTGCCGGAATTAGCTGGATGTTTAGTGGACTTCCTTGGGAACTTAGAAGCATGTTCAGCTTTCTAATGCTCCTAATAGTTAGTGTTTTAACAATAGCAATGTTTGGATTGCCTGCATTTTATATGGGAAAGAAATATGGCATATGGGAAGGTATTTTGACATTCATTGCAACTGTCGTATGGCTTTTCATATTCATGTTCATGTTCGTGCTTTTGATTACGCCTGTTTATAGTATAATTGAAATAACCCCATTATTTGTTAAGTAACGCTAAAGATACTTTGTAAGTATTTATTAGTGTACAGAAATAATCATATAGTATGGGAGAGTTAATTGAGTTCTTAGGAGAAAGTACTCTGACAAGAATACTTAATTTTCTAAAGGAAATACCAAATGACACCTCCAAGGAAGAGATTATAAAAGGAACAGGTGTATCAAGGAATTCATTCTTCAAGACATGGAAAAAAATAGAAGAACACGAACTTGTTAAAGAGACGAGAAAGGTAGGAAAATCAACAATGTTTGTTCTGGATGAAAACAGTGATATAGTTAAGAAACTATCAGAATTAGAGTATGTTTTGGTAAAAGATTCTTCAACAATTGATAAAGAAGAAGAAATGGTCAGCTATGTAGGTTAAAGGCTTCTTGAAGTTCTTATGTTCTCAGCGCTCTGAACACCATCCAAAGAACTAATCTTGTTCTCAAATTCTTCAAGTTTTCCTTCTATTTCAGGTATTAGAATAGTAACAATCAGAGCTTTCAGTCCAAAAGCTATTGGCTCTTCTTCTATTTTCTGCGGTTTTAGAGTTTCAACAGCCTTTTTAACATTTTCAAACTCTTCTGGACTCTTTGGAAGAACCCTATAAACACAAATTACCTGTCCTGTCATACTTAGAATTTGTTTGAAGGTTTATAAATAAAACACCCCTGAATAGTATTATGCCTCTATACTTTCAAATGTATTTTGGCTATCAACCCAACTTCGCTTCAAAGAGAATTCATTAGTTCTTCGTAGGACTTAGAATATCTCTAAGTGAGTTGGAACTGTCTTTTGAAAAGGAAACAGAAGGTGAAACTTCCAGGGTTTCTACAACCTCGTCCCATCAAGCCACATGAGTTCCGGAGAATACGAATCTGGAATATTATCACCGGAGCAGGTGGTAATCTCTTCGGGCACCTCTCTGTGATCTCTAGTATCTTCTTCGTATGCTACGCACGGAGTTGTGGCTTCAAAAACTACCACTTCGGGCTGCTGTCTTCTCTATGTCAGGCAACAGTCATATTCGAACTGTTGTCAGTATGGATCGAGGAAAAGCTCCGGACACGGAAACTGGCATGGTTTACATTTGCCATGACAGGAAGAATAGCAATCCTGATGTATGCCGTATTCAACAACCTACCTCTTTTTCTCGTGTTCGGAATCATGGTGCTTAGGCATGCTGTAATGCACCTGGCTATTCCAATATGGTATGATTGGTTAAGCTCCTATGTGGGGGAGAGAAAAGGGGATTTCTTCAGTAAGAGAACCTTCATAATCGACATCCCACTATTGGTCTTTCCACCGATCTGTGCATACTTGGTAGAGGGAGCGTCAGACGCGAATAAGCCTCTCATCTGTCGGTGGGTGATTGGTACAGCGGCTCTGATCGGCATAGCAGACATAATACTCCATGCAATAAAGGTCATAGAGCCACCGAAAGTGAACAGACTTGATGGTAGTTTCTGGGAGAAGATGTGGATGCCCATCAAGGACAGGGGCTTCCGCCAATGGATAATCATCCTGTCTCTCTGGCATCTCGGCATGTACGTGGCCGCTCCCTTCTGCACACCATACCTAATCGGAAGGGTGGAAGATGGTTGTCTGGGTATGGATATGCTAACAACGGTATTTGCCATCTTCATCCTAAAGTTCATAGGAAAGGCAATTGGCTTTCTGCCAATGGGAAGGGCCATCGACCAATGTGGGGCGAAGCCAGTACTGATTATGGGGAATTTTTGCTGGTGCTTTGTTCCGTTTTTCTATGGATTCTCAACTCCCCAGACAGTCTTTGTAATGATAGGCACCTGTCAGATCCTAGCTGGAATATTCATACTGTCGGCTTCGAGTAATGCCATCGAGGTTGTGAAGCTCCAGCTTTCGCATAAAGATGATAAGGTGATGTACCTTGCTGTGTTGGCTGTATGTTTCACAGCATCAGGTGCTATCGGCGCCTTCATCGGATCTTTAATCGTAAAGGAATGGGGCATCCAGACAGTTTTTGTATGGGGCCTTGGTGCAAGACTTCTGATGTTCCCTGCCATCTTCTTCTTGAAAATGCCTAATCAGAAAAGAGTTAGGGACGTATTCAAGATGTGGTGGAGAGCACTCTATAACGGAAAGGAATAATGTTTTTGGGGAACTAGACACTTCCCCTTTATATTGTCTATTAAGAGGGATAAGAGCATATTTATAAATAAAACATGCAATAAGTAGCTATATACGGTGATATTATGAAGTGTTCAACTTGTGGTATAAGATTGGAATCAGAACAGAACTGGGTAAAATTCCCATGTCCTGGATGTGGAAAAGAAACTATTTTTAGATGTGATAGGTGCAAGAAACTTGAAAACACATACATCTGTTCTAAATGCAAATTCGAAGGTCCTTAGAAACCATAACCATACAAAAGAATACCAACAACAATTATGCTTTTAACAACTATGAATAAAAACCCTGAAATCATGATGGGCTTTTCTTTATGTATACAACCATAAACAAACCAAAAAACTGATAGTATAAGATATGTAGTCCATGATATAGATGATACACCAGTAGCATTCTGTTCCAACCATATTTTCAATACCTGTGGTATTGTCATTATAGGACCAATAAAAGCTATAGCATAGATAGCTTTATCCAGCATCCTTTTCCATTTATTTGGATGGGGATACTTTTCGTGCTTCTCATGTATTCTTTTTCTTTTATGAATATGATGATCTGGTGCAGAGTTTTGTACCATATTAAATATTGTTTCAGGAAATTATAAATCAAATTCATCAATCCCAGATTCCATCAGAATTCTAACAGCTTCCTCAAGTTCCAAGCTTAGAAACAACTCATAACATTCATTTGCATATCTATTACTATCTCTAAATTGATATGAAGTTATTTTTGCCATAACAGCATTATGTCTTGCTCCTATTTTTATCATTTCCAAAAGCGTTTCATCTGTCATCACATGTCTTTCACCATTTGTTTTACAGGGTTGATCAGATTCACCAGAAACCTCTGCGAACAAACCGTCTTCTGTTAGTTTAACATTTATAAAAATCGGATATGACGCACAGGTAATTGGTTTAAACTCATGAATTTCGCATCCACTATCATAGAATACACAATGAGTTCCACTACCAATTGTACCAGTTCTATTGTAAAGAAGGAATTTGTGCTCGCAAATACTATCGAATAATCCCGCAAATCTCGTTATTGGCTCTCTAATTCTTCTTGAAATATCCTCTATTTCAGCAGGAAATGTTGGTACATAATTAACACAGCAGTCTCCGCAATCCGGACCGCACCAATATTCAATCGGCTCTTCATGATATATCTCTATTTTCATATTTTCTGTTCAAAAGAGAATTTAAATAACTATCGCCAAAGGAATTCGAAGTCGCCGTGATATGCTTTTTTCTGTTTCTTTATGTATTTCCAATAGACTATGAAAAATATACCGACTATGATTCCACCCAGATGTCCAAATGATGCTATGCCTGGAAACAGACCAATTATTCCTGAAATCAGTTCAAACCCTGCAATTGCTATAACAGCCACTATCGCAGGCATAGGTATGCCTGGGAAAATAATTATCCAGTTCTTTGGGAATAGCAATCCGTATACAGCTATGACACCAAAAACAGCACCTGAAGCACCTATCAAACCAATGTCACCTAAGAATCCCATCTGCAATGTTGTAAGACCCAGGTGAAGGAATGCAGAGCCTATGCCTGACAAAATATACAGAGCTATATACGAATCCCTACCAATCTCCCTTTCAACAACCGCTCCGAATATTAAGAGAACAAAAAGATTGATTGCTATATGAGTTAAGTATAGGTTTCCGTGTATATCTTCGAATGCGTGAAGAAACATATATGTAACGAACTGCCAGTATGCTCCGTTCAGAGCCATCTGCGGATCCAGAGCAAAAACATTTGTAAAAGGCGGGATAGCAATTTGTGCTATAAAAACTATAATGTTTATTAAGATTATAATATAAGTTACTCGCATAAAAGATAATTGATTTTTTAGTAAATAAAAGAATTGATTCGTATGCATGTATTTTCAAGAACAGAGATAAGGGATATTTTGGTGTCTTTGATAGTTCTTGTTATAGTCTTTTCATATCCTGAGATACTTGGGAATCCTTTATTTTTTATTACAAGCCTTCTTACGGTTGGTTTGGCATTCTTTGGACATGAGCTTTCGCATAAATTCATGGCAAGAAGATATGGATTCTGGTCTGAATATAGAATGTGGACTCAGGGAATTTTACTAGCTGTTATATTCGCTATTGCAACGAATGGTTCTTTGATTTTTGCTGCACCAGGCGCTGTTTACTTTGCAAGCCAATTTGTCTTCCAAACTCCCAGAAAAAGGGATATTGGAATAATTGGATTATCAGGTCCTATGTTCAACATAGTTTTAGCACTGATATTGATCGGTGTTTGGTTTGTCTATCCGATTGGTCTGATAGTGTATATGATAAAAATAAATAGCTGGCTGGCTTTATTTAATTTGATACCGTTTCCTCCGCTTGACGGAAGCAAAATTATGGCATGGAACCCCAAAATTTGGGTATTGGCTCTGATTGTTCCTTTGATTGGTTTTCTGTTTATTTAGGTTCTAATTTTTTAATCCCGCCCATGTATGGAATAAGAACCCTTGGTATCTTTACAGAACCGTCTTTTTGCTGATATTGTTCCAAGATAGCGACCATTGTTCTTGAGGTTGCCAGAGCAGTGTTGTTTAAAGTGTGCACAAAACCTGCAGGCGGCTTTCCTTCACCTTCTCTGAACTTGATGTTCAGTCTTCTTGCCTGATAGTCTGTGCAATTGGAGTTTGAACCAATTTCCCTGTATTCCTTATCAGCCATCCATATCTCTGTATCAAATTTCTTAGCAGCGAGTATTCCTATGTCACCAGTGCATACATTCACAACTCTATATACAAGTCCAAGCTTTTGGTATAAGGTTTCGGCATTTTCTTGAAGCTCTTTTAGGAAATCCCAGCTTTTATCTGGATGGCAGAATACGAACTGTTCAATCTTATTGAAGTTATGCACTCTGAAAAGGCCTTTTGTGTATTTACCGTGCGAGCCTATCTCCTTTCTAAAGCATGGTGAAATACCAATAAACTTTATTGGCAGATCCTCAACATCAATAACTTCATTCATATACATTGAAGCCATTGGATGTTCTGCTGTCGCAATCATGTGAAGGTCTTCACCCTCTATTTTGTAAAGAACATTATCAAATGCCTCTAGTTCTGTAACACCTTCGTATGCTTTTCTATTAAGCATGTATGGCGGAACTACCAGAACATAATTCTTTTTCACAAGAAAATCTATTGCAAAAGACTGTATTGCTCTTTCTAAAAGAGCAAGTCCTCCTTTAAGATAAAAGAACCCATTACCTGCGACTTTTGCAGCCCTTTCCATATCAAGAATTCCAATTCTTTCTGCAATCTCCTGATGGTTTTTTGGATCAGCAAGTTTTGGTGGCTTTCCGAATTTTTTTATGACAACATTCTCTGTTTCATCCTTGCCTATAGGAACTGATTTGTCAAGTATGTTCGGAAGTCGCATTAAAGCTGAACGAACATTTTCCCTGCTCGTGTTGGTTTCTTCGCCAAGTTTTGGTATTTCCTTTGAAATTATTTTCATTTCCTGGATCTTTAACTGAAAGGATTTGTTTTCTTTTTTCATTTTTGCTATATCAGAAGTTATTCGGTTTCTATGTTTCCTAAGCTCTTCTAGTCTGAATAATGAAGCTCTCCATTTCTTATCTTCCTTTATAAGATCCTCTAAAATCTTGAGTTTTTCAGGATCGTTCCTTTTCTTCAGATCTTTTCTAATGATATCTGGATTCTCCCTAACAAGTTTAATGTCTAGCATCAGACAACCGTCCTTACAACACTACTTATAATATTATATTGTCTTAAAGAGTTTAATACTATTTCTATTCTTCTTTCATCACCCCTTTCAGAAAAATTTGGAACATAGCCATTACCGTTTACCACAACATGCTCTGCTATGCCATTGTTTTCCAGCCTTAATTCGATCTCTTCATATCCCAGACTATCAAAAACATCAGGCGGCTCCCCGTAGCGGGAGCGATATTCTCTCCAGAAACTTTCCTTAAGTTGCATAAAATCACAAAGAAAAATGAATGAACAGCAATTAAGCTGAACATCCTGATTGACAAGAACCTGATTCTCTAAAATCTATTCTTGTTGTATACATGATTATTATTTGTTACTAGAATTTATAAGATTTACTATATTCGACGAATAAATGTTTTTAAGCCATAAATCGATTTTTATATTATAAGGTGATTAAAATGACAGGAAAAACAAGGTCCCCTATAATATCGGTCGTTGGACATTGATTATGCATTGCATTATCAACCAGAAACGTCGACCACGGAAAAACAACACTTTTAGATAAAATCAGGGGCACTGCTATTGCTAAAGGTGAGCCAGGCGCTATCACGCAATATATTTCAGCATCGGTTATACCAACTGATATTATTAAAAAATCATGTGGTATGCTTCTGAAAAAAATGAAAATAAATCTTACAATACCAAGTCTGCTTATAATTGATACGCCAGGACATGAGGCATTCACAACTTTGAGGAAAAGGGGCGGGGCAATTGCTGATATTGCTATTCTTGTTGTTGATATAAACGAAGGGTTTAAGCCGCAGACAGATGAAAGTATTAATTACCTGAAACAATTCAAGACACCGTTTGTTGTTGCTGTTACAAAGATGGACAAATTAATAAGTTGGAACCCTACTGAAAACGCATGCTTCTCAGAAACATTTGAAAATCAAACAGATAGAACAAAAGGAGAACTGGAAGAAAAGGTATATAGGATAATAGGCCAGCTCTCTGAAAGAGGATTTCAGTCAGAAAGGATTGATAGGTTAACTGATTTTAAAAAACAGATAGCTGTTGTACCGGTTTCATCAATATCAGGTGAGGGAATTTCAGATCTTTTGGTTGTATTGGCAGGTATAGCACAGAAATTCCTGAAAAAAGGTCTTGAAGTCAAGTCAGGTGTTGGAAAAGGAACAATTCTCGAAGTAAAAGAATTTACTGGTCTAGGAACAACAATAGATGTTATTCTTTATGATGGAAAGATAAAGAAAGGTGATTTTCTTGTTATAGGTGGAAAAAACATAGTTAAAACCAAAATAAAGGCTATTTTGGAGCCAAAACCACTCAGGGAGCTACGCACAGGAAAGGATTTTAACCAGATAGAACATGTTGTTGCTGCAGCGGGCTTGAAGATTGCCGCTCCTGGCTTGGAAAATGTAATTGCAGGTTCTCCTCTAAGGTCAGTGCGCTCTGAGGATCTGGTTCAGAGGGTAGGAAAGGAACTTGAAAAGGAAATAGAAGAAGTTGAGATAGAAACAGACAAGAAGGGTGTTTTGCTAAAGGCAGATACTCTGGGCAGCCTAGAAGCTCTGATAAAGACCTTGAAGGAAAAGGAAATACCAATAAGAAAGGCTATTGTAGGAGCTGTCTCAAAATCTGACATAGATGAGATGAGAACATTAGAAGAACCCATTATATTCGCATTCAATGTAAAGATAGGCAATGACATAAAAACATTTGCAAAGGATAATGGTGTGGAGATATTCTCATCTGATGTTATATACAAACTTATTGAAGACCATGAAAAATGGCTAAAGGACAAAGATAAGAGGGAGGAAGAGAAAGTTCTAAAAGAGGTCTCAAGGCCTGCGAAGGTAAAGATTCTTAAAGGATGTATTTTCAGACAGAAGAATCCTGCTGTTTTCGGCGTTGAGGTATTGAAAGGTATACTCAAACCCAAAATCAAGCTAACAAAAGAAGGCAAGGTTATCGGAGAGGTAAAAGAGATACAAAAGGAAGGCGAAAATGTAGAAGAAGCTAAAAGAGGTGACAAGGTGGCTGTCTCAATGGAAGGTGTGATTGTTGGAAAGCATGTCAATGAAGGGGATGAGTTATATGTTTATCTATCAGAAGAGAACTTGGAGAGGCTGGAAGCTATAAAAGGTAAATTGGGTGGGGATGAGTTAGAGCTTCTGGAGGAAATGGATTTGTGATATGATCACCTTAACAAATCGCACTTGGTTAATTAATATATTTAACCAATTAATCAAATAATATACTGTATGGATCCCTGGTTCTTTGTAACAGTTCTTGGAGACGGATGGGTATGGGCTATCGCTCTCATATTATTCGTTGTATTCTATCTGATAGTAAGAAAGCGGTTAGAGACTGGGAAGAGGGGAAAATTGAAAAAATTCCTTATTCTAGCTGTTATTAGTATGACTATCACTGTCATACTTGTTTTTGGGTTGAAAATGTTATTTAATACTGAAAGGCCCTGTATACCGTGTTTAGGAGACATGGAGAACTGTAATCCTTATTGCGATACAGATGGTAGTTTTCCATCTGGCCATGCAGCCATTAGCTTTACTGGATTCGGTAGCTTGTATATGATTTTCAGAAGAAAGTGGATCTGGATTTTCCCTGTTATGGTTTCAATATCCAGATTATTTTTAGGGGTGCATGCGCCATTAGATGTTGCTACTGGTGCTGTTTTGGGACTAGTTGTGACCTGGTGTATATACAAACTGAATAAGAGATGATTTTTGCTTAAAATTGTCATTTTAGAGGGAGAAAAAGCTTATAAATCCGTATTAATATAGCATATATATGGTGTTAATATGGTTAAGGCGTTAATCGATATAGATGAACATGCGAATAGAGTGCTAAATATTGTCAAAGCGAAGTATAACCTTAAGGATAAATCACAGGCCATAAACGTTATGGCAAACCGTTTTGAAGAGGAAATTTTAGAGCCCCAATTAAGACCTGAATTTATTGAAAGAATGAAGAAAATTGAGAAGGAAAAGACTGTTTCTGTTAAAGACTTTGAAAAAGAGTTTGGTTTATCATGAAGTATGAACTTGAAATCAAGGATCATTTATACAAAATATTCAAAAAAATGGAGAAGAAGGATAAAATTATTCTTAAGATAATAAACAAGAAAGTGAAAGAAATTCTGGAAGATCCGCAACGTTTTAAACCTCTGCGAGCGCCAATGCAACATATGAGAAGAGTTCATATTCAGAAGCATTTCGTTCTTTTATACTCTATTAATGAAAACACAAGGAAAGTTATCCTTGAGGAATTTGCACACCACGACAAAGTTTATGGCTAATTTTTGTTTAATTCTGTCAGTTTAAAGGGAGAAAAAGCTTTATTAAGGGTAAAAACAACTATTTATTAAGTTGTCACTACTTAATGGTGACATGTGATATATATGATTGATAGAAGCATTATAATCGCACGCGGTCAGGATGATGTTAAAATGACTGCAAATAGATATGGTAAATTTGGCGAAAGAGTTGAATACAAAGGTCCAAGAATACCAGCATGTAATGTACCTCTTGTGGGTCAAGATACTATAGAAGTTCCTGTTATGTTTGTTAAAGATATGAAAAATTATGGTGATATAGATGGTAATTAAAGCTAAAAAATTATATAAAGAAGATTTATACAAAGCCATGGAAAATGTAAAACCTATTGGTGATAAAAATGACAAATGATACATATGTTGAGGGAGCAGAAATGGATTTGTTTAACCATAGTTTTGTAAGAGGTGTTTTTAAGAATTCTTATGTAGAAGTTCCTAATCTTAGAGTTGATAAGGACAGATATCCTGATGGTGGATATGGTTCTGGTCTGAGTGCAGGAAGCTATAAAGGTATTTCTGATGTTAATGGTGGTAGAATTTGGCTAGAAGAAGGTCTTGAAGACTATGAAAAAGTCAAAGTTCTTGCACACGAGAATGGTCATCAGGATGTAGCTTACACATGGAATGATACTGAAGATTTTGTTGTTAGAGCAACTGATGGTGTAATGGATGAACTTGATAGATTTTTATTTGAAAACGATGTTTCATACGCTGAACTATTAGGAGCTATAGAAAGCAAATACAAAGTAGGAGATGATGGCGGAGATGTATTTACAGGAATGGAATATGGTTATGGTGGTAGAGGTGACAGAACTATAACAAAGCCAGAAACAATAGACGGTGTTCTTGTTCCTACTATATGGAAAGCTCCAATAACTTTAATGAAATATGCTTCAATACTGCCAGCAATTGCTTTAGGAAACTTTTTATCAATGGGAAGAAAAGAAGCGTATAAAATGGGTGAAGGTATTGGAAATAGTTTCGATTCTGCTTCAGATGCATTAACAAATCTATATAGAGAATGGTCAAATGCAAAGAAAAAGGCAAGAGAACAACAGAACCAAGGCCAAAACCAAGGACAGAATCAACCCAATAATCCATAGATCTGATTTTGAATAAATATAAGCCTTGTTATATAATTATATATTATGGCTGATATCATAATTTTTATGCTTGAACTTCTCTGCCAGAAGAATGCGCTACAGCATTGCCAAAGCTTTATACAAAGACAGCCTGACATGCTGAATCAGATGATTTTTCTTGTTTTCTTTCCGACAATATTTCTTTTAATTTTTGTATACTTCATGAGTGGTGCGGTTGTCAATGAGCATAAAGGTTTAAGACTTTTGTTAGGTATTGGTATCTATCTGTTTATAATATTCAATGGTTGGTATCATATTGCATTGATAATAAGTGAATTTTGGTTTGTTGCATTGATAATTTTAGGCGGTATAGGAATAATGGTACATAGAATGAGTGGTGGTGGAAGAGGCTATAGCAGCGGCGCTGGAAGAGGACTTTTTAGCCGTATCGTAGGAACAGTAAGTCAAGAAGCTACAAGAAAAATAGAAGACAAGATTCTAAAAGCAAGCGGTCTGATGCCAAAACAAAGATCAGTTGTCAAGAGGGTTATGAAAAAATTAGAGAAAGGTGAAAAACTATCAGGTGATGATAAAACTGTTCTTTTGACATTAGTTGAACAGGGTGCAATCAGTTCCCAAGATCTTCGGTCATTAGAAGCTTATGGTCAACAGAAAAAAGATGGTGTAAAAGTAAAAGACGGGGATTAGAATTCTAAAACATCCCCTATTTTAAGTTCTGTTCCAGGATTGACTTCCAGGCAATACTTTGCATTTTCCTTTGGATAATATGTTTTCCATGTGGAAAGATTCAAAGACATTGGCTGAACATTTTTTATTATATCAACTATCTTATTGTTTTTATCAATAAAGACAAGGTCCAATGGAATCTTCATAAAAAGCATCCAGATACCATGCTTTCCTTCTGTGGGGAAAACAAGAAGCATGCCATCTGTTTTCTCTCTGAACATCAGACCCTTTGTCAAGTCTAAGGGGTTCTTTGCAACTTCAACGCCCTTTAGAATTGTTTTGTTATTCCTTTTGATCTGTGTTTTTTCCATGTTCATATTTGGCAGAGTGAATAGAAATATCGATGTTAACAAAATAAGAACAAAAAGAAATGCAAAAATCATTTTCATATATATTTATTCGACTTGTAGCTTAAGTTCAGATGCTGTTTTCTTTCCAACAATCTTTTCCAGAGAGCTTTGTTGTATCTTTTTTATTTCTCTAACGGATTTTATACCTGCAACAAACATCTTTCTGGCTCTTACTCTTCCAACGCCTTTCAATCTCACTAAAGGAAGCAGTTCCTTAGATACACCGTATCTAATCCTAAGCCTAGTTTTTCTTATATCTTTCAATATATCCATACACCCCATTAGTAATGCAATTTCTTGAGTTGCATAGAGGATCCAATCAGCAGTATCTAATCTTCCTCTAAGCTCTCCGGGAGAGACATTCAGTTCTTCCATGATTTTATCTTCTCCTGTTTCATTTGCCCATCTCTCAAATAGATATGCTGTCTTTATACTCTTCAGATAGTCATCATATTGCCAGTCCCACTCATTCGGAGGCTTCTGTGTAAGAAAGTTTTCGTTTTCAGCAACAATGCTATTTAATATCTCGTAATCTTTTTTCCTTACAGTGACAAAGGGGCGCATCTCTATTGTATTGGAAATCATATGAAGATAACCAAAAGTATTTGTGCCTGTCTTTTTGATTTGCTCAAGACTTTTCAATAATTGATTAGCTGTTAGAGGATCTATATATAATTCAGAAACCCTTTTGCCTATTTTTGTTGGTCTTAAATCTGAATTATTTCTTTCCAATATATCTGATGCCTTTTCAAACATTTCTGTTTTGTCTTCTTTGCCTTCTGTTATAAAATTAAAATTCTTTAATTGATCCAAAACTTTGTCCAGTATCTTTTCAATGCCTTCTAGACTTCCATATTGATGTGCATAAAATGTTTTAAAGAAGAAATCAAGAAGTTCCTTTTTTGTTGAGACAATACCAGAGGCTATAAGAGCCAATATATGCATCCTCAAGATGGGTTCTACTCCCAACTTTGAGCTTATGTCTTCTGGCTCTCCATTAATATAATTGTCCCATGCAAATTTTGCTTCTTGTTCGCTTTTAGCCAAAAGAATTGCAATCCCTTCTGTATCGTATTTGGGCCTGCCACTTCTCCCCATCATCTGTTCTATTTCTAATATTGGTAAATAGTCCATTCCCTTGAAAGAATAGAATCTTTTCAGGTCTTTTATTACCACTTGATATGCAGGCATATTTATTCCAGCAGCCAAAGTAGGCGTGGATGTTATTGCTTTTATCAGACCTTTCTTAAAATTATCCTCGATTAAATGTTTTTGTTTGTTTATGGCCCCTGCATGGTGAAATGCAATTCCGTTTTTAACACACTCAGAGAGCCTTCTGCACTGCATCGTTGGCTGACTTACAGCACCAAGTATTTTCTTGGAAACGTCTTCTAACTGCTTTATATCATCTGGTTTCAATTTCTGCCTTAGGGATTTTCCAAGTTGTTCTGCCTGCGCTTCTGCTGATCTTCTTGTTGAAACAAAGACCAGAGTCTGTTTGCCCTTTGAAAAAGAATTGTCAATGAGGAATTTTAACGGATCCAATTCATCTGATTTTAGATTTTCTTTATTTTCAAAATGCACCTCTTTGTCATAATATATTCCCTTCTCTAATTTAACTGGTCTGTAATCAGACCAAACTGCCTCTGCATCCAGCCATTTGGCAAGTTCTTTGTAATTACTTATAGTTGCAGACAGTCCGAGGAATTGTGGGTTTACCAACTGTCTTAATTTCGTTATAGTTACTTCCAAAGTAGGCCCTCTCCCAGGATCGTTTAGAAGGTGGATTTCATCCACAACAACCAGACCAACTGTCTCTATCCACGGTATGCCATGACGCATCAGAGAATCTAATTTCTCACTAGTTAATATCACAATATCATAGTTTGCAAGCCAATAATCAGAACTATCTAGGTCTCCTGTACTTATTGCTGTTTTTATGCCCAATCTTTCATATTTCTCTTTGAAATCTTCATATTTTTCGTTTGCCAGTGCTTTTAGTGGAACTATATAGATGACCTTCTTTCCGTCTTTTATTGCCTTTAGGGCTGCAAATTCTGCGGCAAGGGTTTTTCCAGATGCTGTTGGAGCTGCGAGAACCATGCTTTTCCCTTCTAGAAGACCTGATTTTAGAGCAAGCTTTTGAGGGGGGTTTAGTTCTTTGAAACCAGATATTTCTAGGACTTTTTCCACTACTGGATGTTTTGACATGAAATAGATTTAAAAATAAAAGTTATAAACATCATATAGGAGTTTATATGTTAATAGAATCTGGTGGTAATGTAAGAGCACATGTCTGGGTCACTGGAAAGGTTCAGGGAGTATTTTTTAGAACACATGTAAGAACTCAGGCAAAATTAATAGGGTTAAAGGGCTGGGTAATGAACCTTGACGATGGAAAAGTTGAAGCTGTTTTTGAAGGTGACAGGGACTCTATTGACGAAATTCTGGAATTTTGCAAAAAAGGACCTGAAGGATCAGTAGTTGATAATATAGAGGTTAAATGGGAGAAAATAACAGGAAGCTTTACCGAATTTGTAATAAGATACAAAGAAGATTTATAAAGATTTCTAACAAAATAGATATAAAGGGAAACTATGAGAGCAAATACCAACTTTGAATTGAACTTGCTGGTGCTCTTGTTAGTGTAAAGTCTCTTCATCGGCTCCCTTTGAAATTAATTCTTTAAAATATCTAAATCATTATTAATTTAAATTTTTATTTCTCAGGCAGCCTTTGACGGAATAAGGAGGAAAAGTATGTCAATATGGAATAGTATTGCAGAAGCAGGGAATGCTGAAGAATCAACAGAAGCTATTCTGAAAGAAATAAAAAAAGGGGGGAAAGAGAAAAAGGAAGCAGCAGAAAGGCAAGAAATAAGAGAAGCTATCGGCACATATCCAGTAACTGAAGAACAGGCTAAATCCATAGAGGATAGATGGGTATGGTGGACAATGGTATTCGACCCAACAAAGGCGAGAAAAAAACAAAAGAGTGGTGTAGCATATGAAGATGAATTTGATGTAAGTGGTGATGAAACAACTGCAGATATTTATTTCACCAAAATTGTGAAGATGCCAAGTAGGGTTACAAGATTCAAAATCAATATAGGCCGGATAGCAGCATATAATGGAGAAGCTGACTTCTACCCCACACCAAGAGAAGAAAAAATAGAAGTCTATGACAAGGGAAGATAAGACCACCCTGGGCCCAGGATTTGGTTTTTATTAATTGAGAACTAAAGATAAATATGAGTCTGAACTTTAGGAAGATAGAGAAGAAATGGCAAAAGAAATGGGAAGATGCAGGAATATTTAAAGTAAAGGAAAATCCAAATAAAAAAAAGTTTTATTCTTTAGAGATGTTTCCATACCCCAGTTTTTCCGGCGGTCTGCACATGGGTCATGTGAGAAACTATGCAATGGGAGATTGTATTGCAAGGTTTAAAAGAATGCAGGGATTTAATGTTCTTTATCCAATGGGATATGATGCTTTTGGGCTGCCGGCTGAGAATGCTGCAATAAAAGCGAAAATTCATCCAAAACCATTCACTAAAAAGGCAATTGATGCAATCAAGAAACAACAGAAAGAACTTGGACTAAGTTATGATTGGAATAGAGAGATAGCAACATGCTATCCTGAATACTATAAGTGGAATCAATGGATATTTCTTCAGTTCTTTAAGAAAGGTTTGGTTTACAAGGGTGAAGCACCAATCAATTGGTGCGCAAGCTGCAAGACAGTTCTTGCAAATGAACAGGTTAAAGATGGGAAATGTTGGAGATGTAAAAATGAAGTTATTGAAAAGAATTTAGAGCAGTGGTTCCTGAAGATAACCAAATATGCAGATGAGCTTCTAAGAGATCTTAATAAACTGAAACATTGGCCTGAAAGAGTTAAGATTATGCAGAAAAATTGGATAAATAGAAAGGAATGGATTGATATAAATTACAAGATTGATGGGGCAAATAAAACTATTACCGTATCAACAACAAGACCTGATACAAATTTTGGTGCAACATTTATTGTCATAGCTCCTGAACACCCATTATTATCAAAAAAAGAAGGATTGGTTCCCAAAGAATATAGAAAAGATGTTGATGAATACATAAAGATTGCAAAGACAAAAACCGAAGAAGAAAGATTAAATGAAAAGAGAAGAAAAACAGGAACCTTTACAGGACTGTACTGCATTAATCAATTAACTAAAAGGAAAATGCCTATATTCATAACCGATTTTGTTTTGATGAATGTGGGAACAGGTATAGTTGTTGGTGTTCCTGGCCATGATATAAGGGATTTTGAATTTGCTCAGGAATTTGATCTTCCAGTAATAAGAGTTGTTGTTGGTTCTGATGGCGACAAATCACCGATTACAAGAAAGGAACAGGTTCAGGAGGAAGAAGGTAAAATTATTAACTCTAGCTTTTTGGATGGTATGGATATTCATAAAGCAACAAAAAAGATAATGGATTATTTCGAAGAAAAGGGTTGGGGTAAAAGAACAATTCGTTATAGGCTTAGGGACTGGCTCATTTCAAGGCAGAGATATTGGGGAACTCCAATACCATTCATCTATTGTGAAAAATGTGGAACTGTTCCAGTTCCTGAAAAAGACTTACCGGTCCTACTTCCTGAGAAAGTTAAATTCACTGGAAAAGGAAATCCATTAGCAAATACGCAAAGTTTTGTAAACATAAAGTGTCCAGATTGTAAAGGTCCTGCAAAAAGAGAGACAGATACAATGGACACATTCTTTGACAGTTCATGGTACTTCCTAAGATATTGTTCACCGGATTTTGATAAAGCACCTTTTGATAAAACGAAAACAGATTACTGGATGCCTGTTGACCAATATATTGGTGGGATAGAGCATGCAATACTTCATCTTCTTTATGCAAGATTCTTCCAAAAGGCTCTTAGGGATCTGGGACTTACAAAGGTCTCGGAACCATTCACAAATCTTTTCACGCAGGGTATGGTCATAAAGGATGGAGCAAAGATGAGCAAGAGTTATGGTAATACTGTCAGTCAAGATGAAATAGCAAATAAATATGGTATAGACACTGCAAGGCTATTCCTTTTGTTTTTGGCAAGTCCTGAAAAAGAGCTGGAATGGTCAGATAAAGGGGTTGTTGGAACATACAAATTCCTAAATAAATTATATTCCCTAACAGATTATGGAAAAGGAAGGTCAAATATTGAAACAGCTGATAAAAGAATAATAAGCAAGCTCAATAAGACAATAAAATCAGTTACTGAAGACATTGAAAATTTCAAATTTAACATAGCAATAGGAACGCTAATGGGCTTTACAAACTATCTGCAAAAGTATTCTGAAAACCCCAATAAGAAAATATATATGGAATGTTTAAAAAATATTGTTCTTTTGGTTTCACCATTTACACCACATCTAGCTGAAGAATTATGGGAAAGGACAAAAAACAAAGGATTTATATCAATTGCACCTTGGCCAAAGTTTGATGTAAAGAAAATTAATGAAAAATTCGAAAAGGAAGAGGAATCTATTGAGAAAACAATCAGTGATATAAGAAACATTTTGAATATGATCGGCAAAGCCAAAAAGATATATCTATATACAATCCCAAACGAGTTTAAACTCTTCAAGGATTCTCAGGGACTCTTTGAGAATGAGTTTGACCTAAAGTTTGAGATATTTGCAGTAAATGATAAGAAAAAATATGATCCTCAGGGCAAATCAAAGAAAACGAGACCAGGAAAGCCTGCTATTTTCATTGAATAGAGATTTATAAACACAATTGATTAATTATACTTATGTTTATAATCATTTTAGGAATAATAGATCTTGTTGTAGGCATTTTCCTTGCACTAAGTAATAATTTCCAGGGTTCGACTATCATTCTTTATTTAGGTATAATAATCCTGCTAAAGGCATTATATTCACTCGGAACAGCATTTGGAGCTGGGTTTTACCTTGATTTCTTAGGTATTTTAGACTTGATTGCTGGTATACTGCTTTTGATAGTATTCTATGGGATCTTCACGCATTTCTTTATCTATATAGGCATACTGCTCGCATTAAAAGGGATCTACTCAATAATAATGGGACTCATACAGGAATAGTATATCACTGTATACAGATAATAGAGAATTTAATAATCAATATTAACCCCAACCACTAATCAATATTAACCAATTAATCAAATATATATTATGGTAGAAAATGAGACAGATGTAGAAGAAGAGCCAAAGCCAAAACCCAAAGTGAAGCTATTCTTCAGAAATGCTAAGCAAAGTAAAAAGAAGCCAGATAAGAAGAAAGAAGCAAAGAGTGGTGGATTTTTAGGAATAAATGATGCGTTCAAAAGCAAGCCAAAGGCGAAAAAGAAGAAACCAAAAGGTTCTGGGTTTCTGGGTCTAAGGGGTGCTCTTAGAAAGAAAGGTAAAAAGAAGCCAGATAAGAAGAAACCAAAAGGTTCTGGGTTTCATTTAAGAGGTGCTCTTAGAAGCAAGCTAAGAGGGAAAACTAAAAAGAAAGATGGGTTCTTCGAAGGGCTAAAAGGTAAAAAGTTAGATGTTGTAAAAAAATTAAGATATAAATTTTCTATTTCAGAACCAAAGAAACTTGTAGTTATTCCTAAATCTAAGGATATAAGAAAAACTGATTTTAAATATCCATTACTCGAGCCATTTGCATATGCAAATGTCAAATGGTCAGAAGATGAGGAAAAGATATTATACACTGTTATAGAACCAGTGCTATCAGATAAGGAAAAGAAAATTCTCGAAAAAATAGAGAAATATCTAACTGAAATGATAGATGTAAAGTTATCCAAATTGAAAGACATGGAAAAAATTATAGAATATCTTCAAGGACTTATGGAGACTGCCCTAACAGCACGCAAAATAAAATTGAAAAAAGAATCATATGAAAAGATAATGTATTATATTTTCAGAGATTTCCTTGGTTTAAATGAGATAGAACCATTGATGCATGACCCATATATAGAAGATATAGGATGCGTGGGTTCTGATTCGAATGTCTATATAGTACATAGAACATTTGGCTCAATTGAAACAAGTATAATATTCAAAGACTCTGATTATCTTGAGAACTTTGTTATTAAGATTGCAGAAAAGTGTGGAAGATATGTTTCATATGCTCAGCCATTATTTGATGGGAGCCTGCCAGACGGTTCAAGGGTACAGGCCACTTTAGCAAGAGATGTTACAACAAAAGGTTCCAGTTTCTCTATAAGAAAGTTTAGAAAGCATCCTTTTTCACCAACAGATTTGATAAATCTCAAAACAACATCTCCTAAAATGATGGCATACCTATGGGTTTTAATAGAAAACTCTGCAAACATGTTGGTATGTGGTGGCGTAGCAAGCGGGAAAACAACGTTTCTGAATACACTGAGCATGTTTATACCATCCGAGAAGAAGATAGTTAGTATTGAGGACACCCGTGAAATTCAATTACCACATGAGAATTGGATACCTTCTGTTACAAGACCTGGTTTTGGAATGCCAGAAGCTGGCGGAGTTAGGTATGGTGAAGTTAATCTTTTCCAATTGCTAAAAGAAAGCTTCAGGCAGAATCCCAACTATACGATAGTGGGTGAGGTCAGAGGTGAAGAAGCATTCGTTCTTTTTCAGAGCATGGCAAGCGGCAACCCTGCACTAGGTACTATACATGCAGGTTCTGTGGATGATGTTGTAAAAAGACTAAAGACTCGACCAATAGAACTTTCACCATCCCTTATTGAAGCACTGGATGTTATTGTAATGATGATCAATGCAAGAGAAAAGGGATCATCATCAAGAAGAGTGAGGGAAATAGAGGAAATAAAATCTGTTGATACAGATACTGAAAAAGCAGAAACAGTGAAAACATTCACATGGATACCTACAAAAGACATGTTCGAATCCGATATAGAGGAATCTGATGTTCTTAGAAAGATAGCACTTGAAAAGGGATTTACAGTTAAAAAACTTTTGGAAGAAGTAGAAGATAGGAAAAATGCACTGGAATGGATGAGGAAGCATAAAATTGTACAATTTGATGAAGTTTCTGCGCTGATTAATCTTTACTACAAGGATAAGAAAACCATAATGTTGTGGGTAGAAAAAGATTTGGAGCCATATAAAACAAAGACAAAAAAAGATATTATGAAAATGTTCAAGAATTAGTAAATTGGATTATGGGATAATATGAGTTTTTCAAAGTCATATGGAAAGCTTTCGGTTAGTATATTTGGAAATGTTGCTGAAAGGTACCAAAAATATTTTATAAACTTAGAGCCGCAGCTATTGGTTTCTGGAATGAGATTTCTTCTTAAAGTATGGATCTCTCTAATGCTTTTCACCAGTTTTCTGGTATATGTTTCTTTACTCGGCTTTATTATCATCTTTGGCATTCTATCAGGAATTGGAATATTTACTATTATTTTCATGGTAATATTGGTTCCTGTTGTTGGGGGAGGATTTACCTTCATGTTGTTTTACATATATCCTATTCAAGGTAGGGGGAAAGTAAAGAAAGATATAGATTTGAATCTTCCATTTGCACTTACACATATGGCAGCGCTTTCTTCTGCAGGTCTTGCACCAGAGAATATGTTTGAAATGATGACTGGGTTTGGAGAATATGGGGAGATTTCAAAACAGGCAAAGGTTATAGTAAGGGATATAAAAATGTTTGGCATGAGTTCTGTGGAAGCTATAAAAGATATTTCAAAAAGAACACCGTCTCAGACTTTCAAACAAATTTTAGTTGGTTTGCACACAACAATAGAAAAAGGTGGAAACACCACAAAATACCTAAATGAAGTAGCAGATGAAGCATTGAATGATTATAAAGTAAAGAGAGAGTCCTATATGAAAACACTTTCAACTTATGCTGACATTTACACGGCCATACTTGTGGCAGCTCCTCTAATGTTTCTTGCAGTTCTTGGTATAATGGGTATTATAGGCGGTGATGTATTCGGTTTTAGTGTTGAAGAGCTGATATATCTTTTAACATTCATTGTTTTACCTGTTCTGAATCTGGGGTTCCTTGGTTTTATAGAATTAACACATCCAGGGGTTTGATTAATATTTATTATATATTATCATGTATTTCTTTATGATAAATGGTATAATTTTCGATTTTAACCGAACAATATATGATCCTGAAACAGACGTATTAACCGATGGTGCTATAGACCTATTAGAAGAATTACATAATAGTGGTTATAAGATGTGTCTTCTTAGCAAGAGAACGCATCCAAAAAGAAGGGAAGAAATATCTCTTTTAGGTTTAGACAGGTATTTTTTAGATGTTCTTGTCATTGAAGGTGAAAAAAAGAAGAACATTTTAAGCATTGTCTTAGACGTATGGATCTTCAGCCTCAAAACGTGGCTGTTGTTGGAGATAGGGTAGTAGGAGAAATATACATAGGTAATGTTCTAGGCATGAAAACTATATGGTATAAATCAGGTAAATTTTCAATAGTTCTACCTGAGAACCATATACAAGAACCAGATCATATAATAATGGAATTGAAAGACACGATCAACTATATTTGATCATCTTTTCTTTCTGACAATGTTTCTATGTCTTGCACATGCAGGACATGCATACATTTTATTCTGAAAAAGAGAGATCTGTTGTCCGAGCTCTTTTCTTAACATTGGGTCTGATATTCTCATTCCTTTGACAACTGAAAAACACTTATATTTCGACACCCGCTTTCCACAAAAACCGCAATTTATACTGGTTTCCTTTCCTCTTGTTTTTGTGTGATGCCATCCTCTCTTGTAAAACTTTTTTGACATATAATATCACGCTAAATTATACTTTGTGCTCCTTATGTATAGCTCTTAATTGCTTGGATTTGCAGTTTCTGCATTTCGATTTTCCAGTCTTTACTTTAGATAAATCTGTTCTTAACTTTGATCCGCATTTCATACATATGAACATTCTGTGGAATAGTCTATTCTCAGCTTCAGCAAATTTTTGTTTTGGCATAAATACACACCTTTATTTTGTTAGTTTGGTTTATAAATAAATATACAATTTCCCCTTATCATGAGCGCATTTTGATCAATACATATACTATTAACGCAAACAATATAAATACAATTATTATTATCCACATGCTTGTGATTGTGATACCTTCTGATGCTGTAATCGCTGTTCCTTTGCATTTTCCTTCTAAGCAACCAAATTCACATGGTTCTGATAGAGTCCAGCTTGTCCCATAGGACGAACATTCTTTTAGATCATCCTGGAAACACCTTTTCTCAAAGGAATTGCATATTATATTACCTGCTTCAAATTGCCTCGCTATAATAGCAAACGCAGAAAGTCCTGGGCTTATTCCCATATAATATGTGTATTTTTCATCATGGGATACAACACTTGTCTCAATATCATTCCATGTAGCATTGTGCCATCTTAACATCTTTATCTCTGCCCTTTTTATTTCATGTTTTCTCATCCATGTATTATCCACCTTAAATGATATGTTTGCCTCTTTTATTTTATCTGTAGGTGCATCTGATGTTATCTCAAGATACATATAACCAATTTTCAGAACAGTTCTAGAAACATTTGGAAGGTATTCAGGCTTTTCGTCCAATCTTTTTACTGTAACAGATGCATTTTCAATTTCTGCCTCAAGTCCTATGAAAATTTCCATAACAGGCATTTCTTCTACAACAACTTTGAAATAACCTTCTGATGATTCAGAATCCTCAGCACCAAAATCGAAATCAACAACAAGACCATTCACATCCTTCTTTGTCTGTTTTACCCATCTTGGAGGAGCTTCTGATCCCACTGTTTCTCTGCTTATTGTCATTCCAATCTCATCTGATGTTGCGTATCCTGTTATTGGTGATTTTATTATCATACCTGTGAAATCACTGGTAAAATACATACTTAGTATCAAAAGTAAGATAATAGGTAAAAATACCAGATAGTAATTCTTGGTTCTCTGTGTTTCTTCTACATCATCAGATTCTTTATTGTCTTTTTTCATATTTCCCTACTATTAATCTTAATGTCTATAACATTATTTATTGTTTTTCCTCTGGTTAATAATAACAATTACAATCAATAAAATTGTAACAATAATTATTGTCAGATAACCCCAAGCTGGAACTGCTGATACTCCTGATGGTGGTAATACTGTTATAGTACTAGATGCAACTGCCTTGCTATCTAGATAGAATACCTCTATGTTTAGCTCATATTCTCCTGGTGGTGTATTTCTTGGTATTTCCATTGATCTTATCAAATTCAGTTCATCTCCTATCGCCACTGTCTCTTTATATTCTGATATAACACTACCACCCTTCATTATCCTTGCTAATACATTTACAATAACAGGGGATCTCTCTCCAAAATAGCTCATATCAATTGTGTAAATTGCTTCGCCGCCTATCACAACAGTACTATTTGACAGAGTAAGCACCATGTCTAATAATCCTCTTAGTTCTTCTAGTACAACAAGTGTGAACGGTATTTGCTTCTTTTTATCACCTGTTTCTACAACAATATAACCTGAGTAGTTTCCTACAGGAGTGTCCTGAGAAACCTGTATCTTAATACTTATCTTTTTGATTTCCCCTGCAGCTATTACCACTGTCTGCTTCTTTATGGCACTTGCTATATCACCTGTTCCATATATTTTGAATGTACCTGTTTCTGTTCCGTTGTTTTCTATTTCTAATGTCTCTGAGACCTCCCTACCAGGGCCTGTTTCTATGAATATGCTATCTGGGGATACATCCAGGTCTGCTTCTCCATCATCCGAAACTGGAAGTGCTCCTCCGCCTGTAGTTCCTACTGTACTACCACCTCCAGGATTGTCATCATCATCCGAGCTTGCCGTGTATGAGACAGTAAGCGAATATGTTTGATTAACAGTTCCTTCGTTTCCGAAAACATCCCTACAGGTAACCCGCCAATCATAATTACCATTTGAAAGTGTTTGGCTTACAGTTCCTGTTCCTGAAGCCATGGAAGTAATCTCTGAATTAACAGGAGGTAACAATCTCTGCATGTTTATAAGAGTCCAGTAAGTTAACCAGCATTGAACACTATCAGAAGTGTCATTAACACTGTAACTGAATGTAATCGAGTTGCTGCTTGTAAATGTTGTTCCGTTCGCAGGAGATGTTAGAGTAACATTAGGTGAATCTGAATCGTTTATCTTTAGTAAAAAGCTGTCTGTTACATTGTTTTCTCCGTCGCTTGCTGTAACATAAATTGTGTGCAATCCCACATATGAATAATTCGAAGTCCAGTTAATTATCCCGGTCGTTGAATTTATTGTTAGGAGAGTGCTATTTGTTGTGTATTCAATTGTACTGTTCTCACAGGCATCTGTTGCGTTTATGTCATATATGAATGTGTCTGTATAGTTTATTGTTCCAGGGTCTGCAATACTTTGCGGAACAAACTCTGGTGGACTATTTGTGACATTAAACACGCTTGTTGTTGTTGAGTTCCAATTACCTGCCTCATCCTTTGCATATATTTTTACAGAATGATTTCCTTTAATCCAAGATGCGTTTGGCTGTATTACAAGATAAGTGGAATTGTCTACTGTTATATTTGCAGTGTAATTTATCAGTGTAGATGTTGTTGAATTGTATTCCACATAGCTTTCATTTACATTCTCATTCCATTGTGCTGTTGCTGTGATTGATTCTCCACATCTCTCAGTAATCTGTGGGTTTACTGTGTAATTTGTCCAGTCTGGTGCGTATGGGTCCAGTAATGCCAAAGTATAAGCGCTGAAACTCGTTACAGTGAAAGAGACGTGCGTCCCTGAGTCTGTTGCGCTGTATGCTGAGAAGATATCACATGTCCATGTAGTTGCGCATTCGAATCCGCTGCTACCGAGCGATACGCTATTACATTTACATATTCTATTTGCATCAAATTCCTTATACAGTACTATAGTTACATTATCATATCTGACACTGGGTATATCATTGAAACTTATACCCCTGGTAAGATTTACCATAAGCCTTGGAAGGTCAAGGAATCTTATAAACAATGGAGAGACATTAAAGTTGCCTGTAAAGTTGTAGTTTATCATTGAGAACGTATGGTTGTATGCTGTTATGTTTATGTTTACAAGAGTATTTGGTGGAAGAGTTACATTGCTGCTATTTGTTCCGTTTCCCACGCTTATATTTTGTGTTCCGTTCCATATTATGATTGTTATGTTTGGCGGATCAGTATCATTGCCTGTGGTATTTCCTGCTGAAAAATTGAATGATATGTTAAGTGTGAAATTATCTGGTAATGACAAAACCTCAATATTGTTTGTAAAGAAGTTTGTGTTATTATTTTTATCAACAACCTTCCATACATATGTATGATTGCCAATAGTTGAGTTAAGGAAGTTTGTGGAATATACGTCCCCTATCTTACTGACATCATCACCATCCACATCCACAACATTTATATTATCAAAGTATACTATTCCTTTCTTTGTTGAATTGTCCCCATCATTTATGTAAATTATGCTTGTTATGTTTGTATATGAATTATGTTTGTCATTCCAGTCTTTTCCGATTGGTATGTTAAACTCCTGCCATGTAAGGTTTGGCTTTAGATTCCAATACCTATTTATTGCTTTTGGCGGCATATACTTCTGGGTTCCATATAATGGGTAAACTATATGAGTTGTTCCATTGGTTATGCCAATGCCCTGTATCTCTACCTGGCTCTCAGAATACATGTAAAAATGAAGACTTGTGTTTTCAGAGAGCTCAAAGCTCGTGTTCTGCGAGCTCCATGTATCATTGGTGAGTTTCAATGAATAATTACCTGAATATGCCTTTTCGTTTGTTCTGTTTGTTATGTTGTCAGTATCTCCATTATCCATGTCATAATATAATCTTATATTGTCAAAATATACGGTGTCACCAGCCCTACCAGAACCAATACCTAATTGGAAGTGCTCTATTCTTCCGTTCTGGGAAACCTTTGTCTGCCTTCCAGAACCCCTGTTCTGATCATTTAACTCAAATTCAACATCAACCCAGTCTGTGCCAGCTCTGCTTATTCTCCAACCCTGATACCAGTTTGTACTCTCATATATCTGATGCCAACGACCATTCACATAAAAGTACAAAACAGGGTAAGAGCCAGCCCTTGATTTCTTGTATGAGAAGCCCAGTTTTTCAACACCAAAGCTTGTAGGTATGTCTTTTGATCTCCATAAATCTGTAGAACCAGTCCTGCCCTGAGGCACTGTAACAGCGAATGAATAATTTCCGCTTCTGCTTGTGGCATTTGTTCTGTTGCCCTGGAAACCATCCCAACCACTTGTCTCTTTAAACATACCTGGATCCTGTTCATCATATATTATCTTGTTCTCTTCTGTAAAGTTATATGAAGTTAAATTAGTCTGGTTCTCAAAACTTTCATTAAACAGAACATCTGCACCAAAGCCAAATGTTATGTTCGTTATATTAGATATATCTGAGATAGTTGCATTGCATGTTATAGTCTGGTTATAGCTTGGGTTCGGATAACAGACCGAAGTTATGTTAGGTAGGTCAAAGTCCAGAGTTTGGTTATATACAGACTCCATACCGATTCCGAATTTGTTGCTTGTGAGCGCGGCTAATGTTGCACCTGGCTTGTATGCATCTTCAAGCTTGTTCTCCCCTTCTTTGAAACCATATGGGCGTGTCATTGCACCGTAAAGAACTTCTCCCTTTAACTCTTCTGGAACAATGAACGGCCCTCTTATATTCATAGAATAAATCCATCTCCAGTGTTTACCTTCCTCATACCACTCATATCCCCACACATATGTTCTAGCAGGAACATACCTTGTTGGAACTGAATATTTTGTTCTTATAGCATAATTGTTCTGACCAAGAGATTGTAATGGTCTGTAATCTTCCATTACCAGATCTGCTGTCAGGATTTCTCTTTCTCCTATATCATAGTTTCTGTAGTAATGGGTATACATCATCTCATTGTACCAGTTTGAATAATATGATGGGAAAATCCTTCCGCCAGAAAGTCTTATCTTTCTGTCATCGCCATAATTTTTATATATTCCAAGAAGCTGTATGATGTCACCAGGACTCATAAGCATGTCAGGTAATAATATGGTTACTTCTATATTCCTGCTTGTCCTCTGAGCCCATATTCCTGTTGTCTTATTGCTGCTTGTATTCACAACAAATGGATAAAAATCATGCTGTGAGTAGGAAAGATCAAATTCTTCATTTATATTATCAGATGTATTGGCTGAGATTATAAGATCATCTTCCCATCTTTCTATAACAGGGCTATCAATTGTTGTTGCCAAGACAAAGAAGCTCTTCGTATAACTATCTGTCCCATTTGAAGCATTTACCAAGTAAATGCCATAAGAACCATTATTTGGTATTGTATAAGTTATTCGTGACCTTCCATTACTATCCGCAGAGACATTGGCTGAATATATCGAACTCCGGTTTTCAATATAATATGCAACAAGTTCTGCATCAAAATCCAGATATCCCCAGGTATAAGGATAACCCTTAACTTTGCATGCAAGTGTATTTTCTCCTTCAAGTATGAGAGATTTGTTTAAATTTGTCCTATACATCCACTTATACCCATTGCCAGTTCTGTAGCTATCGTGTGCAACTGACTGGTTGTTTATATAACATTCAATTGACTGTCTGGCAAGGAATAACTCTGCACCGGTTATGTTTGTCACATTGCTTGCATTGAATGTTTTTCTGAACAGGCCAACACATCTATCGCAGCTTGTTTCTCTTCGGATTGTTGTTGCGTTTAACCAGTTACTGTCATCAAAGCCCTCCTTCTCCCAGTCTGATGGATCTGTGCATGTACTCTCTCTTGGATCATTGGATTCGCCACAAGAAAACATTCTATAGAATTTATATGTGCTTCCTGCTGGTACAAGCTTGGTTTCATTCTCCTCATATAAAGTTATATTTACAATTCCTTTCAGAGCTGTAGCATATACTTGTATGCTTTCGTTTTTCATTCTATAATACTGGTTCATATAGGTGTTTCTTCCGTTTGTCAAAAGGCATATTGGAGTGAGTTCTCTTGTTATATTTTTGTTCAAAACATTGCCTGCCTTGTCTATGATGGAAATGTTTGCGTCAACTGTCCCGCCTTCTGGTGCATGAAAATAATTATAATACCAAGAAGTTGCCCACCACGGTAAATAGAATTCCTTGTTCGTATATGTTCTTCCAGCTGCTGTTATATTTGCAACAACCCTATCTATATCACTCTCATCCCTTGCATTTTGCACTCTTAAAAGTGGCCAATGATTTCCGCACACACCTTGAAGATTCCAAGGATGTATTTCAAAATAACTTATTGTTGGTGCTGTGTTATCT
>JADHWJ010000018.1 GCA_016783545.1 Candidatus Aenigmatarchaeota archaeon | reverse complement strand
ATGAAGGTATAAAGAGGGAGATAAATCATAAGTCTATGGATAATTATTTTACATTTAGGTATGTACCAGGTTCTGAAACAATTTTCAAGGGAATAAAAAAACTTCTTCCAGGTCATTTTTTGAAATTTTTTAACAATGACACACTTATCAGGAAATACTGGGACATTGAACTTTCTGAAAGGAAAAAATCAGAGCAATACTATTCGGATCTTATCTTGAAATTTCTGGAAGATTCAGTGAAGATGAGACTGATCTCTGATGTTCCCCTGGGTGCATATCTTTCAGGCGGTCTGGATTCCAGTGCAATAGTTGGCATAATGAGCAAGTTCTCAGAAAAGCCAGTAAAAACATTTTCAGTGAAATTTGAAGATGAAACAATTGATGAAAGCCAATATGCAAAAATGGTTGCTGAGCACTTCAAAACAGAGCACCATGAATTAATGGTAAAGTGTAGTGCAATGGAAACTCTGCCGAAAATAACATGGCATCTTGATGAGCCGCTTGCAGATCCTGCGTGCATACCGACTCTGCTCATGTCTGAACTTACAAAAAAACATGTCACAGTTGTTCTGACAGGTGAGGGTTCTGATGAACTTTTTGCCGGATACGACCAATACAAATTCATAAACATGGCAAATAGATATGGATTTGCATTTAGGATATCTTCAATTCTTCCGCACAAATCTTTGAAATTTAGAAGATTCAAGAACTATGTGAAAACAAAGAATTATCTCAGCCTGCTATCTGTTTTTGATGAAAACGAAAAAGAAAGCCTATACACTGAAACAGTTTCTGGAAAAATAGATAATACAAATATTCGCATTGACGGGAACTCTTTGAATAATATTCTTTTGTTTGATACGAAAACATGGCTTCCTGACGACCTGTTGGTAAAAAACGATAGGATGACAATGGCGCATGCAATCGAAGCTCGCGTGCCTTTCCTTGACCATAGATTTGTAGAGCTTTCTTCAAGTATTCCGTTAAAGATGAAACTGAAAGGTAAAAATGATAAATATATATACAGAAAAGCTATTTCAAATCTAATACCAAAACAGATTTTGAAGAGAAAAAAACATGGCTTCACAGTGCCTATAAATTCATGGCTTGATGGAGAACTTGGAGAAATTGTTTCACAGATGTTTTCAGAAATAAATGTTTCAAAAAGAGGTTATTTTAATCACAGAACGGTTCAAAAAATATTGAGAAATCACAATGAATCACAGCCATATTATAAAAGACAGGCCTGGAGTCTTTTTACTTTCGAGCTCTGGAATAGAATGTTCATGGATAGTGAAAATATCAATAAACCAAATTTGAATATTTTGAGGTAATATGATAGGTATATACGCTCCTTTCAATATGCAGAAAAGAACTGGAAATACAATAAGGCCAAGCCTTCAGGCAGAAGGATTGTTAAAGAACGGTTTTAATAGTTTCAGACTGTTCAGCCTTAATCCAAATATAGATCTAGAGGTTTCACAGGAGAGGGTTGGGGAGAAATTTATAATAAAGAAATTTCCTCTGGGCCAAAAATTAAATAAACTTGATGTTGATTTAGTCCATGCACATCACTATTATGGTGCAATGGTTCTGAAACAGAGGTATATACTTGATATGCCAAGCTTCAAAACACTTGAAACAGGAGAGCTTTATAAAAAAGCCGCATCCCCACTGAGAAGGTTTGTTTTTAGAAGAATTTTCAATCCACATGTCCAGAAAAAATTAGAGAGGAAAATGATAAGAAATGCTGAAAGAGTTATATGCGCATCCGAATCCATAAAGGAGAATGTTTTGAAACATAACCCAGATACTGAGATAGATGTTATTCGCAATACAGTCAAACCTGAGCTATATGAACCGACAAAATGCAAAGAGTTTGTTGTAGGGACTGGAAGTAGCTCATTCTCCAACCCAATGGAAAGAGAGACATTAAAAATCATATATGAGATTGCGAAAAGATCTGATTTCCAGATAAACATTACAGGTGAGATGTCTCTAGAACAGGCTAGACAATTTAAAGAACTGGGAAATGTGAACTGCCTTGGATCTAAAAACCATGATGATTATATAGAGTTTTTGAGAAACATATCTGTTTTTCTTCTACCATTCCCGGATTTCTGCAATTATGGGGGCTCAAAATTCAAGCTTCTGGAAGCAGGTGCTTGCTCTTTGCCAATTGTTTCAACAACAACAGGAACTGTCGGATTTGAGCCTAAAAATACAATATCAATAGCAGATTCAGTTGATGGTCTTATTGTAGAGGTTAATAAATTAAAAGATGAAAATTTAAGAAAACCCATGGGCAGGAAAATCAGAAGCGTCATAGAATCTGATTATAATTATATTGAAGAGAGCAAAAAGCTCATGAGAATTTATAGGGAGACATTGTGAATTATGAAAGTTTGTTTTTTGAATCCGCAAAGACATGAAGAGAAGTTTGATGAGAACTTTAATATAAGATATCCTGTCTCAAGATTCAGTAGAGGAGTAGATCTATCATATAATAATATAATACCACCGTCAGAGCTTGCAACACTAGCCGCTGTTGTTAAGGAAGCAGGCCATGATGTGAAAATACTGGATGCAAACGCACTTGGTCTTCTGCACAGAGAAACATGTGAATGGATAAGAAAACAGAATCCGGATCTTCTTGTTATAAAAGCAGGTGATACCACATTCACTGACGATATAATTTTTTATCATTATGCAGAAGGGCTTGGGATAAAAACAATACTCTGGGAAGACATGCTTAACCCAGCATACTCTCAAAGGCTGGTAAAGGATTTCAACATAAAGAATATGCTTTACGGGGAACCAGAGGAAAAAATATTTGAGTTTTTGAATGGAAAAATAGGTGTTATAGGTGGTGGTATTGTTAGAGATCTAAATAAACTACCCATCCCACTTTTTGAAGAGCTTCCCATGGAGAAGTATGTACAGGAAAGAAAGAAAACTTGGTATTCTTTTCTTGAGAGGGGCTGCGGTTGGGGCAAATGCAAATTTTGTTTAATGACTGCATCAGAAAATATTTTAAGAATGAGAAAAACAGAGCATATTGCAAAGGAAATGGATAGACTAAAGGAATATGGAATAGAAAGGGTTTTCTTTTGGGGACCAGAGCTTAATGTGAGTGAAAAAAGAGCACTGAACGTTGCAGAACTCATGTCACAATATCCAATGGAATGGGAGTGCTGGGCAAGGGTTGACAATGTAAGCGAAGATATGCTGAAAAAACTGAAACAATCTGGATGTTTTAGAATTTCTTTTGGTGTTGAGAATGGAGATCAAGCTGTATTAGATTCATATAACAAGGGAATAACAGTCGATCAGATAAGAAGAGCATTCAAGCTTTCAAAGAAAGTTGGGCTGGATACAATAGCATTCGTTGTTATGGGAACACCATATGAGACACCTGAAACATTCAAGAAAACCATAAAATTTCTAAAAGAAATCAAGCCATCTTTGATAGCTCCTGCCAATTACAGACCATTTCCAAATGTTGAACTCACAAAAATTGCTGAAGAGAGGGGTCTAATTGAAAAGGAGCCATATCAGCTTATGTTGAATGCAGACTGTACTGGAATACCAATATCCTGCAGAACCATGGCAATGAACATAAAAGAGCTAGAGTATTGGACAAAGGAACTAAGAAAAGTTGGGACAAAAACAGCATACAAGACCTACATGTTCAGACCAAGGGAATGGAAGAGAACAGCAAAAGATTATTTTATAAGGAAAAAGAGATTTTCACTAGCAAAAACCGATTAGCTATTAAAACTTTACCACAATATTCTGATATGGAAACTAAAGAACTATATGATAAGATAACTGAGAAAACACCAGAGAGGTGGCTCCCTTATCACGAAGAGAGGTTTCAATGCGCTCTAAAGGCTGTGAAACAATCTTCAGAAGGTATTGGTGTTGATGTTGGTGGAGGGGATGGAAGATTTGCCATAAAATTGAATAATTACAAAAAAATGATTAATCTGGATATCTCAAAAGAGGCTCTAAGGAGAGCTGGAAAGGATATTAATCTTGCTCTAACAGATGTTCATGAGCTTCCGTTTGAAAAGGATTCAGTTTCCTTTATCATGTGTTCAGAAGTTATAGAGCATGTTGAAAATCCAGAAAAACTTTTGGCTGAAATAAGAAGAATTTTAAACCCAGATGGCGTTCTATTCCTTACATTACCGAACGGTTTTGGGTTCCTTGGAATATTCAGGGATAGATTGTTTCAAAGAGCATTGAATCCTGTTTATACAAAAATGAAACAGTTGCCAAAAGGAAGTATTACACATATCAATCTTTTTAGTTTTTCCAGGATCAAAGAGCTTATAGAAAAAAGCGGTTTTGAGATATTAGATGTAAGGAATGCAGACTTTGCGTGCCAAATACCAACATCCCTACATTTAAATTTTATTACCAAATTAGATATCAAATTTGCAAAGTTTCTTCCAAGAAAAATAGCAAATGCATGGTATTTTACATGCAGGGTGAAAAAATGAAAAATTTTGTTACAGGTGCAACAGGGTTTGTGGGCGGCAATCTTGTAAAGGAACTGGTGGATAGAGGAGAAGATGTAGTGGCCCTTGTGAGAAGGAATAGTGATACAAGCAAAATTAAAGATCTTGGGGTGGAGTTTTGCGAAGGCGATGTTCTGGATAAAGATTCTATTATGAAAGCCATGAAAGGCTGTGACATGGTTTTTCATAGTGCAGCACTTTTTGTGAAAAAACTACGCGATACCGAACAATTCTATAAAGTAAATGTTGACGGTACAAAAAATGTGCTATCGGCTGCACTGAAATTGAAAGTAAGTAAAGTTGTGCACACAAGCACTGCTGCAACAACAGGGGTTCCTGAATCAGGCATGGCAAATGAAAATACTGCTTTTAACAAATGGGATTTTTCAAATGATTACACAAAATCAAAATATCTTGGTGAAAAGGTAGCATTTGAGTATGCGTCCAAAGGTCTTCCGGTTGTTATTGTTAACCCGGTCGCTCCCATAGGCGCTGGAGACGTGAAGCCCACACCAACAGGACAGCATATTGTTTCATTTGTCAGGGGGAATGTCAAATACTCAATGAATGGTATTAATCACTACACATATGTTGGAGATGTTGTCAAAGGACATATACTTGCAGCAGAAAAGGGCAATGTTGGGCAAAGGTACATTCTTGGGGGACATAATATCAGAGCCAAGAACTTTCTAAAGCTTTTGGAAGAGGTTACTGGTGCAAGTTCAGAAAAGGTGAGAATGCTTCCATATTGGGCATTGGTACCAGCTGGTTATGGTATCAGCGTTTTGTCAAAAATAAGAAGAAAGAAAAGCAACCTATCAGATGCTGTAAGGTATTCTAGATCCACACCGTTTTATGATTTCTCCAAATCAGTGAATGAATTAGGGCTTCCTCAGACACCGCTGAGGATTGCTGTGGAAGAGGCATTTGAATGGTTTAAAGAAAACAATTACGTATAATTGTTACTACAATCAACTTTGGCACTCAAAAAACTATAAATATCATAAATCAAATAATGCTTTTATGAAAGTTCTTTTTATTAATCCGCCATGGTACAGACTCCAAGGACTGGAATTTATAGGTGTTCCGATAGGAATAACATATCTCGCAGCTGTTCTTGAAAAAAATGGCCATAATGCAAAGGTCTGGAATGCTGATTTTAAGAATGGTACAAGACCACAGTTTGCTTCTTCTTCTGTATATGGTGTTGAAGATATGAGCAAACATTACGAAGATTATCTAAAGAAACTGAATGATCTGGACTCTCCTATCTGGCAGGAAGTAAGGAACATGATAAAAAAAGAGGATCCTGATGTGATTGGTGTTACCTGTTACACCTCCACATACAAATCAGCACTGAATGTTACAAAAATAGCAAAAGATCTAAATCCTAATATAAAAACAATACTTGGTGGTCCTCACCCTACAATAATGCCAGATGAAACAGTTAAAAATGAAACAGTTGATTTTGTTGTCAAAGGCGAAGCTGAAGAAACCATTTTAGAGCTTGTTCAGGAAATCGAAAAGACCAGAACTCCTAAAAATGTGAAAGGTGTGCTATTCAAAGAAAATGGACATGTAAAACATAATCCACCCAGACCATTGATAGAAAACTTGGATACGCTTCCTATTCCAGCAAGGCATTTGATAATAGACAAAGAAAAATATCCTCCAAGCGTTTTCGGTGTTTTTTATGCAAGTAGGGGTTGTCCATTCCAATGCATATATTGCGGTTCCCATAACATATGGGGACGAAAAACAAGATTTGCTTCTCCAGAATACATTGTCAATGAAATTAAAACAATAAAAGATGAATTTGGTGCATACAAATATTCTTTTTGTGATGACACATTTCCACTGAATCCGAAACATGCAAACAGAGTTTTTGAACTTATATTAAAGGAAAAACTGGATATCATATGGAATTGCGAAACAAGAGCAAACATACTAAATGATGGCTTGGTAAGGAACATGAAAAAGGCTGGATGCCACTCGGTTGGTATTGGAGTGGAATCAGGCGACCCTGAAACATTGAAAATGATGAAAAAAGGCGTCACTGTAGAAGATATGAAAAATGCCGCAAGGCTATTAAAGAAACATAAAATAAATCTTGTGACATTCTTTATGGTTGGGTTTCCTTGGGAAACGAAAGAGCAGATAGAGAACACAATAAGACTTCTGAAAGAACTGAACCCTGGTATGGCAACATGCAATGTTGTTACACCAGCACCTGGAACAGAGCTCTTTGATATGGTCCAGGAAAAAGGACTTATTCCAAAAAAACTGAACTGGCACACGTTTTATCACCAGAGTCCTGAGATGTTTATTACACCAAACTTTACAAGGGAAGAAATCAGTAAAATAATAGAGAGAGCGCAAAGAATATTTGACCACCATAATAAGAAAAGGTCAAGGGAGCGGGTATTTGAAGAGATGGACATGATTGTAAAAAGGATTTACAAGGAAAGGCTGTACAAGAAACCAAGCCTTTTGTTCAATCTTTTTACAAATATCTTTTGAGGTGTATTATGGGAGTTTTAAAGAAGGCTGCAATTCCATTTCTTGAGAGAAGCTTAGGCAGGCCTCTCCACAAACCAACTGTATATTTCAGAGTTACGCCATTCTGCAATCTTAAATGCATTATATGCGATGATTGGAAGCCTGAAAAACACAAGGAGAGGAGACTTTTGGAAAATATGCTCACAAAAGATGAATACATAAAAATTATAGACGACCTTGCTGATTTTGGCGTTCAGAGACTACAATTTGGCGGTGGCGAGCCGCTTGTTCGAAAAGAGATATTTGACATCATCAACTATGCCAAAAGCAAGGGTCTTCCAACAAGGATTCTTACAAATGGATATCTTCTAAGCAAAATGGATGTGGCAAAAAAGCTTTCTGAAGGAATAGACGAGGTCTGGGTTTCATTGGATGGACCAAACCCTGAGACACATGATCTGGAAAGAGGTGTTAAGGGCTGCTTTGAGAATGTTGTCAAAGGTATAGAAAACCTGAATGATATAAGGTTCAATGGTGACAGAAAGTTTAAAATAGTGGTTGCTGCGCACATCTCTCCAATGAATATGTTTGACCCAGAGGAATATTTGAATCTTCTCCAAAAACTGAAAGCAGATTCTGTTCTTTTCACCCCTGTTTATTCAGGACATTATGGAGAAACCCTTTTCAATACAGGAATAAAAACCGCAGAGGATGTCAGAAAGGTATCAGAAATGGTTAAAAGAGTAAAAGCTGTTTACTGCAAAAGCAAGATACCGATACAGACATTATTCTTATCACTGAATGTCGCGCTTGAATACTATAGAAATCCTGCTATTCTTAGAAAATTCAAATGCTATATTGGCGGCTATGGTCTAGGATTCATTGAAA
>JADHWJ010000011.1 GCA_016783545.1 Candidatus Aenigmatarchaeota archaeon | reverse complement strand
CTGGTTTACTGTTACTTACATCGTATATATCTTCAATTGTGCATGATCCTGTTATTCCAATCTCATTATATTCTTCATCACAAGGCACAACTGAAAATGCAACATCCTCAAAGCCTGACAGGGGTACAATAGCACTCTCAGGTAGATTATCAGTTGATAGGGGCTCATAGCTGGCATATTCTATGTTTATTACCTGGGCCCTTGCCTTTCTGAAGCAAAATTCAGGGTTATAATCTCCTAAACGCATTTCTTTCAATTTGGTTTCATAATGATTTAGGCTGGGATTGGCTGGATATTGCATATACACTCTTCGCTCATAGAATATTTTCTGGTCTTTTGGACCGTGCTGATTTTTTTCATAGTTCGCGTTCGAACAGAATGGAAGATTTATCGGCAAATCCAATTCACCATTCTCATCAGACCTGAATGCAACATAATGCCCATCATACCAATCAACTTCGTGGTGCCATCTAGTTGATTCTACTTTAAATCTTTCATATGGTATATCTAAATTACTCTCCCTATACACTGAAGGTACAAAATAATCAAATGTTTCCTGCCAGATAGCATGATACTCTGGTATATACCATCTCCGAGTATGTGATGAATATTCCCCGCTTATTCCGGGTGTGTCTTTTCCATCATAGAAAGAGTTTTGTGTTGGATCATCCCAAGTACTCGGATCTTTCCAAGCACCTCTGTAAAAAGCCAGCCTTACGAGAGCATTTGGTATTGCATCACCATTCTCATCAATAGCCTTTATACAATAATGAGCATTTGCAGCGTCTATTTCATATTGTGTTGTGAATTCGCCTACACCCACATCATTATACAATGGGTGTCGTTCAAAATCTATTGCTATATCTTTGTATTTTAAAGCATTCCATATATCATAAGCCTGTGCTATGCGACCTTTGCACATAAAGCATTCGTCAGGTAGTATCTCATAGCCCCATCCTGGTATGCATTTCTGTTGCTCTGTAGTAGGATTTTCTACATTTCCCCACCATAACTCCCAATCTGTGATATCCCACATACACCTTCCCCAGTTCATTCTGCACTCACTTTCACTTGCAATCTCTTCACAATCCGATGTTGACAAAAACCAGGAAATGTCAGGCTGCCATGCATTAACTGTCTTCTCAAATGTACATTTACCATCTTCTGTTGTGCAGACATCAATAGTTGTTAATGGCTTGAAGCAATTAACTGTACTATCAAACACTTCACATTTTTCTAATGGAAATACTTCTATCACTGTTTCTTCTCCATCAAAAATCTCATCACCGAGTGGTAATGGATATATCATCACCTTTACACCGTCTATTCCAGAGTCTCCGTAAGAGCTCTTTACAGTCACTGTTTTTTCCAAGGATTCTGCACCTGCAAAAGTTAATGATAGAAAAAGCATTGTCACTATCGCAGAAAATAAAACTATGTTTTTCCTTCTAACCATATATAGTATTTATGTCAGCACCAATAAAAACTTCAGATTCCGAAATAACCAGCACCTATTGATAGAAACAGATTAAATAGTATTATCAGTAAGACCGCATAACTAAACATCTTTAGGAATATCTTGTACTTCTTCTTTGAAACCTTCCTGAAGATAATCTCCCACATCCTTGCGCCGTCTGTTATCCATAGAGGAAGAAGATTGAACGCTCCCACACCAAAGTTTATCAAACCTATGAATACAAGAAGTGTTCTGAAAAAGCCTATAAGCCCTGCATAATCTTCGAAACCAGATACTATGCTCATAAATGTTGAAGGTCCTGATATGCCTATAAAGCCCATTGCTTTGTTTTCAGGATGTTCTGCAGTCTCCATTGTATAGGTAAGCCTTTCTGTCTTGTTTAATGTTGTTACTGTTATTGTCTTGTTTATACCTATCTCTGTGAGAGCATTAGCTAAATCATCTGTATCTGCTATCTCATAGCTGTTTATCTGTATTATCGGGCCTGTTATGTTTGCGTATTCTGCCGGATAGCCTTCGATAAGACCTGAATATGCAACACCTGAAGGGGCATAGAAACTTGAAACCAATAAAATACCAATAATAGCTGCAATAAAAGCTGTTATAAAGTTTGCAAGACTGCCTGCTGCATAAACCCTTAATTGTTTCCATGCAGGCTGTCTCCTCAATTGAGCTTCATCAGGTTCCACAAAAGCCCCTGGAATAAAAAGGAAAAGCACAAACCCAAGATTCTTTATTTTTATCCCCTCTCTCGCAGCCATTATTCCATGAAATCCTTCATGAACTATCATTAATATTGCAACAGAAATTATCCAGTGCCAGAAAGGAGGTGCTATTAATCCTGGAGCGATTATTGTCTCAGCTGTTGGAGAAGGTAATAAGACACCCACACCAGAGATTACCCTTTTTGTAAATAAACTCACCATAGCCACCTGGATTAATTGAACAATAGTGGAAATGGATATGTAAAAACCTAAAAATACTCCAATAACTCCAAGATATTTCCAGAACCTTGGAAACCTTCTTCCAATACCTGTCAGAATGTCTCTCCCTCTTTCTGTTCTTCTTAAAAGAAGCAATGACTCCCTCTCGATTTTCTTTCTGTCTTTATAGACAATAAAAGCCAGAACTGCTATAAAAGCGATAATCGAAATGGTATAAAATTCCATATTATATTATGGGTTTTGATGTTAAATATATGTTATAGTAATTTTGTTTTGATGAAAAAGCCTACCATGACCGAATATATTTTCTGCTCAATATATAATTATTTAGTCGTTTTAGTATATAATATTGCCTTATATAACACCGTGATATAACACTGTTATAACACTTATAAAGAACCTTTAAAAAGCTAACTTCTATATATTAATTAACCAAAAACAATGCCGTAAAAAACGGTTGCTAGCAGGCAATTTCGTGCTAAGGATTATTATGAATGGAGAAATTAAAACAGACGAATTAAAGAAAATGACCAGAAAAGAGATAAAAGAAGAGGACAAAAAAGAGAATACTGAACCAGTGAAGGAAGAGGTATTAGCACCAAACACTGAAGTTCAGGAAGAGATAGTAACAACAGGTCCTGAAACACAGACAGAATCTCAGAGTTCTGAAGAAACTCCTAGTATTCCAAAACCAACTGAAGAAAAACCTATTTCTGACGAAGAAGAAATGGAAGAAATTATTGATGAAGAAACAGGTGAAAAACTACCGTTCCCTGAAGCAGCTGTTGTTAGGATAATGAAAAGGAATATGGACGGAGAAAAAATGATTAGAAAAGAGGTAAAAATAGCAATGAACAAATGGCTTGGAGATATATGTGCGAATATTTCAAAAGAAATGGATAAATTTCCTTATGTAATGATGAATCTTAATGAGTTCAAAGAGGGTATAAAGGTTTTTGAAGACCTTGAAAGATTTGATAGGGAAAAAGAGAGAATTCTTTCCCATTTTGACATGATTAAAAAGGATATAGAAAAGCTTGAATGGGACCTTGGAAAAAGAAAGAGCTTACTTGAAGGTGAGGATGTTGAATACAAACAGCCACTCGATAAGAAAAGAAAAGTTATAGAAAGCGCTCAGATTGAAGAAAATGACCCTAATGAAGTTGTAACAGAAGACAATTAGTTCTATTTTTAAATTTTATATAACAAATTATAATTTAACATTATAATAAGTATTATAAACAATTAGTTTAATGATAAGCCTCCGTAGCTCAGCTGGTAGAGTAACTTTTGGGGACTGAAACCCTAAAATACGCCACTAGCGGCTGCCTTGTAAGCAGTAGGTCATGCGTTCGAAGCTCTCATTCCCTATTTTCAAGGGATGTTGGTGAGATGGAAATCGCATCGGGGGCTTTCTCTTTTTGTAAAATAGCTTTTCTACTCAAGACCACTATATTTACACCAACATAAGACCCGAAAACATTCACAAGAAAGTCCATTATATCCAGAACCCTGAAAGGTATGAATCCCTGTATTATCTCTGTTAATGCGCCCATAATAGTGCCAATTGAGATGGCTAAAATCATTGTTAATTCATGCGAATGACTATATCTGAATGTTTTGTATAACAGAAATCCATAAACACTATAAGCAATGAAATGCTTTAGAAATCCATTATAATCAGGAATCTGAGAGGAATATGGTATTGTTGATTGGAAAGCAAAATATATCAGAACAGCTGTTTCCGCAGCTGCAAGCATAAAATAAAGATAGAATCTCTTCTCCATGGGTTATTTATAATTTTAAAATTATTATCTCTTTTTTGTTAGTATAAGACCAGCGAATGCCAATAGTATGCTCAAAAACATAACACTGTTGAAGATAACATTAGCCTCACCAAAAAAAGCGCCTCTTGGTAGATCAGCGCCCAAACCTAGACTAGCGATGACAATTACAATAACAAAGAATGATGTTAATAATTTCTCTTGGTCCCTCTCCCATTTTTTCCATGCCTTTCTCATGTCAGAACTTTGGTTTTGTAACCAGACAGCTGGTGAGGTTTTTTTCTTCGGCATATTATATTATTGGGCGAGCTCTCATTTAAAAATAAATCCAGTTTCCTTTGCCCAGAGAAGCAGGTCCATCTCTTCCAAAGGTATATCTTATTTTTTTCTTAGAGAATCCATGTATTTTTTTATCCTTTCTCTGCTCGAATACCAAATCCCATCTATTTTTACAGTAGAAAGCTTGTTTCTTCTTGCCAAGAGACTCAGATATTCTTGGGAATATAGTGTTTCTTTAGAGAGTTCGGAAAGTGATAGAAGTTCATTTTCCCTTGTTGATGGGAGCAGTGCATTGAGATAAAGATCAAGCATCCTTTCAACACCCCTAGCGAAGAAATCTACAAAGGGTTTCTTGTTACCAAGATGTGCCCTCTCCAAGTTATCAAAATATTTCTTTCTTTCCTTGTTTAATATTGTGTTTGGGGGGTAGTTATTTTTTATGAGTATAAGATTTGACAGCAATCTAGCTGTTCTCCCATTACCATCAATAAATGGATGTATTTTTACAAAAATCTGATGTGCAATGGCTGCGAGTTCTATTATATTTAACTTCTCTGGATTCCTGTTTATCATTTTAATAAGCACATTCATCTCTTCTCTGACCTTATATGGCGATGTCCTTTTAACTTTTGAACCCAGAACTCTATTCGGAGAAGTTTTATATTTTCCTGCCCAGTAATTTGATATGCCTTTCATTGTTATTCTATGCAATTCAAGTATATCAGCTTCTTTCATCATCTTCTTTTTCGCCAATATCTCAATTCTATCCATTGCATCTTTCTGGTTTATTACATCAAAATGCTCCCTTAATGGTTTCCCTTTTATTGTCATACCTTCTTCTATAACAAGTCTTGTTTCATCAAGAGTGAGAGAATTACCTTCTATGTTTGTGGAATTATAGACATATTCTATCTCCATTTCTCTCTTAAGTAACATAACCTGGTGCTTGTCAAGTGGTCTTATGGCTGAAAGTTTTCTCTTCTTCTCTTCTATTCTTTCAAGCAGATTTTTTTCTATCATAATATATAATTAGATATTCTGTTTATAAAAGTATCGGTATCGGACTAAATACGTAAAAGCCGATATTAAGCATTTATTTAAATATAAATCCAGTTTCCTTTGCCCAGAGAAGCAGGTCCATCTCTTCCAAAGGTATGCCTATTTTACCACAGAATTGTTTCATTTTCTTTTCAATTTCCAGATATTTTTTAGGAGTGAGGGTTTTTGGTATTTCATCAATAACTTCAAATTGTTTTAGATTTCTTAGTATGTGTCTGTCCAGAATAGCAAGCCCTTTACCATGACCAATATTGCGGATGAAATGTGAGGATTCCTTCATACCAATACCCTTAATATTCTCTGCCAAAAAACGTCTTTTTTCTTCATTGTTTTGTTTTTCAAGGTATTTTTTTATGTTTTCTATGTTTTTCAGCGCAGAAGCAATATATTTTGCTTTATTTTCAGGAAATCTAACACCTTTCTCTCTTAAAACACTCTCTATGTCTTCTTTTGTGCTATAACAACAAAGCTTATTCCCATCAAAAAGTGTCTGAACAGCATCCCAGCATTTTACGGCCTTGGACTGCGGCGTGCAGAGACAGAAAACCAGTTCTTTCAAGATATCAGAGTCTGAAAACTCAGAGAGCCTTTGTTTTATCTCTGACTTTTTATGGCTGTAGAATTCAAGAAGCTCTTCCATGAATGATTTTTAATTTTTATTCATTTAAACTCTCCCAGCCAATAATTATTTAGATGGGAATGAAAATAGTTTTGATAGTTTTACTTGGATTATTATTAATCCCATTAGTCTCTTCCACTAATCTTAACCAGTTAAAGGTTACTTTAGAGCATCCTTTTCTTGTTAACGGTGAGTGGGTTCCTGCAAGGGATTTAGCAGTTGGTGATGTTTTAAAGACATATGATGGTAAGGAAGTTAGGATAACTAATGTTAGGTATGTTAAGAGTGAGCCTTTCTTGGTTTATAATTTTGAAGATAGTTTTAATAACTATATAGTTGATGGGTTGGTTGTTCATAATAGTAATGCAATCCCTGTACAAGTTGTGAGGTATAACCCAGGCGCTCTTCTCTCAAATCCTATAGGAAAGGTCTATGAATTAAGGTCAGGGAATGTTAAACTGAGTTTATTAAAGAGGCCTTTTAGGGCTGATTCTCTCAAAGGTCATTTAGATGTTCCGCCATCTTTAATAGGTACATATTCAACCAAAAAAGATATCATAAGAATTATACATAAACTTGAAGATTTGGTTGAATCTGGATATTTTCATGGAGATGGTTATAAATCAATTGTATTTGCAACACCAAATGCTGTATTAAACAATCATCTTTTAGCTAGCTGCTCTGCTAAAGAAGTTAGCTGTCCGCTTTATTTGTCTGTTCCATTGAGAATCTGTTATGCAGTACAATACTTTACTGTACCAGGCACTGCTAGAAGATTCATCGTTGCACTTGATGCGCGCTATATTCAATCTTGGTCACTTGGTATAATCGATTCGGAATTCAATGCCCTTGTCGGTGGATTTCCATGGGAAGTGGAGACTTCAAATCTTGATCCAATTAAGCTTGATTCCATAGGAAATTTGTTTGAGAACTATAAAGATAATGATGTCTTGCCTAAGTTTGAGGCTGGGGATTCATATCCTTATAAAGATAAATATGACGGTCCAAGACCCCCAGACATGTCAGATCATGTCAGAAGAACATCTGAACTTACAACTGATTTAGCATCTGCTAATGGATATTCAGATGGTGGAGAACTTGCAAATCTATTGTCCCATCACGATTATTCAAAAAATAGCAAGATTTTTGCCTGGCTCCATGACAGATTATATCCAGACAATACAGGCGGTGTGCCAGGAAGTATTATTGGTAAATTAGTGAGAATGATAAAAGCCTGGACAAATATAGAAGGCCATCATAATATTCCAAAAGTTAAGAATATGGTTAATTCTGGAAAATTAACCACTAAACATGCAAAAAGATATGCTTATGAGCATTTGGCAGACTGGATTGATTCAGCTATTAATAGACCGCCCAGACCAGGATATGTTGCTCCCCAGAGTGCAGATGATGTGCTGGATGCTTACAGATCTACAGCCACACCTGGATCTCAAGTACATAACCCGCATATGGAAGATACCATACATGCAATAAAAGATATTTTTGATCCCAATGGACCAACAGGCACAACAAGTGAAGTTTTAGGTGATGTTTTTGGTTCAAATGCCCAGGGAATTAAATGGCCAAATACAAAGAAGCTTTTCGAAGACCTTTGGCAGGTAACAACTGATAAGTATTATTAAACCCTCTTTGTTATGAATTTTCCTTTATTTCCTTGATTATCAATTTCTGACAGCTTAACAGTTCTTCCACCAGATTCATCTAATTCAACACAATCTACAATATACATATCACCTATTTCAATGAGTGCCTCAAATCCAGGATTATACCATTCCAGATTTCTGAAGCTTAGAGGACTATCCTCACCAATCCTAAAAATCCTTCCAGGACTTAGATCAGTTGCGTGTTCAAGTGCTTCCACAGGTGTTCCTTTTTCTAACATTCTTTCAGTTATATGACCCAAAGGAATACCATAAACTTCTAAACCTTCTTTAGCTCTGAAAAGAAAATCCTGGCAGCTATCTACAGGTCCTTTCATTGTACCATCCATCCCTGGTACGCTTACTGTTTTTATTCCAAACATTGACTCAGGGCATGCCTCAAAAGTTTCATAAAGCCTGTGGCCATCACATGCAAATCTTGTCAGGTATTCAGTCGCAAGAGCAATTACAACACCTGGATCAATTTCTAATTTTGAACCACGAAGAACTTCAAATGCGAGGTGTGGTTTTGCTTGTGTTGCGCCTGTAACTAATTCTACTGTTGGCTCCAGGCCATCCTGCACTAGTCTATATACAACCATTCTTTCAAAAAGTGCTTTTCTACCAGTATTATACCTTTCTAATCTAGACACTTCTGCTAATTCATCAAAAGTCTCAAAATCTTCTCCAAACTGAGGGTATTGCCTTACTAGAGCCTTATAATCATCTGTAGATTTGGCTAATAGAATCCCTTCATAAATCTGTTTAACTGAACTTATCATATTTTCACCCAAATTCCCTAAATATAAGGAAATATCATTACTATATAGTAATAATTTATTTATAAGTGTTTATAACACTGTTATATTGATTAGAGAATTTAAACGATCGCAACTAATATTTAATTAGATGGGAATGAAAAAGGCAATTATTATAGCTTTATTTGCACTGTTATTAATTCCATTAGTCTCTTCCACTAATCTTAACCAGTTAAAGGTTACTTTAGAGCATCCTTTTCTTGTTAATGGTGAGTGGGTTCCTGCAAGGGAGCTGGTAGTTGGTGATATTTTAAAGACATATGATGGAAAAGAAGTGATGATAACTGGTATTAGAACTGTTAATGAACCTGTTTTGGTTTATAATTTTGAGGATAGTTTGAATAACTATATAGTTGATGGTTTAGTTGTTCATAATAGTAACCTCATAGGTTCCCAAAATCTGTTCAGGACAAATGCATTCAGGGGCAGAAGATTCATAGACAAAAATCACTATTTCAAAGCACTAACAGAGGGCAAATATTATAACGGTCAATACAATCCTATATTGAAACAAAAACCATGGTTAACTTATAGTTTGGAAGATTGGAATAAATGGACAGCTGCAGATGATTTCCTATATACTAAACTAAAAACACTAAAAGGGAAAATAACCAAGGAATTAATATTGGAGGTTGGGGATTTTTTCGGTATGTATGGCTTCAAAACGCGTGGGAATATGATGGGTGGGTATTTTCATGACGGTACAACGCAAGTGTTTTTAAAGTCTGATATCGAAGCTGCTGGGAAAAATCCATATTTAACTGTTGAAAATTCTGGAACACTGGCAGATCCAGGAAATAGTGATACGTTGAATAATATATTGGGCAAGCTAACAGACCCTGTTGAAATTGCTAACTTACAGCAGAACCCTGGAGATTTTGTTGTCGGGTGGATCACTTACCCAAAGCCCGAAGAAGTTGAACCTATGTTAGAATCTATCATAGATGCGTATAATTTTTTCTTTGGTGCGTGTTCACGATCTGATTTAATAAGACTTGCATCTGATTTTCAAAGAGATTTTGTTTCAATTCACCCATTCAATGACAACAACGGAAGGATAAGCAGACTTCTTATGGATTATATATTACAGTCAAGGGGTTTTTCACCTGCACATTTGGAAGATACTACAATTGATGTGTTTTCAACACAAAAAGAATGGGCCAAACAGGTAGGGGAAGGTGTACGGAGAGCCACTAGGAATGTTGCGCATACATTTCCGATTGATTAGATGGTTATTTCTTTTGTTTCCAGTTCTCCGAATTCATGACTTACGTCATAGCAATCAACACCATCTACTTCTACATATCCGCTCAGATGACTATGTCCGCAAATTATAACTCTTGTTTTAGGGTTTGATGATGCTATTTTACCTAATCTTGGACTTCCTTGATATGCATTGAAGATGCACCATTGGGGATCATCTTTCACCTGAACAAATTCCCAAATAGGAACATGGTGAGATACATACACTATCTTATCAGCTGATTTAGATGCGGTTTCAAGATCTTTTGCAAGCCTTTCCAGCTGCAAATGTAAAAATTCTTTATCACTAAACTCCCATTTTATATAATTCCTATCATTCCATTCATATGTTCTCTCGTTTACAGTAAAGCGTTTTGCCTCGAAATCTTCTTCTCCTAATTCATCTATTCTTTTTCTATGTACTTTGTGATCATTATGAACAAGAACATCTCCTTCAATATCGGTTTGTGCAAATTCATAATCATACCAACCAATGTTGCCAACAAACCCAACACCATCGACAACCAGAGGTGATGCATCTAAAAGATGAAAATTGTTTTCTCTGCAGATTTTAGCTAAAAATTCTATTTTTGATAAACTTGAACCATTTACAGTATAAAGATCGTGGTTTCCTAAGACAGCAATTTTAGTTGCTGGTAACTGACCAAACTTTCTTAGAATATGGGCATAATGCTCGGCATTGTGTGTTATATCTCCAGCTACTACAATCACATCTGAATCATACATTTCTGGTATTGCATTATCTAATCGTGTCCTATTCATAGGATAATGAATATCTGACAAAGCGCTTATCTTCATAGTTATAGATGTTATTCCTATTTATAAGTATTTTCACTACTTTTTAGTTAAAAATCGTATCTCTAACCTCTCCAATGAGCTATTTCATCTTTAAGAACAAATACATCGTCATCTTTTTCAAACAGTATCAGATAACTATCAGCCATTGTCTTAGGCAGATCACTAAAACCAATAAGCACTTGATTTTCCCCAACATCTGTCTTTGGAATTCCACTTTTTGGTTTATCAAATACGCATGGTCCCGGATACATGCCAATATTTTCATCATATTTCAGGTCATCATTGCCATACGTTTTTCTTATAATTTCAACTGTCTGCGCTATTTCTCCTGAATTTAGTTTTTGCATAAGTAATATTATTTTCACTATTTATAAGTGAATATAACAGTGTTATGCGTCTAGAACAAAAATGAACTCCACCAAGCAGACAGCGCATTCAATATGTCAAAAATATCTAATTTGTTTAAAATCCATAGATCACTTGCAACTATCATCTCGTCATTGCTTATTAAACAATCACCATTAGCATCTATTTGTTGAGATGGGCATTCTTTAAATACGGTTGTGTCTCCATCTGAGTTTGTAGAACTTATTGGATTGTTATTAGCATCATATTCAAATGTCTCCCAGGTATCGTCAGAGTTTGTTATTTTAACAAGATTGTTTGATTCATCATATTCTAATATCTCTCCTGTCCACTTGCTTGTTTTTTTCATCTCACCTGTTTCTTCATTGTATTCATATGTATAGAAATCGTCTTCCAATATCCTACAGTTTTCATCATAGGTATAATCATATGTGGTTCCGCATTCATTGAAAGTTATGGTTTTAATATCATCACCTGTTATGCTTCTTACCCTACCTTCTAGATCATAATTATAATTTTCTTCAACATCATTTCTAATAATCTTGGTTATTTTATTTTCATTGTCGAATTCTTGTGTTATTTCATAGTCAGTTCCATATGTATATTTTAAAACATTTCCAGCTTCATCATATTCAAATGTTTGTTTTGTATCTGGTTTTTCACAATCAATACAACTTATTCTTCCATTTTGATTGTATTGATAGGTTGTCACAACACCATATTCATTGTTTTCTTCTGTTACTCTCCCCTGAGCATCGTATTTATATGAAATCTCTCTACCATCAGGCAGTGTTATTTTCTTTATTAGGTCATTTTCTGTATATTCGTAACTTGTTTTTCCAGAACTATCTGTCACTGAAAGTACATTACCTTTGCTGTCATATTTATATTCAATATCGTTTATTGTTCCAGGATAATCTATTTTTATTAGGTTGCCTTTGCTGTCATATTCATAATTTGGCGCATATGCCAAAACAGATGGCACTAACAGAATTGCAAACATTAAAGCTAATATTATTAATTTCAATTCAACACCTCATATTCTATTATTAAATATTCTGTCTCATTCCTTACAAATATATTACTAACCGAATCATTAACAGGTTTATTGTTGTAGATGTCATAAGCAATAACATTATCACCAACTTTAATATTTTCAATGCTTTCATAACTACCATCTCCCATAAGCACTTTTGTTCCAGCTAGAAAACAGCCGGGCATTACTGGACTATCTACCACTCTTCCGCACACAGTGTCAAGATGTTTCATTCCTTGCATTATGCCTGCTGTACCACCAGACCTGCCAATTAAACATTGTGTAGTATCTCGAGCTACTGTTTTAGCAAGTGAAAATCCTTGTTCTAAGAATGTTGGTGTCTGTATTCCTTTTGGAGTATTTCTGACTATCCATGCGGCAGGGTTTACTGATGTACCACCGACTGTAGTACCAGAAGCCATTGTGACTGTAACAGCCGGATTTACGCCCTCTGCTTTTACAAGATCTGTAAATGCGGGTATAAAACCACCTTCCTTTAATTTGAATGTACTAACAACAGGATTATTTGCATAAACCACATTACCCGAGGCACTGATTATTGGTTTAAGACGAAGAATGACATATTCGTCTGGAGCTAATTCATATAATGCAATTCTGCTTCCTTTTAAACCAAGACCTTTTGTAAGGAATTTTATTACATTACTATTTGAAAGATCAAAGACCTCTGCCTCATGAACACCTGGTTTGATTATTGTCTGTTTTCCTGCAGCAACTGAAATTCTTGCACTGAGAAAATCAGCTGATTCTGAATCTAATGTAATCGCATCTTTTGCTCCCACAGATGTTATTTTAGATCCAAACTTGTGAACCCACCATGATACAAATCCTGCAGCATATCTTTTAATAGTTACTGTTTTTGCAAGCATTGATGCGAATTTTACTGTATTCATAGCTGTGCTGGCAAAGAAAACAGTGGCAGCTGAGCAATGAGACATCATGTCTTTCCATTTAGTGCATAAATGGCTCTTGCCTATTGAACCCATCACATTCCAACAATTTTTGAAACCCAGAGATTTACCATCAGAACCAATCTCAGCAAATAGATCTCCACACTTTTTTTTGTTAAATCTATAGAATCCGTATGACATAGCTACCTTTAATGACTGCCAGAAAAGTGCTTTTTTAGTGACAAGAGCTGCTGCTGCTGGCGGTGCTGATGCAGTACCAGCTCCAAAGATAGCAGCTGTCCATGTGGGTGCAGTAGCAACAGTATGTGTAAACAGAGCCACAGAACCTATTACTGCGAGAAGACTACCACCCATTACAGTAATTTCTGCAACATCAACCCATTCTTCAGTCATGGGTGAATGGCAAAAATAATCCCTGTTCTGCCTGCCAGTTAAACCGCTTAATAGGCTGGATTCGCCCCAGCTATAAACTTCAGTGCCTGTTCCAATATCATCATCAAAGGGTGTATAACCAAGATTGAATTTATAGATATAACCGTCCTTATCATTTTTATTGCAATTCATATCCACATAATCAATAGCACCACATATGGCTGCTTTTGTGTAAACAACCTTAAGACTTGGATCTGGACTGGGATTAGGGATCATGGTAGGACCTAGAGGAGCAAACGGATGTACATAATATGCTCCTATCTGAACATATTCCTCCTGAACTTGGCTATCAGGAAATTGGCTCTCATAACTACTTGGTTTTAATATATCAGCCCTATTTCTTGGATCACCGTGTATTAAATTTCTAAATTGCTGATCTGTCATTCCATCAGGCTTTCCTCCTAGAGGAACCCAAAAATAATCATAGATGCCATCGTTATTTAAATCTTGAGTAGCATCATCACCGGCATAATTATCACAGTCGCTGAAAAATCTTGATTCAGGATATGGAAAACATTCTCTAGTCTTTTTACAATATTCAATACTTTCTGAACACCTAGTAGGAACGTTTGAAGGCATCTGCCCTCCAGTACTTTTCAGATATTGCAACATCTTACAAAACCCATCTCTTGTCCCACCATAACCATCATTATCAGCATCCCATCTTTTGCTGTAACACTCTGGATCATCTGCATCAGCAAGTGGTACTTTTGGAGAGTTAGATTGGTCTATTTCAGATCCACCACAATCCAAAGATCTGGGATCTACTATTCTATATACCATAGTACCCATAAGCGGCGCTCCAGATAGTTTTGAAAGAATATCATTTATGGGCTCTCTTTTGTCATTGTTAACACCGTCCATACATTTGTCTTTTATAACACAACCACTATGCCACTCAAACCTATCATTATCCATAAAATCCTTGCATTTAGTTATCTGTTCGAATTCGGTAAAATCAAGTTCGCCATAACGCTTTGAAATGATCTTATTTTCAGTTGTAGGTAAACACTCCTCTATGAAAGATTGGTTTAAAGTGACAGTGGTTCTCACCTCTTCTTCCCTATACAATAATCCACATTGGACATCACCTCCCAGATATCCGAACACCTGTTCACCGTTTTCATATTCCATAACATAATTGTTTATACCATCTAATTCAATACCACCAGGCTTGAAAATACATTGCTCACTAATCATTTTATCACCATAAAAAGGGTCGTATATTGTTTGCCTGTCTACCTCGCTCTCACCATAAACTACACACTGCTCATCCATTTCACAGTGAGCATTTATTGATTTTAATGCGCTTAAAGAACCTGCATCTGCACCATTATCAACATACACACCATGATCAATTATTATTGATTTACAGTCACCGTCTTTCCATACACAGCCATTATCACTGCAATCAGTTTCACTGGCAAATGCTTTGCATATTGCATTTCTAGCACTATCTCTTGTTATACTTTCATCTGTCCTGTTATCACAATCATTATCAATACCATCACATAATTCAGTTGCGCCTGGATTGATACAAGAAGCGCATCCTAAATGCTCCATTTTATTGCAAAAATCACTTTCAGTAAATTTTCCACACACTGCTTCTGGAGTTTGGGATGATGAACCCCCTCTAGCAGAACATTCGTTTGTATCCATCCAGCCATAGATATCACCAAGCACTGGCCTAACTATGTAACAGCAAACTGGCTTACAGTCATTTGGGTCACCGGTTGTCATGTCATCTGTCCAGTCATCATCACAGTCAAAGAAAGCTGTTTCATTATGAATCTCTAAAAGAACATCCTTTATGTTTGAACCATCTATATCAGAAACTGGTATTACATTTCCATCCAAATCTGTTACTTTATATTTACTCAGATCAAGTTCTGTGTTAAAGGTTTTTGTTTTAAAGGCTTTGAGGCTTATGAAACCATCATAATCATTATCAAGGCCTGTTATATCATCATCAATATGGCCACTGCAATTATTATCAACACCGTCCATTACTTCTGTTGCTCCTTTGTTAATATCTTCAGGTGCAAGAGTAACTTCACTTCCAAGTGCTATTATCATATCTTCATCCAGTGGTGGAGGTGGCATGATTTGACTTTGTGGATTGAGTATTGAAAAGAAAGAGTCTGAACAATGCCATGTGTAATGGTTGTATGTTTTTTCATATGTTATGTAATAAGAAGTGCAGTTGAATATGTGCATAAAGAAAGGATACATTGGACCATCTGGATAATTCTGAACTGCTCCAGGATTAGCTTCATCCAATTGCTTTTGTTTTTCTACACAATCCCATATCTCATCTCCCTGACCAAGATTAGGGCTTCCTATATATTTATCTCCATCCAAATCCAGCCAACAACTATCACCATAACCGCATTTTAGCTGTTCTTTTGCTTCACAAGTTTCAGAACCAATTGACCATTCACAATCAAGACTATCATCACAAGATGATTGATCAGTATAAGTTCTTCGGCATCTATCTGTACCAGGGAATTCACAACCAGTTTGCAGCCATTCACAGCCCTCAACTATACATTCTGCTGGTGTTAAAGCAGGATCTGGTTTACATTCAGGCCATGTCGGCTTTTCACAGAAAGCGCCATCCTTTAATGAGCCTCCTGGTTCACTGGGATCATCTGGAATCACACCGAATACTATTTCTGTACCGAAATATTTGTCACATTCTGTATCATTATTTTTATTAACTGTCATCTCAATGCACGCTTTCATTTTATTAGGTGTATTAGCATAATCTATTGGTAATGGGCTCCCTGGAACCACTTGTTTATTATTACCTGGAAGATTGCATATCTTATCATCATCTACTTTTGCTTGAACAGGTACTACTAAAAATAGAACTATCATTATAGTAAAAACTACAAATGCTATTCTTTCCATTGTATAATTATTTATCAGAATTGGTATTAATAGATCATTTTTTTCTCTTTTTCATCTTAAGAAAATAAACAACACCCAAAGCTGCTATGATAGCAATGACAATGGCTGCAATAATCATTGTCTGGTCTGGAATTTCTGGTGCTGTGTATCTTGAATCGTTCATTGCCTGCCTATTAGAATCAGTCCTGTTCTGAGCGTTTGAAATACCTTGTGTATCATTAATAACATTTGACATGTTCCTTACATCTGCGAATATAATTGGAGATGTTGTCTGATTCAATACACTTGTGTTTATAGTATCATTTATTGTGTAATTAACATTCAGGTTCTGTCCCTGAGTCACACCATCATACATAAACGCAAACACTGGATCATTTTCAACAACAGTAACCCTTGCACCAGGAGCTGTGACAACTATATCATCAGCTGATTCTGCAAATGTTTTTGGAATAGTGTCATATATTACTAATTTTTCAACATCAGCTGCGCCTTCATAACTTAAAGAAAGGCTTAAAACAGACTCATCCTGCTTTGCTGTTATTGTTCTTGTTGGCTCTGACACTCTTTTTATGATTTCTGAGCTTGATGCTGCTATTTTTTCTATATCTGCTTGTGAAGCCATTTGTTTTCCAAATTCAGCTGCAATAATGCTCTTAATGTTTTCATTGGCTTCTATTATTTTCTCTATCTCTTCTGGATTCTTTGATTTTGTTATTTTTTGCATCTTATGTGCTTTCTTTTCTCTTGGTGCGCTTTGTGGAATAAATCCTCCACTGCTGCCAGGGCCTCCGCCAGGTCCATCGCCAGGAGTATTATCACTTATTATAATCTTTGAACCACCATCTATCGAACCATCTGCTGATTCTTCACCATCAATAACTGCCCATTTTCCGGCAAATGTTAATTCATTTTTGACTTTTTGAACCGTATATTTGATAACCTGATCTGTTGGTGCATTTTCCCATACTATAACTGAACAAGGAACACCACAACCAAGTATGTCTTCATTACCAATAATATCTGTTCCAGGTGAAGACTCTATTATATTACCACCAACCACCTTATCAGCAACAAATACCATCGCACTTTCAGGTATTTCTTCAAGAGCTGAGACTTTTAGTGTCACTTCAAATGTGTCTGTCAGGCTTGATGGAAGAGTTCTGGTAACTGTTACAGGTTTTAGTGTGAAATATCCCAAAGGACCGCCTGGGAAAAGCAATATTATCAAGGCTATTATTACAGCCACGGCTATTAAAAGAAATTTTTTGTTAATTTTTCCTTTCATTATGTAATATTTGTTTATTCATATTAATTAATGTTTTTTCATATACCGTTTAATTGACAATACAACCAGGTACGATGTACCTGGGAATGCTCCTCTCACTCTAGATATCGAACTGGTACGATCAGTGTTCCCGGATCTTGGCTGCCCGTGTAGCATACCAGGCAGCCTCCTTAGCAAAGCCGTGCTTCGTGAAGAACGCCCTGAGTTCATCATATCTCTCGAGGATGTCAAAGCCGGTCCCGTGGTGCACCTTATGTAGGCAGTTTGGACATAGGTAGATCGGCTGCCTATCGCTCTCGGCGAGGCTGTTGCTACCGTTCATACAGCACATATATCGCACACAGTGCGGCATGGCCAGGCTGTGACCGGTCTCATGGACCATTGTGGCCAGACATCGCATGAGCTTGAGCTTCTTGTTCTTCTCTGCCACCCGCCATCCGTAGAACTCCGGACAGTAGCGAGAGAGTGAGTGTATGGCCACTCTATCATAGTACGTCGACAGGCCGAAGACGAAGTTTAGCTCGTCTGACCATAAGTCCTCCATGGTCACGCCAACGTACACCCAAGCGTCGAATGCCAACTTCTTCTTGAGGAACTCGTCCAGGAGGTAGTTGGCGTCGTATTGGATCCACTTCTTCTTGCCCCAGCTTCTCTCCCGTTTGTTCTTCTTAGGCACGTCAGGAACTGGGACAGCCTCTGCGATGACCGCCGGGCAGTTGAACCAGATGCTGCTGAGCTCCCGCATGGCTTCCAGAACCCCGGACATATCTTCTGGGAACTCGCCGATCGGCTGGATGATAAGCACATCTTGCTCTCCATCCGGCCCGTTTACCTTGAACTCAATATACTTCTTGAATGGCTCATGCTTCTCCTCATCTCTGAAACTGTAGAGCCAATCCCCAAGTTTCGGTTTCGGCATCTTCTTGAAGTCGCTATAATCCGTTACAGCGAAATGGAATTGGCTGGTCGTGGTCTTCTCGCCAGCCGTTACAGACATGCTACAATCCGTTCCGAACACCCAAGCTACGCTAACAACCATGAACAGCGCCACTCTTCGGTACATCGATTTCTCCTTTCGATTGAACGGCAGACTACCTTAAGACTCGTCCTTAACAGCCCGGTGTAGAATTAGATCTAAGACTTGCTCCTTTCTATGTCTTCTCTTGGATTGTAAAATGTATAGACAGCCAAGGTACTTTTTAAAGTAAAAAAGGCTAATGATAACGTTTTTTGGTAAAAATGCTTTATAAATGTTAGAAATGGCTATTTATCTGTTAGATGAACCTTCTCGATGTTGTAAATACCAGAATCTTTTTTCCAGACAGTTTTTGCGCTTTTAATAGAAATTGATTTTTTGAAAAATGGTGCATCCATAACAAAGGTTTCGTATTCTCCTACAAAAAAGCTTAAATAATATAGAACCAATAATATACTATGGACATCAATACTACTTTTTCTGAATATAGAGAAAAGGCACCCAGTAAATCTGAAATCCATTACTGGGATTTACATCCACAATTATGTGTAGGATTTTCTTCCATTCCTGAAAAAATAAAGATGAAAGGAAAATCTATAACTATAGGAAGATTATGCTCGCTAGTAGGTAAAAATTCTATGTTGGAAAAAATTATATCGTTCATGGTTACACAAAAAAGACTAAGGAGAAGATTAAATATAAGATTTCCTTTTTCAATTGATAATTTATATTTTGTGGAATTATATGCATTAATGATTTCAGAAGGATCTTTTAAGACAGAATTTAGACTACATGTTCCAGAAAACATATTTCATAATATATTTGAAAAAAGTTTAACAGGTTTATTTGGAGATGAAATTAAAGACCAAATAAAACAGAAACCAGAAAAAAACATAATGAGAACATCCGCACCATGTTCAATAAGATATTTTTTACCAATAACAAAACATATACCAAAATTCATTCTTGTAAATAAAGAAAAATGTAGAAGATATCTACAAATAGCATTTGAAGCTGAAGGTAGTCCTATTCTTATAAAATCAAAAAGATATATTAGCCTGAAAAGAAATGTGGATATAACACATATTTTAGAAAATAAAACACATTATATAGAGACTAAAAGAATATACACAGGTCAATTAGAAAAAGATTATCCATCATTAAAAAATCTTGTTGAAGATAAACCACCGTTGCTGCTTTTAGGAGAAAAGTTAATTCTGAAACATTATTTTAATATAGCTAGTATAATGAAACTTGAAGCAATAAGAATAAACAAGACAAATTATAGATGTGGAAAAATATCTGCAAGGTGGGCATTATATATTTATGCAGATTCTGTGAATCGCTTCATAAAAGAAATTAACTTTTTAACAAAGAGAAAAAAAGATATTACTGCTAAAATGCTAAAAATAAAAGGAAGAAATAGACAATATTTTTCACTAGATGTTATGAAAAGTATAGAAAAGGATGGTAAAATAAATACTTCTGATTTTGTAAAGAAAATGAAATCAAAAGGATATAAATCTCCAATGACATATTTATGGAGATATAGCAAAAAAGGTCTAATAAAAAGAACAAAACGTGGTGAATATGAATTACTTATCAAGTAATTTTATTTTTTCTATTTTATAAATTCCACTATCACCATACCACTGTATCTTACCTTCAGTTATTTTTATTTTCTTTTTAAAGAAGGGAGTATCTAATGCAAAAGATTCTGCTTCACCCCCCTCAAAAGCTAAATGGAATCTATATTTTTTGGCTAGTTTTTTCAGCTCTTCCAAAGATTTTTCATCAATTATTTTTCCAAGCCACTCCTTTCCTAAACCATCACAAGCAACTTTTGTAATCATGACTTTGAATCCATTATCCAGAAGCTCTTTCCAGTATTTCTCAGGGTCTGAACCCCATGCCGGAGAGAATAATTTCAGCCCAAGCTTTTTGCAGATCTTCTCAACCCTTTCTTTCTGGTACTTACTTGCCAGAGCACCAGCAATTATTCCGTCTATGTCCTTCATATCTTTCAAAACAGTCTCCAGATCATCTAATTCTTTTTCCTTTATTCCTTTTGTTCCCTTGGTAACCAATCTTATTCCAGAAGCCATACTCTGTATCAAAGTGAGCTCTACATTAGGATAATGAAACATATAGGAATCAGGATTTTCTGAAATCATTGAGATTAGATACTTTACTTCATGACCTGCGTTGATTGCCTTCCAGACAGCATATGCGCTGTCCTTCCCACCTGAAAATAGAGCTGCTAGTTTCATGATACCATTCCTTCTATACACCACTTAAAAACCCCTGGACTGTATGGCAAAACTTTTCTTTTGTTCAAAACTTTGATTTTCTTTTTTTGTTTTCCAGCCTCTTTCTTCAAGATCTTCACAGCTTCTTCAGGAGTTTCAGAAACAAAATAAAAATGGATTATTCCTTTTGGTTTCAGACATTTCAGAGCATCTGCAAGATATTTGTAACCTTCCTTTGGCAGGGGCATTATGACCCTGTCACATTTTCCATAGTACTTTCTTGCCATTTCCTTAACATCTCCTTGCAGAGAAAACACAATGTTATTCATTTTGTTTAATTTAATGGATTCCAGTGCATATTTATGGGCTTGCTTGTTCAATTCTATGCTATATACCTCCCTTACACTGGGTTGTGTCTTTGCAATGACTATTGCATATGGAGCAATGCCTCCGAACATAACTAAAACATTCTCCCCTGGCTTGACTTGCTCAGCTATTCTAAGCCTTTCTGTTCCTTCTCTTGGCGAAAAATAAGTTTTCTTTACATCCAGCTTAAACAAACAACCAGATTCCTTGTGAACAGTCTCCGTATTCTTTCCAATTAATGTTTCAAATTTCCTGAGTCTTAGTTTTCCACCTCTTTCAGTTTTTTTATTAAGAACTGTTTTGACAAATGGATATATCTTCATAACAGCTTTCGCTATCTTTTTCTTTTTTGTTTTTAGCTTATCATCCAGTTCAAGAATTGCAACTTTACCAATAATATCAAAGCTTCCTTTAAACATCCCCTCTTCTTCTTTTGTTAACTTGACCAATTCTTTTAGTTTCATAATGATTTATTAGAAACACTGTTTAATAAGAAAACATTTATATATAAGTTTATATAAGTATTTATATAATATCATATAGTGATGAATATGCAAAAAGGAATGAATGTTATACACTATCCCAATTTGAAGACTGTATTAATGGTAGAAGAAGTACTAAAGAAATCAAACAAACTCTTAACTAGAGAGGAATTAAAGGAAAAATTACCGAAAAAGGTTATGCATCAAACACTCAACATAATTCTTGATTATTTAGAAGATGGGGGTAAAATACTAGATGGTAGAAAAGGTATATTATGGGTTTACAATGAAAGTCCAAAAATTAAAAGCGCAATAGAAAAGGGGATGGAATTATGAAAGACAGACCCATTAAAGTGATAATAACTGGTGATGCAAAAGAAGAATTTGAAGAACTTAATAAAGTTGTTGGGAACGAGATAGCAAAAGGCATAACAAATAGTGAACATCAAACTCTATTCAATTCCATAAAACAAAAAATTGAATTACTCAAAGAGAATCCGCAATATGGAATCCATATACAGAGAAATATCATGCCACAAAAATATATCAAATTATATGATACAAACAATTTATGGAAAATCAATCTCGCTGGTGCATGGAGAATGATTTATACTATAAGAGGTACTGAAGTTGAAATAATAAATCTTATTCTAGACATATTTGACCATAGAAGATATGAAAAAGTATTTGGTTATAGAAAAAGTTAATGATTTATTAGAAACACTGTTTAATAATAAATATGTTCGATTATGAAGAATTGGCCAAACAGACAGCCAAAAATACAAGAATTTCTACTAAAGAAAATCCAGGAATTGAAAAGGCAAAGAAAAAATTTGGAAAACAGTTTGTGGAAAGGCTTCTTAAAATGAAAGAACTGGACATGAAACAATTCTCTAAGAAAGAGCAAAAAACTATCAACAAATTAATGGACTTGGATTATGGTCCTCTTGTATATCAAGGCGTAAGTGGAAAATATAAAATAAAAACTAAGGTCGGTGAAACAGTTCTAATAGCATATAGTGAAACTGATGAAAGGTGTGTGAGACTTGCCAAGGAATTAAGAAATGAATGCTGGAGGCTTGGATGCGCGGTTTCAATGAAGCCGGTGAATGAGCAAGATTCTAAAACATACTATAAAATAGCTCCTGAGGACAGCCTTGTTGAACTCCCGCCGATTTCAGAAATTCTTTCAAAAAACATAGACATGAGATTCTTTGTCGGTGATACCAAAGATCCTAACTGGTCAAAGGGGTTGGAAAAGAAAATGAAACTTTCTGCACCCATATCAATGAGGTTATGGCAGATACAGGACAAAAGAAAGGTGAGATGGTGCATATTGGGTTTCCCTGTTGAAATGAATAAAAAAGATTATATTGTCCCAAAGGAAAAGTATGAGAGAGTTTATAGAGATTCTATTGAAGAGAGTTTCAGTGAGGATACAGTGAGACTTTGCAATTATTATAGAAAAGCCCTTGAAAAGGGTGACAGGGTAATAATAACCGCAGATGATGGAACTAATCTGAGTTTTTCAATAAAAGGTAGGCCTGTCCTTGTTGCAGACGGAGTTATAGATGAAGAAGATGTGAAAAGAGGTGATATTGGACTGAACATACCAGATGGTGAGACTTTCCTTGCTCCGTTAGAATATTCAGCAAATGGGAGAGTGAGGTTTGATTACACAAGAATAAATGGGTTTGGTGTTTTCAGGGATTTCTGGTTAACATTCAAGAATGGAAAAGTTGTGAGGTTTGAGGGTAGTGAAGAGGATAAAAAGAAATGGAAGAAATTCATGGATTCAAATACAGGTGAAAAAGATAGAATCGCTGAGCTGGGTATTGGAACAAATAAAAAAGCAGATATGATTGGAACAATAATAGTTGATGAAAAGATCTATGGAACAATTCATATAGCTATTGGAAACAATACAGGAGCCTATCATGGAAAGAATGTGGCGTCTTCTCATCAGGATATGATTAAGAGAATGAAAGGTATGAATGGAAAAATATTTGTTGATGGCAAGCTTGTTATGAAGGATGGGGAACCAATTTAATTTTTTTATAATATATCCCGCTTAAATGACATTATAAAGGGTAGGGAACACTCTCCACAGAACTTGAGGTCCCCTTACCCTGTCGGCAGACGCGCCGACTACTCCTCGGCTTCTTCCTCCTCGTCTTCGCCTTCGGCGATCTCGTCCAGACCCTTGCCGCCGGCCATCGTATACTCATCGACACTGGCAGCCACCCGGATCTTGGTGCCGCCGTCATCGCTCGCCAGGGTAACGAACATGAACCTCTTACCATCACCGCCCACTTCGACCTCGGCATCTGGTGTGTCCTCGGCGTCGGCACTGTTGGACACAGACACCGTGATCAGGTTGCCGAGCCCTGGCAGCGCCTCGTTCAGGGGATCATCGACAACTTCATTGACTTCCAGATCCGCCCCGGATCTGGCCTCTTCCAGCGCCGCTTGGGGCTTTTTCAGCGCCTCCTGAGCCTTCTCCAGCGCTTTCTGAGCCTTCTTGGTACCCTTCGCCGCGACCTCGGCTTCGGCTTCGGCGACCGCGGTCTGGGCTTCGGCGACCGCGGCTTCTTCGTCGGATGCAGCATCACACTTGGCTCCGGCCTCTTCCCTGAACGCATCGATGCCCCTGCCGTTGATCTGGAGCACCTCGAGAGGGTTCAGACCGTTCTCGTCGTTCGTGGCGTTGCCGAACTTAAGGGTATTCTTCTCGGCCTGGCTACCCTTCGACCTGACCGACAGGTCTGTCTCTGCATCAACCACTTCGAACGGCTTGTCCTCTGGCATCTCAGCGATCGCCGCAGCAATCAGATCAGCCACTGCTCCACACTTTACTGTCTTCGGCATCAGTCTTCTCCTCTGTCACGATTCCAGTTCAAACCATCACAAATCATATGAACCCCTACTCCTCCAGGTAGGGTCCATCCAAGAGTACCAGAAAATGAGAATCTAATTACTCCCTATTGACATAATCGTGTTAGTTTGCCTCGCCCGGCTCGGTGCCGTGGAATTCCCAGTCATCGGTCACATCGACGACCTCGCTCAGGTCCGCGCCGCAATAAGGGCACTCTGTACATTCCTCGTCGACCTCTTCACCGCAACCCATACAATAATAATTGTATTCCTGGCACATCTCGCTTCCTCCTCTGGATCCGTTGGTTATTGTGAACTACATAGAAACGTTCAGATGTTGCACAATTTTTAAGGACTAACCATACACCTCCCCTTCAAAAGACGAGAAGTAATCCAAAAGGTAGCTGGGTAATACTAAACAGAAACCAAACTGCTCTTTGCCAAACATAGGGTGTTCGGTGTTAATATTGATGAATATGAAATTGAGTGATACTAATAGAATAATTTATTACATTATGCTTTTTAAAGGTTTCTTTCGTGAACATTTCTTGGTAGACTTTGTCAACTTACAGTTGACAAGCATGTAACCAAAGGTTACAATGAGGCGGGAGCCTCTAAGAAAGCCTCTTTTAAAGATTTCTTTTCCCGAGGGTTTTCTTGATGGAAGTGGTAACTCCAAGAAAAGCCTCTTTTAAAGGTTTCCCTTTAAATTATTTCGCATTAATTATAGTTATGAGAGAAGTTTTGGGGTTGAGACCTTTGAGTAAAATATTATTTAATGGGAGTAACCAATAAAGGGTTCATATGAGAGAGGTTTTAGGAACCCCATTAACATCAAAAGCAGTAAAGATCATGCTTCTTGGTTCAGGGGAGCTTGGGAGAGAGGTTATTTCAGAGGCTCAAAAACTTGGTGTAGAGACCATAGCGGTTGACAGGTATGAAAACGCACCTGGGCATCAGATAGCACATAAGGCATATACTGTAGATATGAAGGATGCTGGTGCACTTGCTTCTATTGTAAATAAAGAAAAACCAGATGCAATTATACCAGAGATAGAATGCATAAACTTAGATATTCTTAAGAAGTTTGAAGAAGATGGTTTTCTTGTTATTCCAAACGCAAAAGCTGGCTGGACAGCAATGCAAAGAGAGAGAATAAGGGAATTAATTAAGGAAGCCGGTGTAGAGACATCTAAATATGAATATGCTGATACAGATGATCTGGAGGCTGTTAAGGCTGCTGTTGAAAAGGTTGGTTATCCATGCTGGATGAAACCAATAATGAGCTCAAGCGGACAGGGTAGTTCTTTCATCAAAGGGCCGGAAGATGTTGAGAAGGGTGTAAAACTAGCAAAAGAAAGGGCAAGGGGTTCTTCTGAAAAACTTATTATTGAACAACACATACCATTTGATATTGAAGTTACAGAGCTGGCAGTGAGACATTATGATGAGAATGGAAAGATTGTTACTAGTTTTCCAAAACCTGTTGGTCATTACCAGATAGACGGTGATTATCATTCAAGCTGGCAGCCATGGCTTGATTCCAGCTCAAAGATAAATGGAAAAGAGATAACAACAGAGCTTATTGAGCTTGGTGAGAAAAAGATCTATGAAGCCACTGGGAAGATAACAGAGTCTTTGGGTGGTGTTGGTCTGTTTGGTTGTGAGCTTTTTGTTGTTTTTGATACTGAGAAGAATGACGTGAAAGTTTATGGTAATGAATGCTCTCCAAGACCACATGACACAGGAATGGTCACATTCATATCACATCTTCATGGTCTTTCAGAAGGCGGTCTGCATGCAAGAGCTGTTCTAGGTCTTCCTGTTCCTGCAAGAGAATGGAATGGTTTTAGGGTAATAGATAATATTGTTCCAGGAGCATCGCATGTGATACTCTCTCCTTCAGAAGGCTGGGACACAGAATTCAATAATGTTTTCAAGGCTCTGGAAGCACCAGGAACAATGCTTAGATTCTTTGGAAAGCCAACTGCGCATGTAGAAAGAAGAATGGGTGTTGGACTGGCAACAGATAAAAACGTTGAAGAAGCCAAGAAAAAGGCAGAGATTCTTGCACACAAGATTGAGATAAGAACTCTGAAAGCACCGAAATGGAAAAAACAGCATCTTTTTGAGAAGCATCTGGTTGAGAAGGGTGAATAAATTAAGATTAACTATAAGTTTCTTCTAATGTTAGCATCAACTTTTCTACTTTTTCTGAATCAACTTTTCCATCTGTTTTAAAACAAGAACCAACTACTGCAAAACCAGCATTATCTAAAAGACCATCAGTTATTGCTTTTGGTGTAACTCCGCTACCAACACCAATAGGCATACCAGGGTCATGTCTATGAACTATGAGCATAAATTCAGATACTTGTTCTCTGCTTGGTGCAACACCTGTCTGTGCTCCTGTTGTAATCAGCCCATCAGGCATGAATTCTGAATCCACTATTCTTTTTACTGATTCTTCAGGATCATATTCAGACTCTAATGGTCTGGAACCTTTGCTATTAATGTCTGCAAGTATTACAAAATCACAGCCTTCGTTAGATCTACATAATTCAACACAATTAGGCATAATAATTCTCTCATCAGGATCTATTCTTGCTTCACAATAGAATTGGCTTCTGAGAAATGTGCCACCAATAGCATTGAGAATCCCAGGTGTTTGACTATAATTATTAAGCACCTGTACTCCTAAATTTAGTTCTGGAAATCTTACATGAACCACTCTTCCAACATCAGCCATTGAAGTATGAGTTCTTCCAAAATCATATCTTAGATTTGAAATACCAAAAGGCCTATCCCCATCATTCTCAATTATAGCATGTGTTACACCACCTTTTAAAAGTGCCTCAGCATCATATAGAGCTGCATCAGTTACAGCCTGCATGTTTGTATGATATGCATGTCCTGGAAGAGGGAGAAGATGGACCATGCCTATTATGTTTTTATCATTTTCAAAGACTTCATGATACATCATATTAATTACCTCTAATCTCTTCCATATGTTTTACTCTTTTATCCAGAAGTTCTTTTGTTCCAATATCTTCTCTATGGAAAACAGGACCTTCCACACTAGAGACGGCTTTTTCTGCAATCTGTTCTGCCTCTTCGATGTTTTCTGAAGCCCCGACAAAACCCATTGCCCTTGAAGTGCTCATTACTAAACATTCATCTGTCTTGTTAATTGACGCAAAGAACATCAAGGCATCTGGTGAGACTTTGGAAACATCTATCTTTTGGTCAGCTACTGGATTATCTGGATAGCCTTCTGGAACAGCGTACTTGCAGACAGTTGCCTTGTTTTCAAATTCCACACTCAATTCGTTTAGTGTTCCATTTACAATTGCTTGGCAGACATCAACAAGATCTGTTTTTAGAATGGTTAGGGTGTTCATTGCTTCTGGGTCACCGAGCCTTGCATTGTATTCCAGTATTCCTATTCCATCCTTTGTTACAATAAATCCACCATACATTATACCTTTGTATTCTTGGCCTGTCTCTTCTCTTATAGCATCACAGGTCTTTTGGACAATCTCTGTTGCTGCTTCGATGTCTTCTTTCTTTAGAAACGGTAGAAGATGATCAGAACAAGAATAACTACCCATTCCTCCGGTGTTTCCAGAAATTGATACTCTTTTGTTTCTTCTAACGACCACAAAACCTGTTGAAACATTAACACAACCCACAAAGCCATTATAATTTATCTTTTTTATATTATTTTTCCTTATACCAACAACGGTTTCTGGTTTAATTTCTAATGAATATACTTGACTAGCCTTATAATATTTCTTGTTTATTGGGTTCAGTATTTTAGTTCTTTTATCAACAGTAATTATTCCAGATTTTCCAATCTTTACAATAAGTTCTTGGATATCATCAATCATTCTTTTTGATGCTGAATGGAACCTCATTCTTCCTTGATGAATACTACCATCACCTAATGCGAAACTATTTAAGAATTCAATAATCTGTCTTTTCTTTGCATTCTTTATATATTCTGGTACAAATTTATTTTTTGAAGTTCCAAATTTATCTAATGTTCTAACAAGTTGTACTGAATTAATCCTAAAACGATTATGTTTTTCTTCATATGAAACTTTGAAAGGTAGTTCTGATAAAATCTTTTCAAATTTTTTAAAATGTTTGGATTTTTTTGTTTGACATATGATAACTCTTTTTTCTTTTTTTCTATCAATCACGCAACCTTCCGATAAAAATAAACCCATGAAACGTATCCAATTTAAAAAACTTATTTTTTGCTGCTTATGCTTCCTATTGAATTTATAATCATATTCGTCAATAATGAAATATCTAGGCGAATTTCCTTTCCAAATCCCTGAGAGTGGTATTTCATTCTCACCTATGAAATTTTCAGCACTCAAAACTTTGATTCTTTTCGTCTTTCTATTTCTTGCAACCATTCTATGATTTGGTGTAACAAGCAAATCTAACTCCCTATGTTTAAAATGAATCATCTTTCCATTATATTTCATCCAATAGATCTTATTTGGTTTTTTGAATTTCAGTTCTTTTTTCTTTAAATCAAATGTCATGACCTTCTCTTTCTTTTTTATTTTATCAAATGTTTTCCATCCATTTTCAGTTAAAATTTCAGTATCTTCAGAATAACAATTTGGACCAGAATCGTTAACAAATGCTCTTTTGTGATCTTGAACTGGTGGGGTAGCAACAACATGCTTTCCATCAACAAAACATTGCAAGCTGAATTCTTCTCCAACAAACTTTTCTTCAATTATTACACTAGAGTGAGTTTTCAGAACTTCTTCACAATAGGCTAATGTATCTTCAACTCCTTGTAGATGTTCTCCAGAAACTTTTACGCCTTTTCCGCCTGTTAATCCATCTGGTTTCACAACGAATCCATCACCAAGCTCTTCTAAGAATTCTTTTATTCCTTCCATAGATGTAAAAACTTTGAACTTTGCATTTCCTGGTATGTTATACTTAGCAAACAACTCTCTTGTAAAGGCCTTGCTTGTTTCCAGCCTTGCCAGGCTTTTTGTTGGACCTACGCTTGGGACTCCCATCCCGGAAAGAAAATCAACAATACCTTTTTCTAAAGGAGCTTCTGGACCAATAACAGCGAAATTGATTTCACTGTCTCCTATGAACTCTTTTAATTTTTCAAAATCATCCAGATCAGCAACCATAGAAACTTTAGATAGCTCAGCAATACCTGGATTATTCTTTGACATGAAAGAATAAAGTTCTGGTTCTTTTGGGCTTCTAACAAGGGCCTTTGCTATTGCGTGTTCTCTTGCACCCGAACCTACTAATAAAATTTTCATCTGTAATCTTATTAGAGAAAAATAATAAAAGCGTTTATAAATTTTATCTCCAATTCTAGATATGGATATGGGAGAAGAGTGTGGAATCGCTGCTATTTCCATGGAAAGTAATATCTCAACAAATACTCCTTTTCTTTTGTATAAAATGCTCCTTAATCTTCAGAACAGAGGTCAGTTAAGTGCAGGAATGACAACGCACAACCCAGAAAGAAGTCAGATTATTGATACATATAGGCATTTAGGAACAGTGAATGAGGCATTTGGAACTAGTAATGGAAACCATATACAAAAGGTATTTGAAAGGTACAAAGGAAATATGGGTATTGGTCATGTGAGATATGCAACATCAGGAGTAGATGACAAGTCATATGCACAGCCATTTGAAAGACACCATGGAAGAAAATGGAAATGGTTTTCTTTTTGTTTTAATGGAAATCTTGCGAATTACATTGAATTAAAGGAATCTTTGAAGAAATCTGATTATCATCTTATCAGAGAGACTGATACAGAACTGATAATGCACTATATCTCAAAAGAGATAATGAGTACTGAAAGCTCTGACATGGTCAACATATTTTCAAATCTCAGTGAAAAGTTTGATGGTGCATATAATATCGCTTTTGTAAATGCTGAAGGTAAGCTTGCGGTTCTAAGAGACCCTTTGGGTATAAAACCGCTTTCATATGGTTTTAAGAGAAATCCTGAGATTCCATCAGAACAATCACAATTAGGAAAAGATGAAGGCCTTATGTTAGCCGCATCTGAAAGCAATGCACTGATAAATTGCGGTGTAAAAGAATTCCAGACACTTGAACCCGGTCATATGATTCTTGTTGAAAATGGAAATCCTGAAATTGTGAAGTTTGCAAAGTCTCCTAGAAAAGCGCACTGTATGTTTGAATGGGTATATTTTTCAAATGTCTCTTCTGTAATAGATGGAAAATCTGTCTATCTGACAAGAATAAATCTTGGCAAAGAACTAGCAAAACTTGAAATAGAGAAAATAAACGATGAGTATGTTGTTGTTGGTGTACCTGATTCTTCAAAGCCTATAGCAGATGGGTTTGCATTTGAACTTGGCCTGCCATCTAAAGAGGGACTTATTAGGAACAGATATGTTGGAAGGGTATTTATTGACGGGAAAGATAAACGAGAAGCGAAAATAAAAGATAAGTTCACTGTACTGAAAGAGATAGTGAATGATAAGAAAGTTCTGCTTATAGATGATAGTATTGTAAGAGGAACAACAAGTAAAGAACTTGTCAGATTTTTGAAAAAGACTGGCGGAGCAAAAGAGGTTCATATGAGGGTGGCCTGTCCACCTATTGTATGCCCTTGTTTCTATGGAATTGACATGTCAACTATTAGTGAACTGATAGCATCAAAATTTGTTAAAAATGTTTCTGAAGATATAACACAAGAAGAGTGTAAAAAACTAGCTGAAGAAATTGGTGCAGACTCAGTTATTTATAATACAAAGGCTGATCTTGTCAGATCTATCGGACTTCCAAAAAGTGATCTCTGTCTAGCATGTATAAGTGGAGACTATCTAACACCGTGTGGAAAAGATCTGTATCAAAAGGCACTGGAAGATTTTAAAAAAGGTGAGACCAAAAGAACATACGAATGAAGATGTACAAACTCTGTTTGTACGTACATCAAGCAAAGCTTGATGAGACTTTTTGGAGCTTCAGTGACTTCGTCACTACCCATAAACAAGTTTATGATTCCGCTTCCATCAAAAAGTCCTCACGTCAAAAAACCCTATCTAAATAAAAAACTTATTATTAACGAATAATATGAAATTGACATATATTGATGATGGGAGATACGTAACAATAGAAACTGATTCTTTAGATGCTCTTTATGATAAAAGGGATGAACACTTAGGTGAACAGAAAAGAAAAGCCTTTGCAACAGATATGGACGGTGTTCTAGAACCAGATGATTTAGCAATTACAAAATACGATATATTGTACCCTGTAAATGGTGTTGAAAAATTCCAAGAGATAAGTAATGGTGTTCTTGTTCCAGCAAGAGAAGGTAGATGC
>JADHWJ010000010.1 GCA_016783545.1 Candidatus Aenigmatarchaeota archaeon | reverse complement strand
GAAAAGCAAGTAGTGATAAAAGACAATTAGAAAAATATCCTGAAGTATTTGAGGATGAAATTGATGCTCTAGGAAAAGAATTAACAAAGTTAAAAAGTCTAATAGAATACTAGAGTCCGTAGCCGATTTCTACTAACATGTATTATCGGAAGTTCCTATAATCGTGCTCAGTTTCGTATTATCGGAAGTTATTCCTTAATATCCCTGACGCCTTCTTTTGTGACAGCGAAAACTGTTTCAGATTCTGGTAAAGACGGCGAATCAATCAATTTAGCAATTCTCTTTTCTGCTTTGGATTTTCTGAGATAGATTCTGAACATTGCCTGATGACCTACTATATGCCCTCCAATGGGCGCTGTTGGGTCACCAAAAAGAATATCAGGTCTTGACATCACCTGGTTTGTTACAAATATAGCTAGATTATGGACATCAGCAAGCCTTTGCAGTTTATGCAAATGTCTGTTTAGTTTTTGTTGCCTGTCTGCTAGAGTTCCTCTTCCTGTATAATCTGATCTGAAAGCAGATGTAAGAGAATCTACAATAATAATCTTAATATTTTCTTTCTTTATTATTTCCTCTGCATTATCTATCAAAAGTATCTGATGATCCGAATTGTGACAGCATACTCCACCAAACCCGCCCAAAAAGTTTTCAAATGGAGCTTTTGAGGAATGTACTTCCAAATCATATACACTTTCTTCATTTGCAGGTGTTTTTTCTATTGACTTTATTTTTGCGAAAACAAGATCATTCCATGAAGGGGCATTTAAATTCTGCTCCATTTCTTCCAGATCTAATGGATTGTTGTGCGATAAGCCAGCTGCCTCAATCTTATATGGAGTATTCCAATGCGGTTTATATGACTCTCTATTTTTGACATTTATCTTAATGATGGAACCTATAATTTCAAATCGTAAAAGCAACATTGATATATCATTTGCTAGCTGTCTACTTGATGTACAGAAAATTAACCTATTTTTTCTTCTGTTTTTTCCATGATATCCATCACCATCCCAATAACCCTTTAGGAAGTGTTTGATTTTTTCACAAGGAAGTTGGAATATCCATTCTGGTACATTTCTCTTAACAGATGTTTTATCTATTCGTATACCAAAACATTCTACCATGATAAGTGAAAATAAGCGACTTGATATCAACAATGTATGAAGCTTTTTATGAAGATGGGAATTTATATTGAATTTCTCTTTTATTATTTTGTGTGCCTTTTCAAGGTATTTAGTCTCAGAAAACAATCTTGTCCTTACAAGACGGTCTTTGTATTGGGAATTACCTTCTGCAATTGCAAACCCAAGCAGCCACAAAATATCTTTATCTATTTTTATTTTTTTGGGTATTTCTGGTGATTTCATTCTTCCTGTATGGGCTAATTTTATTATATTTTTCTCAAAGATTATCTCTTTTGAAATTTTCTTTACTTTTCTCAGTTTTTTAGAGAGATTAATTTCATTTATGTCTTTTTCTTTCATTGGTAAATTCTTTGGGATAGTCACATGATCACCTACATTTAATTCAGATGCCTCTACTACAGTAGGTCTCATATTACCTTTAACCTCAAACACTGTTTCCTTTCCTCTTTTTCCTATCCTAACACCCTTAAATAAAGAATGAGAACCAGTAACAGTTATTTCTCTTCCAAAACGTGTTTTTATTTTACAAAGATATTCGTTTTCAGGTGTTCTATGTTTTATAAACGCTGTTACCTCAGAACAATTCATTTTTCCATTTTCTGGATTAAATGAAAATGTAAGAATCTTTTTACCTTTATTATTTTCAACTAAATCACCTATTTCTCTCTTATGAAAATTTTCATCATTTAACACATAGACATTTTCATTAGCAGGCAAGCTATTGTACGCACGTCCGGTGAATATATTATCTAGAGATTTCTTTGGATCTAAACCAGCAGCCTTTGCTATCTCCATTATCCGTTCAGGTCGGAATGTATTCTCTGAATCAACAAAAAGGGCCTTGCCACCAAGTCCGCCTTTTTCTTTTGGTAATTGAACATTTACAGATAATTGGAATCCAACCTGGCTTTTTCCCGAATTATGAGAAAGTATATTATCAGCCAAAAAATTATGAAACTTTGGAACTTCTAAATCATAAACTTTACCATCGGTAGTATTCACTTTTTCAATTAATTTTATATTTATAAAATCGTTTGCTTTTATCTTCATTTTTCTTTTATAACTTTCCATTGCGTTTTCTATACTGTCTCTCAAACGTATAGTATAAACACCAATATCATCATAAAATTTCTCTATGCTTTCTCTATTGGTTATATGAACTTTAAAACAAACAAACTCTCTACCATCACGTTTCGTTATATCACTACTAATCCAACTTTTTATGCCAAACTTTGTAAGAAGAATTTGAACATCTTTCACTAATTTTCTGCTTGAACTTCTTAATTCTATATCTCTACCAAAACTTGGTAAATTATATGAATTATAATTCTTAGTACCATCTTTTCTTTTCCAATAGATTTTTCTTTCCCTTTTCTTTTTTATGTCATTTTTAACTGAACCTTCACCGTCATATAATGTTGCAAGGAATTTTGAGACTACTATTTTTGGAGACGTGAAAATTTGAGATGGTACATGTTTTTTCTTTGCTAATTCATAGACACCATTAAATTGTTTAATAAATTCACACGCAATAACAGAATCAATTGCATATGCATCTATCTTACCCTCTCTTTTATATCTCAAATTGGCTTCAATTCCAAAAACACTGTTTACAAGTTCTCTAAATCTCTCCTTTATTTTCTTATTTGTAGATACTATACAAACTCTTGATATTCTTTCTTCTTTTTTACGTTTTGATACCTCTCGCCAACCTTCACCAACTATAAAACCCAAAAGTTCTGCAAGTTCAGATGTTAATGTCTTAGGAAGTTTTGGTATTACTGTATTTGCTGCGTTTTTGTAAACAAAAAAATCTGTATTTAGTGGAGATTCTTCTTTAGAAAAATTATTATCAGAAACTATTTTTATTTTATCATTCATAGATATTTTATCAGCTTCTTTCCAACCAAATTCTGTCATTAGTGGATGATTAGGAGTTACACATATATCCATACCATTATGTAAATTTACTTTAAGTACAGATTTACAATCATAAACATGAAGACTCGTTGCGTGTGTTTTTATAATAGAATTTCCAGACATACTAAGTACAGGCATTTTTATAGGATATATACCAGAATTCAATCCTTTAGCCATAGAACCTAGAGATAACATTTTACCATTTGAAAGTGTTATTCTAGTATCCCCTGTTAGACAACCAAACGCCCCATGGGCTTCTGTAATGGCCTGTGTCTCTATTCCACCACCAAGCATTGCGTCCAGAGTTTTGCTACCTGTTGTAATCTTTCCAACTATTTCCCTTCTTTTTAGAACATCAGTAGCAGACTCGAATCCCATTTTCATTTTTTTCCTTGCCTGGGATATTATCTTATTTGCTGTTTCTGCGCCTATTCCTGTTGCACTGGTTATCTCGCTAGCAGAAGCCGCTGCTATGCTCATATAGCTATCATAGCCAGCTTCTTTTAGTTTTTCCAGAAATTTATCCCCTACTCCAGGAAGTTTTGAAATATCATCTTCTGTCATATTAACCACCTAAGTCTCCTATTAGCTTTTCACATTCCGCTTTCAAATTAATATCTTCCACAGAATTAACCATAAGCTCTGGTTTTTCTGAAAATGTGTTTATCTTAATCCTACCTTTCACTATAAAATCTTTTCCCAAACTCTGAAGGCTCTCGTAGAATTTCTCTATTTCTGTTTCATTAAAAGAATTTTTTACCTCTTCTGTTGATTTCCCTATAATTTTTTCTGCTGATTCTGCGAAGAAAACAGCTCTTATATTATTATAACCATCATCCATAACACCTGAAACAATCAACCTTATTTTCGGTTCCACAACACCATGGTCGGAACATGTCCGTTTCCCGTCGTTTTCTTCTACTTTTGTTTCGCATGTCGGACATATCTCAAAAAAAGGTTTTCTTGCAAACATCTGGACAAGACTTGCCCTGAACTCGCCAAACATCCCCTCTTTTGCTTCATCTAAAGTTGTTCTTTTAGCAGTGTTTGTGTTCTGGATTTGAAAGTTCTCAGAAACCTCTATCTTATCATCTGTTTTTTCAAGAGTTCCTCTTCCTATACTTATATCAAGATTATCATTAAATCCCTCTTTTACATACGCCCCTTTGATTTTAACAACATCACCATCATTTATTTTATATTTGCCTACTTCATCGTTCCATAAAGAAAGCCTTATGGTACCTGTTTCATCTCCAAGAATAATACTCTGAACCTTTCCTTTCTTATCTTTCTTCTGCCATTCTTTTGGTTCAAAAATTCTTACGATCTTTGCAGTTAGGTCAGCGCTTCTCAGACCAGAAACAAGATTTTTTATCTTAAGCTCTTTTCTTCCTTCTTTGATAAGACTTGCGCCAAGTTCTCTTCCAACTATATAAGCAGCACCTTCAGCAGAAACCAAACCCGATAGTTCCTCTTGCTTTTCTTTAACAAGTTTCTTTATCTCATCTTCGCCCTTTCCTGCTTGCTTTGAAATTTCTTTTATTATTTCTTCTATCCCTTCTAATGGCATATAACATCTCCCATTTCTGATTGAACTTATAGAATATTGAAAGTAAATTTTATATTGTTAAGGTGAGGGTAGATTTCCGGAAACGAAGAAATCGACATGCTGCAATTATTTTGGTATTTCCGGAAACAAACTTGTAAATTAGAAATATTCATTTCTCTGCTTTTGCATCTATATCATTATTTGTTTCAATCATTTAAAATTTAATTACAAATAGACTCCATGAAGATCTTGATATTACCAGACCTGCATTTTGGATTTGGACAAGGAACTGAAAAAGAGAATGATTCATTTGAATATGCAAAACAAGCTTTGAAAGAGGATGCTGATATCATTCTTCTTGTTGGTGATATATTTGATTCCAGAACACCATCAACAGATATATTTGTAAAGGCGCTTAGAATGTTTCTGGAACCGCATCTGAGATTGGATAAAATAGAAAATTTCAAAGGTGTTGTAAAAAATCTAGACCATCTCTCTCCTTTGGTAAAAAAAGGCATTCCAGTGATTGCAATACATGGAACACATGAAAGAAGGGTTAAAGGATTGTTAAATCCAATACAGGCACTTGAAAAAGCAGGAATTCTTATACATCTGCATGCAAATGGAATTGTTCTGGAAAAAGATGAGAAGATCTGTATACAAGGGCTTTCGGGTGTGCCTGACCAGTATGCCCAGACAATTCTTCAAGAGTGGAATCCCAGGCCAGAAAAAAAGTGTTTTAACATTTTCATGTTACACCAATCTGTAAAAGGATTTACAATGGCTCAGAGTCTGCTTCCGTTGGAAAGTCTTCCAAAGGGTTTTGATCTATACATACTTGGCCATATACATGCTCCGCAGAAAACAGAATACGATGAAAAGCCGTTCATTGTAACAGGAGCTGCCATTCCAACCCAGATGAAAAAGGAATATATAAAACCAGCTGGATATTGGATTGTTGATACAAAGGATCCGGATCCAAGGTTTGTTGAATTTGAAAATCAAAGAAAAGCATACATCTTGGAAATCCAGAACAAAGAAAATGCAATGAAGGAAATGGAGACTATTGTTTCAGAAAGTCATTCTAAGAAGCCGATAGTGAAGATTGTTTCAAAATTGGATCTGAGAAAAGAGGTGGGGATAAAGTTCGGAGATAGGGCTATTCTTTACTTCCAAAAAGATTCTGAAGATATTAAACCGGTTACAAAAACACTGGAAGAGCACAAAATGAGTGTGCAGGAACTTGGGAAAAAGCTTCTTGCTGAAAACCTTGAAAAGGCTGGATTAAATGAGAAGGTTTTTAGTGATGTTTTTGAGCTATTTTTTGAAAAAGAAACAGAGAAAGCTATTAAAACATTGAGAGAAAATATAAACAATGGACAAAGAGATGATGGAAAAGGTAGCGAAGCTGGCAAGGCTGAATCTGACAGAGAGCGAGATGAAAAAGTTCAGCAAGGATCTGGAAGAAATATTAAAGGCCTTCAAGAGTTTGGACAAGGTAAAGACTGATTCTGTAAAACCGACAATCCAACCAATAGAAATGGAAAACATTACAAGGGATGATAAAATTGAAGATTCTTTAAGCCAAGAAGAAGCACTTTCCAATGTGAAATTAAATAAAGAGAAAGGCTATTTTAAGGGACCAAGAGTTGTGGATTAAACTGGATTTTTATTGCATAGAACAATTCTATAAATATGGAAAAGAATAAAACAATAATAAAATTAAAGGAACAACATAAAAGTTTTATTGAGAAAAATAAAGATTTTAACTATACAAATCTAAAAAATGAGAATTCTAAATTAATTTCAAACATCGAAAGATGTTTTCAAAAGAATAAAATTATTAAGTTTTCAGGCTTTACTGCCGCTATGATAAAATCTGAGATAAATCCATTATGTCATTCAAATTCCTACAAAAGTTTTTTCACCAAGGAAATTCTAGAATCTATACTAAAAAAGTTACATCATTTAGGTTTTGATCTGTCAGACAATAACATCAATAATACCTTAAAAAAGGAAAATTTATGGACACAAAAATTTGAAGATTTTTCGTTTTATGATTTAGTTAAAAATGAAATTCTATTTGAAATTTTCAATAAAAATGATTTTTCTAATTGTGAAAATTGTATCCCTAATTGGAAATTTTCTTCTTTCTACGCACAATGTTTAAGAAAGTTTGTTAAGAAGAAATGGTCAGATGTATTGAGGGATTGTGAATTAGGAGAACACATTAAAAAAATAGCAAAATATTCTGAATCTGAGATAATCAATAAATTAAAAGAATTTAATAAAAAACACGGAAGTGTATGGTTTATAAAAGATCTTAGAGAAGAAAACAGTAAACTCTACAAAGCTATATTCAATAATTTTGAAGGTATTATAGATATTTGTTCCAAAGCAGGTATTGATTATAGAAAACATTATGCACAAGAAGATTGGGACAAAGAAAAAGTAGTATCTGAAATCAGAAAATTATACGCAAATAGTAGAAGAATTTTAAGATCAGACTTGGAAAAGTCAGAAAAGAAAGAAGAAAGGAGACTATGTGCTTCTGCAAGAAGATTATTTAATAATGACTACAATGAAGCTTTAGTTTTTTCTGGCCTCCTTCCAGAGAAGTTAACTAAATATTATAAAAGACTTGATGATCCATTTCCAAAAGAAAAGGTGGTAAAGGAAATAGTAGATTTATTTTCAAAATCTGTTGAAGCTGGAAAATGTTATACATCAAGAAAATATATTGAAATCAATCATCCTCAACTTATGAATGCTTCTCTAAGGCATTTTAAAAGTTGGGATAAATCACTAGAATATTGCGGAATTTGTCCAGATAATTCCAGGAATACAATAACAGCAAGCAAGACATCAAAAGGTGGTTTTGCATTTCAAAGAGAGGTGAGAAAAATATTTCTAAAAAATAATTTTAAAGAACTCAAAAATCACAAAGATGTTGATATATCTAAAGAGACATCATTCTGTTATAACAAAAAAATAGATAACTGTTCTCATAAGAAAGCATGTCAACCTGATTTCTATTTCAAAGACTTCATAGTAGATACAAAAATCGGTGGAAATGCTTTAAGACAAAAAGATCAAATGAAACGGTATTTTAATCATAAGGAAAATGTTATAATAGTAACTCTAAAAGATGGTAAAAGAAGAGTGTTTGTTGATGATCATATACTTGAGATAATCAATATCAAAAAATTTATAGAACTCTTAAACCTAAAAAATGTTAATTTTTCCGAATTAAATACAAAACTAAATTCCATAAAGTTCTACAATAATGAATAGTTTTTATAAAAGTAAAAAAAATTCTTCTCTAAACTAAGATCTTTTGTATAAATATATCAAAGGTATACCACACATAAGCTTTTTATACACTAAATGAATCTCTTATTATGCTATACTTAATATCGCTTGGGCTCTCTGATGAGAAGGATATGAGCCTAAAGGCTCTGGAAGCAACTAAAAAATGCAATAAAATCTATCTTGAACCATATACCAATAAAATGGAAACTAGTGTGAAAAAACTGGAAAAACTTATTGGAAAGAAAGTGATTGAGGTTCAGAGATCTGCACTTGAGGAAGATTCTGATGAAATTCTAAAGGAAGCAAAAACAAAGGATATCGGTGTTTTGGTTGCTGGTGACGCGCTTTCTGCAACAACCCATATATCCCTTATATTAGACTCCAAGAAACAGAAAATTCCGTATAGAATAATACATGGGAGTTCTATTTTCACTGCTATCGGAGAGACTGGATTACAGATATACAAATTTGGAAAAACAACCACTCTGACAAACCATGTGCAGAAAAGCACTATTGAAACAATCAAAAACAACCAAAAGTTAGGATTGCATACACTGGTTCTTCTGGACATCAAAAGGGAGAAAAACTATTTCATGGATGCTTTGGAAGCACTGGAAATTCTGAAACCAAAAGGAAAGGTTATTGTTGCATGTCAGCTTGGAACTGAAAAACAAATAATAGTTTATGGAAAAATCGAGGAACTTTCTAAGTTGAAAAACCTGAAAAGAAAAACACCTGCTGTTCTGATTGTTCCAGGAGAGCTGCATTTTCTAGAAGAAGAGTTTTTAGAAGCCCTTTAAGATGACACTATAATAGGAAGCTTTTTGGGCTTCCTATCCTATCTGAATGTTTGCGACTTACGGTGCAGGCGGCACAGCACCATTCAACATCTTGATGAGTGGTACCGGCCGATGCCCTTCTCTAATCTCCGGCCACGCAATGGCATTCATGTTGCGGATTCCGGAGATATCCAAGAAGTGCTCAACACGCGCCGGCATCAAGTTCGCTATCAGCTTGAAATGATTGGCTGGGCATCCGAACTGCTTAGCCTGGCCCATATTAGCCCTCTTGAAGCCAACGAACGTATGAGGCCATTCCTTGGTGGATGTGGAAGCCACCTTCTCTGCCAGAGGCTCTGGTAATTCGAAGGTCTCCGCATCATCCCAGAAGAGCGTGAATTCGTCTGTCGGCTGGAAATACGCGAGCCTTCCAGCCACTCCTTCGACGCCGCCGGGAGTGAAGAATGTCACGCTGTTACCGCGGCCTGGGAAGTAGTCCGGATCCGCCTGTGGCATGCTTATGCGCGCCATACACTCATCAGGCGAAGCACCAGGCTTCTCAGCCCAGTCGAACGACGCCGAACCGCTATTGTCGCCGTCGACGAATCCTCTTTCTGCCCAAGGCTCCCCTTCATAAGGAATCCCCATCTCCCTAGCGACCTTCTTGATCTCCCATGGCTCCCAGACCTTCCGGAAGTCCATGAAAAGAGGTGGTCCGCCGCCGCTGAGGCCGGTGAAGAAGATCATGGTGAGCAACCCCTGCGTATCCTTCTCCGTGGCGTAAGGAGTGGGGGGCTTTGGGCCGCGATGGTCGAAAGTGGAATTGAACAGGGATTCCATGGCATCCGCGACCGGGAGTGGGGTTCCCCGAGGATCAGACCCCCAGGGGAGCTGAGACATAAACCCCCCACCGATGGCATTGACCTCCTCCATGATGTTGCGTACGATGAGGTACATTTTCAGCATGGTCTTGAATCGTTCCTTGTCGGCCTCGTCGCGGATCTGGATCCTGTCTCCCAACTTCTCATACATCCAGTCTTCCAGACCCTTCAGCTCGCTCTTGTCATACCCATCGTCCTTCTGAAGCAAGTCAGCCAGGAGCTTCATGTCCATACGCGTGATTTCGAGCCCGAACTGGGTTCGCGTCGGGATGACATGAGCCAGCGCAGTCTCCATGCCCATGCTGTCGTGACCCCACTCGACCACCCGTCTTCCCCTCAGTCCAGTGTAGGTAATGGCTGCTTGTCCCCAATCCAGCATGGCTTCAGCCGTTTCCGGGGTCATCTTGGGACGAATCCCTGTGTCAGGCCACGTACCAACGTTCAGGCCCATGAGAATACCCGACTGAGCCAATGCACCGCAACTCGCGTGCGCAAAGACCACTCCCGGCTTAGGGCCTGCATTACCGCAGGTTAAGCCGATCGGGGTCTTTCTTGGGAAATGAGCCAAGAAGCTCAACAGAGTCTTCTGTGGCCATGCCCACGTATCAGGCAGACATACAAGAGCCCGAACGCCTTGCTCGATGAACATCCTGGCAAGCTGATCTGCTGTGATCTCGTCCTGTACCATCAAAGGACTCCACACAACTTCTACTGGCTTGCCGTCGATCGTCCGAAGGCCGTCGGCCAAGACCTGTGCACCGTCTCTCACGATATTCTGTGCACGAGTCCTGTCCGATTCTTTCGACAGACGCTTGTCAAACGTCCCAAATGCCCCTACTTTTAGAGGCAATGGGCTCGTCGGACCTGGGTTCAACTCAATGAGTTCTCCCATTTTCAGTCTCTCCTTCTACTCAAGGTACTCCCCACCTCATTCAGGGACGTAACATGTAAAACATCCAGGATGCTGCTTTCCTCCTTTCTGAAACTATGAACTCATGAACTCCTTGATCTCGTCAAATGATGTCACGCCTGTGCTACAGCCAATGGCTTGGACACCAAAGGCCGCCACAGCATTACCGAATCGTCCGCACTCTTCGAGAGGCCAGCCTTCGAGCACGCCTTTCAGGAATCCTGCGCACCAGCAGTCTCCGGCGCCGGACGTATCCTTGGCCTCGACATCGAACTTCGGGATTTGGATGCCGTGACCACTGTCTGAGACATAGCACCCTTCTCCTCCCATCTTGATGCAGACGATCTCGCAGCCTTTGTCATGACAGACTGCTGCCATCTTCGCGGGATCGCTTTTGCCCGTAATCTCTTCCGCTTCCTCCATTGAGGGCACAAAGAAATCCAGATAAGGCAGACATGGGAAGATCCCATCCCGCCACGCTTGCTCATCGAGCCGGTCGTTGAAGGCGGTATCCAGACAAGTGCGAACACCATCCTCCCTGGCTTGCCGCAGAATCTCTGCGGTCTGTTCGCCGTCGAATGTGGGCATGAGGTACGTACCGGCCACGTGAAGAATCTTGGCCTGCTTGACAATCTCCATGTTCACGTCTTCGGCACAGAAAACAGCGTTCGCGCCCATTGTGTGTAGAAATCGCCGTTCACCGTCAGACGCGACCAACACGAACGTCGTAGAGGTCGAAACATCCTCCTTCTTTTCCTACGGTACGTAGGGATTTGCCTATTTGTCAACCAACGCAGGGTCGCCCTCCGGCGCGTCGTCGTCGAGCTCGTCAACCTCGAAGCAGCGCTCGAACTCTTCCTCAGTGAACTCGATATCGCCATGCGCATCGTCATAAACCATGACGGCGCTACCTTCCTCGAATGCGTAGTAGAGTTCACCGACCTCGAATGCCCCTTCCACATCTGGCACTACCACGCATTCGTAGTGCCCGTCACCTTCAAATCCAGGCATTGGTTCTCCTCCTTATCAGGCTGCGTGTACATCTATAGATGAGCCACATCTCGGACACTCCGGCATTCCACCACCCACTGAGGATTTTGCCGTGAATATGTTCCCCTTGCATTCCCCCCACGTACACTTGAACTGTCTCGTGTTAGAAGTTGACTTGGGCTTCGGAGGTTCTGGGGCTTTCGGAGTTGGTTTGGGCGGTTCGTAAAAATACGAAACCTTCTCCCTGGGCTTGCCCACCTTCTGAACATACTCAGCCAGGCTAGAATATCCTGCCTCCCTTGCACGACGCTCCCTTCTCATGAGGCCCTTGGTCGGACGTCTATTCCTTCGTTTCTTACGGTGAATCAGCTTCATCTCAGCCTTAGTCTTCCCCATCGGTTTCTCCTTTGAGCTTTGCCCGGACAGCATCTGCGATGCTGCTGACTGTCGCGAATATCTCCAGGCTGAACTCTTCATCATCGAACGAAACGCCAAACACCTCTTCCAGCCCCATGACAATCTCCAGGAGCTGGACTGAATCAACTTCGTGTGTCTCCACCAGATCAGTCTCATCGCCAATCTCATCAGGCGAGATCTGGAGGAACAGCCGATCGACAATCATCTCCTTCAGTTGGTCCTCTACTCTCTCGGACATTGGTCCCTCCTTTCGGTACAGTTGATTTTCACTTCACCCGCCAAACTGTGATGGGTCAACTCTCTGCAGTTCACAGCTCCCACTGTTATTAAAGACAAAGAATATCAGAAAGAGTATGGCTATGGCGGCTATAATGATACACCGCATCTGCAGTCGTACCCTTTTTCTTCGGTCGAATGGAAACATGTCATTGTCTCCAAATCATGTCGAATTTCGGATGACCATAATAATGCCGACCACGATCATCGCAGCACCTACCAGTGCGATAGCAGTGCCAACGACAGAGCATCGCTCGGCAACTACAGCCCCAACAAGTATCGTTCCTGCACCGATCGGAAATATGTTCGTTATCCGCTTCATGGCTCCCCCTAACATAGCCAATAGATCATGAAAATCCCAGCGAACAGTGCCAGAAGCACAACAGCCGTAACCTCCCATCGGACAACTATCTGCCTGTAATGCTTTTTGTATCCGTTGCCTTCCATGTCATCTCCTCACAAAAACCGACGCACGAATGCTATTGAAGAAATCCATACTATCAAGATCCCGCCAAGAATAGCTGTGGAAATGAGAATACCAAACGATGCCATGTTCACTGACAAGAATGTTAGTACAACGAACGCGAAGAAAAGCATCATGATAACAACATCCATCTTTTCTTCCCCTAAACACAAGACCTTCCAGGGACACTTAGATTTCCTGAGAAATAGTGCTGACCCTGAAAAAGTCTCTGGTTCTCTCTGAATAGAAAAAAGCTAGTGATAATAGAATTACTTTTGAAAGTAATTTCTACAATATAAAGAATATTAGAATAATATTTTTAAAGGTTTTATTGTTGTTTTATCCCTCTTACACGACAATAAAAAGCACAGACACAACGTCGTATCTGTGCTGACGAACTTTCTGGATTCGTCTGAAGGTTGGTGCTACTCAGCTTCATCATCTTCCTCTTCGATCGACTTGAAGCTCACATCCGCACCTTCCTGTTCGAATGATTTGGCAGCAGCCAGCACGAACTTGGTGATCTGCTCGCCGCCTTCATCCATAAGCGGTATGTCGAGCAGCATCGCTGGGTGGAGATTGTCCGTCCCGAATTCAGGAGTGAACACCTGATAATAGTAACCAGCGATCGACGCCCAGAGGGTGTACCAGGCATCCGGCCAGCCCATCGAATGCCCCGGCGGTGTCTTCTCGAAGGCCGCACTCTCTTCATATTTGAAGGCCTCTTCTGACCCACGGAAGATCGGCTTCCAGTCTCCCATGTTCCAGGGGCTGGGCTCGGGCGCTGTTGACATCCAGAGCACGTCCCCGCCGCTCATCTCCAGGCGCCACATCCACCAAACACCTTCGATACGGAGCATGCTACCAATGTCGTCTTGATGTCCCTCTTTCGCCTGGGAGAACCCGATATTCGCCTGACGGTCATCACCAAAGGTCACGATACAATCCCCTGTATCAAGGGCAGCGCCGCCATGAGCACCATTCTGCACCAGCGAAGATTCACTGACATCGACGCCATCGCAACCGAGAACCGTACTCATGAGGTCGTACGCATGGGTCCAGATGTCCCATGCCCCGCCGAGTGGGTGGACCTTCCGCCAGGCACTCTGTCGGTTCTTTGGGTCCTCCAGGAGCCATTGTTGAAAGAACCAACTCGACACGTTGTCAATGTCACAGCCAATGGATTTTGCGTCATTGACCATCGCCCGGAGCCGTTGAACAGGCTCGAAGAAACGATGATTGTATGTGATGACGATACTCTGACTAGTGTCCATCTTGTCCCTGATCGCGCAGAATTCCTTCCATGTCGTAACCAGGGGTTTGTCGCAGACAACCATGTCGACGTGATCCAGCGCAAGCATGACCTGCTCGGCATGCAGATGTGTCGGCGTGGCAATATCGATGATATCAGGTGTCTCCTCCATCAGAGCGACTTTGTGGAGTAGCCAATTGAGATTGAGATCCACCCGCGACTCGGGTATACGAAGGTTCTTCGCCGTCCATCCGCAAAACTTCGCGTTCTGGCAGACCGCTCCGGTGATGTCGAACAGACCTGTTTCCCTCATGGCGTTTATGTGGTGCTGAACAATAAACGCCTCAGGACCTGGTCCAACAAGCCCCACTCTGATCTGGTCAGGCACTCTATCTGGAAAACTTATCATGGGTTTCTAACCCTCCATTGTCCAACATTGATTCAAGAGAGGTGATAACAGGGCCCCGGTCCAGAGAGCCCTGTTACAACGATTCAGAAACTACTCATCGAAAGCGGCGTCGAATGCCTGCTCGCTCGGCGGGAAGTCTATCTCCTTCACGAACTTGCAGGCCTCGGCAGCGCCGTGCTCTCGGTCCATGCCGCTGTCCTCCCACTCTACCGAGAGCGGGCCATTGTATCCGATCTGGTTGAGGGTCCGGATGATCTCCTCGAACTCAACGTCGCCGCGACCGAGTGACCGAAAGTCCCAGCCCCGGTTCGGGTCGCCGAAGTTCAGATGTGAGCTCAGGATTCCTGCGCGACCGTTGAGTGTGACAGCGCAGTCCTTCATATGGACATGATAGATCCGGTCGCTGAACTCCTTAATGAAACAAACCGGATCCACGCTCTGCCATTGAAGATGGCTCGGATCGAAGTTGAATCCGAACTCTTCGCGGTCTCCCAGGGCATCGATCGCGCGTGCAGCAGTCACGATATCATACGCAATCTCAGTAGGGTGCACCTCGAGACCGAACATGACACCGCATTCCTCGAAGACATCGAGAATTGGATCCCACCGCTCGAGTAGCAACTCGAAGCCGGCATCAATGTCCGCATCATCGACTGGCGGGAACGAATAGATCATGTGCCAGATCGAACTGCCGGTGAAACCACAGACCACCTCGACTCCGAGATTCCTGGCCGCCCGGGCTGTGCACTTCATCTCTTCGATGGCCCACTCGTGAACGGCTCTCTCGATTTCGGGCGTGATGTAGCCTGCCTCCTCGAATTCTGTGGTGATCGCTTCGTCGCCGCAGAACTGCATGTGGCGTGGCTCAATGTTGTCGAGCACAAGCTGGCCGGCTAGATGGTTGCTGATGGCCCAAACTTCTAGCCCGTTCGCTTCGAGAATGGCCTTCTGTCCGTCACAGTACTCCTTGCTCTCGGCGCCTTTGCGTACGTCCATGTGATCGCCCCAGCAGCCAAGCTCCAACCCCTCGTATCCCCAACCTGCCGCCTTCTCCGCCAGTGTTGCCAATGGGAGATCTGCCCACTGACCCGTAAACAACGTCACCGGTCTTGCCATCACATTCTCCTCAAAGTGCGCGCCATGTCTATAAAATGCCAATACAATTTTTGCTTCGATAAGCACTCCTTTCTACTCAAGACTATTCCCAGACAGTTAAAATGATTTAAGAAATAGTCCTAAAAGTAAGAAAACTACTATTCTCTAGAGAACCAACACGTTGTTAGTTCTGAATATACGAAAGATAGTAAAATTGCCTTTGAGAGCGAATATTACGTTCAGATAAAATAATTAGTAGAATTAGTACTTTTAAAGGTTATTTTTTTGTTTTAGGTGCTGGTTTTTCTACAGTTTCCTTTACTCTGGCCCATTTCAGCTTTTTAATCTCCCTTCCCATCTTAAAATTATTCTCACATTTGGATTTGTCAAAATAGAAAATCCTTCCATTGTTCTTGACGAACATCTTTCCTTTTCCTTCAGGAATTGTTTCATTGCAAACTGAGCATTTCATGTTTATCACCTCTGGAATCCTCCCTCAGAATCCATTGTTGTGTCTTTAAGAAGTATAACATCACCATCTCTAAGAGGACCAGAAACATTCCTTGTAATAACTTTTCCTTTATCGTTTCCATCAAGAACCCTTGCTCTAACCCTTCTCACTCCTTTTACTCCAAGTGTTCCCATTATTTGTATTATCTCTGCTGATATTGGCATATTCTTTCCCTTATTTCCTCATTAACTCTTTGTCGTTTAGCCATTTCCGGGTCAGTTGTTTCAACATGGCATTTATAACATAATTGTCCGATACCGCTTATATAAAGTTCCCTTTCATTAACAGGTGTATTTTTATCAATTCCTGTTTCAGTACCACATACAATACATCTTTCTTTCATTTATTTCCCTTTGAGCTTTGTAACTTCTGCTGCAATCTCTTCTATGTGTTTCTTTGATTCACCTTCTTCTGTGATTGCAATTGAAGATGTCTGAACTCCTATGCCAGCTGACACTCCGAGCTCTTCTCTTGAAGGTACAAAAACATAAGGTATCTGTTTTTCATCACAAAGCAATGGAAGATGCATTACCACTTCTTCTGGGCTTACATCTGTTGCTATGATTACGAGTTTTGCAATACCTCTTTCTATGGCTTTTGTAGTCTCATTGACACCCTTACTTACCTTCCCATTAGTTTTTGCCAGAGTTACGGCTTCATAAACCTTGTCAGCAAGTTCCTTGGGAACCTCAAATTTTGCTATTGCCATAATTTTTACTCCTTAATTTAACTGTATATGGTAATTATATAAAAAGGGTTTAAAAGCTTTATTAATCGCTTTTGGTAACAGCAGTTTGTTCTTTATCAGAATGTTTTGCTGCATATTCAAATGCATCACCAACAGTTACCCAATCATCACTATGTATATAACTTGGATCATCTAGTACTATATCAAATTCTTCATCAATATCTACTAAAATCCCCACTTTGTCTTCACCATAAATCTCTAAATCAGAAAATGGTGTTTCAGCGGTTATCTGGTCTTTGTCAACCTTTTTATTAGCATTTGTATGCACTAAATCAACAACTTTTCTTTCTCTTTCATCTGATATTGAAGAATGATACATAACAAAAAATTGGATAGAAACTATTTAAGCATCTCTGTTCTCTCATCGAAGAATTCAACTGCTTTTTTCAGTGTTTCTATTCCTTTTGGCGTAATGGAATAGACCTTTTTTCTTCCTTCTTTGTTTTTTGAGACAAGGTCTCTTAGCTTTAATTGGTAGAGAACCCTGTAGGCAGTCACATTGCCTGGCATAAAGCCAAACCTTTCATCTATGTTTTTTCTGAGTGTATATGCATGTGAAGGGCTATCTCTTAGTATTCTAAGAACATAGAGCCAGAGATTTTCTTTTGTATTCTTGTCAACCAGTCTTTCCAGCGGGTCCATATATAATTATTGTTTTACAACTATAAAATTATTCTTTTGTAGATCTTACTGCTATTTTAATTCTTTGCAATGCTGACAGATTTGTCAATATAGCAAACAATACTAAGATATAGCTTAGGAATAATGGATCTACTATTGCAAGTAATATACCAACAAATAACAGAACCAATCTTTCTGCTCTGTCAAAAAAGCTTCCTGGGTGTTCTTTCATTAGCTCTTTTTCAGCTGTTGCTGATTTTGCATATGTGGTCATCATTGCACCGAACAGAGCTAAAAATACCCATATGTATATAGGGAAAATGAAATTTGGCAGGCTGGCAAACAATAATCCAAAGATTATTATGGCTTCAACATACCTATCAACTATTGTATCTAGATATGCACCTAGCTTTGTTACCTTTCCTGTTACTCTTGCAACAGAACCATCAACTAAATCAAGGAAACTAAACAAAACAAACATGATTGCTGTTAAAAGGAAACGCTCATTTATCAGAAAATAAAAAGCCAATATTGCTGGTATTAAACTAACAAGTGTCCATTTATTTGGTGAAGTCATTATCTTACTAAAATATATCCCAGTCTTTACAGAAAACATTCTTACTTTTTTTCTATCTTGTTCTTTATAGGCCATATTATATTTTACGACCGTAAAATATATAAAGCTTTATGTCCATAAATAAAGTAAAGTGTTTTACAATTGTAAAATATCCAGGTTTTGTTCGTGGATTCATTAAAACCGGATCAAATTAACAGAACTTGTAAATTAACAACAGGTTTTGATTATGAAAGAAATTAAAGTCGCTATTGCAGGAGTTGGAAATTGTGCATCTAGTCTTATACAGGGATTATTCTACTATAAAGATGTAGCATCAAACGACGATCTTGTTCCAGGTCTTATGCATAATGTGATAGGCGGATACAAGATATCAGACCTAAAACCTGTAGCTGCTTTTGATATTGATAGAAGAAAAGTAGGAAAAGATCTTTCTGAGGCAATTCTTGCAAAACCAAACAATACAATAATTTTTCAGAAAGACATTCCAAATCTTGGTGTAGAAGTTAAAAAGGGTCCTGTTCTTGATGGTGTTGCTTCTCACATGGGTGATTATGATGAAAATAGAAGTTTCAGAGTTTCTGACGGTGCAGCTATTAATGTTGCAAAGGAACTGAAAAACTCCGGAGCAGAGGTTCTTATTAATTATATGCCTGTAGGTTCACAGCAGGCAACCGAATACTATGCAAATGCGTGTTTAGAGGCTGGTGTTGGACTGGTTAACTGTATGCCTGTTTTCATTGCTTCAAATCCTGAATGGGAAAAGAAGTTCAAAGATAAGGGACTTCCAATAGTGGGTGATGACATTAAGGCGCAGATCGGAGCAACAATCACACACAGAACCCTTGCAAAATTATTCTCAGATAGAGGTGTTAAAGTTGAGAGAACCTACCAGCTTAATGTTGGTGGAAACACAGACTTCCTTAACATGAAAGAAGGAGAAGAAAGATTGAAATCAAAAAGAGAGAGCAAGTCTTCATCTGTTCAATCACAGCTTCCTGTTCCACTGGCACCTGAAAACATACACATTGGTCCATCTGACCATGTACCATGGTTGAATGATAAGAAATTATGCTTCCTAAGATTAGAAGGAAGAAAATTCGGTGATGTTCCAATCAGTCTCGAACTAAGACTTGACGTGGAAGACTCTCCAAACTCAGCAGGCTGTTCAATAGATGGAATAAGATGCTGCAAACTTGGTATGGACAGAGGTCTATCAGGTGAGCTGACATCAATATCTTCTTACACAATGAAACATCCAATGACACAATTCCCTGATACAGTTGCAAGAGAGATGCTAGAAGAGTTCATAAAAGGCGAAAGAGAAAGGTAATCACATCTTCTCAGGAGCTTCTATTCCTAAAAGAAACAACGCATTCTTCATTACAACCTGAAATGTACCAATTAGAGCAAGTCTTGAATTCTTTTGATCCTTATCATCAACCAGAACAGGAACCGCTTCATAGAACTCATTGAAAATTGTAGCAAGCTTGTATGCATAATTTGCAACATAGTGAGGTCTATAATCTCTGGCAGAGTCTGAAACAATTCTTGGAAACTCCATCATTGTCTTCAAAAGGACTCTTTCCTTTGGGTCTTTGAGTAGAGAGGCATCATATTTTGGAACAGAACTTGCTTTTGCTTTTCTAAAAATTGAATTAGCTCTTGCATATGTATATTGTATATATGGTGCTGAGTTTCCCCTGAAATCCAATGCCCTCTCCCAGTCAAAGATTATAACCTTATCAGGTGACTGTGATATCATGCTATATTTCAGTGCACCCAGTGCAATATCCATTGATAGCTTTTCGAGCTGTGCTTTTCCTAGTTTAGGATTATTTTTCTTTGTTATCTTATTTGTTAATTTGAAAATCTCTGATTTCAAGTCTTCGTATAATATGACCTTTCCTTCCCTTGATTTCATTTTACCTTCAGGAAGATTCACAAGACCATATGATAGATGATATTCTTTTTCTGCTATCTTTGGCTTTGTCATCTCCAATGTTTTTATTAATTGTCTAAAATGAAGATTCTGTTCAGAGCCAACAACATGTATTATCTTATCAGGATTGTATTCCTTTATCTGAAGTTCTGCAAGAGCAAGATCCTTTGCGGAATAAAGCGGTGTTTTGTTGCCTGTTACAAGAGGCCATACGCTTAGCCCGTATTTCTCCAGGTCCATTATTATCGCACCGTCGCTGAGTTTTGCCACCTTTTTGTTTAGCAGCTGTTCTGATATCTTTAGTGCGTTCTTTTCAACCTCTGCCTCAAAATAAAACCTGTCAAACTTTGCACCGAAATCATTATATATGCTCTCAAAATAATCAAGGCTCCACTGCCTTGTTTTCTTCCAAATGACAGCAAGCTCTTTGTCGCCTGCATATATCTTTTTGTTTATTTCTGTTACTTCTTTCTCTATTTTTTCGTCTGTGGTCATTTTTTTGCTGGCTTCTGCATAAACATCTCCGAGCCATCTACCCCTGTCTTTTTTAGGCTCTTTGCTTTTGTATAGATTTATGAAACCCCAAATACATTTTGCAACATGGGGTCCTATATCACCCTGATAATTTGCCCTAACAACTTTGGAACCTGAGAAAACAAGTATTCTTGAAAGTGATTCTCCTATTGATATGTTTCTCATATGACCTATATGGAATGCTTTGTGCGTATTTGGATGTGAAAACTCAACCATGAATTTGGAGGTGTTCTTTCCAGAACCATAGCTGTCTTTTTGCTTGAGGATTTCTTCAATGAGAAGCTGTCCTAGTTTATTCCAGTCGGCATAAAAATTAAGATACGGGCCTGCTATTCTTATCTCTTTCACCAAACCTGATGCATTTGTGTTTATGGCCAATTCGTCAGCTATTTTTTTAGGCTCTTTCTGAAGTTCTGCTGCTAATTTAAAGCAAGGCAGGCTCAGGTCTCCCATTTCTGGCTGGGGAGGAACCTCTAAAATAGCTTCTATCCTGTCTTTAGGTATATCTGACTTTGATAATATAGTCAATACGTCATTCCTGAACTTATCAAATGGTTGCATGGTTAAATATTATCGGTTTATAGATAAAAACATTGGAAAGTAAATATTGTTATGAAACTTGGAATAAAAATCTATCCAAAGCTAAAAGAGGGAAAATACGTTGAATATTTTGTAAAGAACAAAATAACTGATTTTGTAGAAGTAATGAGCATAAAAGGCACTGATTATGGCTTCTTAAAAAAGTATAAAACACCATGGGTAATACATTCATCTCATCATGTTGTTGGTACATTCATTGCAAATCCTGACAGAGAGGAACAAAGTATGGGTGCATTGAGGTTTACTCAGAAGCTTGCAGATGATTTTTCTTCGAAATTTATAATAGTCCATCCCAGTTCCCCATCAGGAAAGAATGACATTGAAACCACAATAAGTATTCTGAAGAAGATAAATGATAAGAGAATTCTCATAGAGAATGTCGTCAATAAATTCGGCGGGGATTTTGAAGGCGTTGAAAGAGTTATTAAGGAAACTGGCTCTGGTTTTTGTCTTGACATCCCGCATGCAATAGCCGCTGCAAAGATAAGGGGCATAGATTATATGGATTACATTAAACAGTTCTTGAAGCTGAAACCAAAGATGGTTCATATTTCAGATGGTTATATTGATTCTAAAATAGATAAACATCTGAACTTTGGGGAAGGTGACTTTCCCTGGAAAAAGCTATTAAGACTAATACCAAAAAATGTTTTGGTTACAGTTGAAACAAATCCTGTTATAGAAACACAGAAAAAGAACTTCGAGTTTTTAAGAAAAAATTTATAGCCCCGTCCGGAATTTCGGAACCTGCTTCAAACGGCTTGTGAAACAAGATCTTCGAATTCTCCACCATCAAATTGGAACTTGATGGTTCCGGAGTCACCGGGTTTCCATTCACATGACCTTTACAAGGTCATCATAACCTTAGTTATTATGAACCAAGGCCCGAGATGTTTGACCACTACACTACGGGGCTATAAGAATTAATTAAACAACCTTATTTAAATTTGCTTCTCAGTACTTAGAAGTCCGTCTTTTGTTGCTCTTATTCCTTTTTGTGTTATAACATAGCAAATTCCAAGGCTTTCAACCTTGTCTATTAAACCCAAATCCCTTAGCCTGCCAATTGATGTATCAATTCCATTCGACTCTTTGGATAGTTTTACTGCCAGCTCTGTTTTTGTAATTAGTAATTGGCCTGACATTAGAGTTAAAATCTCCCTTTCAACGTTTGTAAGCATAGTAATTATTAGTTTATAAACCATTTATATATCTTTTGTAAAAAATAGGCTGTAATTTATTCCATTGCTCTTGCAATCTCTTTTCCAAAATCCCTTGCAGCTTCTGGTCCGTTTCCTGTTACAATGTTCCCATCTATTGTAACTGGCTCACCTGTGTATTCAGCTCCTTTATTTTTCAGGTTTTCCTCTTCGCTTTGGTATGCTGTTGCTCTTTTACCATTAAGGATGCCTGCATTTGCAAGTATTGAAGGTGCCATGCAGATGGCAGCAGCTATTTTTCCTTTTTCAAATGCCTTTTTTGCCATTTCCAATGCATTTTCATCTTCGAAATATACACTTGAACCTGTTCCTCCGACAAATATTATACCGTCATAATCATCAATATCTGCCGCATCCAGGGTTATGTCTGCAACTGCTGCTTTTCCGAGCATACCCATACATTCACCCATTCGTTTAGAGGCTGTTTCTGTCTCTATACCAGTTGCTTCCAATTCCTCTTTAGTGTGAAAATATTCTTCATCTCTGAAGTTTTCAGGCGCAATTACAAGCAATATTCTTGCCATAGAAATCTATTTAAGGTTAAACAAAGGTATTTAAATACTTAACATACAATTAAAGCATAAACATAGATAATTAATATATATAATAAATCGTGAGGTTTATGCCTGAATAAACCGAGTTAACATATCAGGCTTCGTTACGTTCATAAGGCGTGAGTTAGTATGCCAGTAATTGGATTTGGTTTTAAAGCAGTTGAAGGGAAAAAAACAGGTGTTCCTGGTAAAGAAGAGATTAAAATAAACAGCACTCCAAAGATTCTTGATGTAAAGGAAGTTAGTGTTTCTGATATTACAAAAAAAGCATTGGATATTGAATTTGAATTTTCAACAACATATGAACCAAAAATAGGTGAAATAACAGTTGGCGGAAATCTTGTCTATCTTGCAAAGGATAACAAGCTAATTTTGGATGAATGGAAAAAAAAGAAGGCTGTCCCAGAAGATGTTTCCATAGAAATTTTGAACCACTTGTTCAGAAGGTGCTTATTGAAGATTTCTTACATGTCCGAAGATTTGCAGCTTCCTCCACCAATACAGTTCCCAATGGTAAAGCCAAAGGGAGAAGAAACTAATTACGTAGGTTAAATTCTAGACATTTATTAGTAAATATATATACCAAATGATATGAACCATCATATTATACAAATGAATTAATAGCGAATACAACATATTATCAAAAGAGTATATCTACCATCAAGTAGTGGACTATACTATTCGCAATTTTATAGATCATAATAGTAAAAGAGTAATGTATCATCGCTTGATTATTCAGCGATTTAAAAAAGCTAAGAAAAATTTTAGTAATAAAAAGCATGTATTAATTTATATATATAATACTCTTTATATCAAGCTTTATTTTATATATAATTAAACACTATTAATACTCAAAAGAGGTTTCCGAATGATTGAAAGTATGTTCATTGAACTTAGTATAATTATAATTCTTGCAGTTGTTATTTCCGGGCTTCTAAAACTTCTCAAACAACCACTGATAATAGGATACATAATAACAGGTATTCTTGCAGGTCCGTTTTTTCTAAACATGGTAAAAACATCTGATTTTGTGTCAACACTCTCACAACTTGGAGTGGTTTTCCTGCTCTTCATAGCAGGACTCAGCCTGAATCCAAAAGTGATGAAAAGTGTTGGAAAAGTTTCCCTGATAACCGGCATAGGTCAGATAGCTTTCACAACAATTTTAGGCTTCTTTATTGCAAAAATGTTGGGTTTTCCTGACATAGTTTCACTATATATTGCAATAGCTCTGACATTTAGCAGCACAATAATAATTGTAAAATTACTTTCAGATAAAGGTGATATGCAAAGCCTTTATGGAAGGATATCATTGGGATTTCTTATTGTTCAAGACATAGTTGCAATACTGATTTTGATAGTAATATCATCATCAGCCAACGGCTTCAGCACTCTAAATATTACATTGGAAACAGCATTGTTTGCTATAGGAATACTTGCAGCAATTGTAATTTTCAGTATCTTTGGTCTTCCAAGAATTACAAAGATTGTTGCAAAGTCGCAGGAATTCCTACTCCTCTTTTCGATTGGATGGTTATTCCTACTTGCAATTGTTTTTGGATATCTAAATTTTTCAATAGAAATAGGGGCTTTGATTGCAGGTATAACATTATCTGTTTCCCCATTTCATCACGAAATAAAGATTAAAATGAACGTACTTAGGGATTTCTTCATACTCTTCTTTTTCGTGATCCTTGGCTCGCAGATGGTTTTCACAAACATATCAGCATTCATACTTCCAGTAATACTATTCTCAATATTCATTCTGGTTGGAAACCCACTAATAGTTATGATTCTGATGGGGACTCTCAAATACACGAAAAGAAGCGGATTCATGGCAGGCCTTACTGTTGCACAGATAAGCGAATTTTCCCTTATACTGATAGCACTTGGGGTCAAGATGGGGCATATTCCAAATGAGATACTTTCAATGATTACAGCAATAGGACTTATGACAATATTTGGATCAACATACACGATAATGCATGCAAACAAAATATATTCACATATCTCAAAATACCTTGTTATATTTGAAAGGAAGGGAAAGAAACTGAAAGACTCCAGCAAAAATAAAGTGGAAAATTGTGACATAATTCTCTTCGGATACAACAGATTAGGCCTTAGCCTCACAGACTCAATAAAAAACCTCAAAAAGAAATTCCTGATAATAGACCATGACCCTGAAGTTATAAACGATCTGATGGAAAAGGGATATGATTGTAAGTATGGAGATGCAAATGACATGGAATTTCTTGATGAGTTAGGACTATCAAAAACAAGAATGGTGATATCAACAATTCCTGACAATGAAACTAATATGCTTCTGATAAGAAAAGTGAAAAAGGTAAACAGAAACGCAATAATTATTGTTGTCTCGCACCAGATTGGGGAAGCCATGAAGCTTTATGAAAGAGGGGCAACATACATAATAATGCCATACTTTTTGGGAGGCCAGCATGCATCAGCACTTATAGAGAAACATGGATTAAATCTTAATAATTTCACAAAGGAAAAGACAAAACAGATAAATCACCTGAAATTAAGGGAAATGTTAAAACATAAGCATCCAAGAGCTGAAAAGTAGCATCTGGGTTGAAGACCTATTATAAATTTAAGGGGAATCAATATTATATTTATGTTCAAAAAAAAGCAGAATGATATTATATACAAACTTATCTCTTCTTCAAAGAATAGGCTTTCAATATTCAGGAAAATACCTGCAAACAATCAGGGTTTTATTCTTCTTACATTGTCAAAAAAGTTCCAGAGGGAAATTATAGGGAAACTGAAGAATAATGAAATTTCAAAGTTTATTACCTATCTCGACCCAGATGAAACAGCAAACCTTCTTCAGAACATGGATTTTTCGAGAAGGAAAAAAATCATTAAAACCCTAACTAGAAGCATAAAAGAAAAGGTCGAATTCCTCCTCAGATTCAACCCAAAGACAGCTGCTGGAATGATGAGCCTAAATTACATTGAAGTGAATAAAAATATCTCATTTGAAGAGGTTTTGGAGGCAACGCAGAAGCATGAAAAGGTAACAGGAAAGTTTCCGGCAATGTTTGCTGTTGAAAATGGCTTTCTTGTCGGCGAGCTGCCTGCGCACACAATGCTCAGCGTAAGGAAAAATGAAAAAATCGGCAAATATCTAAAAAAAGTCCTTCACATAAGATACGACCAAGATGAAAATGAAGTTATAAACACATTCAAAAAACATCCACATAACAAAGTAGTTGTTCTTGATGAATCTGACAGCATAATGGGAGTTATCTATTCTGATGATGTTTTAAGACTATCTGAAAAGGGCTCAGGAAGAAGCCTTAGAGGATTTGCAGGAGTAAGGGAAGAGGAACATGTGTTTGATTCAATGTTCACAAAAGTGAGAAACAGATACAAATGGCTGATATTAAACCTTGGGACAGCATTTCTCGCGGCAGGTGTTGTCAGCCTATTCCAAGAGACAATTTCAGCGTTTATTCTTCTGGCAATCTATATGCCTATAATAGCTGGAATGGGGGGAAATGCAGGAACGCAGACACTGGCTGTTGTTGTAAGGGGAATAGCACTGAAAGAAATTGACCTTAAGACAGGAAAGAAGGTTATTTTAAATGAGACACTTGCAGGAGGAGTCAATGGATTAATAAACGGAATTTTGGTTGCGGTTATCGCTGTTCTATTGAACAAAACACCATTATTTGGATTAATTGTGGGGCTGGCAATGGTTATCAACTTGGTAATTGCAGGAATGTTTGGAACATTAATTCCACTTATAATGAAACGTCTGGGCAAGGATCCAGCATCATCCGCAACAATATTCATAACAACAACAACAGATGTTTTTGGATTCTTTGTATTCCTGGGATTAGCAACAATAATACTTTAAACAATTCATGATAAAGTAAGCGCTGAAAGAATGATTGAGAAGATTGGGAAATACCTCTAAACTGTGTTTTTAAGTAAACAAACATTATTTCTTTTATGTTAGTAGAAAAAACATCTGAAAGATGGTATGAAGAACAAAGAAAGTATTTTTCTATTGAGATGAATGGGTATAGGAATCCTCCAGAACTTCAATATGCATCTATCTTACCACTTATTGATAGGGATGGAAAAGTTTTAGATGCCGGTTGTGGAAATGGAATGCTCCTGAAATTCCTAATGGAATTCAGCGGCCATAATATTGTTCCGTTTGGTATTGACACATGGGATGAGGCAATCGAACAGGCAAAAACTGAAGTTGCCAGAATACGCAGCCAACTTTATTGAGATTGATCTTAGTGAATATGAATTTAGTGATGGACCGTTTGATATTATGATTACATGCCCCTTCTACATAGATAATTGGAAATTATGTATCTCTGAATTAACTAGTTATTTTTTGGAAAATCTAGGAGAAAATGGAAGGCTGATATATGTGGCTCATAATGACACTGTAAGAAATAATTGCGATTTATCTGATATTCCAGAATTAGGTGGGTTTGGTGCAAAATTTTCCAGAGGATATGATTCAGAATTTGCTGTTATTGACGTTTAGTTCTTTCCACAACTAGATAGACCTTATCATTAACCCTACATAAAGGCAATTTTATTCCTACGGCCTGGCCTTTTTTAACAATATCTATTTTTTTGTGATCTATTTCCATGCTCTTTATTTTCTTCCTGAAAAAAGTTGTATCTCCTGTGACAATGATTTCATCATTGATCTTCAGTTCCCCTGACTGTACATTGACAGCAGCCACTCCCTGCTTTCTAAAATAGTTATCAACAACGCCTGTGGAAACTTTGGTTTTCTTCTGGCTACCATTTTCATCACCTGTGAAATCGTCTGATGTGGGTGTTCCAAGATAAAACCCAGATGAAAAATCCCGATTATAGACACTTTCCAGTTCAGATATCAGCTCGTCTTTTTTTGTCAGCTTTTTGTCAATTGCTTTTCTGTAGACTCTGGTAACAGTATCAACGTATTCAGGCTGCCTATTCCTGCCTTCGATTTTGAAAGCTGATATGCCAGCATTTTTCAGTTCTTCAATAAAGGGTAATGTACAAAGATCCTTGGCTGACATCACTCTATTATTTTTTAATTTCAGTTCATTTCCTTCGTGGTCTGTTACTTTGTATGCTCTCCTGCATGGATGCAGACATTCACCTCGGTTTGCGCTTTTTTTGAAAAGAAACTGTGAAGTAAAACATCTACCACTTATGGACACGCACATTGCACCATGAACAAAAACCTCAACATTAATGATTTTCGAAATCTCTTTGATTTGCTCTAAATTTAGCTCTCTTGCAAGGATTATCCTTTCAGCTCCAAGATCTTTATAGAATTTAGCAGATTCTTTGTTTGCAATACTTGCCTGCGTTGAGACATGAAAAGGTATCTTGTATTTTTTGCAGAGTTGTATAACAGACATGTCCCAGCATATGATTGCATCCACTCTACCCTTTAATTTCCTGATTGTTTCCTCTATCTTTTCTAGTTCAGAGTCAAAGACAATTGTGTTCAATGTGAGATATTTCTTAACTTTCCCACAGATTTTGTTTATTTTTTCTAGATCCTTGATTGAGAAATTTTCAGCTGACTGCCTCATATTGAAATCCTCCAGACCGAAATAAACAGCATCAGCACCAGCATTTACTGCTGCAGTGAGGCATCTAAAGTTCCCGGCAGGTGCGAGCAGTTCTGGTTTCTTCATAAGAAAATATTGGGAACTGGCTTTAATATACCATTATTCCCATAACAGCAAGGAAAAACAGCACTAATCCAACAATTGTCAGAATAATTATTGTTTTTCCAGAGCCTAGGAAGAATTTTGCAAGAAAATATCCAACTATTGCCAGAACAAGAACTGAAACAACAAGTCCAATTGTTCCGCCATATGTTGAGACAACACCAAGGCTTTCCAAAAGCTTTCCAAAAAGACTTGCTATTTTTCCAAGGGTGCCTATTGTATTGGATATAATTGTTGCAACCATCTCAAATACTATTGTTAAAGGCGCTTCTGGCATAATTATATATAGGTTTAGCTCTTAATATGGCACCTTGAATTTCAGCTCTTTTATTTTCTTGAAATGTTTTAGATTTCTTGAATAAAGAATTGAATCTGTTGCAATGGCTGAAGAAGCAATTAAAGCATCAATCATAGGGATGTTATACACCCTTCTTATTTTACCTGCTTTTTTTGCTATTATTGAATCTACTTCTATTTTTGAAGTTAATGAGAGTAGATTTTCAACAGCAATTTTCTTTTCTGGATTATTACATTCTTTACCTGAAAAAAGTTCAGCCTCTGTTATAACAGAAGAGAGTCCTATTATTTTTTCATCTACAATATCCTGGAATGTTTTTTTTGCACTTTCCACATTCCTTAAAAAGTCAATATGTATATCAGTATCTATTAGAACTCCTGTCATATTCCCAGCCTCTTTTCTCTTTCCTCTGCTTCATCTCTTATTTTTCTTGTGAATTCAACACCAGAGCTGCCTTTGCCCCAAACACCAAAACTTCTATCTAATATTTCACTTTTTATTTTTTTCATAATGATTTCATCATCCTCTATTGTTACAATGAACTTATCACCTATGTTTATTTTTTCCATCTCCCTAACATCTTTCGGCAAAGTTACCTGAAAGTTTCTTGTCACTTTTGTTATACCCATATTTCCTCCTATAAATATATAGTAATTTATACTAATAAAGATTACTATATAAATTATAAAATATAGAAAGAAATAACAATATAACATCGTTATATATGCTTTTATATACTAAACGCGTTTATTACTATGCAATAGTACCTTGCTATCGATTTTGTAAAAGAAATCCTAGCTTTTCATATCCGTTAAAACTGCCGATTTTTTGGTAGTTCAAATAGAATAAATTCCGTAATAACCACCACTTTGGTGGGTTGTTTCTCATAGAGATTAGTCTCTCCTGAACTGTTCAGTGAGAGTCTTTGGTACTTGTGTCGTTTCTTTCACAATGGGAGGTAGTACCATGAGTGCACCGGAAGACGGAGTAGTTGCACAACTCAGAGAGGAGATAGTGATTCTCAAAACCACTATCGCGGATCGAGACTTGAAGCTCGCGGAGTTTGAGGAACAAGAAGAAATCCTCAGGAGAAACATCGAAAGCGGTGAGACCAGAAAAGGCCAGCTCGAGCAGGAACTGGCTGAGATGCAAGAGGGGTATCGATCTGTGTCAGATTGTCTTGAGCAGACGAACGCCTTGCTCTCCGAGGCGAACAGCGAAGGCGAAGGGTGGAGAAAGAACTTCGAAACTGTCAAGAAGCAGCTCGAAGAAGCACAGAGACAGGTTAAGTCCTACCTGGCTCAAATCAAGGACTACGAGCCTGTGATCGAGCAGATAGCCAACAATCTTCAGATGGTTTCTAGGCGTGAGGAAGCCCTCCGGATCGACTTCAACAAAGCCAGAGTGAAGTGCCAGCGGTTTCAGACCATATTCTGGATCGCCGTGGCCACCGGCGTCGCTAGCGTCGTATGCCACTTCATCTTCTAGCCATGCCTACCGAAGGGCCTGGCTCCTTCGGATATTGGGACCCGCCCTATACCCTGGGCCCCTTTGTCTTTATATTGTCTAATTAGAGGGATATATATAATAAAAAATTATTTTAAAAAAGATCCAAGGCCTGCTTGCTTGCCAGTTTTATTCTCTTCCAGATATGTGTTTATTGTTTTTTCAGCTCTCTCCCTTGAGAAGTCATGATCTTCCAATATATCCATTATCTTTTCTGGCTGGAACTTTTCTTTTGGTATCTTTGTCTTTTCAACAGGTGGGTTCTTGAAGAAATCAAAAATCTTTTCAGCTGAGATCTTAAAAGGCCATTCCACATTCTTCATAACAGAATCTAGTGTTTTGTGTTCTCTGGCAAGCTTTATTGCTGTTTTTGGTCCAATGCCTTTTATTCCACCTGGATTATAATCTGTACCTGTAAGTATTCCTAGAATAATTAACTGATCATGATCTATCCCCAATTGCTTTAGAGCTGAACTCAATTCTATAAACTCTGGCTTCACTTCTATATACTTCTCTTTCCTTGGAACTTTTCTTCTTCCAGTAACATTTAGGTTTCTGACTAGCTTAGGTGCCCCAAACATTAGGCTGTCCATGTCTTGGCTTGCTGAAGCATAGACAAGCCCCTCTCTACAAAGATGTGCACACTGAGCTTCGCCCTCAGATGGTGCCTGGACGCAAGCTATGCCCATGGATTTTAAGAGGGTTTTTGCTTCATCTAACATTTCTGTTGTAACTCTTGTTGCGCCTTGTGCATAGAGTTTTACTTTTTCTGCATCTCCTTTCTCAACAGCATCTTTCCATTTCTTTTCTGCTGCTGCTCTCACAACCTTCCTTGCATCTGTTGTTGCCTTTTTGAATTCAGGTGGCTTGCCGTCAAATACATAGATAGGCTGAACACCTGCTTTGAGAAGATTAAAGTTTCTATAGAAAAGGCCTGATAGATGAGAGGTGACTCTTCCTTTCGAATCCCTTAAAGGTTCGCCTGTAAAACGATCGCGTATAATGCTAACGAATTGATATATCGTATTCAGAGCATCAACTGCTATCTTTCTGTTTGCAAGGTCTTTCATTTCTATCTGCTTTGATTTTATCAACTTGGTTATATTTACTCCCATAACTAATATTTAAAAAACATTAATTAAAAGATTAATTGGGGGTAATCATCATGGCAGAAAAGCCAATAGGAAAAGTAACGCATTTTTTCACACACTTAGATGTTGCTGTAATAGAGTTATCAGATACATTGAAAGCTGGCGATAAGATACACATAAAAGGCGCAACAACAGACATTGAACAGCTAGCAGACTCTATGCAGGTAGATCATAAACCAGTTGAAGAAGGAAAGAAAGGGGAATCGGTTGGAATGAAAGTAAAGGACAGGGTGAGAGAAGGCGACGAAGTGTTTAAGGTTGAAGCTTAAAATATATTAGCATATTAAATAAATATTAATCAATGGGGAAAACAAATCTTGACAGAGAATCATTGATTGGGTGGATGGCCATAATAAAGGGGTTCATTTCAGGTAGTTTTATAATTAGTGGTTTAGTAAACCCATATGGTTTTCTTTTACAGGCTATATTAGTTGTAATAGGTGTGGTTGTTTTTTTGGATGCTTTATTTCCTCATAATGATAGGATATTCCCAATTGAAACAACAATCTTCTTTGTAATAGGAGCTGTAATATCATTTTTACTGTCAATATACGGATTCGGTATTTTATTTTTAATTGTATTGGTAATAATATCAGTTATTTTGTATCTGGAGAGGATAAGAAAATTCTTAGCCTCTCACTAGACCATTGCATATGCTCTTTCAATTGCTTCTCTTGTTGTAAGTGCTTCATCAGCTTCTATCTCAAAATACCTTTCAGTGCGCACATCTTCAACTGCGTGCACGTATTGTTTACCTCTTCTGCCGACGCCAACCAATCTATACAAACTTCCGTTTGTTCCGTTTGAACTACCTGTTACCCTGGAAACCAATGCATTCATCTGTCTCATATCCATCATATTAATCACCTCTTTTAAATTCTATAGTCTGGTCTGCCAGGAAAAGAAATTATAACCCAGCAGATCAAAAACTAAGAAACTACTTCCTATTCATTTTGATGTCTGTTGGGAAAGTCATCATACCATTCTTTGGATATCAAGTATTTAAAGTTTTCGTTGTTTTTCTACGATATTCGTAAGCTTTATTAAGCAAAAATGTAAATA